>NZAC01000011.1 GCA_002686085.1 Roseibacillus sp. | reverse complement strand
ATTTTCAAGCGGCTCCGGGAAACCGGAGCCGCTTTTTTGTGGAGGGAAGGGAAACCTCGAATACAGCCCGGGGATCAGGGGGCTGGCACATACCGCCAGCTACCATTCTCAAGAGGATCAGCCGCGTTCAGGAGGTCGGAGCCCTCAAGGCGACTGGGGTTCGCCAGAACCGGGATAGAGAAAGGTGGGGAGCCGTTGGACCAGGCGAGGTCGTAATGAAGGATGAAGCGATAGGTGGGCTGGTTCCCGGTGGTCGCCGCGAGCTGAAATTCCCGAGCATAGGGACTGGTTTTTTCTCGCGAGATGATGAATTCGCCGGTGCCGAAGGTTCCTTGGTAAGTGCCAGCGTAGCCGGTCTCATCGAAGAAGCAGCTGGCATTGACAATTCCCCGGTTGGGGTCGCGGAAGTTCAGGAGGATGGACGCATTCCCAAAATTGCGCTCGGTGGAAGGCCAGTGGGGATATTCCACCACTCCGCCCCGGAAAAAGGCCCGGGAGGCGAAGGCTTGAGTTGAACTGAGATCATAGCCCTCAAATTCGCTCCCGGGGAGGTGGTTGAGAGAGAAGGGGCCGAGCCAGTTGCGTAAATCGAGGGAGCTCCATAGCAGGAGGGTAGAGCCTGGAGTGGAGTTCCAGTTTAGAAATGATGTAGGGCCAGAGCGTCGAAAGCTGAAGAGTGGAGTGCGCGCGGACGGCAGTAGAAAGAGGGAGAAATGTTCCGGATCAAGGAGGTTGCGGCGGAAGGTAAGGTCTCCCGGGGTCAGGTAGCGGATGCGCACCGAATCGATGATGTGGAAACCGGGGAGACTGTTGGAGAGGGCTGCCACGGTGAGCCGGCCATTCCCTCCCGGGGGGAAGGTGGGCTGGAGAACTCGAGCGAAGGCAGTGTAGGCATTCCCGGCCCGGACGGGGTTGCTGCTGAGAGCGCTGGGGATGTTGATAAAGAACCGGCTTCCGTTGGAATTTGGTCCGTCATTTTCCATATAGACGGTGTAGGTCCCACTCCCCGGCAGGGTGAAGTCGTCCCGGAGGGTCCATCCTGCATTGTCTCTGCCAGTTCCATCTCGGGAGCCGCTTGCGATCTCGGTGCCGGCGGTGAGGGAGTGGAAGGAGAGTCCATCGTAGAAAGGGGCTTGGCGCACCTGCCCTCCTCTGCTGTCCACCCAGGGAACCAGCCCCTCAGCGAGACGAATGAAATTGGCGGTCGCGTGGGGGGAGTTGTATTGATCCAGCTGAATGGTGAAACGGCCAAATTCCTTGTCCTGCAGGGAAATTTCAAAATCGGCAAGGATCTGACCCCGGGCGGGACTGATCACGGCGACAAGGAAAAGCAGGATGGCAGGCCGGAGCATGAGGAAACGTAGGTCTTGGGCGTCGAGTGTGAATTGGGAGTCGCTCGGCTGGGTCACTTGGTGACAGCAATACGCACGAGGGCCACCCCTGCAGCGGGGGCGGTGATTGCTGAATCTTCAATGGTGAGCTGCCATGCGCTTCCCAGATCCGATTGGTCAATCACAGCTGGGCTCGCGGTGCCCTCTTCGGTTCTCCAGACGGTGCTCCACTGCTGCCCATCCAGTGAACTCTGCACCTCATAGGAGAGGGCTGCCGGGGTCTTCTCGTGTCGGAAAGTGACCGCGGGGTGACCAGCCGGAGAGAGCAGAGGGTGAAAATCGAGATCAAGGACACAGTAGGAGATCAGGGCCGGTAGGACGGTGCCATCGAGATCTTCTACTTCGATGGTGATCGAGGTAGTGCCGGTGGCACCGGGAACCGGGGCGAGGGTGAGCTCGGTATCGGTGAGGGAGCTGGAAACCAGAGATGAGTCTCCGTCTGGCCCGAGGCGGTAGGAGAGCAGATTCTCGAGCTGAGTGGCCTCGGTAATCTGGACCAGCTCTGCGGGGGCAGGGATGCTGTCCTCTGGAACGGTGGTGGTCGGCCAGTCGCTGAGGGTTTGCGGAAGGCTGTCAATGCTGGCGGTGTAGGTCCCGCGAGGCAGGGCGGAGATGTCGGCGATGACTGGAAGTGATTCCGTGGTTACCCTGCCGAAGACGGTGTAGCCACCGTTGGACTGGGGTCCATCAAGGTTGAGGTTGTCGATGGTATTGAAGTAGACTTGACTGGAACCGCTGTCGGGGGCGCCGGTCTTGGCCATGGCGAGAGTCCCATTGAGGTTAGAGAGGGCGGGTTCATCCACCACGGACGGATCTGTGACAATGCGGGTGAAGTTCTCTTCCGCATCCAATTTCATGAGTCCTGCCTGCACGACTGCGACTCCGGAGGTGGCGGTGATCGCGGAGCGGTGAAAGATGGCACCATCATAGTCACCCCGGTTGATATAGTTCAGGAGATTTTCGACGTGAGCGGGACAGGCCTCGGGGTAAAGAATAGAGTCGATGGTTCCGAGATTGGTCTGGAAGCGGATTGCGGTGGAGGTGTCTGGGTCGTGAAAGTGAGGAGCAAGGTCGTAACGAATGGGCGCGACAGGAGGGCTGAGGAAGAGGAGGCTTGGAAGGGGAGAGAGTGCCTCAGGGCCGGCAGTAGTGGGCTTGACCCGCAGGGTGATGAAGGTGGTGGCCACAGTATTGCCGTCGGTCGCCGAAATCATCGGCCGGTAGATTCCCGGTGCGAGGGGGCTGCCCGAGAATGTCCCACTACTTGCATCAAACACGAAGCCGTCAGGGAGGTCTGACACCTCGAAACTCGAGGCGTTTCCCTCTCCTTCGAGGGTGTAGACCGTCAGGAGCGGGCTGGTGAGTGGGGTTCCAACAGTTCCGCCGATAAATCTCCCAGCTTCGATCGCGAATCCCGAGGGCAGAGTGACATCAGGCGACTCAGTCCAGCCGGAGTCCTCCTCGGGCCTCAGCGCTCGGACCCGGAAACTCAAGGTGCTCCCTGGACTGCCTCCGCGGAGTGACAGCAGGGTGCTGTTCGCCGGTGAGACTACGACTGTGAACCAGTCTTCTCCTTCGGGTCGAACTTGCAGTTCGTATCCGGTCTCGTCGTCACAGTTATCGATCCAGGCGACCTCGATGGAGGTCGAAGCCAGGAAAGGAGTGGCGACCCTGACATTCGTGGGCTCGTCCCCGGCCCAAAGAAAGCTCGCCATGATAAGGGAGATGGCGAGGACCTTCGGGATAGACAACACATGTTTCACGAGGCCCAGCAAATGCGAGGGGCGACCGTATGGCAATACCGGTTTCTGGTAACCAGAGTCATGGAGCAAGCCTTCGATAACGATTTCAGTTGCCAGAAGGAGGTGTCGTGAAGACGGTGGAAGAGTCCGAATTGGGACAATCAACTTCTGTATTTACCTCTCATGGCTCAACAAAAGAGAACAGGTGGTCTTGCACTCTTTGATCTCGACCAGACCTTGATCGCTTGGGACACCCAGCTTCTTTTCTGCAACTGGGTGCTGCGGAAGGAGCCTGTGCGCAGGCTCTACCTCGTTGTCTTTGTTCCCTTTCTCGTCCTTTCGAGAGTGCTTGGATCCGAGGGGATGAAGAGAATCTTCCTGTCCTTTCTCTGGAGAATGCCACGTCAGCAACTTGAAGAACTGGTAGAGGAATTTGTGGCTTACCATGTGCCGCGGTCGTTTTATCCATCAATGCTGGAGGTGCTTGCAGAAGAGCGTGCGAAGGGGCGCCGGTTGGTTCTGGTCTCGGCGAGTCCTGAGTTTTATGCTCGGCCTCTTGGAGAGGCGCTGGGGTTTGATGCGAGTTACGGGACGAGAGTTGAGTTTGAAAGCACGATGCCGCTTTTCCCTGATTTTATTGGGGGCAACAACAAGCGGGAGGTAAAAGTATCACGGCTCCTCGAGGAGGGAGAAGTCCTCGAAAAGGGGATCCAACAGAATAGCAGTGGCTTCTCGGACAGCACGGTGGATCTGCCCATGCTGGAACTGTGTGAGGAGGTCACTGTTGTGAATCCGGGAGAGGCTCTGAGGAAGATTGCGGAGAGCCGTGGATGGAAAGCCGTATGCCCCAGTCGGCCGTTCTCCAACCGGCGAGCGATGGCTCTCCGGTGTCTTAAGCAGATATGTGGACTGGACGCAGGGAGTGCTGGATAATGAGCTTCCTTTTCCTTTCCGAGGGAGCAATTAGTTGATAGGCTTCTCCCTCCGGAAAACATTGCGGTTCCATGAGACGAAAACGAGAAAGAATTACCGAGCGTCGGTCGGCGCTCAGCGAAACGGCAACCTGCCGCATGGTCTCGCTTACTCTCAGTGGACCTGCGGTTTTTTTGTGCACTTGAAGAGCCCTTGGACGCTCCGCTTGCCCTAACTAAAAAACAAGAAACACACGTCAAACCATGATCAAAAATACACTGCCGCGCCTGGCGGTAGCAGGAATAGCTGGCCTCCTCATCGCCTGTGGAGGAAATGAAAAGGAATCTGCAGAAAATGAGGCAGCTGTGAAGGTACTTCGCTTCTCAGCGATCCCGGATGAAGATACAACCGCGCAGAAGGAGAGGTTTCAACCGGTAGCAGATTATCTCTCCAAGGCTCTGGGAATCGACGTGGAGTTTGTCCCGTCGATCAATTACGGAGCTTCGGTGGAGAAATTTGAAAACAACGATGTTCAGCTGGCCTGGTTTGGTGGAGTCACTGGAGTGCAGGCCATGTCCCGAGTGCCGGGTGCCCGTGCGCTCGTCGCTGGTCAGAAAGATCTCGCCTTTAAATCCTACTTTATCGCCAATGCCTCGACTGGACTGGAAGCCTCGGAAGACTTTCCGACTGCCATTGCTGACCTGAAATTTACCTATGGCAGTTCCAGTTCAACCTCGGGGTGTATCATGCCGAGCCATTTCATCATCGAGAACACCGGGAAGACTCCTATGGAGTTCTTCAAGGAAAAGCCTGGATTCTCCGGAGCGCATGACAAGACTGCAATGCTGGTGCAGGATGGATCCTTCCAAGCTGGCGCGTTGAGCTTTGGCACCTACGAAAAGTTGGTAGCAGCTGGGAAGGTAGACCCGGAAAAGTGTGTGAAAATATGGGAAACACCGACGTATGCCGATTACAACATGACCGCTCATCCAGATCTGGAGAATGCCTTCGGTGAGGGATTTCTGGACAAACTGCAGCAAGCGCTGGTGGATTGTCAGGACGAGGCGGCTCTCAAGGCACTGGGTCGGGAAAAATTGGTGAAGGTCAACAATGAGACTTTCGCAGGCATCGCGGCCGTGATGGAAAAGGTCTCGTTCGACTGAGTCGACGAGGGTAAAGATCCGAGGATGATGGAGACGGTGTTCGAGCTTTCCCAGGCTCGCAAGAGCTTTGGGGCAGTGCATGCACTCTCGAGCATCGATCTCCAGATCGCCAGGGGCGAGCGAGTGGCCCTAATTGGGGCCTCCGGAAGCGGTAAGACGACGCTTCTTCGCCTGTTTGGAGCGCAGCTCGCACCGGACCGTGGGGAGGTCCGGGTGCTGGGCTGCAATCCCCTCGTTCTCGGGGAACGAAAGCTCAGAGAGTTACGGTCGCGATTGGGCTATCTCCCCCAGGATCTGGGCCTTGTGCCCAATTTGCGAGTTCTTCAGAATGTCGTCGCAGGGCGATGCGGGCGAAGGTCAATTCTGGGAAGCCTGCGTGATTTAATCCTGCCGGCGGTAGGAGTCCGCCGGCGCATTTATGAGCTTCTGGAGCGGGTCGGAATTGCGGAAAAAATGTATGACCGAGCGGATACACTCTCCGGCGGGCAGCAACAGCGGGTGGCGGTGGCGAGGGCACTTTTCCAGGAGCCGGCGGTTATTCTGGCAGACGAGCCCGTTTCCGCAGTTGACCCGGCCCGTGCCCGGGATGTCCTTGAGCTCCTGACTCGTCTGAGTGAAGAGGAAGGCCTGACTCTTCTGGTATCCATGCACCAACTGGATCTCGCACGGGAATTTTTTCCGCGCCTTGTGGGACTCAAGCATGGAAACGTTCATTTCGATGGGAAACCCTCTGAGTTGGGGAGTGAAGGCCTCTCGGCTCTCTTTGATCTCGGAGACAAGGCGGTGGTCTTGTGAAAGTGCCAGGCACATTCTGGCTTGGAAAGCGCCTGGCGGTAGTGGCGTTGCTTGGTGTGCTCCTGGTTTCCGGATGGGTTCTGGGACCCCGGATTATCCAGCTGAGTGAAGGTGCGGATCCCTTTGCTGAGGCAGGACGTTTCTTCGGAGCAGCTCTTTCGCCCTCTCTTGCCGATGAGAATCCTTCCCTTCCCCAGGATGCTCGTCCGTTCCTCCTCCGCTTGGGAGAGAGCCTGCTTCGTACTTTCCGTTATGCACTAATCGCGATCAGTCTCGCGGTGCCTTCGGGACTGGTGCTGGGGTTTCTTGCCTCGTCCGCATGGTGGCCCGGAGGAATGCGGTATGGGAAGGCCCCCGTAGGGAGGACTATAATGCGAGGTATGCTTCGCCTGCTCCGGTGGGGTTGCCGCTTTCTCATTACCCTGGGACGATCGATTCATGAGCTGGTCTGGGCGCTATTTTTTCTCTCGGCCCTTGGAGATGCCCCTATCGCGGCGTGCAGTGCGCTGGCGCTGCCCTTCGCGGGAACACTTGGCAAGGTCTTCTCCGAATTAATCGATGAGCAATCCCAGGGTTCCCGTTCCACGCTCATGGCTACGGGAGCCTCTCCGGTGCAGGCCTTTTTGAGTGCGCTTCTGCCTTCTGCATTACCAGAGATGCTTACTTACACCGTCTATCGGTTCGAATGCGCTCTGCGTTCGTCCGCGGTCCTTGGCTTCATTGGTGTCGAAACCATCGGGCTGGGAATTCGCCAGTCTTATGAGAGCCTCTATTATGGAGAGGTATGGACCCAGCTCTATGCCCTAGTGATCGTGGTGGTGGGAGTTGATACCTTGGGTGCCCGCCTTCGAGATAGGTTGAACCGGGGCGCGACTCGAAAGGCGGTGCCGGAACTCAGCAAGTTGGAATCGGGGAGGTCCGAAGCGCGTTTGCGGCGAACAGCGCCGCGCGACTGGATAGTGCGGGGAGGGCTCCTCGCGGGTATGATGCTGGTTTTAATCTCATGGACCAATGGGAGAGAGCTCGGAATAAATATGGCTGCGGAGCAACGGGATGCGCGGATAGGTCGGTTTCTTACCAAGCTGACCCCGGCACCAGCCCGCCCTGAGAATTCTACGGCATCCGGAAGCGAGCGGATAGAGGCCTTGGAGGGGAAGGGGAAGGCAGTAAAGGATTGGGCGGTGGATCTATGGTCACGAAACGGAGCAGAGGCACTGCTTAATACCGTGGCGATTGCCAGCTCAGCGATAGTTCTTGCAGCTATGGGAGCTGCTTTGCTTCTCCCTGCAGGAAGTCGGGCGCTCGCCCGGGGCGAGCCATTCGGTGTTCTTGGGGCCGCTTCCCGATGGGTTCATTGGTGGTGGAGTGGAGTCGGTTTTTTGACCCGGAGCCTTTTTATTCTCGCCCGGGCGGTGCCGGAATATGTCTACGCCTTTCTCCTCGTTGGTCTACTTGGGCCAAGCGCGTGGCCTCTCGTGTTCGCCCTGGCGCTCCATAATCTCGGCATTCTGGGTCGATTGTGGGGAGAGGTGATGGAGAATCAGAGGCCAGAGGTTCCGAGGCATTGGATCCAAAGTGGTGCGGGGCGAGTCCAATCCTATTGCGGAAGCCTGGCTCCGTTGTCCTTCAACCGCTTTCTCCTCTTTTTCTTTTATCGATGGGAGACTTGTATCCGGGAGGCAACGATCCTCGGGATGCTGGGCATCTCATCACTTGGCTACTATGTCTCAATCGCACATAACTGGCTTCGTTACGACGAGATGCTGTTTTATGTTCTCCTTGGAGTTGCGGTTGTGTTTGCAGGAGACGTTCTCTCAGATTGGATGCGGCGTAAATTACGCGGGGAGATTGCGAGCTCCTGAAGTGCATGTCGTCGGATCCATGCGTTCTTTGATCTGGCTGATCGCCCACGCCGCGTGTTCGGCAATGAGGGGGTCCTCTGTTTCCACGGCAGCCTCTAAGGCGGGGAGATCTCCAGAATCACCAACGTTCCCGAGGACGACACAAACGTTACGAAGAAAGCGATTTCTCTTGATACGCTTAATTGGTGATTTCCTGAAGAGACTGCGAAATTGCTCGTCTGTGAGCGCTAGGAAATCACGAAGCTGATGTTCGAATACTTCCGTTCGTGCATGGAAACGAATATCACGACTGGCTTTTGCAAAACGGTTCCACGGGCAGACTGCGAGGCAGTCATCGCATCCGTAGAGACGGTTCCCGATGAGAGGACGGAGTTCCTCGGGGATGGAGCCCTTGTGTTCAATGGTGAGGTAGGAAATGCACCTTGGCGCGTCCACGTGGTGAGGGCGAGTGATGGCATTTGTGGGGCACGTGTCGATACAGGCGATACACTTCCCACAGTAATTCTGGGTCGGCGTATCGGGCTCAAGTGGAAGAGTGGTGATTAATTCGGCAAGAAAAAACCACGCCCCCAACCGGCGGTGGATTTGAACACAGGATTTCCCATTCCATCCCAGTCCGGACTCGGTTGCCATATCTCTTTCAAGAACCGGACCGGTATCCACGTAGTAACGCTGGGTGCCGCCAAGCTCCTTCATTGCAAGGTCGAGATCTCTGAGCTTTTCCTCGATGATGTCGTGGTAGTCCTCATTCCAGGAATAGCGGGCGATCTGATAGGCTGGATTAGGGTCGGCCGGTCCCGGGTAGTAGTTAAGGGCAAGGCAGACAACAGCTTGCGCACCGGGAAGAATATTGCGGGGGTCGGTTCGGCGCTCGGGATCGCGCTCAAGCCATTTCATGTCACCGGCCTTACCCTCCGCCGCCCAGCGCAGAAACTCATCGGCATGCCTCGCCCTGCGGGCAGGCGCAACCCGGCAATCGTCAAAGCCGAGCTTGGTGGCAATGAACTTTACGTTACGCTTGGCGATGACGGGATCCACGGAGATAGGACGTGACAGGGAACGGGCCGTTCTTCAACCAGAGAAAAAGTAGCGAGCCGATTCAACGATTCCGGTAGTAATTTCCGGGAAGGTGAGATCATCAGTTTCAATCTCCTGATGTGCGGTATCCCGGTAGAAGTCCACTCGCCTCTCGAGCAAACGGCGGATTGTTTCCTCCGGATCGTCGGTATTAAGAAGTGGCCTCTCGCGGTTCTTGGCAGTGCGCCGCAGGATTTCCTCCGGGGACACCACGAGCCAGACGACAAAGCCCATTTTTTTCAGGATATTGCGGTTGGCTGGGCGTTCGACAATGCCGCCGCCGGTGGCGACAATCCGGTGGGTTGGGCCAGATTGTTCCAGTTCGGTAAGCACAGCAGTCTCACGGTCCCTGAACTCCTCCTCACCATTCTCTTCGAAAATCGCAGGAATCGGCTTACCTGCCTGCTCGACGACCAGAGAGTCGGTATCTACCACCGGGTATCCCAGTGCGGTGGAGAGATCACGGGCAATAGAGGATTTTCCTGACCCCATGAACCCAATCAGAATTATGTTTTCGCTGGGAAATGTCTCTCCTCCGCTCATCAGGACGGTAGTTTAAAGTGAATTTCTAAATTCTAAACCATAACAATTAATTGTTACAGTTTGGCGTGCAGACCCGGGTGGAAATAGCTGACTTTGAAAACTGGCGGGCGGTTGCGGAGGATGCAGCCAAGGTTCTGAGGGCGGGAGAGGTGGTGGCGCTTCCCACCGAGACCGTTTATGGGTTGGGGGCTGATGCTTTTAATGCGGAGGCGGTGGCCAAGGTTTTCGAGGCCAAGGGCCGTCCCTCCTTCGATCCCCTCATTGTGCATATAGCGGGTATTCGGGATCTCCATCGGGTAGCGGTTGTTTCCGAGGAACTTGAGGACGTTGTGCGGCAGTTGGCAAAAGCCTTCTGGCCGGGACCATTGACGATGGTCCTGCCAAAGCATGAGGACATTCCCGATCTTGTGACCAGTGGCCTCCCTACGGTGGCAGTGCGTGTCAGCAAGCACGAGGTCATGCGGCTTCTCACTAAGGACTTAGGTCCTATCGCTGCTCCGAGTGCTAATCGCTTTGGTCGCATCAGCCCTACCTCGGCGAGTGCGGTGTTGGACGAGCTGAAGGGGAGCATTCCCCTCATTGTGGATGGAGGAGCTTGCTCGAACGGATTGGAGAGTACGATCATTGCAGTAGAGGTGGGAGAGAAACGCCCTGTCTTCCGATTGCTTCGGCCCGGTCCGGTAACCCGGGAAGAACTCCAGAAGTTTGGCAAGGTTCTGAGAGCTGGCCGGGGTAAGGGTGATCGGCCAGAGGCTCCGGGTAGCCTCGATTCTCATTACGCCCCGGAGATTCCGGTTCTGCTGCATGATAGCCCGGAGGAATTTGAGCCGGAAGAGGGCAAACGCTACGCTCTTCTGAGTTACAGGGGAGAGGCCAAGGATGGCTATCTCGAACGCCATGACTGGGTCCGGGTGGAGGTCCTCAGCCCCGGCAAGGGGAAATTAGCGGAGGCCGCAGTTCGTTTTTTCCATTCCCTGCGTAGTCTGGATGCTGAGGGGATCGATGCAATCGTGGCTGAGCCTGTCAGCGATGTGGGTCTTGGTTCTGCCATTATGGACCGTTTGCGCCGCGCAGCGTTCCGTTGAAGAGCCTTTGATGTGTCCCTCGATGAGGCATTGAATGTTCGGAATGAATAAGGCATTCTGAAGGCGGATGTTGCGGGCAATGATGACGGTGTCCGGGCTCACCTTGGTGAGCCGAATTCTTGGGTTCCTGAGGGACGTTCTGATCGCCAGGTTCGTGGGAACCGGGCCGGTGGCAGATGCCTTCGTGGCAGCCTTTCGCTTTCCTAACATGTTTCGCCGAATTTTCGGCGAGGGTGCCTATAATGCGGCCTTTGTTCCACTCTTCGGTCGAAAGTGTGAAGAGCTGGGGAGTGAAGCAGCAGTAGGCTTTGCCCGAAATACCTTTTCAGCACTGGTCTGGGCAGTAGGGATCCTGACCCTAGTTGCGATTCCATGCATGCACTGGATTATGATGGTGGTTGTCCCGGGATTTCTGCCGAAGTTCGAGAAAGACCTTGGGGGAATCGGTCACGGTAAGTCGTTTTATGAGTCCAGGGTCGACGTCAAGGGTGCGCGGGAAATTTACTTTCAAATTACCGGTAAGTCCGAAGCTGCGGTAAGACACTGGTCTGCGAGAACGAGGGTCGAGGACATGCACCTCCTTGACCCCGAGGGTAACAAGCGCAAGCTACTGGTCTCATTGAAAGATGAGGGATTCCCGATAGTCGCCAGTGGACAGAAGGAGATCGCCTCCGAAGGGCTTATCCTTACCCAGCTCAGCCTCAGTGGGGACAAGCACAGCGGGGTAGGGCGTGATGTTGATCCTCGGAAACGCTTTGTTCCAAGAGAGGGCGAAGATGTATTGGAGGTTATTTTTGGAATGGATCCGACGGGATTGGCTCGTATTCAGTTGCCGCAGGATCACGGGATGGAACACTTTGTTGTCCGGGTGATGGTCGGAAAGGTCGACGAGGGTACGGAGATCCGGGAAGCGGTCCTGCGTATTTTCCGGAATCACCCCGAGAATTTTGATCTCACGGTGGCTCTTTCGCGGATCATGTTCTGTTACCTGTTTTTCATGGCTCTTGTCGCGCACTTGAGTGGCGTCTTGAACACCTTCAGGTATTTTGCCGTTCCCGCGGGCGCTCCCATTCTACTGAATCTTGTCATGCTGGGATCTCTGGGATTGGTGTGGTTCATGCGCTGGGAGGGAGATCTTGAGGTAGGGAAGTCCCTCGCTTGGGGAGTTGCGCTGGCTGGATTTTTGCAATTTGTGGTTCTCTGGATTGCGTGTAGCCGGGCTGGGGCTGCGATGGTTCCTCACAAGCCTCTCTGGAATCCGGAACTCAAAAAGCTCCTTTTCCTGATGGGTCCGGGGGTGATTGCCGCCGGAATTCAGCAGGTGAATCTTTTGGTGGGTGGGGTGATTGCGTCTTTTCAGCAGGGAGCCATTTCGACTCTCTATTACGCGGACAGGGTCAATCAGCTGCCTTTGGGAATGATCGGGATTGCTCTTGGAATCGTGCTCTTGCCGGAGGTGACTCGCCGTCTTCGTAGTGGTCGAGAGGCGGAAGCGGCCCACAGTATTCTTCGGGGCATGGAATTGGCCATGCTTCTCACCCTTCCCGCGGCTGCTGCGATGGTGGCTGTTCACGAGCCCCTGATTCAGGGTCTCTTTGCTGGAGAGAAATTCAGTGCGGAGGATGTGGCTAAGACGGGGTGGGCTTTGGCGGGATTCGCGCTGGGGTTGCCCGGTTATGTCTTAATCAAGGTCCTGCAGCCCGCGTACTTTGCACGAGAGGATACAAAGAGGCCCATGATCATGGCTGGCGTGGCAGTGGCAGTGAACATCGGGTGCAGCCTCCTCCTTTTCCGCCTCCTTCTTCCCGGGGGTTACGGGCACGTTGGAATCGCGATCGCAACTGCAGTTTCCGCTTGGGTCAATGTGGTGCTTCTCTGGCGGGGCATGGATGGTTTTGTAAAGATTCCGCGTTCGGAGTGGCAACGTCTTTTGCGGATGGCTCTGGCGAGCCTGCTCATGGGGGCAGTAGTCTACCTTGCAGGCCTTGCGCTTGAGTCGTGGTTGAGTGGAACGTTGTGGCAGAGGATGATTGCGCTCGCTCTGATTGTAGGAACAGGAATAACGGTATACGGCGCCTTGGCCCTGTCGCTCGGTGCTACCTCATTGTCTGCCTTGCGCTCAAGCCTCGTAGCGGACAGGGGGCGGGAGAACTAGTGAAAATCGCGGTTGCGAGAAAGGTCATGAAGCCTAGGTTTCTTGCGTTCAATTAATGAAAGTTCGTGTCTTCAGCAGTGGAATCCTGATCTGTGTGTTGATCTGGACACTTGTAGTGGCTGCTCAGGGCTACTTTCGGGGAATGAGGAGAACGGCGGATAACCTGGGCAAGGTTGTCGAGGAAAGCGCATTCAGAGACTGGTCGGGGAAGAAGGAAGAGCCCTTTGGAAAAGAGAGAGAGATTCGGGGCAAGAGAATCGAAGAAGTCGTTTCGGACCTCACTCGGCAGGAGTTCAACCCTGACACCAAGGTTCGTCTCAGCGAACTCAGGAGCCAATTCTATTCCAAATTGTCGACGGGGGAGCGAAAAGTGTTTGTCGCTCGCCTGCTGGAGGGACTGGATACCTATATCATACTTTTTGACAGTCTACCCGCTGAGCGCCGCCGGAAGCTAGTCAAGCGAGCAGTGAAGGCAGCGCGGGAAGAGTTGCCACCCGATCTGCTGGAGAGTTACGAACTCCTGAATGCCGCGGAAGAGCATGAGAGAATTGGACAAACCGGATGGCGTGCTGCAATGGAGGGGAAGGAGCCGGATGAAATCATGGAGTTTCTCCAGTTGATTGAGATTGCGGGAGAGCTGATCCAGCGGATGCGGATCCCACAGTGGGAGGGTTCGCGTGGTGACAAGTGATTCTGATCCCGGGGTAATTCTCGAGGCCGCAAATCTCTCCAAGTCGTTTGGGGGAAAGCCGGCTCTACGAGACCTCTCCTTTACAGTCCGGGAGGGAGAGATATTTGGGCTGCTGGGACATAATGGGGCGGGCAAAAGCACGGCCTTGGGAATCTTGCTGGGCATGGTGGAGCCCGACCATGGTGAAGCGAAAATTGGAGGACAGTCCGTGCAGCGCAAAAGGGCGAATGCTCTCCGGTATGCTGGCGCAATTTTTGAATCCCCGGCTTTTTATGATTACCTGAGCGGCTGGAATAATCTCAAGGTCCTGATGAGTTATTCCGGAGGGTTTGAGAAAGAGGCCGCTCTTCGAGTTGTGGAGGAAGTGGGCCTCAAGGATCGGATCCATTCCCGGGTTTCGACCTACAGCCACGGCATGCGGCAGCGACTGGCGCTTGCTCAGGCGTTGCTTCCAGAACCTCGCCTTCTGCTACTTGATGAACCTACCGACGGCCTCGATCCGGAGGGAATAAAGTGGTTCCGCGACTTTATTCTTGGACTTCGCGAAACGCGGGGAATCACCGTGCTCTTCAATTCTCACCTTCTTTCAGAGGTGGAGCAGATGTGTGACCGGGTCGCAATCGTTCGGCAGGGAAGAAAGGTTTATGATGGCCGGCTCGGGGGAATCGCGGACGAGCAGGTGACGCTCGAGATCGAGGCGGATCCATCTGCGCAAGCGGCGATGTGTTATCAGAGATTGGGAGGGAAGAAGGAAGAAGGTTCCTCGAGGGTGGTTTTTCCTGAGGGGACCGATCCTGCCGATGTCGCAGGTGAGCTTGTCGGCGCTGGAGTGGCCTTGCGGAAACTTACTCCGGTCCGGCGCTCGCTTGAGGATGTGTATCTCGAGGTGAGCAGCAGGGACGTCGGAGAGGAGGGTGAGGCATGAGTCTTTTTCTCATCCAGGTTCGGAGTGAGTTGAAGAAGCTCTACGCCCGCCGGCGGACCTACATCGGGTATGGGGCATTCCTTATTCTCGAACTGGTGATTCTGTGGGTGTTTCACCTTGATAAGCCAAGGGAGGAAATGGCCAAGATTCTTTCAGATGCGGGTCTGGAGGTTGATCACTATTACTCAGCGTTGACTGTGACCTACTGGATGATCGGCTTTAGCATGGCGATGCTTGGCGCGATCTACCTTGCTCTTGTATCCGGAGATATCGTCGCTAAGGAAAGTGAGGACGGAAATCTCAGGATGGTTCTGGCGCGGCCTATCAGCCGACTCAGAGTCCTTACCATCAAATATGTGGCGGTTCTTGTCTATACCCTCACCTTCGTTTGGTTTGTAGGGATCTCAGGGTACTTGATGTCGGCTATCGCTCTGGGCTGGGATGGAGGCCTTTTCGTGTGGAATTATGAGCTCAAGGTCTTTGCATTCTTCCCCGAGTTGAGTGCGGGCATTGGACGGCTCTGCCTGGCCCTTCTCCTTCTCAGTCTGAGCATGTGCACGCTCTCTTCGATCGGGTTCGCTTTTTCCTGCCTCAAGATTAAGCCTGCGGCTGCCACTATTCTGGCGCTCAGCGTGCTTTTCGTGGATTCGGTCCTTCAGATGCTTCCATTCATGGCCCCATACCGGGAGCATTTACTGACCCACCGGATGAGTAACTGGGTCTTCGCCCTTGAGAACAATATCTCGTGGGCCAAGCTGGCAGAGAGCTATACTGCTCTGGTGGGTCTTGATCTGACTCTGTTTGTTCTTGGGTGGATGGCTTTCAGGGTCAGGGATATCAAGACGTAGTGTTAAAGGTGACTCTGCTTACCGGTGAAAACGGAAGATGTAGGTGATTCGTGAATCATACTGATCTTTTTCTGGATTTGCGGGCGTGTCAGGTTGTGCTTGAGTTGCCCCGTGACCAGAAGAGACAAGGACTTTTTGTTTGAGTTGCTGCAGACCCCGAGCCCGGTGGGTTTCGAGATGCCAGGCCAGAGGGTTTGGGCGCGATATCTTGGGAAGACAGCTGATGTAGTGGAGTGCGATGCCTACGGGTCAACGTGGGGAACTCTGGGGGAAGGAAAGAAGAGCGTCATGTTGGAAGCCCATGCTGATGAGATAGGCTACATGGTCAAACAGGTAACGCCTGATGGGTTCCTGCGAATTGACCGCCTTGGAGGAAGTGATAGTGCAACCGCTCGTGGTCGTCGTTTGCGTATCTTTGGTGATAAGAAGGAAGTGGCTGGGATCATTGGAAATACTGCGATTCATCTGCGGCGTGATCTTGCCAATGAAAAGGCCCCGAGAGCTCATCAGCTATGGGTTGACGTGGGAGCGAGTTCTGCAAACGAAGTAGCGGGTCTCGGTATTCGGGTTGGACATCCGGCGGTTTACGCCGATGAGCCCATGGAATTGACCAAGCAGAGAGTGGTGAGCCGTGCCATTGATAACAGGATTGGGGGCTTCATAATCGCGCAGGTCATGAAGAAGGTGGCAGCCGCGAAGGCAAAGACAGCTTTCCGCTTGATCTGTCTCAATGCGGTGCAAGAGGAAATCGGTGGGAATGGTGCGCTGATGGCGACCCATCGCCTCATGCCGGATGTCAGTCTCTGCCTGGATGTCACCCATGCCACTGATACACCGGGTATTGATAATGCGCAGCATGGACATGTGAGACTGGGGGGAGGACCGACTCTTACCCATGGAGGAGCGAATCACCCCCTGGTGATTGAGCGACTCGAAAAGGTAGCTCGCTCGAAAAGAATTCCGATCCAGCATGAGGCCTCCAGCCGTTTCACCGGTACGGATACTGATAAGATCTTCACGGTGCGGGAGGGCGTGCCAAGTGCTCTTGTTTCACTCCCCCTCCGTTGCATGCACTCTGTGGTCGAGACAGCCGATCTTGGCGATGTCCAAAATACCATTAACTTGATGGCCGGCTTCGTGATGTCTCTGCGGGCTCGGGATAGCTTTCATCAGGAATTGTGAAGCGGAGCGCATGGTTTGTTCGACTGGTTCCCCCGATTGCTTTTCTGCTGGGAGCCGGTTTCGCCTCGGGAGCGGCTGGTCCCGGAGAGGCGGCTCTTAACTTCATGATGGGTCTCCGTGATGAGCAGTCCACACCCAACGAACTTCTTAAAGGAAGTGTCCTGTCACGTCATACTGGAGCCGTTCGCCGGTCTGCGATCTCTCAGCGTCTGGCGCTTCTCGGTCGGTATCTCCGGAACAACCGTTATGACCTCAAGGTCTCCAGTGAAAAGCGTGATGGCGACCTGGCAGCGGTCACCATCAATGCGGTAAGCAGTCAGGACCCGCTGGAGGTGGATGTCTTTGGTCTCGGATTGCGGGACAGAGGCGCTGATGGTTGGGCGGTGGCGCCGGTTCCCGGGAGCTTTGATAATGTGGATCTTGGTTTTGACAATGCTCTTGAGCAGCGAGCTGATGCTCTTGAATTATGGATGGGCAGGGAGAGGCTGGTTAAGTTGCGCGCTCTCGAAGATGAAGTTCTGGAAGACCTGCGAACGCGTATGGATGAGGCAGAGCCTGCAGCCTTGGAGGCCGCAGTCAGTCCCCGTCAACTGGTGAAGGCATTCTCGGAGGCTTGCCAGAAGGGCGATCTTCCAGCAGCGATGGTCCTTCTTGGTCAGTTCGAGGGCGATCTTTCGGAGGAAAAACGACGCCTGCAGCGAGTAGTATCCCTTGGCTTGCAGGGCCTTGACAGTCGAGGATACTGGCACTTCCTGACGAGGAACGATGTGGTTCGGGTGGTGGTTCAGGAGGAGGGGGGTGATGATCTCGATGCCGAGGTTTCGCTTCTTGTCTTCGATCCACGCCGCGGAAGGCCCGTAAGCCTCATCCGTTTTGTTCTGTTATATGTCGGGAAGCGGTGGACTATCGAGTTGCCAAGCGGCTTGCGTCTTTCCAACGAAAGCCGGGAGACTTTCCGCAGGGCGCTTCTTCGGGACCAGAATTATGACGAGGATGACGCTCTGAAAAATAAGTTTGAAGAGGAGTTCGAGGCCCAGAATGCCCCCTTAAGGACTGCCACGATCAAGGCGGCTGCGGAGGAAATAGAGAAAATACTGAGGAAAGGGTCACTCGGGGACTTCCTGCGTTTTGCTCATCGGAACCCAGAGCTCTCTGAACCAGAAAGGCGTGCTGCTTACCGGTATCTCGGCGCATTCTGGAACCAATTCCATCAAGAGGCGAAGGCTGCCTCTGATGGAAGTTTGTTGGATGTGATTGAGCATGAAGATGCCGGAGCCCTCATTTTTCAGATTGTATCTACTGCGCAGGACAAACATCTGGAGCTCAATCCGCTGATCCTGATGCGGGACAAGCAAGGTTGGTCAATAGCGCCTGGGGTGACTACTGGCGGGAATTTTGCGAAATTAGGTAAGGCCAGTCAGGAGCAGCAAGCCGAAGTGCACCGCCGCTTTGAGAATCAGCGCGAGGATTTGATGGAAAAAGCGACGTCAGACCTTCGGAGGCGCTTTGAGAAAGCTGCGCCAGTGGAAGGTGGAGTGGTCAGTGCGGAAGAAGCAGGTGAACTGGTGAGCAAGTTCCGAAGCTTGATACGGAAAGGAAACCTCATGGAGCTGCTCTCCTGTGGGGCCTTACTCGATTCCAACGATGGTATGTGGGAGGCCTTGAACGGGATGAGCTATGAGTATCGAGGAGCAAAGCGTTCAGCAGTTCTCGACCATCAGGTCCACGTGCAGTCAGGGAAAAGCTGGGCTGCAGTCACCCTCCGGGTTGATTCTGGGCCGGGAAGTAGTCCGAGTTATCCCATGTATCTTCTGGTCGCTACCGAGGAGGGTCCCCGCATCGTGGTAGATGTGGGTTTGCGTCTCGCAACAAATAAAGGTCGTGAAGTCCTGAATGAGAGGGTTTGGGAACGTATCGACTTGTTCCTTGAGGAAGAGGAGAGCGCTCTTGTGCGATTGCTTTTTGAGAGACATGTTGCACGGAGTAAGACTGATCTGGACGCATGGATGAAGAGCAACACGATGGACCAGGGGCCCTGAGCCGTGGTGGTTTTGAGCAGGCCTTTAAGGCTGCCCGCCGATTGGAGGAGTCCGTTGGGAGAGTCGTCGTGGGGCATGGTCCTGTGGTCCGGAGAGTGTTGGGTTGCCTCGTTTCGGGGGGGCATCTCCTTCTCGAGGACTTTCCGGGAACTGGAAAAACCACTCTCGCCAAGGCCATAGCAGCCTCGGTTGGTGGAGCAGAGTTTTCACGGATTCAGTTCACCCCTGATCTGCTTCCTTCGGATGTACTCGGTGTTTCCGTGTATGACCAGAAGGGTGGGGAATTTCGTTTTATGCCGGGTCCTGTATTCACCGATATCCTTCTCGCGGATGAAATCAACAGGGCTTCGCCACGGACCCAGAGTGCACTTCTGGAGGCCATGGCGGAGGGTCAGGCGACTGTAGATGGCAAGCTCTATAAAATGGACGGGCTTTTTTTTGTGGTGGCTACACAGAACCCGGTGGAGTTCCGGGGGACCTATCCCCTTCCAGAGGCTCAGATGGACCGATTTACGATGCAGTGCGCTCTTGGTTACGTGGCTGCCTCGGAGGAGGTGGCTATTATCTCCAGTCAGACACATGATCACCCTCTGGACCGCCATGAGCCTGCCTTAACCAGAGAAGAGTTGCTGGGACTTGTAGCTGCGGCACGCGAGGTTCGAATTACAGAGGAGATTAAGGAATACATAGTGGCGGTAGTCTCTGCGACCCGAGGATGCAAGGAGGTCCGATTGGCAGCCAGCCCCCGCGCCTCTCTTGCTCTTATGCGAGTCTCGCAAGCTCTCTCTCTCTTTGAGGGGCGTGATTTTGTTGTGCCAGAGACAATCCAGCAGCTTGCAGTTGATGTCATCGCCCACCGGCTAGTGGTTGAACCGGAGGCAGAATACTCCGGGCGGTCTGGCCGTGTGATTGTCGAAGAATTACTCCAGAATATTCCGGTTCCCTCCTGAGATGGTATCTGGCTTCAGAGAAAAAAGGGTAGTCAATGAGTCGCCGTAACCCTGCCTTTCCAGTGGCACCCAAGGTCTCATGGTTCTATCGGGCTCTCTATCGGAGTTACTCCCTGGGGTCGATCGTCTCACTGTTTTTCAACCGCAGGGTTACTCCTGTAGGCTGGGGAATTCTTTCTCTGCTCCTGCTTACTGCGATTCTTGGAGTGGACTTCTCCAAATCGACTCTTTACCAGCTGTTCTCCCTTATTCTGGGGGCCTTGGCGGTTTCGCTGGGATGGGCTTGGTGTCGTCGCGGACGTCTAATAGTGGAACGGGAGTTGCCAAGATATGCGACAGTTGGGGAGAGCTTTTCTTATTTTGTGACAGTCACAAACAGAGGGCGGCATGCGGTGAGGGGATTTTTTCTCGATGAATGGCCTCCAGATGCGAGACCAAGCCTTTTGAGTTTTGCGCGGATCGGAGAGCCTGGCGAGGAGCGAAGAAATGCTTTTGACCGGTTTTTTGTGTATTACCGATGGCGTTGGTTACTTGAACGACGGCTGCTCTTTGAAGGAGTAAGAGGAAGTGGCCAGAAGATGGTTGATCGTGGTGATTCCGTGAGAGTGAGAATGGAGCTCCTTCCACGAAAACGTGGCCTCATTCCACTAAGCGACCTGCGACTTCGCCTGCCTGATCCCCTGGGCCTGTTTCAGCGCTGTCGTAAAGTGCTTAGTGGGGATGATAGTGTTATAGTATTCCCACGCTACTACCGTCTGGCCCCCATAAAATTTTCAGGTCAGGCGTCTGTCGAGCACGGTGGAGATGCTCTTTCAACTACTGCTGGACAATCAGGGGACTTCCTCGGGATTCGAGATTATCGGAGTGGAGATCCCATGCGCCGAATTCACTGGAAGGGTTGGGCACGAACCGGGCGTCCTATTGTGAGAGAATTTGAGGATGTGTCACTGCCACACTATGCGCTGATCCTCGATAACTTTGTAGAGCATGGAGACGAGGATCTTCTGGAGGATTCCATTTCCGTGGCGGCTTCGGTTGCGAGGGCTATTGACACAAGCCATAATACGCTGGATCTGGTTACGATGAAAGATGAGGCCGTTGTCGTTCGGGAAGGGCAGGGGGTTGGCCGGTCGGAAAACATTATGAAGGCTCTTGCGGAGATCGGGGGAGAGCCGGAGGAGCGTCTCGAAGAGCTGGAGAAGGTCCTCATAAGTCACCGCGAAGGGCTGACAGCAGGAATCGTGGTGTTTACGGGGTGGAGTCTCGCTCGGGCAGATTTTCTGAGACGCCTATCGATGACGGGGCTGGAAATGACGGCTCTGATCCTCTGCAGGGATGCGTCGGACGTCCGTGCTAGAACCGAGGAAAGGCCAATACCCTGTCGGCACTACCTGCTTGAGCCGCCGGCAATCCAGGAGGAATTAATGAAACTCCAGCTATGAAGGATAATTTCCAACACTTTCATGAGCCGCCCCGAATTCTTGAGGGTGGGGCTCTGCTTTTCTGGGGTGGGGTGACGGGTCATCCGGTAATTGGACTTCTCTGTGCTCTTCTGGTCGAGGCGCGCTCATGGACAGACCTTCGCTGGAAATTTGGCGAGCGTGGTTTCGTTCGCGCCTGGTATCTTTCCATTGGGATGGGCCTTGTTGCCTCTGCCTGGGTCTGGTTGGAGAGTGCGAGTCCGATCTTTCTTTTTGAGGCTCTCGAGTGGGTTCCAGTGTGTCTCTTACCGGTGATTCTTGCCCAGAATTACGCCACGGAGTCGACTATGCCGCTCAATACTTTTTCGGTAGTGGCCAGGCGAAAGATGCTGATTGATCGGAAGGCAGGTCGGGATGTGCGACCAATTCAGGTTCACATTGGCTACCCCTACCTTTGCTTTGTCATGGTTGCTTCAGCCATGACTCGAATTGACGAGATAGCTTTTTTTGCGGGGGCAGGGATACTGATGGCGGCATCCTTGTTTTTTGCCAGCTCGGTCAGCCGGTTGAGGCCAGCCAGAACCGTGATTGCACTGTTCCTTGTTTTCATCTTTGGGGCAGGAGGCTCGGTTGGTCTGAAGGCCTTGTGGCTGCGCCTCGATAGCCCCTACAGCCGGACGGGAGGAGGGTTCACCTCCGGAGACCTTTCCCAGACTGCGATTGGAAAGCTCGGAACACTCAAGCAGTCCAAGGGAATCCGGTGGCGAGTGCAGGAGGCTCCGGCGGAGGAGCCACGTCTTTTCAGGGAAGCAGTTTACAACCACTACTCGGATGCCCAGTGGTGGCATCGGCCGATCCCTGAGAGAGGTGGAGAGGGCGGAGGGAGACGGGTGGAACTCAGGGGAAAGAGTAAGCAGGAGAGCAGTGAAGTCGACAAGAGGGAGGGAGACTACGAACTGTTGTGGGACCGGGTATCAGAGGATGGGATTCGTGAGTTTGCTTTTGACGAAAAGGAGTTTGCACGAGATCCAGACAAGCGGCGCAAACTCACCGTTAAAGGGAAGGTCGATACCAAGACGCCTCTTCCACTTCCCGATGATGCACAAAGACTTGCCGGACTTCAGGTCACGGATGGTGGGGTGGATGTCAATTCTCTGGGCACTGTCCGCCTCGAAAATCCTGATCACGGAGTCACTTCCTTCGAGGTTTTCGTTGGAGGCCGCCCTCTGCATGAAGCATTACCTGATCCAGAGCGTGATTTGCAGGTCCCTCTGGCCGAGCGTGCGCCCGGGCGTCTCGACGCCAATGAGAAGTGGGTGGAAGATCCCGCGCGGAAGGGTATTCGCGATGTTTGCGAGGCATGGGGACTTCGAGGGCTTTCCGCGGGCGCGGCCGTTCAGGTCATCAGGGATAAATTTTTCAGTAGAGAATTCACCTACAGCATGTTCCTGAGGAGTGAGCACCCGAGCCAGAAGAGCTCGGCTGTTGCGAGGTTTCTCTCTGACACAAGGGTAGGGCACTGCGAGTATTATGCCACTGCGGCGGTGTTGCTCCTTCGCGAGGCTGGAATCCCTGCTCGTTATTGTGTTGGGTATTCCGGACAGGAAAAAAACGATGATGGAGAATGGCTTTTGCGGGGAAGCCATGCTCACGCGTGGTGCCGAGTATGGCATGGAACAATTCCTCCCGATGAGATTCCTGATGGAAAGGATCTCTCCTCCTATGGGCGCTGGAAAGACTTTGATGCGACTACTCCTCGATGGCCTGAGCTGGAGGGCTCAGGAAAAAAATGGTCTCAACAGTTAGTCGACTGGTGGCACAACATTCGGGAGGATGCTCTTATCTGGAGAACTTCACCAGGAAACGCTGGAAAAATTAACTGGGTCCTCCTGATAGCAGGGACGTTTTTGGTGGTCTACCTCACCATGCGCCTGTGGAAGGACCGAACACGTCAGGATAGTGATCCCGGGTATCGTTGGAAGGGAGAAACAAGGCATACCGCTCTCCATGAATTGATCCCCTCAGCAGAGAAACTTCTAGGGCCACGGGGTGAGGGCAGGACATTCAGTGAGTGGATCCTCGGCCTGCTGAGGTTTTTCCCCGGACTCGCTCCAGACTTGCACCAAGCTTTGGGCTTTTATTGGAGAGCACGTTTTGATCCTGCAGGACTCCCGCAGGATGAGACCGCAAAATTCGAAGTGCTGGTTGAAGAGATAAGGAGGCGTCTCAGCACGGAGAATGGCTTGTCTACCGAGGGCGAAAGCGTGATTTCGGGTGGATAAACAAAGCCACGGGGAGGAGCGGCTTTCTGGTCGGGGTGACAGGATTTGAACCTGCGACCTCGTCGTCCCGAACGACGCGCGCTACCAAGCTGCGCTACACCCCGACTGTGGGGCGCGAAGGATGGGCATTATCTGCAGGTGGGCAAGGTGAAATCCATCTTTCGCCAGATCGCTGCGTGGGGGAGGCCAAAGGCGATTGCAGCTGGTCCTTAATGTCTGCCCGCACGTGAAGGTGTAGCCAGAGAGGTGATTACCACAGCGTATTTGAAGGGATGTATTGGTTGTGCAGATTGCATCCGCCCTTCAAGTACTGCTGCGGAGATGCAATTAATTTGCATTTGATCTTGGCCCATTTCTGATGGTAAGCAGTCTTCAGTGGAACACGTTCGCAATACTCCTTTTTCCCTTTCTTGGTCATTTTGGCCGATTGGTGGGGATCGGATCGGGGTTTTTGCCTCCGTGCTGTGCGCGATTCACTGTGCGGCAACCCCCTTCCTGTTACTATTTCTCCCGGTATTTGGGAAAGTATGGGCGCATCCTGCCTCGCACTGGATCATGGCTCTCCTTGTGGTTCCGCTTGCTGGAGTGACTGTAGCTACAGGTTACAAACGGCACCGCAGAAGGTGGGTCATTGCGAGTGGAGTGCTGGGGATTGGATTTGTCCTTGTGGGTGCCGCCGCACCAGGTTTTGAATCGAATTCCGGACAGGATACGAATACTTATTCCGTCGCTGGGGGTGTACAGAGCGGCCCGGAAGGAGCTGCAGCCGATTCCGAAACCTGCGCAAGTCTCTCCGAATTCGACGAGAGTGCCGGTGAGGAGTCTTCGGAGGGTGTGGAAATGGCCTCCACGGAGGGTGATGCGGACTTAGCTGCGGGAGAATGCGTTGATGCGTGTTGCCCTTCTATTCAGGCAACCGCAGACGGAGGTTGGAAACTCCATATTCCTCTGGCGAGTGTCCTGACGACGATCGGGGGGCTGTTCCTGATTGCTACGCACATTGGCAACCTTTGCCGGTGTGCCTGTTGCGCAGCAGAGAAAGCGGTTGCTTGAAGTAACCGTCGTTTGTATTGCTCTCCCCATCATGAAAGACGATTGGCAATTTGCCCCACGCAGCAGCGTCGAGCAGGTAGAGGAGGGAGATGTTCTTGCTCCGAAGTTCGACGAGCACGGCTTGATGCCCTGTATCACCCGTCATGCCGCGACTGGTGAGATCCTGATGTTC
This sequence comes from Roseibacillus sp., assembly GCA_002686085.1. Classification (GTDB taxonomy): domain Bacteria; phylum Verrucomicrobiota; class Verrucomicrobiia; order Verrucomicrobiales; family Akkermansiaceae; genus Roseibacillus_B. Next base: position 146,250 of record NZAC01000011.1, on the reverse strand, counting down.
GCCTTCATGAATGAAGAGGCGCTGAGGCTCTCTATCGATACCCGGCAGGCTCATTACTGGTCACGATCAAGGAAGAAACTCTGGAAGAAAGGGGAGACGTCGGGGATGCGTCAGAACATTCAGCGAATCCTGATCGATGATGATCAGGACTGCCTTGTCCTGGAGGTAGCGCTGACCAGCCCGGATGCTGGAGGCGAAGAGGCGTCCTGCCACGTTGGCTATCGGAGCTGTTTCTATCGAGAAATCGTTGATGAACAGGAGGGTCCAGCTCTTCGTTTTATCGAATCTGAAAAGTCTTTTGATCCCGAGGCTGTCTACGGAGATACGCCCAATCCGACGCAGCTCTGATCTTGGCGAGGCATGCCTTCTCCCAGACCGCTTCTGCTCGTCGCTGGGTTCCTTGGAGCCGGGAAGACAAGCCTGATACGGTCTCTGCTTGCGCAGTTCCAGCGTAGAGGCATGAGGGCGGACGTGATCCTCAACGATATAGCTAATGCGAATATTGATGCCGCAAGTATCAACCCTGATCATGCTGCGAGCATCTCACCGCTTGCAGCCAGCTGTGCCTGCTGTGAAAGCCTCGAGGAGTTAGTGTTGCTCTGCCGGACTGCGGCCGAGGGGAAAGGGGATTTGCTGTTGATTGAATTGAATGGCACAGCTGATCCACTTGGCTTGCTTGAATCCTTCGCGCTGCTCCGGGAGGAGTTGCCTTTCTACCCCATGATTCACGCATGTGTGATAGATGCTCGGCACTGGGGTAAGCGAGGCGAGCTTACCCCGCTGGAAGAGCGCCAGATGACCGGTGCTGGGCTCTATCTTCTCTCGCATGAAGACCTGGTCTCGAAGACTGAGACTGATACAGTTGGGGCAGTCGTCAGAGAAAATTTCCCGGACTCACGACAGACGGATGTCAATCAGCTGGCTGAGGCCCTCATTTCCGTGGCTTTTGAAACCACGAAGGATGGTGTTTCGGTCTTTCCCAAAGAACCTCAGCCTCTCCCCGCTGAACGTAGTCAGGATCCGGTCCACCTGCTTTCGCATCAGGTTCGAGGATGCGAGATTCCTCTGCCACCTAAAGTACGCCGAGCGGGTATTGAGCATTTGTTAAGGAATCTGCCCGGTGGAGTGCTTCGGGCCAAGGCTCTGGTCAAGACTGTCGAGGACCCGGGTTCCCAGTGGCTCTTTGAAAGATGTGGCCGTGAGGTGTCTCCGTCGCCTGTTCCTGTTCCCCTTACATCGAGTGTCTCTTCCTCCCTCCTTTGCTTGGGGATGGATTTAGATTCAGCAGCAATCAGGCTGCTAGTTTCTGAAGAGTTTGGATATATCCCGGGAGCGAGTGCTTAAATCTCGAAGGAAGAACTTGTTGAGCCACCTCAAGCATTAGAAAACTCTAAGATGATCACGTATACTTACGAGACCATTCCAGCCGATTCTTCAAAGGACCGTGAGCGTTTTGAGTGGCGGCAAAGTATCCACGAGCCTGCACTGGAGGTTCACCCAGAAACCGGGGTCCCTGTCCGCCGAGTGATCACCGGAGGAGTTGGATATTTATCTTCTGGAGGAGACTCTGCGGAACAAAGCTGCTGTCGGGGTCCCTGTGGGTGCTAGATTTCTTTAAGCCTATCAGCCAGGCCGTCAGGTCAGCTAATTGCTGACGATTCATGATGACGCCAAATCCGGGGGGCATCGCTGAGATCGGAAGGCTCTCTCGACTCAAGATGTCGGCCCTTTGAATCGTGGAAGTTTTGCCTCCGAGCATGGCCATAGTGATGCGCTTGCCTGTCTCCTCGAGAACGACTCCGGTATAAGATTCGCCGCTACGTGTGGAAATGACCTGTGCTGCGAAACCTTCCACGATGCTGGCACTAGGCTTAAGAATGGATTCCAAGAGCACTTTGGCGCTTGCTCGTGATCCAATTTCGCTAAGGTCGGGTGCGTGATTATTACCGCGCCCCTTGACCTGATGGCAAGAGGCACAATTCGCTCCGTGGAGGCTGAAAAAGAGATCCTGACCACGCTCGAGGTTGGCCCCTTCTAGGAGCGGTAGAACGGACTCTACGGTGGCTACCTTCCCATCAGGAGCAAGGATCCGGGGTTGAACAGCGATGATGTAATTTCCCTTCCTCGCTTGAATTCCATCTCGACTTGCTCCGAGAGTGAGGGGACCGGAGGGGAGCTCAGCACGGTAGACTTTCAGTCTTTTGGGATCATTGCCCTTAATCACGAGGGAAGTGGGTTTCCACTGTGATTGCGCCCACCTCGGCATGGATTCGGCGCGGGCGTCATCAATAAGGTATACCGTTGAAGGATACTTCAGATTCAGACTGACTGTAATCCCGGATTCCGAATCGGCATCATCGCAGGCGGTTTGAAGAAAAGTCAGACCTTCGAGCTCCGGAGGAACATGGGTCAGGAGATAGGGGCGGTCGGTGTAGCAGGCTGCACCACGACGCAAAGTGGCAGCCCGATATGCGTGGCCACTACTTGCCCGAACATTCGAGAAAGGAATTGCCAGAGGCTCTGGCGGCTGGACCTGGCCCGTTGCAGCAAGGGGGCGTCCACGATGTTCGAATTGATGTTTTCCCCCAAGACGGCGTGCGCTGAGAGCGGCAATGACAGCATCCTTGTCCTTTGTGTGGGGATCAATTTCCTTTTTGGACAGTGCGTCTTCCTCCAGAAGGCCAAGGAGAGCTGCGAGGCGGATCGATGCACGACGATCACCAAGAAGCGTTTTGCGCTGGTTTTCGGGAAGCAGGTCCATGAGGGCTCCCCACGCTGCGTAGTAGACAATTCGATCAGATTCACGGGCTGCCAAATTGAGGAGAGCTGCTGTTGAGCCGGAGGCTCGAAGTTCTCTCAGAGCGATTACAGCCGCTAATCGAACCTTCGGTTCCTTGTCTGCGAGCGCTTGTCGGATGGCTGGGTGCAGCCTCCCATTGAAGGCAGCAACCCGAATCGACTGGATCTTCCGGTTGGTGTTTTCCTCGAACCAGCTCTCGGGATTGATTCGACCAATGGTCCAGACCAGCCAAGTTTCGAGGGCGACGGAAAGGTCAGGCTTCCGGAGGGCAGCACGGAGGAAGGGCTCGATACTCTTGCCTCGCCGGATCAGCTCCTCCTGGGCGTTGGTGCGCCACGCTGGTAGATGGCTTCCCAGATCGCCGATGAGCCCCTCAACTGTCCGGGTATCTCTCGACGGATAAGAGGGAGAGTAGTCCTTGGGCCAGACGCGATAAATCCTGCCCTCATTGGCGAGCTTGTTATTCTCATAGTGGGCTCCGTACTGGCGGCCCCAGCTGGTGATCCAGATTGCTCCATCGGGCCCCATCTCGATATCGACGGGATCGAAGGACCGGCCCTTGCTCAGGGGCATACTGCGCCCACCCCCGGCGTGGGCCAGAATCTCAAGCTTTAGTCGGTCCGGCTTGCGCCAGGCTCCATCCCATCGGCTCCGATAGATGAAGATCTCACGGTTGAGCCAGTCGTTGATGAAGAATACGTTGTTGTAATTACTGGGATATCCCGGAATGGCACAGTGAATCACGCCTGCTCCTGAACCCTCGAAAAGTGGGCCGCTGGAGGGCGCGGTAGGGAGATGATCGTCACCTTTCCAATCATAACTCCACGGATGACCCCATCCGAAGTGAGAGCCGAAAAATGGAGTAAAGATCTTGTCGCCCATGGTCTGGTCATTGTCAGTGCCGAGCCAATCGAAGCGGTTGTCGAATGCGATGTCCCATGGGTTCCGGAAGCCTCGTGAAATGATCTCCAGATTCGAACCATCGTCGTTGCAGCGGAGAATTCCTCCCGTGACACCCCAGTCGTCGCGGGGATTCTGGTAGTTCTTTTGATAGCTTGCGGCAGTGAAGATGGTTGGTTGTGGCTCTGGTGTCCCGGGGGGAACTTCGATGCTCCACAGTTCACGGAAAGCCTGAGGAGCGAGACGGTCCGGTATGATGGATAAGCCCTTGGAGTTACCTTTGGACATATAGAGCCGCCCGTCCGGACCGAAGTTCAGTCCGTGCAGCCCATGCTCAAGATTCCCTAAATCGGTGTAGACCCGGACGTATTCGTCAGCCACGTCGTCGCCATCAGTATCACGGACACGGGTTAAATCGGGAGCGTTGGCGATCCAGAGCCAATCCCCTTTCCAGGCAAGTCCCTGAATGGAATTGAAGCCAGTGGCAAACTTGTGCCCGGCATCGGCAAGGCCATCCTTATCCTGATCTTTAAGAATCCAGACTGAGTCAGGTTCGGTGTCAGGATCAGGGGAGCGGTATTGGGGGCCCATGCCAACGCAGGGTCGCCCCTGCGAATCAAAGGTCAGGGCGCAGGGATTCCTCACGATCGGATCCCGGGCGAAAAGGGAGACGGCGAGGTCCTCAGCCACTATTGGAAAATCTGCAGGCACAGCATATAAATTTCCCAGAGTGCCCAGTGTGGAGCAAAGGGCTGTAAGTATTGAGCGCATAAGGGTTGAGGGTTTCACGGTTTTTAATCACTAGCTGGAAAGAGGTCAATTCCGGTGGGTCTCCGGAGCTAAAGATGAGCACATGTGTTTGATCGTAACGGGGACTGGCGTTAAGACGCGGTAGATCCTCGTTATGCGTTCTCTGGTTTTTCTGCTTCTCACTCTGATTCTGATGTGCACTTCGGGTGCCGGGCGCCCGCACGTTCTTTTCATTGCGGTCGATGATCTTAACGACTGGATCGGTTGTCTCGAGGGGCACCCACAGGCACTCACCCCCAATATGGACCGGCTCGCTGCGCGGGGGATCCTGTTCACCAATGCCCATTGTGTGTCTCCGGCCTGCAATCCATCGCGAGCAGCGGTCTTCAGTGGTCGTATGCCCGACGTGACCGGGGTCTGGTCCAATCAGAGCGGTTCACTGTCTCGTCGCTATCCCGAGGCTCGTCTTCTGAGTACGGCTTTTGCGGAGTCGGGTTACCGGACTCGCGGGGCGGGGAAACTGCTTCACTCCCGCGGGGGAAAGTCCTTTGGAGAATACTACGGAGTGAACCAGCGTTGGAGTCCCCTCTCGAAGGAGGAGGTGAAATATACCCGCAAGGAGCTTCCCAGCAAGGCAACGGCCAATCCCCGGCATCTCACAAAGGATAGTCTCGGAAGAAAGGTTGTCCTGCCTCTGAATCGCATGCCTTCGGACCGGAAACCCACTCTGACTGATGGGGAGTCCTTCGACTGGGGTGGGTGGGACGTGCAGGATACGGACTTCGGGGACACCAAGATCACGGACTGGGCGATTGGCAAGCTGAAGGAGAGAGAAAGAGATCCACTCTTCCTCGCGGTGGGATACTACCGCCCACACATTCCCCTCTGGGCCCCCAAGCGATTCTTCGATCGATTCAAGGATGACCCGGGGAAACTTCCTCCGGTCAAGGGGTCCGATCTGAATGATCTTGGTGAAATGGGTCGCAAGTGGGCAAGGGAGGCAGTCACGGCGGGTAGTCATGCCACGGTAGTGGAATACGGACAGTGGCAGGCAGCGGTGGAAGGCTATCTTGCCTGCACAACCTACGTGGATTACGAGATCGGCCGGTTACTCAAGGCTCTTGACCAGAGTGCGATGGGGGAAGATACGTGGATCATATTGTGGTCTGACCACGGCTGGCACCTCGGGGAGAAGGAGCACTGGGGAAAGTGGACTGGCTGGGAGCGGTCGACCCGGGTTCCTCTCATCGTGGTCCCCCCCAGGACAAAGGCCGAGAAGTTTGCGGGAGGTGGATCGCGGTGTCACCAGCCTGTGAGCCTGCTGGATCTGTATCCTACCCTGGTGAAACTCTGTGACTTGCAGGGGCCCGAAACCCTGGACGGGCAGTCCCTGGAGCCGCTGCTACGGAAGCCCTCGCGGTCCACGGGACGGGTGGTAACCACTACCTTTGATCGAGGCAACATCTCTCTCCGGGGTGAGCGTTGGCGTTACATCCGGTATGCCAGCGGGGAGGAAGAGCTTTACGATCTCAAGTCTGACCCCAACGAGTGGTCCAACCTTGCTGGTCGACCGGAACACGCGACCACCTTGAAAAGATTCGCCGCCCGTGTTTCACGCAAGGACTAAACAGATAAGCTCTGCGTTCACTCTCCCAGTCGCCGGAGCCGGAAGAACTTCGAGGATTCGCCCGGAAGCTGAAGGGGAAAAATTCGCTCGGTGCTGTCCTCAAACGAATGAATTGATCCTTCCACGCTCTCCCAGCTTCCCAGATCAGCCGAGCTCTCAAGTTGGTAACGGGTCGAGTCATCGAATCCCGCATAATCGATATGAACCTGGAAATATCCGTTCCGGTAATGCACTGGGACAATCTCAAACCGGAAAAGGTTCTGAAGATATTCTTCCACGTCACTTAGTTGGCTCTCCCTCACTTTCTCGAGCAGGGAGGACTCAGCAAAGACGTTTTCGTGGTGTTTGATGAAGAGGAGGGCGATTTCTGCCTGCCTACTTTCCATGGCTGGGAGGAGAGGAGTCAGGTTGCCGGCATTTCCTTCTGACGCTGGCTCACAGGTTTCTCCGAAGACGTTGAGAGCAGCTATCGATTCGGCGTTGACCAGGAGGTCGGCTACGTCCGGGCGGCTAGGCGCAGGGGGGAGGCTGGACTTGAGGAATGCGAAGCCCTAGGTTGAGGAACTGGCTTGTTCCCGAAGATCTCGGAGCGCAGGGCAGGACCCTTTCATGAAATACCTCTCTGCCATTCTTCTTCTCGGTGTCCTGTGCGGTAGTCCTACCCAGGCGGCAAGACCAAACATGGTGATCGTTCTCGTGGATGATCATGCCTTTGAAGCTATTTCGGCCTATGGGACCTATCTCAAGAACCACGCGAAGACGCCGGCCATTGATCGACTGGCGAAGGAAGGGATGCGTTTCGACAGTTTCACCTGTGCCAATTCCATCTGTTCCCCAAGTCGCGCCACCATCCTGACCGGGCAGTATAGTCACAAAAATGGGGTGAGAGGGCTTAATGGATCCATTAACGAGGCCTCGCCTCAATACCCGGTCGAGCTACAGAAGGTGGGTTATCAGACTTGGCTGGTTGGGAAATGGCACCTTCGGAGTAAGCCCAAGGGCTATGAAAAACACATGAGGGTCAAAGGGCAGGGTAAGTATTTTGATCCAACTTTCAGTGGGAGCGAAGGGGATCGGAAGCAGGTGGAGGGATACTCCACAGACGTTTATACGGATATGGCCCTGAAGTGGCTCAAGGCTCGTGATCGGAAGAGGCCTTTCCTGCTGAGCCTTCAGTTCAAGGCCCCTCATCACGACTATGGTCATGCCAGGCGTTATGATAATCTTCTGGCCGGGGTGAGCATTCCCGAGCCTCCTTCACTGTATGAGGACATCCGTAACACCGACTCCAACCTGAAGCGGCTTTTCCTGCAGGGAACCAAGTTCCACATGCTGTATTCCACCAAGACGGACAGCAGGAGGGACCCAACCACGAATTACTATGCCCGCCATCTGAAGGATGATGCGCCCAACCAGATGTGGAAGCATGATTCTGAAAGTGACCGGGACAAGATCCGGGTGGCCTACCAGCACATGATTCACAAGTACATCCGCTGTGCCACCGGTAACGATGACAACCTGAAGCGGGTTCTGGACTATCTCGATGCCGAGGGTCTCACCGAGGACACCGTGGTGGTTTACACCTCGGACCAGGGGTATTGGCTGGGTCAGCACGGGCTCTACGACAAACGGCTGATTCTGGAGACTTCCATGCGCATGCCCTTCCTCATCCGGTATCCGCGGCTGATCAGGCCCGGCAGCGTGAACAAGGAGCTCTGCATCAACGTCGATATCGCCCCAACCCTGCTGGAACTTGCTGGGGTGGAGGTGCCGGAGGCCATGCAGGGTCGCAGTATGGTATCCCTGCTCAAGGGGCAGGAGGTGGTGGATTGGAGGAAGTCCCAGTTTTACACCTATTGGGGGATCCCGGGTCACTACGGTATCCGGACCGGTCGCTTCACCTACCTGAAGATCCCTGGTCATCCGGCCGAGTTGTTTGACCGAAAAGAGGATCCGGAGCAGTTATATAACGTGGCGGGGCGACCTTCCTATCGGGATGCCATTGCGGACTTGGAGGTTGAGCTCAAACGTCAGGTCCAAGAGGTTGGAATTGAGGCCACGGAACTTCCAGGTGCCACTACCAGATGAATTTCCGGGTGCCATCCGTCGTGCTGCTGGCAGTGCTAATCCTTACAGGTCCTGTAGGTGCGGCGATTGAGCGCCCGAATATCGTCTTTGTCCTGTTTGACGATTTCGGCTGGGGCCAGCCGCCAAGCAACCGGGAAGATTCACCTTTCAGGACTCCCGCTTTCGATCGTCTGGCTCGGGGCGGAATGCGATTCACGGATGCCCACTCGGCGGCGGCCAGCTGCACGCCGACCAGGTATGGCCTCCTTACGGGACGCTATCCGTCCCGCATCGGGCAATTCGGGGTCCTGAATACTTATTCTGGGCCCATCATCCCGAAAGAGCGCCTGACGGTAGCGTCCTTTCTCAAGAGCCACGGCTATCATACTGCCTGCATCGGAAAATGGCACCTCGGGTTGGGTTGGGCAGGAGACAAGAAGACCCGGCCGTCTACTCCGGTCATCGGGACCCGCTTCAAAGAGGGGCCGAATACTCTCGGATTCGATTACTTTTACGGGTTTACCCATGCCCGCAACATCGGCTGTATCCTGGAGCAGGACGTTGTGGTTTCCCATGTGGAAGCAGTTGAGAACCAGCCGCTCATGATGGCGAAAGCGCTTGAGTATATCGACGAGCGGTCTCGCTCAGAGAAGCAACCGTTTTTCCTCTATTTTCCGATGTGTCCGCCGCACAAGCCGATCACCCCGGCACCCGAATTTGCCGGAAAGGGAGGGGGTGCTGGTAAGGGAGGCAAATATGCGGACTGGGTTTATCAGGGCGACTACATGCTGGGACTGATTCTTGATGAACTGGAGAAGAAGGGGTTGAGCAGGAACACCCTCGTCATCGCGACTGGTGATAATGGCGCGGCTGGGCGCGCCTATCCGCCCTTGCGAGCGGATAAGGGCAGCATCTACGAGGGAGGGCACCGGGAGCCTTTTGCAGCGCGCTGGCCAGCCCGGATTAAGTCCAGGTCGGTATGTTCTGAGCTGATCTGCCTGAACGATCTCCTTGCGACCTGTGCGGACATTCTTCAGGAAAAGCTTCCTCCCGGGGCTGGGGAGGACAGCGTGAGCATTCTACCCCTTCTGGAAGGTGGTTCGGAACCGGTACGAGAAGCGATTGTTCATCAAGCCTCCGGCGGGTTGGCCATCCGGCAGGGTCCGTGGAAGCAGATCTTCCACCGGGATGGACGAAGGGAGTTGTTTGACCTGCAGGGGGATATCGGGGAGACGAGTGATCTCAGTGTATCGAGAGGTGAAGTCGCTGCTAAGTTGACCGCCCTCATGCAGAGCTACATCGACCGGGGTCGCAGCACGCCCGGTCCTGCGCAGAAAAACGAATTCGATCTCGAGCTCTGGGATGACCGGAGGGCGGGAAAAGAGGATCGAAGACGGAAGCGCAAGAAGAGTAATAAGAAGAATTAACCTAGTTCAACTAATGACAAATTTAAGTATTTCCTGTCCTCCGGGTCTCTTTCTCATGCTGGCAGGGTGCCTTTTTCTTCTTCCATGCTCCGCAGCGGAGAAGCGGCCCAACATCCTGTTCATCATCGCCGATGATCAATCTCCTTTTGACCTGAAGATTTACAATTCGGAGTCGCCTCTGGAAACTCCGAACCTTGATGCCCTGGCGTCCGGAGGCATGGTTTTCGACGGAGCTCACCACATGGGAGCGTGGGTGGGTGGGGTTTGCACGCCCTCCCGGCACATGGTGATGTCGGGTCGCACGGTTTGGCACATCCCGGACCGATTGAACCGCGTCATGAACCCCCACGCCTCTAACCCGGCAATGGTTCCCCCTGACCTCGCCATGCAGACGATCCCGGCGGTCTTCAACCGGGCTGGTTATGACACCATGCGGACCTGCAAACGGGGTAACAGCTATGACAAGGCTAACGCGCTCTTCAAGGTCTGTCACGATGCGACCAAGAGGGGAGGCACGGATGAGAGCGGAAGCGCCTGGCATGCGGAGCAGGTCCTCAATTACCTGTCCGGGAGGGAATCGGAAAAGGACACGGCCCCGTTCCTGATCTACTTTGGGTTCTCTCACCCACACGATGTGCGGGATGGAAAACCGGAATTGCTGGCCAAGTATGGGGCGGTGAATCACACGGATCCGGGGTCTCCTCCACCCGCGAATACAAAGCAGCCTCCACTTCCCGTAGGATACCTGCCGCAGCACCCCTTCGATAATACTCACATGACCGTTCGCGACGAGGTTGCCGTTCCCGGGGTCTGGAAGCGGAGGGATGAGCGAACCATCCGTAATGAACTGGGGAGAGAGTTTGCCTGCAGCGAGAATATTGATATCCAGATTGGCCGGGTTCTCCGCAAGCTTGAGGAGATGGGAGAGTTGGAGAACACCTACGTCTTTTATACCGCAGATCATGGAATGGCCATTGGCCGGCATGGACTACAGGGGAAACAGAACCTCTACGAGCACACCTGGCGGATCCCATTCATCGTCAAGGGCCCGGGCATCCGGCCAGGCTCCCGGGCACCTGGTAATATCTACCTCCTCGACGTTCTCGCGACCCTTTGTGACCTCTCTGGCATCGAGGCACCGAAGACCAGCGAAGGGAAAAGCTTCAAGCCTGTATTGCTCGGGGAGAAGCAATCGGTCCGAGAGCTACTCTACGGGGTCTATTGTGGTGGGGCCCGTCCGGGCATGCGGTGCGTGAAGAAAGGGGACTGGAAACTGATCAAGTATCAATCCGACAAGGGGAAGATACGGGAAACCCAGCTCTTCCATCTCGCACGGAATCCGCACGAGCTCGTCAGCCAGCATCACAGCCAGGAAGTAATTGACCTCACCGGCAACAAGCCGGGGCAGCACCAGCGAAACCTCGCGGATGATCCGGGATACGCCGGGAAGCTGGAGGAAATGGAGACACTCCTTCTGGCCGAGATGCGCCGGCTCGATGATCCCTACCGGCTCTGGAATCAGCCTGATGACGGGTTGCCTGTTCCGGAATACAAGGAAAAGGTTAGCAGTTCGAAGAGAAAGAAGTCGTCCCGACCCGGGTCCTGAACCGGTAGGCCCATGCGAGTGGAATCGCGTCAGGCCAGAATCTCGTTGATCACCTTTCCAGCTACGTCAGTGAGACGGAAGTTGCGCCCATTGAAGAAATAGGTGAGGCGTTCGTGGTCGATACCGAGGAGGTGCAGGATGGTGGCATGGAGGTCGTTGACGTGGACTCGGTTTTCCACAGCCTTGTAGCCGAATTCGTCACTTGCTCCGTAGTGGGCACCTCCCTTGATGCCTCCTCCGGCCATCCACATGGTGAAGGCGTTGGGATTATGATCTCGACCCTTACCGCTCTGTGCGTCGGAGGTGCGCCCAAATTCTCCTCCCCAGACCACGAGGGTATCCTCGAGCATTCCCCGGGACTTGAGGTCGGAAAGAAGGGCGCCAATTGGCTGGTCGACGCTCTTGGCTGCGATTCGGTGATTGGCCCCGATATCGTTATGACCGTCCCACGGAACGTCGGCCACTCCTCCTCCGCCGCCGTTGGTGCCTGCGTAGAGCTGCACGAAACGGACCCCTCTCTCTATAAGCCTCCGGGCCATGATGCACTGACGGCCAACGAGCTGGGTCTCCTTCTGGTCGAGTCCATAGGCTCGTTGAGTGGCTTTTGATTCCTTTTCCACATCCATGGCTTCCGGGGCGGCGGTTTGCATTCGGTAGGCGAGTTCGAAAGACTCAATCCGAGCAGCGAGATCGCGTTCAAGAGATCGGGGCTCTCCGTGAGCCCGGTTCATCGACCTGAGAATATCGAGCTGGGCACGCTGGTGCTGGTCACCCATATTCTTTCGTCGTGCGAGGTTGCCTATGGGATTAGTTCCGTTAATGGCAGTAGGCTGAAACTTCTTTGGCAGGAAGCCGGGTGCCCAGATAGGTTTTCCGCCGCGCGGCATGGCACCGTGCAGGACAACGAACCCGGGAAGGTTCTGGTTTTCACTGCCAAGGCCATAGGTTACCCAGGAGCCCATTGCGGGGCGTCCCTGCAGGAACATTCCGGAATTCATTTCCAGCATCGCCGGGGTGTGGTTGTTGGATTGCGAGTAGCAGGAATAGAGAAAAGCCATGTCATCAACATGCTGCGCCATGCTCGGGAAAATCTCGGAGACCCAGGTCCCGGAGTCTCCGTGCTGCTTCCATGAAAAAGGGGAAGCGAGAATCTTACCATCGGTGGTAAAAAACCCGGTCTTGGGATCCGCCCCGATGAGTTTTTCCCCGTTGCGCTTCTGGAGCTCAGGCTTGTAATCGAAGGTATCTACCTGAGAGGGGCTGCCTGGCATAAAGAGCCATATCACAGACTTGGCCTTCGGGGCGAAGTGTGGCCCGGGAACTGCCAGCGACGACCCGGATTCGATAGCTGTCTGCCCCAGCAGGCCTTCTTCGCTGAGCAGCTTGGTCAGGGCAAGGGAGCCGCAACCGAGGCCAGCCTTCTGAAGGAAATTGCGGCGGGAATTATAGAAGGGAAGATTACTCATTTCAGTCGACAAAGATAAATTCGTTGAGGCAGATCACGGTCTGGCAGAAGTCGGCAATTGCCATTTTCATAGCCTCGTCCGTATTGCCATAGGATTCAGCCTGTCCTTTGATGAAGGAGCTCATTTGCTGCTCCTCGACGGTTGAAGGAGGTCTGGATAGCGCATGAGCATAGGCTCGGTGGATGACCTCGGGGATTGCGACGCTCTCATCCGGGCGGATGCGAAGGGCAAACTTTTCAGCAAGTTCCCGCACGTAGGGAGAATTCATCATGGCGAGAGCCTGGGGTGGAACAGTGGTGGCAATACGCTGCCCGATACCTTGCATGGCGTCAGGTGCGTCGAAGAGCTGAAGGATGGGGATCAGATTGCTCCTCTTTACGGTGAGATAAATACTTCTGCGGGTGTGCCGCTGATCGACCGTCCCCTTATCGAACATTCGTTTGTCCAGTGTTCCGCTGACCGCCAGCAGTGAATCGCGGATGACTTCCGCCTCGAGGCGTGTGGCTCCCCGCCTCCACCAGAGTTTGTTTTCCGGGTCCACTTTCATCGCCATCTGATTGGAGTTCCCCTGCTGGCGGTAGACAGCGCTCATCATGATCATTTTGTGCAGGGGCTTAAGCCTCCATTCGTTCCTGATGAGTTCTCCGGCGAGGTAGTCGAGGAGAGCAGGATGAGTTGGGGGCGTGCCCTGTGCGCCGAAGTCACTTGGAGTCCTCACGATGCCGAGCCCGAGATGATGTTGCCAGAGGCGGTTTACAATAACTCGCGCCAAGAGGTGTCCGGCGCCCTTTTGCTCGTCCGTTATCCAATGGGCGAGAGCGACCCGGGGTGGGCGGGCCTCAGTCTCTTTGAGCCAGTAGTCCTCGGTGGCATCTTCGGACTGCAGGACACGGAGGAACGCCGGGGTTGCGAGTCCGTTTTTAGAGTTCGATTCCCCGCGTTCGAGAAAGTAGACCTTACGAGTATCGGCTCCAAAGTTGTACGTCGCCCCGCCTTTTCGGGCAGCATAAATATTGATAAGAGCGGGTTTGGGAGCTTTCTTGGCATGCTCATCAACGGCGTCGTTCAGCTTACTCCAATCTGGATCCCGCGGGGCATACCACTTTAGCACCTCCAGTGTCTGTGTTTCACTCCGGGCCTCTTTCGCCAGAGCGAGAATAGTGTTGATCTTCTCTGGCACCTCGGGTGAGGTGCTGAAGTAGAATCCCGAACCCCCTCCTCCATTGACGATTTTTACCAGCAGCTGGTTGGATCCAGCCTTGAGCTCGAGGGTGAGTTTATCCTGATCTTTGGCGACTCCGCCCTGAGTTTCCTTGGCGAGTACGGACTCGCCATTCAACCACACCTTGATGGCATCGTCTCTGCCGAATGAGACAGGAAGAGACCGTGCTGAAGAGACTTCGATGGTGCGGAACAGGTAATTTGCGCTGTTGTCGCCCTTAAGAGTGTTGTGGATGGCTCCGTCCTTCCATTCGGGGCGGGCCACCCATTTCCGATCTTCGTAGATTTCGGAGAGGTTGACGCTCTTCTCCGGGGGAAAGGCTTCGTTGTAGGCCTTTTTAAAATCCGAGGCTCCAAAGGGGCCAATGTGGCTCCAGGGGCTGAGAGTCTCGGCTTCTACAGGTTCCTCACGGGTTGCAAGCCAGTCACTCAGCCGGGAGGGAAGAACCTCCTGCTCGAACTTTGTCCTGGAGGCAACGAGCTTTTCGTGGGCTGCATCGAACTTTTGCTTTTCCTCCCGTGTTTTGGCCGGGTTCGGATCGTGGGCATGATTCTGAAATCCCGTCTCGGAAAAACAGGAGACCAACCGGTAGTAGTCACGGATGGGGACAGGGTCATACTTGTGGTCGTGACATCGGGCACAGCCGATGGTCAGACCAAGCATCGAGGTGCCCATGGTGTGGACGATATCATCCAGTTGTTCATAGCGACTGCGTTCCCGCTCCTTCTGGGTCTGCTGGGAGGTGAAGGGGCCGGCAGCTAGGAAGCCGGTGGCGGCCTGGGCCATATAGTTTTCCGGTTCCATCTGGTCACCCGCAATCTGCAACCGCACGAAGCGATTGTAGGGCATGTCCTCGTTCAGGGCCTTGATGACGAAATCGCGGAAATGATAGGCGTCAGCACGGTCCTTATCGAAGGCGTAGCCATTGCTCTCGGCGAAGCGGGCGAGGTCCAGCCAGTGTCGGGCCCAACGCTCTCCGTAATGGGGACCGGCGAGAAGCTTGTCGATGAGCTTCTCATAGGCCTCTGGGGACTCATCGTTGAGGTAGGCCTCAATCTCAGAGGGCTCTGGCGGCAGACCCCACAAGCCAAACATGGCCCGGCGGAGCAACGTTTTTCTGGAAGCCTCAGGGTTGGGGCGCAACGATCTCTTTTCGAGTTCGGCTAGAATGAAAGGATCGATGGGTGTATGCCCCCACGACTCATCTTTCACTTCGGGCGGGCTAACCGACTTCAGGGGCCGGAAAGACCAGAACTCGCGTCCTTGCGCCAGATTGATTCCGGTGGATCGATTTGTTTCCTCCTCGGCGCTCGAGATCCCTATTAGGGTTGAGCAAGCCAGAGAGAGAATTACGACGACGAATCGGTTCATGTCTAACGGCATGGTAAGAATTATCAAGGAGAGCGCAAACGGGATCTTCCCCTGCGAAGGTAGGACGAGAGGAGGGCTTTCGCAGGCATATTTCAGAATCCTGGAACTGTGGCGTCTGGTATTATGTCACTTTTCGTAGCGTTGCCGTCTTGCTTCTGGAAGAGCCTTAGTGCAGGGTTTTGCAGCATTCAGAGTGGTTCCTCAGCCGTAAGGTGGAGAAATCCGGCAACCTGTCGCGGAGACGACAAGGTGCCTGTGCCAGCTGGCACGATGCGCTGCCCGAAAGGGCTGAACGAAGGTCTCCCATTTCTGCTTTCACAGGTGTTCGTTCAGCCCTTTCGGACCGCGAGTCCGGGTGCTTCTCCTCCACGAAGAATCAGTATCATGAGTTACTCAAACATCAGGCCAGCAATGCACCTCGTAAGCAGGGAAAGAGAATCACATCCGAACCATCATCTTACCAATAACAATGGGACTTGGTGGTGCCAGATCACCGTCCATCAGGGTCTCTTTTCGCGACGTCTTCGGTTCTCGCTGGGAACAGGGGATCTGGAGCGAGCCCGCTTACTCCGGGACAGGGTTTTTGACAATTTTAGTGCCGGGCCTCAGGCGGCGTAGGGAAGCTCTCCTTTGCGGCGTGACATATGGCGAGAACATCGCAGGCTCTAGGCGTTCTATGCGGAGAGCTCAGGGAATTCTCTCTGGCACTTTTTCCAAAATGAAAAAAAGCTTCCCGTAGCGAGGGAGCGAGCCGCCCGGTCTTTCGCTCGATCAAGAAGGAGAAGCTCGACATCATGACTGGCCAATTCCTGACGGATGCTCGGTATCAAATCAGCAAGAGGTCCGACTTGGGGGCGAAGTGCTACGACTTGGCGGAGCTTCTCCCGCCTTGCCCATTTTGTGATTGATTGAAGCTGATGGGTCTGGGTCACGATTTCGGGCGAAACCCGGAAGTGGTTCTCTGCGCGCAGACGTACATCTTCCAATGCGGCCATCAGCCATTTCCTTTTGGGGCCACCGAAGTCAAATTTTTCCCAAGCTTCAGAATTTCCACTTACCAATACTGCCTTTGGCTTAAGAGGGGAAAGGGGACTGGCTTCCGGGAGTAAATCTTCCTCGTGAACCCAGATGCCGGCATTCCGGTTATCAGGCAGGGTCTCCGGGTCAGGGCCCGGGTGAGTGATTCGTTCCCTCTCCACAGCCTCGGGGTGAACTGCTGTGGGTCTTTCAAGGATCTCAAGCCCCTCCTGTAGCGTATCCAAGAGATCAGGACTCATATACTTTTCGATGTTGGATCGCCGTGGCAGGTAGGTCTTCCCCGGGGTCTGAAGGCCTGCGACCCACCTCCATGACAGAGTGTTCGATGCTGGATCAGCATCGAGGAGGTTCTTGAAGAAAAAGTGGGCTCCGAGCTGCCATGGGAGTCGCTCGACATGAATCCACCAGCCAGCGAACCACATACGAGCATGATTGTGCAGGTAGCCTGTGGTCTGCAGTTCCCTAGCGAAATGATTCATCAGGGCCACCGGTCCTTTGGCAGATTGGCACAGGGTAGCTCTTTCTCGTGCCATTTCGTAGCGGGGACTGTTATTGATCAACTGGAGATCATCGAGGTAGTTGCTCCACACCTGTGGGCGCAGGGAGAGCCACGCTTTCCAGTAGCGGCGCCAATAGATCTCCTGGGTGAATTTCTCGATGGTTGAAGGAGCGTAACGTTCTAAAGGTGCGGCAGAGCATTCCTCCTCCGTAATAAGGCGATGCCTGATGGCAGGGGAAAGGCGAGAAACGTTCTTGTGTCCCGGGAATACATGATTGCGGTGGCGTGAATAGCGCCCGGCGAAGGGGACAAATTCCTGAAGTTGCTGAAGAGCATCCGAGCGGGTGGATGCAAACTGGATCGCATCTGGGGGGAAAAGGTCACGGGTCATTGGGCTTGATCTTGAGAAAGGGTAGAAAGCTGACTCAGAGGCCTCTACACTCTCTAAAGTCCGCTATCCCCAAGGGAGAATCACATGGTGAATTTTTCAGGGTAACAGATGGCCCTGCCTTGCAATAGTGCAAGAGACTTAATGGCTTTTCAGAAAGCGCGCGGCTATTACCCACAGGGACGGGATTCAAGCGCCCATCGATCGAGTGGCACGACCTCTGTGACCTGCAGATTAGAGCACTCTCCATGTAATGATCAGGCTTGGAGAAAACAGGCGGCCTCACGACGGGATTTTTCGGGAAGAAGCTTCATGCCCATATTCGGGGTTCCCTGAGATTCTGATCGCTTGGAGGGTAGGAAATGGCACCGCCAAAAGAGTGACGATAGGCGGACCACGCCGCTGCTGCGGCGTCAACGATATCGTCGGGAGCAAGGTGCCGGACAGGCAAGAGAAGGTGATCAGTCAGGTGGAGGCCGTTCTCTTCGAGGAGTGAAATCCGCTCACGAAATCCACCCCACGTTTTTTTTGAAAAGGTGAGAGGTTGGCCAGCGTTCATCGCAGTGAAAGAGAGCTCAGGGTGGACTTCAATCACTGGAAACCCCTCTCGCTCCATCCGATTCACTTCTGCAATTTTCGAACGGAGATGAAGGCTCTGCCGGGAGAATGCCCTCCCGTAAAGCTGCCGGCATGTTGTGTTCACATCATTAAACTCTGCCTTGAGCCACCTCTCTTCTATCGTGAATCGTGGCAGTGCCGGGAAAATGCTCCTCCCGCGTTCCGGCCCGAGGGCTCGCCTTGCGTGAGTATCTGCAAGCCTGGTCGGGGCATCCAGGAGGTGAATTGGCATATCGATCCCGGCTACTTCCAGTTCTGGTATGCTTTGGAGAACCTTCTTCAGAGAGGCAGAGGATGTCGTCCCGGCTACTGCTCCAGACTGGTCGAGCCATACTCCGACCCAGCCTTCTCTGCATCCATCGACTCCTGCAATCATGGGTCAGCGTGAGCGACTGGAGTCAAACTCAAATCCTGATCGGGCCTGCGGTGAATCAGATTCTGCCGCAGCTTGAGGGGAGATTGGCTGAAGGCTGGTCCGACTTGTGCGGATGGCGGTTTCAGGTGTTTGACTCATTGACATTTTGAGGTCGCATTTTTTTCGATGATGAAATCAGCCGCGCGCAGGCCGGAGGTCAGGGCTCCCTCGATGGAGGCGCTGGTGCAATGGTCCCCACAGATAAGGACTCCCCCGTGACTCTGGAATTCGTCTTTTTTCTCGGCGTCCTGATCTGGACTCTGTTCCGGCAGAGCGCGCCTGATCCGGTCAGTGTGCAGGTGTTTCCACAATTGAACTTGTTCTCCGAACCACTGTTGGAGTTCGCGCAGAACTGCGGCCTCAAACTGAGTGCCTTCATGGAGGCCCAGCACAGAAACCGAGATTAATGCCTGATCATCTGGGGCGTAAGCCGGTGCGACATCAGAGAGCGCGCAGACGTTGTTAACAAGGCCGCTCGCCTCCCCATTGAGCGCAATGATAGCCTCTTTCAGTGGAGATCGAGGAGCAGAATAGTAGAGCCCCGTGACGGATCGCCACGGCACCGGGTCCCTCTGAAGCCCCGGCACGATCTTAGCTGCAGATTCTGCATCGGTAGCCACAACAACCCGATTCGCATAGATGATGTCCCCATCGGTGAGGGTGACCTGGTTCGCTTCAAGGGAGTCCACGGTGGTGCTGGTGCGGATGACATCTGGAGGTAGCCGGGCTTCTAGCTGCCGGGGAATTTCCTGCATACCTTTGGCGGGAATCGTGGCGTTTCCGGTAGCAAACATCCGGAAGGTAAATTCGAACATGCGACTAGAGGTTCTGAGATCCCTCTCGAGGAAGATGCCTCCATAAAAAGCTCGGAAGAACCCGTCGATCATGTTCTCGGAGAAGCCATAGTCTCTCAGATAGGATTCCGTTGAGGAGTCTTCCTGGAGGGGATTGCGCCTTGGTATGAGTGCCTCCAGTCTCATTTTTCCTACCAGCAATTTGTCCCAGAGATTGCCGATGGGCTGGAAGGGGGTTGAGAGTGCATATTGCGGACATCGAAAAACGTCCATCAGGCGGTGAAGGGTGCCGTGTTGGAATACGAGCGCTCCTGGGCGGAAAGGTTTCAGATTGAGTGCTTTGAGATCGAGAAATTTTGCAGTCTGGGGGTAGGCGTCGAGTAACACCTGAAATCCACGGTCGAGGATAAACCCATTGTGGATTCTTGAGCGAACCCTTCCTCCCAGCCCACTGGAGGACTCGATTACCATTACACGGAAGCCCGCCTCGTGGAGGCGCACCGCGCAGGCGAGACCGGCTAAGCCTCCACCCACAATGACAACCTTGTGTGCCTCATTCATGTCCGGCCGCGATCATCACTCGACTGTGATGCCCTCGGCAAGGACGACGTGCTGTAGAGCTTCCTCCATGGTCCGGCGAACTCGTGCGGTGGTCCGATACAAAAATGCGTGAAGGACAGCATCCTCAGGACTTCTGTCTTCGCACTCGCTGCTGTACTTTTCGAAAGCCGCAAGACCCTGAAGAAGTCCTGCCAAGTGCTGGGGGCACTCGCACTCTACGGTGGTCGAGACTTTGGCTAGTTGCCCGAGCTGGTCTTGGGTGTAGAGGCGGGCAGGAATCGGTCCGGGATCTATTGGAATCCCCTGCTGGCTCTGTTGGATCATACAATGCCGGAAAAGCTGTTCCCCAGACACTGGGGCCTTAACAAGCTGAACCCCCTCGATGGCCTTCGCTAGAGCAGTAGCAGTGCTGCTCGCTGAAAAATGGTAAATTAAAACCGTCTTCGAAGCCTTAGTGCGGCGAACCAGTTCCCTCACGGAAGAAATTGTTTCTGGAAAGAGAGTCTCCGCTTCAATCACGACCAGATCGGCCTCGGTAACCCTCGGAGCCTCATAGGCAGACCGGAGATCTCCAAAAACTTCGCTTAGTTCCAGATCAAACGAGGGATTAGCAGACAGGGTCTCAGCAATTGAGGACCCGACGACGAGAATCCGTTTCCTTGGCGCCAGCGGGGCGGAGGGGACCTGATCACCGGCGAGGCGCTCCTCGAGTTCCTCGTGGGTCAGGTCCGCGATGCTACTGATGGAGTGCCCGCGGAGGGTCAGACTCCTCAGGAGTGCGAGGCGTTCAATATCCTCTCTGCCGTAAAGTCGCCGATTCGACGGGGACCGGTCAGGCACGACGGCCTCATACCGTGATTCCCACATCCGGATGTTTGACGCTGATAGTCCTGTCCTGCGAGCCACAGCGCCTATGCCAAAAGTCTGCCGGGTTCCATTTTCCATAATATTCCAGAGTAGCGCAGGACGCGTATTTCTCTACAGGAAATGCACATAATCGCAAAAAGTTCTATTTTGTTGATATATGACCGAAAAAAGCGAGGTCAAGACAATGCATACCAGCTTTCCTGCCCTCGATATTCTCAACAAAATTGATTCGCCCTATTGCTTTAAGCAGAGCAGATCCGAGAATTAGGGATAGGAGCAACGGGCACGCAGCAGACCTCCCAAATGCGAATGTTGGGCGCGGAAAGCCCAACTCTGCTGCGCGGGGGCTTTGATCCCGAAGGTTTTCCATGATCTCATTTTGCTGCTTGGGGTAGTTTTCTCTGGAACTTTTTTCTCTACAGAAAATACACATGGACGGTAGAAAAAAATTTGTTGATAAAAGGTTGAAATAATAAAGTCCTGAGAAACGGTTGTTTATGTTTTGAATGGAATTTGTTCTAGTTGACGCCCTATGCCAACATTTGGGCCCTTTTTACGCTGTTTAGATCACAACCCACTCGTTCTAGAGGCATTTCAAAGAGGGTGCTTTCCACGGCAAAAAGGTCCAGCCGCTCAGAGACCTTCAGAATGAACCAATGAAAACCAACACATGAACTTAGATCACACACTACTAGCAAACACCGCCGCAGGCGGGTTATCCGTCAACGAACTGACCCAGTATCTTTTCTGGATTGGCTTTATCGCAATGGCGAGTGGAACAGCCTTCTTCTGGCTTTCGAAGAATGACGTTCTGCCGAAATACCGAAGCACGTTGATCGTCTCTGGCCTGATTACGGGTATTGCAGCCTACCATTACTTCACGATGGCCAACGTCTACAAGAGTGGTGAGTTTCCCACTGAATACAGGTATATCGACTGGATTATCACAACACCTTTGATGCTCATCAAATTTCCCATGCTGTTGGGCCTCGGCGCGAAGGGTAAAAAGTGGCTCACGCAGCTCGTGGTGCTGGATCTGATTATGATTGTTACAGCCTACATTGCTGAGGTCTCTGAGATCGCGTCCGGCACGTGGTGGACGTTTTTCCTCGTCGCAGTTGTCGCGTGGGCCGCCATCATTGGCCTGCTCTTCACGGGTATTGGAGGAGCTATCGAAGGTGCCGCCCCGCCTATCGCGAAGGGGCTTCGGCAAATGCGGCTTTTCATCGCCGTCGGGTGGATCATCTACCCGGTCGGATTCCTTCTTGCTCTTGCGGGTGAAGACGGAGGAAGCATTCGGGAGATCGCATACAACGTTGCTGACGTCATCAACAAGGTTGGCTTCGGACTGGTTGCCTACTACGCTGTGAAGACGATGAGCGCAGTTGAGCAAAAAGAGGCTTAGAGCTCCACTTAATGAATATTTGAATTATTGTGACGGTATTGAGTCGGCGGTGAAGACTGTCACCGCCGACTCTTCCGGAAAACGTCGCCAAGACCGCGCTAGATGTATTTCATTCCGCCGCTACTCTTGTTTCTCCTGGCCGGCAGTGGGGCCTTCGCCAGCGAGTGGGTGGACACTTGGTGGTTTCTCCCTTTCCTCATTTCGGCGGTGTTAATTGGCTTGCCACATGGGGCCGCAGATTGGGGTGTGCTTTGCAGGTTGGTAGCACGGAAGAATCGGGCACGGAGTATAAGAGGGGTGGCAATTTACAGCGCATTGCTGCTGACCTCCACCTGCGTGGTGTTCTTCACCCCGCCCTTAGGGCTAGTCCTTTTTCTTGTCGTTTCCGCGTGGCATTTCGGGGGCGCTGACGCCCATGATTTCGGGGACCAATTTCAACTCAAGGCCCGACGCCGTCTTCTATGGGTCACTGCTTTCTCCAGGGGAATGCTGATTGTGACATCTCCGTTTGTATTTCGATTTGCTGATATGTTCGGTGCTTGCGAGGCGTGGTGCGCGATGCTCAGTTCTTCGTGGATTCCCTCCGAATTTAGTAACGCCTTTCAAGAGGTCATCCTTGGAATCTTTGCTTTGTCGGCTGTGATCTCTATGGTGGTCATGGTAGCACTGTTGCGAGCTTCAAACCCACGAGCCGCCTGGTGGTTGGCCCTCGAGACCTTTCTTCTGATTGCGATTTTCGCCTTTCTCCATCCGTTGTTCGCACTTGGTGCTTACTTCCTCTGCTGGCACAGTTTGCGCCACATCTCCCACCTTCGGGAGTTCAGCCATCCCGGGGCAGGACTTGGATGGCTTTACCGGCTATCGGGGCCATTTTTCTTTCCGTCTCTCGTAGTGATCGGGGTGCTCGCTTGGGGCACTGGAAGCCTCCATTCGCCTGAGAGGACTGCAATTATTCTTCTTATCTTCTTTGCGATTGTGACCCCAGCTCACCAATGGTTGGTCAGTCAGGAAATACAGTCTCCGGGTCCGGCTTAAAACTTTTTCATTTGGAAGATAACGGAAAGTATCTCTACTCCTGAAACACATCGGTTATGCAGCACAACAATAACTCACGTCACGTTGTCGTCGTGGGCGCCGGACCGGGAGGGTTAACCTCCGCCATGATCCTCGCTCACCGAGGATTTCGAGTAACAGTGGTGGAAAAAGGGGACCGGGTGGGAGGAAGGAACGCGGAGCTTCGCGCTGGAGACTACTCTTTCGACACAGGGCCGACATTTCTTCACCAGCGTTTCACCCTCGATGAGGTCTTTGCGGAGGCGGGGAGGGATCTCGATGAAGAGTTGGACCTAGTTCTGCTTGACCCCATGACTCGCCTTAGTTGGGGAGAAAAAAGTCTCGAGACCAGTTGTGACGCTGGCAAGATGGCAGAGGAAATTGAGCGTAAGTTTCCGGGAGAGAGCGCTGGTTTTGAGCGGTTCATGCGGGACCATGAGGCGAAGCTCCGAGTTCTTTTTCCCTGCCTGCAAAAGCCCTACACTCGCGCTGTGGACCTCGTGAGTCCGAAGTTACTCCGGGCTCTCCCCTATGTAGCGACAGGCGACAGCGTGTTCAAATTGCTTGAGCGCTATTTTACCGATGAGCGGTTGCGGCTCGCATTCACGTTCCAGTCCAAATATCTAGGGATGTCTCCTTGGAAATGTCCGGCGCTTTTCAGCATTCTGGCGTATCTGGAGTATCAGTTTGGCGTCTACCATGTGCAGGGAGGCCTTTGCCAGATCTCCGAAAAAATGGCGGAGGTGGCGGCGGCTGACGGAGCGGAGGTGAGACTGGACTCTC
Organism: Roseibacillus sp.; assembly: GCA_002686085.1. Taxonomy (GTDB): domain Bacteria; phylum Verrucomicrobiota; class Verrucomicrobiia; order Verrucomicrobiales; family Akkermansiaceae; genus Roseibacillus_B. The sequence continues at coordinate 122,593 of NZAC01000011.1, read as the reverse complement.
CGGTTGAGGAGGTGCTGACGGCGGGACGCACCACTGCTGGGGTGCGGCTTTCTTCCGGCGAGGTGATCAAGGCTGATGCAGTCGTGATAAATGCAGATTACGGGGCGGCGGTAACGCAGCTGCTGAATGGCAAGGGAGTGTCAGACCGGAAGATGCGGCGGAAGGGGTTTTCGTGCTCCACCTTCATGCTCTACCTGGGTTTGGACAAAATCTACGAGGACGAGCCGCACCATCATATTTTGTTCGCTGATGACTACCGCCGTAATATTACCGAGGTACAGAACGAGAAGGACGTCTCGGAGGATATGTCGATCTACGTGCGCAATTCTTCTGTCACGGATCCGCACGTAGCTCCCGCAGGGGGCTCAGGTATCTATGTTCTCGTCCCGACAATCAACTTGCGGCATGGAGCTGACTGGGATGCGACGCAACAGGAATATCGGGACCGCATTCTTCAACGGATCGAAGAGCGCACCGGAATGAAGGATCTGAGGGATCACATCGTGGAAGAGCGCCTCGTCTCACCGCGGCACTGGAAGGACGACTATTCCGTCTACCTTGGTGCGACCTTCAACTTGAAACACACCTTGAATCAGCTTCTTTATCTGCGTCCACACAACCGCTACAGAAACTTCAAAAACCTGTATTTGGTGGGAGGCGGAACACACCCCGGCTCGGGACTCCCCACGATCTATGAGTCGGGCAGGATCAGCTCGAACCTTGTCTGTGAGCAGTTTGGACAGAAATTTCCCCAGATTGATTTTGCGACTCCCCTTCTTAATCCCGGAAAGGATGCGCAGTAGGCGGTAGCCACCGAGGCGGATCTGCTGATAAGTTCAGTGACTCAGCGGGCGAAGGCTCCGCTGAGCAGCAGCCGGTGGGCTGGGCCAAGTGGCGCGCCCGAGAGGAGTCGAACCCCTAACCTCCTGATCCGTAGTCAGGCGCTCTATCCAATTGAGCTACGGGCGCACATGCCAGCAATGGCGAGGGCGGAAGGTAGGGAATTGCAGGATTGTGTCAAGTGGGGTTGCCCATCAACAGGACCTCCCTGGGTATCTGCATGGTGGGTCTGTGCCCCTTTTAAAGGGCTGATTCCTTCAACCCCGGGATGCGCGATATTTCCCTTGATTTTTAGGGTTCTACCCCTAGGTTCAGCCCCCCTCGAGCCGAGAGTTCGGGGGAAAGCGACGGCTGTTGGAGCCCCATTGCCGTCGCAAAATGGGGCAAATGTCGGAAGGCAAATCAACCAACAACCAACCTTAACAACAGAAAATGAGTAACGAAGCCGTCGCGGGTGCGACGATTAATGCTGAGCTGGATGCACTGATCGATTCCAAGTTCCGCGAATTTAAAGAAGGTTCCATCGTTAATGGAACGATCCTCGATATCCGCCCACAGGTAGTGATTGTCGATGTCGGGTATAAGTCAGAGGGGGTGATCCCTGCCTCTGAGTTTGAAGATGATGAAATCGAGGAAGGGGACGAGGTAGAGGTTCTTCTTGAGCGCCTCGAAAATGATGAGGGCATGATCGTCCTGTCCAAGGAAAAGGCTGCGCACAAGCAGAACTGGGACAAGATCGTCAAAGTATTTGAAGACGGGGGACTGGTTAAAGGAAAGGTCAAGAGCATGGTAAAGGGTGGCCTGACGGTGAACGTCGGCGTCGAGGCTTTCCTGCCTGGTTCGCAGGTAGACATTATTCCTCCAAAAGATCTGAATGAATTTGTCGGGAAGATCTACGAGTTCAAGATCGTCAAGGTTAACGATGAGCGGCAGAATATTGTCTTGAGCCGCCGCGAGGTGATTGAGGCCGAACGCTCGGAGCGGCGGCAGCGGTTCCTGCAGACCGTCAAGGTCGGAGACAAGGTCACTGGGCAGGTCAAGAATCTCACCGACTTTGGTGCATTTGTGGACCTTGAGGGCATGGATGGACTCCTGCACATTACGGATATGAGCTGGGGCCGAATCAATCACCCCAGTGAAATGCTGAGAATCAGTCAGGAAATCGACGTGCAGATTCTGGATGTGGACCGCGAGAAGGAGAGGGTGTCGCTCGGACTGAAACAGATGACCGACAACCCATGGGAGGACATCGAGGCGAAATTCCCAATGGGATCCCATGTGAAAGGTCGGATCACCAAGCTACTACCTTACGGGGCCTTTGTAGAACTGCAGCGGGGAGTTGAGGGCCTTGTGCATGTGTCTGAGCTTTCATGGGTCAAGCGGATCACTCGGCCGAGTGACGTGCTTGAACTTGATCAGGAGATTGAGGCGGTTGTGCTTGGAATCAGTATCGAAGAGCAGAAAATCTCTCTCGGGGTCCGTCAGTTGGAGCCCAATCCATGGGATGAGATCGAGGGCCGTTACCCGATTGGCACCAAGATCAACGGCGCGGTTCGCAACCTCACTGCTTACGGGGCTTTCGTGGGCCTCGAGGAAGGTATCGACGGCATGATCCACGTCTCCGACCTCAGTTGGACGCGTAAAATTAACCACCCCAGCGAGATTCTCAAGAAGAGCGAAGAGGTGGAAGCCATCGTTCTTGCCATCGACAAGGAGAACCAGCGCGTTTCACTGGGAATCAAGCAACTCGATACAGATCCATGGTCCGATATTGATACGAAGTTCAAGGTCGGAGACATAGCCAAGGGAACTGTGGCCAAGATCGCCAGCTTTGGTGCATTCGTCAGCCTCGATGGAGATATCGATGGCCTGATTCACATATCGCAGTTGAGTGAAGAGCACGTCGAGCGTGTGAAGGATATTCTCAATGTTGCCGATGAGGTGGAAGCCCGAGTGATCAAGGTCGACAAGATCGAGCGTCGTATTGGACTGTCTATCAAGGCGGTTGAATACAGCGCAGAGCAGCTTCAGAAGGAATCCCAGAGCTTCGAGACGTTACGTCCATCCAGCGACCTCGTAGGCTTGGAGCAGGCCTTCAACCTGGCAGCAGCCACGGGCGCTCCGTCAGAGGAAGAGTGGAGTCCGAGTGGGGCCACAGAATCCGACTCCGGCGAGGAAGAAGAAAAGTCCGAGTAAACTCTTCCAAGCTCAGATATTTAACGCTCCGGGGTGGTCGACGCCGCCTCGGGGCGTTTTTACATACAGGACCCCGCCATGGATCCGTGGCTTTGCTGCAGAACGATGCTGCGCAGGTGTCCTGCAGCGTCAGGGACTGCCCCGTGTTTTCTGCAAGTACTCTGCCGCAAGAAGAAAGATTCTACTCTTCGCTTTCTGCCTTGGGCTTCTTTGCCCGGCGCACAGCGCCGAAGCGCTTCTGAAACTTGTCGATACGTCCCTCTGTATCAACGAACTGCTTCTGACCGGTGAAGAACGGATGAGAGTCAGCGGTGACGCCGATTGAAATGACAAAATGATCCACTCCGTCAACCTGCTCCACACGATCGGACTTGGCAGTAGAGCGTGTGACAAACTGCTTACCGGTGCTCATGTCCTGGAAGATGACCGGATTGTATTCTGGGTGGAGATCCGCTTTCATGAAATGACGCCCTGAGTGGCGGGCGGGGAGAATGCGTGATCTTATGCAGGTGTCAAGAAATTGAGCCCATTACGGGCTGTTTTGTTTGGGTTTCAAGATAAGGAGGCGGGGTCCCGCCCCTGACTCTGTAGACCTAACCAGAATAGTATCCCCTCCGCCGGTGAGGTCGAAAACAATGCTTTCTGAGCCCTGAAAAACGGCGGGAGGCAGGAGGATGTCGAATGAAGCGCCAGAAGGAGCTCCCTTTACTGCGCCGATGGTTTTTCCACCAGATTGAACCCGTATGGTACTTCTTGTCCCTCCGCGGGCTTGGGTGGTCACTCGCAGGACGACCCGCTGATTTTCCGCGATCGAGGGCGGTGAACCAAAACGGCGGAATTGGAGCCGCAGGCTGCCGCCGCTGCTGGGCTGCGAGTTGATGGGGTAATATCCAAGCTCTCTCGCTTTGGATGTCGTGATTTTCTTTGATCGATACTCTTCCCAGGTCAGGGGAGCGTGGTAAATAATTCCTTCTGCGTTATCTTGGGCGCGCAACCCCCGGGTATATTCGAGGTCAGCATTGGAAAGAGCACCCAGCTCCACTTGGAACTCACGTCCCTTGCGATCCTTGAGATAGAGAGTTTTCTGATTCGACCATTGGTATTCTGCCGTGAATGTCCTTCCATCGGTGTAGTGCCATACGCGGGTCTGGCCTGCTTCAACCGATGGCACTCCCGTTAGAAGAGCCAGAGCAAATGAGGATTTCAGGAAAATGCCCATATTTTGCGAGTCTCTCATCAGTGGAGAGCTGCACGAGCGGAAGTAATAACGTCCATGAAGTTATTTGCCCAGTTATAGACGAAGTGCCGCCATGTCAGTTCTGGAGAGGCAAGGCAAAGCAGGCCTGAGAGTAGTAGCACATTTGAGAGGTAAATCAGGGAGAGGGAAAAAAATGTTCCGTTTTCCTTCAGGTCAGGCTGGTCACGCGGAATGATCCAGAGGGTCCACAGAAGGTGAAAACTCCATGTAGCTCCAATCAAACCGTAAAGGAATTTTTCCTGATGAGGAAATGCAAAGACCAGACCGATGCCGGCCATGAGGAGAAAGGCCACCACCGACCAGAAAGGGATGAAGTAGGGCGACAGTGCGATCAGGATATTAGACTTGTTTGTCACGATATGTCCTCCATCGAGTCCAACGCGGAATCCGCTGACTCGTCCAAGGCACAGGTAGACAAAGACGACGTGGGTTAGTTCATGGCCCAGCACGTAGAAATAGAGAAAAACTGGTTGAAGGAGCTTCGTGAAAAACCAGCCCGAATAGAGGAGGAAGCCTACGGTGAAGTAGAGAAATGCGTTACTACGCCAGAATTGGAGCCAGAAAGAAGTTTCGCTGCCGGCTTCTCCCGAAACATGGAGGTGGGGGTTGAGTATTGTGACAGTGGTAATGAAGCAGAAGGGCAGAAGAGCTAGCCCGGCCAGAATACGAAGGGCTCTTGTCGCCCAGCCGAGCTCGCTCTCATTATAGTGAGACTCGGCGATGGCAGATTTTACAGAGGTTAGTCCACGCCGGCGCCACGAGCGCTGGTTGGCCCGATGTCTTGCTCTTCGATCTGCTTCCCGGAGTGCGTCCCTGAGCGAGGGATGGTTCGCCTTCCGGTTTTCAGCGGCCCGTCTGAGATGGAGTTGTTTTCGGCGTCTTGCCACGCTGGTGGTGAGATAGTAGATATTTTGTAAAAGTTAAAGAATATTGGGCCGGGGCTGGTGGGTTTGCCTACAGAGGAATCTGGAGGGGGCGTTATATCATGGCCGGGAGGGGGTAACGGCAGTGTTCCACCAGAGCGCTGCATCTGAGATTTGATTGACGCAGGGGTTTGGGTGAGTAGGCCTGAGGGGAAACCCAAGCCTCATTCTCATGCCTGTCCGCCTGTCCTTTTTCCTTCGACCGTTGGGAGTTATTCTCTTTGGAGTCCTGCCCGGACTTGCTCCGGCTCAAATCCGTATCACGACGTCTCTCTCGCTGTCTGAAGAACCCGCAGCTAATGTTCTCAATGTCACCCTCTCTGCTTTCGGCATTGAAGACGAAGAGAGCAGTGATCTCTCCGGGGCGGTGGAGGCCACTCTCGAAATTAATCCCGGGACGGACCAGGTTTCGAGGCTAACTATCAACTCGGCAAATCTTACGGCAACGGATATGAGCTTCTCTCTGGCAATTGGTGAGATCAGCTTGGCAGAGGTTAGCCTTAACGGAATCGAGGCTACGATTGCTACCTCACAGGTGGGTTGGGTAGACCCAGCAACCGGGCAGTTCGATGCTGGTGAACACGAAGTAACCTTGAGTGAGGGAGTAATCACGGGGACGTCTGTTGTTGGTGAGGTCAACGAAAACTTTTCCGAGAGCCCGGTTTCCGGAACTGGCTCGGGGACAGGAGAGGTGGCGCTTTCCCGTATGGCCATCAAGGGCAATACGATAACCTACAGAGTCGTGGTGGTTTTGCCGGTTGAGTTCAGTAATCCGCTTCAGGAGGGAGTGGACGTGAGGGTGGACTCAACAGTTCAATTTGAGGGTGTGATAGAGGTTCCCTTGGATCCTTTTGTAGCTTGGGCGGAACTGCAGGGTATTCCGGATGCCCCTTTCGCAGGAGATCACGATGGCGATGGAGTTCCCAACGGACTTCTCTGGGCTCTGGGATATGATGCAGATGCTCGACCCACGCTCTTTGTTCCTGATCCTCTGATCCCGGGGCAGGTGGACATCATCGTAGAGCACGGGCCAGCGGGAATTCGAGCGCCCATTCTCGTAGAGGGAAATTTCAATCAGGCAGGATGGACTACGCTGGATCCCTTTCTCCTCCTCGGGTTTGAGAACCCTGTTCCGGTTGGGGAGATCCTGCCCACAGTGGTCCTTTTGTCCGGGGACCAGAATTTTATTCGGCTCCGGGTAGAGCAGCCATGATCTGATGGGATGGAATCAACTACCAGAGTTTTCCCAAGCTCAGGCCCTCCCGGCGTAACTCCCATCCTCGGTATTAATCTTGAGGACATCATCGGGTTTAACGAAAAGTGGAACCTGCACCGTAGCTCCAGTTTCAAGGGTGGCGGGTTTGGTGGGGTTGTTAGCGGTGTCACCCTTGATACCCTCTGAGGATTCCGTTACTTTCAACTCAACGGTGGCAGGCAGGCTCACGCTCACAGCGTTTGCCTCGATGAAGAGGATTTCGACCTCCTGTCCTTCTTTTAGAAAGCTGCGGCAGTCTGAAACAAGGCTCTCGTCGAGGGTGATTGTTTCATAGGTCTCCAAGTCCATGAAGTGGGCCCCCGATGGGTCGGAATATGAGAACTCCAGCTTCTGACGCTGGGTTTCCACAATGTCGACCTTTTCCGAAGAGGCAAAGCGGATGGTTTTCTTATTTCCGGAATTGAAGGAGCGGATGGTCGCTGCAATGAGGGCGTTGCCCTTGCCTGGAGTTCTGTGCTCGATGTGAAGTACGACGCCCATGTCTCCTTCGTAGCGGATGCACTGGCCCTTGTTCAATTTGGTCGCGACGACTGCCATTATTTAAATTGGTGGATTGAGAGTCGGTCCAATAAGGATCGAGTGCGGGGTTTACCCTTCCCTGAGCGAGAGAGCACGAAGAATCTTCGAGATTTTCGGATAAGAAAACCTGATGTCCTAGTTTTCTGCCGAAATCTTGCTGCCGGATTTTGGTGGATCATTAGAGTGACTCTTAGCCAGCCGCAGCGAGATCTGTGCTGACCTAGCGGTAGTCAGCACCCTCAGCGCTTGCCGTGCATGATTTGATGAAGGCGATGAGTTCGCCTTTCATGCGGGCCATTACCGCAGGAGAAGAGGTAGCAATGTTTTGCGTCTCAGAGGGGTCGGAATCGAGGTCATAGAGTTCAAATTCTCTTACAGGTGTCGTGCCATTATCTGAGCGACGACGGCTGAGGCCTCCAGCATTATGGACGAGCTTATAGCGGTCGTCGACGAGGGTGCGATCCTTGCCGAAGCGAAAGCCGATGGAGTGATTCCGCTGGCTCTTTTTTCCTTTCAGAATTGGAAGAATATTTATGCCGTCGTAGGGGCGTTTGGCTAGGGGGAGGGCAGCAATGGCAGAAATTGTGGGAAAGTAATCGCTACTTACACATGGGACTTTGACGTCACGGGGTTGCAACGTCCCGGGCCATTCGACGAGCGCGGGAACACGTAATCCTCCCTCGTAGAGACTGCGTTTCCGTCCCCGGAACTCACCGGCAGTTCCCTGTGCGTTTCCCCGCGGTCCTGGATTTCCCTCCGGGCCATTGTCACTCGAAAAGCACAGCATGGTATTGCTTTCGATACCGAGCTTTCTGAGATGCGCGCGCAGCCGCCCCATCTGGGCGTCGAGTGCGGTGATACAGCTGAAATATTGCTGCTGATTATCGGGCAAACCCTGATAGTGGGCCCTCATATATTCGGGGTGACCAACAACCGGAAGGTGGGGAGCATGAAACCAGATAGCGACAAAGAATGGGGTTTTCTGTTCCGTGGCACGGCTGATGAAGGGGAGAGCCCTGTCCATGACCATCTCGGAGGTGCAGCCCTTGAGAGGCTCGGCGAGTGGCTTTCCATTATGCCAGAAAAGGGCCCGCATGTCTCCTTCGCGAGCGGCTGCACAATGTCCATTCTCAGGATCGTAGGGGTTGTAAGTGGCGATTGAGAACTCGCTGGCAAACCACTCGCTGAACCCCGCCATCCGTGGAGTCATGAAGTTCCGCCCAGCCTTCCGCCCGGCCCCCTTGCCACTGAACTCAGGGCTGAGAGTGCCAAGATGCCATTTGCCGAACAGGCCGCTGGTGTATCCTTTCATGGAGAGAAGCTCAGGGAGGCTGATTTCTTCCTCACGGAGGTGTCCAGTGTTGGCGGTCGGAATGCCATACCGGAAGGGATTACGACCCGTGAGACAGCTGCCGCGGGTTGGGGAGCAGACTGGAGCTCCAGCGTAAAAGCGGGTGAGACGAACCCCCGCTCCGGCCATCTCATCGAGATGAGGAGTAATGATCTTTGGGTGGCCATTGAAGCCGGAGTCTCCCCATCCCAGGTCATCAGCCATGCAGAGGATGAAGTTGGGGGTGTTAGTCTCTTCGGCAAAAGAGGGAGGGCTGAGTAGAAGCAGGAAAGGGAGAAAAAGCCGGATCATGGTGATCGAGTAATATACTGGTAGGGTTGACAAGAAGGGTGGCTTGCGGCCCGATGTTTTACGATATGAATCGATTGCTTTATTTGCTGCCAGTGCTGCTGTGCGGAATCAGCCCGCTCAAGGCTGATGACTGGCCCCAGTGGCTCGGCAAAGATCGAGACGCAACATGGCGCGAGGAAGGGGTGGTCCGGCGATTGCCGGAGGGAGGTCCCGCTGTGGTCTGGAGGGCGCCGGTAAGCACCGGTTATTCCGGCCCCGCTGTTTCTGGGGGAAGGGTCTACCTGATGGATCTCATCATTGACGAAGGGAAAATCATTAATGATGCGGGCGCGCAGGCAAAACTGGCAGGCAGGGAGCGGGTTCTTTGTCTGGACGCCTCAACGGGAAAAATGCTCTGGAGTCATGAGGAACGGCGAGACTATGAGGTGTCTTATCCCGGGGGACCCAGAGCGACTCCGACGGTGGTAGAAGATCAGGTATTCACACTTGGGACCATGGGTCACCTTGCCTGCTTTACAACGGACGGGAAGATCCAGTGGCAGAAGAACTTAGCAGAGGAATACGGAGCGCCGCTGCCGATGTGGGGGCACTCCTCTCCCCCGCTGGTCCATGGGGAGATGATCATCTGCATGGTTGGAGGGGAAGGCTCGCTGATCGTGGCTTTCGATCGTCTGACGGGAAAGGAGATATGGAGGGCTCTCTCCGCACGTCATGGTGGCTACTGTCCTCTCCAGATTGTGGACCATGGAGGAACCCAGCAGCTCATTGCCTGGCATCCAGCTGGGGTAACGGGACACGATCCAGAAACTGGCAGGGTATATTGGAGTGTCCCAATAAAGCCGACGAATGGATCAGCAATCGCGATGCCAAGAAAGCTGGGCAACAGGCTGTTCGTTAGCGGATACAATCGTATCGGCGGGATGATCGAATTAAGTAATGAGCGCCCTGCGGCGAAGATTTTGTGGAGGAGTGGTCCGAAAGAAGGAGTCTACCCTGTCAATAGTACGCCCTATCTTCTGGATGGTATTATCTATGGCGTTGACGTCGACAGGAGCGCGTTGATGGCGGTAGAGATGGAATCCGGAAAGCGCCTCTGGGAAAGTCGAGCTCCCTGCCTGTCCCCGGAAATCGCTACCCGTTCCAGAGTTCCACGGTATGGAACCGCCTTTCTGGTCTACCATCCAGGCAACAAGCAGTTCTGGATCCTTGGCGAAATGGGGGATCTCATTGTGGCGGAGCTTTCACCGCAAGGATACCGCGAGGTGAGTCGTGCGCGGGTTCTGGAGCCCACTAACACTTCTGGCTCAAGGAAGGTGCTCTGGAGTCATCCCGCCTTTGCGATGCGTTCAGTTTTTCTCCGAAACGACAAGGAGCTCATCCGGATTGACCTTGCAGAGTGAGAGAACCCTGATTTCGGAGTTGGAGAATGTCGTTTGTGATATATCACTGGACCCTCCTGCGTAAGAGAACATAGATATTATTATGAAACTACTCGCTGCCCCTATTCTGTTGTTTTCCCATCTTCTGGTCCTCCCATGTGTGGCGGATCATCATAAGGAATCCGGTTGGAAGGATCTTTTCAACGGCAAGGATCTCAGTGGATTTACCCAGCGAAACGGGTCTGCTACATACGAGGTGGTGGATGGGACCATTTTAGGAACTACTGCGAAGGGCAGTCCCAACTCGTTTCTGTGCACAGACAAGAAATATGGAGACTTTGAGCTGACTTTTGAGGTCAAGTGTCACAATCAATTGAACTCAGGGGTGCAGATCCGGTCCAAGACGAAGAATGATGACCCCAAGCAGCGGGTGAATGGGCCGCAGATCGAGATCGAGGCGAGCGGGGCCAAAGGTGCGGAGGCCGGTTACGTCTATGGCGAGGCCTGCTACGGGTGGATGACTCCGAAGGAGAGTCGCAAGCCCCACAAGCACTTCAAGGACGGCGAGTGGAACAAGTATCTCGTAAAAGCGAAAGGTTCGCGGATCCAAGTCTGGGTGAATGGAGAGCAAGTCTCTGACCTCGTCCACGAGAAAGCGTTTGAAAGTCACCCGAGTGGGTTTATCGGCCTGCAGGTTCATGGCGTCGGAAACCGGGGGCCCTTTACGGTGGCGTGGCGGAATTTGAAGATCCGCGAATCTAAATAGGCTCGAGGCGTGGAACGCCGGGGAAGGCGGTAGTTGTGCAGGTGCCGCCGGGGCAGGGCGGGCATCCAGAAGCCTTGCGATGGGGCTGGATGAATCGTGTCTTGGTATTGTGCGAGGGAGTATTATCGCTACCGTTGGAAGAGAAACCGATGAATCAACAAGCAATGGATAAATACCGTTCCCTTCATGGACTCCCGGAGCTTGCCGGCGTGGCGACCTTTGCTGGTGCTGCGGGGCCGGGGATAGGGGTGCAGGAGTGTGTAGACCGTCTGAAGTGCTTCCACTACGCCTTGCAGCGCACGTGGCAGGTGCTCCTCACCCGAATTGCCTGTGAGCCGATTTATGAGTTGAAAATGGGTTATAGTTATCATGCGCATCTTATTGCAGAGCACATTACCCTTCTCAGGGACCGGGTTGCAGAATTGCGCCACCCGCCCCTGCGTCTGCATCGTGTTCCTGACCAGAACCTTCAGGTTCTGTTTGATGAGATTCGAAACGCGCCGGATTGCGGGATGGTAATGGAAGGGCTCTATCGGGTGGCGCTTCCCGCTCTGCGTGAGAGCATGAAGGAATACAGCGAAGATACCAACCCCCTGACTGATGCTCCAAGCCTCCGGCTTTTACGGGTGATTCTGCAGGAACTGGAGGAGATGATTGGGTGGGGAGAGGCATCCTGTAAGGCTCTGGAAGAGGCCGTTTCTGGTCCGCATGAGGACCTGCAGGAGTGGCGGGAGGAACTGAAGGGCTGGCTTGCGGCAGCAGGAGGGCTGGCGGCAACCAGAGAGCCAGTTGCTGCGCCAAATCCACGCTACTCTTCCGAGGAATTTGTCTATGACAGCACGCCTAAAAGGGACGAGAGATTTCCTGATCCATACAACATGGGAGTGCACGCGGAGGAGTTTCTGCACGACTCATCGTTTGAGAGTCGTGATAAGGTCTTCATGATGTTCTTCAAGCGCCTGCGGGAAATCGATGTCCCGGAAATGATGGCCTCGATTCTCTATGAAACGGTCACAGGAAAGGGAGAAGAAGAGGGAAGTAAGAAGCCGTGGGGGTTTTACAGAGACATGACCCGGCAGCTATGGGATGAGGCTCGGCATGCCATGATGGGCGAAGTGGGCTTTGCTCGCTCCGGGGTCAACTGGCCGGCTACGGTTCGGGTCAATTCTACGTGGTCGAAGGGGCTGAACCAGCAACTGACCCCGCGGGAGCGTCACGCGGTTCTCTGGTTCATCGAACAGGGGCTCATGTCAAAGACCGGAAAGCGTTTTGAATGGGAGCTGGGAACGGATTCAGGTGACGTGTTTTCCGAGTTGATTCAGGATTTTGACTGGGCGGATGAGGTGCTGCATGCGCGGATTGGACGGGAGTGGTACGTAAAGGACTTTGAAACAACCGAGGCTGCAGCGGAATATGGAAACGCTTGCTGGAACAAGGTTGTTTCTGAGTGGGAGAAGTGGAAGGAAGAGGGGTTGACCGAGCATCATAACTGGTGGCCTGATCTTTACAGGGAGGTGTGTAAGAACCGGGGAGAGGAACCCGATCCCCGGGTAGTTGCGTATGACCGGAGTTACGCCGAGACGAGGGCAGACCTGCAGAAAATCGACTCCGACAGTTAGAAGGGCGCCTGCCTCGCTACAGATCAGGGAAGAATAATACCCTCTTCGATCATCTTCTGTTTCGACCAACGGGGGCGGATGCGGGCCGGGGTTGGTTTACCGGTGACCCGGTCAAACTCATCAGGGGTTCTCAAGCGAGGGGTCTTTTCCTGCGTTCGGACCCGCCACTGGCGATACTCAGCGCGCAGGCGCGTGAGCGTGTCCTCATGAGCAGGCAGTCCTGCGATATTCCTGAGTTCATGAGGGTCTGCTTTGAGATCATAAAGCTCTTCCCGTGGTCTTGGTGCAAGGAAACAGCTGGATTGCACCTCCGGCAGGGTTCCTGCTGCCCTCAGACGCTGCATTTCCTTGAAGGTGTCGCTTCGGGCCGCATCGGCCGGGGGCGTTGCCGGAAGATCCGCATAGTGGTTCACAATGTATTTGAAGCGTTTGTCCCTGACAGCGTGTGAGCGGTCTTCATAATCGTGCCAATTTTTCTCGGCAAATACTGCATCACGGATAGCGGTGTCTTTTCCCTCTAGCAGCGGGGTAAAGCTTTTTCCTACGTAGGACGGACCGGCCGGGAACCCAGCAAGAGCGAGGATCGTAGGAGCAAGGTCAATTGCGCTGACAAGTTGGTGACAGCGTGACGCCGGCTTGATCGTAGTTGGCCAGCGAATGATGAGTGGTGTCCGAATTCCGCTGTCGTAAAGAGAGGTCTTATCACGAGGAAAAGGACGTCCGTTATCACTGAGGAAGATCACCATCGTGTTATCAGCTGCTTTTTGAAGCTCGAGCTCGTTGAGAACGAGTCCCACGAAGCGGTCAAGCCTGCGAATCTCGTCGTAATATCTGGCGTAGTCCCGGCGCACCAGATCGGTATCCGGATGATAGGGAGGGAGGAGGACGTCCTCCGGAGGGTGAGGCTGTGTCGAGATCCGATCCTCATAGGGACGGTGAGGGTCGACTGCTGCGAGCCAGAGGAAAAAGGGCTTTTGTGGATCTCTTTCACGCAGAAGGTTTACCCACTCGGTGCATCCGCTCCGATCATCACCCGTCGAGGACTCCGCAAACTTATCGTTGGCTCCGGCTCCCGGATTTGCGGGGAGTTGGAAACCTGAAGTGTCCACCTCCCGGACCATGGAAAAGTGCTTGCGCATGGCCTCGCCAAGATGCCATTTGCCTGCTGCTGCGACAAAGTATCCTGCAAGCTTCAGGCGCTCCGGGAAAATTTTCTGCGATTCTGGTATCGGCCAGTGGAGCTGCTCCGCGCCTGTCTGGTGAGGGTATCGGCCGGTGAGAATGCTCGCACGGCTCGGGGAGCATGAGCTGGAGGTGAGAAACGCCTGATCGAAGCACATTCCCTGAGAGGCAAGTTGGTCGAGATTTGGAGTGTGAACCTTTGTGTTGCCGAAGGCGCCGATATCGTTCCAGGCAAGGTCATCAGCCAGAATGACAATAAAATTAGGGAGGTCCTTTGTTCTCCTGCCCTGCTGCTCTCCCGTGGCATAGCTACAGAGGCTAGATAGGAGAAGGGCGAGGTGCAGTGTGGAGTGGGAAAAAAAGAGGTGGCAAACAGACACGGGAATAGAGGGTGTGAACATTTTCTCTAGCTAGTCTCCCGGGGTCCGCAAAGCCCTAAGCGTTTTTGTGGGTTGGAAACTGGCGTTCCGTTGTCTTACGATGACCCTATGAGTTTCTCTAGACGAAATTTTATCAGTAGAGCGGCCCTTACAGCAGGGGGACTTGGTCTGTCTGCCGGACGAGGTCTCTCTGCGCCCGCAAAGATTGATACGCCGTTCAAGCACTCAGTGATGGGCTGGTGTTTTGGGGGTCGAGGGGTGAAGCCCAAAGAGCTGGGAGAGTGGTGCGTCAAGCTTGGCATGCACGGGATGGAGGGAATTCCGCAGGCAGCCTATAAGGATGTGATGGAACTTGGTCTTGAGATCTCCCTGGTTGGAAGCCATGGATTTGCGCAGGGGCCATGTGATCCAAAATATACGGATATGGTGATCGAAAAGCTGAAAGATGGCATCGAGGTGGCAAGTCAGGTCAAGGCAAAGCGAGTCATTACCTTTACGGGAATGAGATACGATGGGATGGACGACACCAAGGCCGCTAAGCTCTGCGTGGATACGTGGAAAAAGGTGGTTCCTCTTGCCGAGAAGAAAGGGATCACAATCTGTTTTGAGCATCTTAACTCGAGAGCCACGGAGGGGAAGATGACCGGCCATGCCGGCTACTTCGGGGACGATGTCGATTTTTGTGTGGATCTCGTAAAGCAGGTAGGTTCGGAGAACTTCAAGCTGCTCTTTGACATTTACCATGTGGAAATCATGAATGGGGATGTCATTCGGCGGATCCGGGAATACAAGGATTACATCGGGCATTACCACACGGCGGGTAATCCGGGGAGGGGAGAGATAGACGCCAGCCAGGAGATCAATTATCCGCCGATTATCAAAGAGATCATTAAGACGGGATTCACAGATTACGTCGCGCAGGAGTTTATTCCGACATGGGAGGACCCCTTCAAATCCCTCAAGCACGGAGTGGAGACCTGTATTGTCCGCTAACGGTCTTGATTGCCTGTCCTGCGCCCTCGTCCTATCCGTGCTGACACTGCGCTGTCAGGCGCTGCTCAAAGTTGATCGGCGAGGGTTTCCGCGATAGGGTTTAGCCAGTGCTTGGTATCCTCAATGGTAAGCGACTTGGAGACGGCGAAGTCGGCCTTGAAAACACGCCTCGCGAGGGTCTCAACGGTTCTGGGATCATTGAAAGAGATATTGAGCTCATGGCTGATCTGCAGGCTGTGGGTGTCGAAGTTCGTTGCGCCAACAGTTGCCCATCCGTCGCAGATAGCCGCTTTCATGTGGGTCATCCCGGGGTAGCGGTAGACTTTAGCGCCAGCTCGCAGGAGTTCGCCTGCGGCTTGGTGGTTAGCAATCTCCATGATTTCTTCGAAGGGAAGTTTTGGAATGATTACCCTGACGTCGACGCCGCGCCGGCAGGCTCCAAGCAGAGCATCAAGGATGCGGTCGCTGGTGATGTATTCGTTCTCAATCCAAATGCGGTTGCGGCTCGCTCTGATAGCTTCCAGGATCGCAGTGAGGGGTTCCCGGCGGCCTTCAAGGAGATTGGTTCTCAGAATGCGAACCGGGAATGATTTGGAAGAAGGTAAACCGGCTCTCGCCGGTGAGGGCGGAGGCGGGAAGAGAAGAGCAAGGTCTCCCAGTGGATGGGCGGTGCGCCATTTTTTGTTAAATTCATTCTGGAGCTGGTTCACCACGGGACCTTTGACGCGAACCATCAGATCGTGCCATTCTGAGTAGTATTCTCGTCCAATATTTATTCCTCCGAGCAGGGCGGTTTTGCCGTCGAAAACGAGCAACTTGCAATGATCGATAATGGCCCAAGGATCCAGAATACGGCGAAGCTGTAGCTCTGAGTCGCGGCGAAGATAGGTGGTAATGTCTGGCACGGCTCGGAATCCAGGAGGACCAGGGGTGGTTGGGTTGAGACTTGCGGAAATCGTGGACCCAATGTCATCCAGAAGAATCCTGGTAGGGATAGCCGTTGCTCGTTGCTTCACCATGTCAGCGTAGGCGACGCTGATATCATCGTTATCCCAGATGTAGATCTGGAGGTCGATGGACTCACGGGCCAGACGAAGCTCTTCTTCCAGGGCTGGGAAAAATTCTTTCCCATCGAGAAGAATCTCAACGGTGCCAAGCTCAGGTGCGGGAAGCCCGATCCGAGTCAGCCCTGCTGAGAATTCCTGACTACCGGGGAGTCCTTCTGCTCGAGGGCCGGGGTCCAGTGGAAAGGGGATGTTTCCCCGGAACAGCTCCTCGGTCCGCTCTGCCAGCATCGCGAGCCCCATTCTCGTTGAGGTGATCGGGCTGCGAACCTTGGCCAGAATCGCTCCTCGACTTGCCATGGCCCCAATCTGGACTGTGCTGACGAGAGGGCCGTTGACCTGGGTGTTGGGCCTGTTGCTACAGGAAAGGGTTGTCAGGCAGGCGATGAGGGCGAGCAGAACCGGGAGTCGTGGCGGCAACAGGGTCTTCATTGATTCGACTTCTCTGCCCTCGCGCATCGGGCGTCTGTGGAGGAAAGAAAATCTGGAGGATCTAAACAAGAGGAGGACTTTGCTGTCGAGCCAGAACGGGATTCGCTCGAGACTAGCTCATGGAAGCGATGACTCACAAGGGTCGGGTGCTTTTGTTGAGAGGACTTTGGGACGAGCGAGCAACCCGACTATGACGATACCTTCAAGTATGGGGAAAAGCAAAAGACCGGGTGTCTCCAGCGGCAGGAGGGACTGGGGCGATTTTCCAAAAAGACACCCCTGCGCAACGCAGAGTGCAAGCCCTAGCAGGCAACAGTTGATAAGAATCGCGCGAACTCTTGAGGGAATGACACGGGAGGTGTGAGCGGGGAGAACACAAAAAAGGAGAATGAGCGGAAGATAAATTAGTAGCAGGCGAGAGAAATCAATTCCCAGCAGGAGTACTGTGGCGAGGTGAAAGAGGGGAATAGAAAGCAAGATCCAACGCCGGAAGGCGCGCAGGATGACAAGGGGGACGCAGAGCTCAAACCAGACGGTGAGCTGATCGAACAACTCCCACGACCATCCAGGGAGTTGTTCCAGAGACCAAGCGAGAAGAGGGGCGCTTTTGCCGTAACCATAAAAGTAGGTCAACGCCCAGGAAAGAGAGGCCTGAGAGTCGAAGCTGAGCCATGAAATTTTAGCCAGCCCGGAGGAGGCGAAGTAGACGGTCAGACAAAAGGTTAAACTTGTTTCAGGCCATCTACCGCGAAGGGTCAGAAGAAAAGGGCAAAGGAGAATGATACAATCGTGGTCAATCTTGCCTGTTGAGTAGGTCAGGCCGCTTGTCACGATAAGAAGGCCGCTCAGAAGGGCGCCGACTCGCCATTGGCCTACACCTAGTAACCAGAGGGCAAGCAGGGCGTAGGTTGCGAATTCAATTACAATGATTACCCACGGAGCGGGAAAGGCTTCGAGGAGAGTGAAGGGGCCCAGGGGTGGGTGGAAATGCTCTGCACTCAGGCTGGCGACCGAGTAGGCCGATTTAAGAGGAAAAAGAAGAACGATCAGCCCGAGGTAGACGCACCGGCTCAGGAGCAGTGCATCATCACGATGCAGCGAGGGAATTCTAATCATGGATGACATCCTCCTCGCCGATCAGTTCTGGAGGGCCATCGAGTGGAGCATGAATCTTGTAGGCAGACCACTCAACGCCGGAGAAGTCTCCGGGGCTTCCAGGACGAGGGTTGCGGGTTCGAACAGAATGTCCAATCAGGAACTGCTGGTAAGCAGCTCCTTTAAACCTTGGGGCAAGCTTGGCAAAATCCTTCTGGGCGGGAACTCCGAGGGTTTCATGCCGCAGGAGCCGGTCATGGGCCGGAAGAGAGGGAATGTTTTTTGTTTCCCTGTAAAAAGGCACATAGATGGTTCTATCCTGCTGGAGATGTCCTGCGAACATGGGTCCCTGAAGGGAGGGATAAGGTTCGCCAACGCTGAAGGTGACAATGCAATGAGCCGCGGCAAGCGCGTAAGAGCCCAGCACAAGAATGATTCTGCGGGTTCGAGGTGGTGGGGGCACCCCGTAGTCAACCGTGCGCGAGCCCGAGCCGTCAACGCAATCCGGAAGGTCGTCGTTATTCCATACCCGAAGTGTCCGGGCCTATTTCACCGTTTCTTCCTCCTCGATGCCGAGAAGGACCCGGGCCTCTTGCATTGGACGGGCCTCTGACCATTTCCTTGCCTGTCGACGCATCGTATTGATCGCTTCACGGTGGGCATTTCGGGTTTCGTCGCGGTCGCTTTCGAAAGGAGCTTCGGGCCAGTCCCAGTTGTCGGTTCGGAAAGAGGGGATGGGAATAATGCGTTCATGATGTCCACTGTTGACGGCATTTCCCAGGGGATTTCTCGCCCAAGCATAGCGAACGGCCACGGGTTCTGGAACGAGAGGACTCCAGACCTTGAGCTTACGTTCATCTTTTTGCTCGCGGCCGCGATCGTCCTTTCCCTTGACGACAAATTCGGCCCGGGCGGGAACGAAATGACGATCTGTTCCGGCAATGGCGAATCCCTCGAAGGGGCGCCCATCGTGAACCCGGACCATACCATTGAAGGAGAGAATGATGTGATCTCCGCTGATTTCAGTGTGCTCAAGGGTTGTGGGTTTCCACTTGAGCTGAGTCTGCCCGTATTGCGTTGCTAGAGCCCACCGGGCCATCCTTTCACCGTGGAGGACCTTTTTATGGGGATGATAAAAAGGAACCTGCTGGTCGTAGGCAGGCATGAAGCATACGTGATTCAGAGCCTTCGCGGCCTTGAACTGTCCCTCTCGAATAAAAGGCGCTGCATCGACCATACGGATTTCATAGTTATCCCGCGTTTGCGGCTGCCCTCCTGGCGTCAGACCAATGATACCAAAGGGCATTGCGTCGTCGCGAAACGTTTCCCGCCAGTTCTCGATCATGGCCTGGATGACTGAGGCGTAGAGGCGTGGTCGCGCATTACCCAGTGCGTTATTGTATCCTTGGTTAAAGATCGCGCCCTTGATGTTGGCTTCGCTGAACGAGGCTAGCATGCCGTTGAAGGAGGCTCCGGGGTTGTTACGGTCGGAGGCGGGATCCTGGTCGGGTTCCGTGGGTTTGGGGTTGGGTTTCTCCCCCCGGGCTTTTCTGCGTTCACTGTCCTTTTCCCAGCGTTGGATCCGCGCCTGCAAGCTGGCCGCAGCATCATAGGCAGCGATCTTGCTGTCCCATTCCTCGAGGAGTCCTCGTGCTGCTGGAATCTTCTTCAGAGTGCTTCTCGAGGTCCAAGCTTCAATGGTTGTGCCTCCCCATGAATTATCAATCAGCCCGATGGGGATACCCGAAACGAGGTGAAGCCGTTTTCCAAAGATATAGCCAATGGCACTGAAGCGTTCGATGGCTTTGGGTGTACACTGTGACCAGCTGCCTTTCTGCTCGTGACGCCGGGTCCAGGAGTTGAACTCGTTAAGCCGGTCCATGTCTGTGAAAGCCACGGGGCTGGCTTGCTGGGGGACGGTCATAAGGCGGATCATGGGGTGATTGGCAGAGGAGACTTCCATGTCTCCGTGGTAGACGTAGCTGATTTCATCTTCCATGTTGCTCTGCCCTCCGCAGATCCAGACATCACCGACCAGAATATTGTCGTAGGTGATCGTGGTATCACCGCTCTGGATGACCAGAGCCTTTCCCTGAGAGCTGACGGGGAGAGCTTCCAGTTCCATTTGCCAGTTTCCCTGTGCGTCCGCTTTGACGGTGAGATCGCGGATAGAAAACCGTACTCTGACGTTTTCCCCAGGTTGAGAGGTGCCCCAGATCCGGATGGGCTTGTCTCTTTGAATTACCATGTGGTCACCAAAGAAGTGAGCAACGGTGAGTTCGGCCCCGAGCAGGCAGGGGAGGGGCGCAAGAGTCAGCAAGAGCAGGAAGGCCGGGAAATACTTCATGAGGGGGGTATCTCATGTCCGTGCAAAAAGCGCAATGGCGTCCGGGGCGCAGTATCCTGGCAGACAGATTCTTTTCCTCCACGAACCTAAAACAACCGAAAGGTCGCGCTTGGAATGGTCTGGCTACCAGCTTAAGAGCTGGTTGTGCGGAGGTCCGGCGCAGAAACCCACATGCGAGGAGGAGCCCATGCAGTTGCTTTGTCGTGGCTGGCATGCGGACTAGGTGTGTGCGCGCTTGTTGCCACGCAGGTACAGGCCGCGGACGAAAAAGGCCTTGTCCTGCGACTTGAGACCTTGGCAGGGAAAAGCGATACCCGTAAATCGCGGACGGTCACTTTACATGTGCCAAAGGGGCAAAGTCCCTCACCCTTTCTGAGGAGCAGTGACTTCACGGCGCGTTGGGAGGGGAAACTCCTCCTTGAGAAGAGGAGTCGGCTTGTGTTTCACCTCGAGGGAACAGGAGAGGCAAAGTTACGTATTGATGACGATCTGATCGTTTCAGCAATTGGAACGCCAAGTGAGTCAAAGCGCCTTAGTAGTGGAGAGCACGATATCGTTGTAGAGTATCAACCTCCAGTTGGGGATGACGCGACCTTGAGATTGCTCTGGGAAGGGAGGGATTTTTCAAAGGAGCCAATTGACCCGGAGGTGTTTCGTCACGACGGGAGTGATGCAGCTCTCGAGGGCTCCACGGCTCTGCGCCGGGGTCGATCCCTCGTGGCTCAGAAACGTTGTGGATCGTGTCACAGTTCCGGGACAGAGGAGCTGATGCCAGAGTTGCTGCTCAAGGGGCCATCGCTTGATGGGATTGGAGGCCGACTGCGCCATGGCTGGCTTACCCGATGGATTCTTGATCCGCGTAAGGTGCGTCCTCAATCACACATGCCAGCTGTATTTCGAGGCGAGGGTGCGGAGGAGAAGGCTGCTCATGTTGCGGCCTATCTTTCTGCCGGATCTGACCCGCGAGGAGCGGATCCACTTCCCGAAAAGGAAAGGGTAGAGAAAGGGGGGGCTATTTTTCGACAGCAGAACTGTATCTCATGCCATACCCTTGCAGAGACTGGTGAGGGACAGCGGATCGGGCTTGGAGGTGTGGGGATGAAGTTTCATCCGGAGGCGCTGGCGAAGTTTCTTCAGGATCCTGCGAAATTTCATCAGGGGACACGCATGCCTGCTTTTGGTTTTGATGAGGAGGAAGCTCTTTCAGTGGCTTCCTTCCTTCGTTCGCTGGGAGCAAAGACGGATTCGCAGCCCCTCAAGGGTGATGCTTCGAAGGGGCGGGTGCTGGCGCAATCAGCGGGCTGTTTCAACTGTCACGAACGAGAAGGGGAACAAAAGGAGAGCCTGACTGAGATTGGCCTTTTTGATCTTACCTCCTCCGAGTGCTCCGAGGTTGGTTATGAGCTTTCGAGTGAGATGGCTGCGGAGCTTCGGGCATTCTTGACAGCGGAATCGGGGCAGGACTCTCTGGCCCAATTCATCCCTGCGGAATATGCCGAGCGTCAATATCAGGAATTGCGTTGCAACGCCTGCCACACCAGAGATGGAGAGGATTCTCTGCGAAGTAATTTTCTGGAGGAGGTTTCTCGCCTCGGAACCTCTGACGGAAAGGTAGACGAAGCCAAACCTGCAGGTCTTGCCGGTCCTCCCCCATTGGATCACCTGGGATTCAAGCTGAAGCTCGATTGGCGGACAAGACTCTTCGCTGGAGAAATTCAGCCGAAGGTGCGGAGATGGTTGCCTGACCGTATGCCTGCCTTCCATTCCCGATCCAGTAATCTGGCCCTGGGGTTTAGTTATGCCGCCGGCCGCTCCGGTCTCGACCGTAGTCCCAAGGTCCTCGACACTGAAAAAGTTGGGGTGGGAAGGGCCATGACGGGAGTAGAGGCTGGGCTGAGTTGCGGGGCCTGCCATAGCATCGGGGACAAGGCGGCGATCGCGGTCTTCGAAGGAGAGGGGCCCAACCTGAGAGCCTCCGGGGAGCGGCTTACACCCGATTATTTTCATCTGTGGATGAATGACCCACCCCGGGTCTGGCCCGGCACGATCATGCCTAAGTATGCGCTGGACGGGAAAACGCCTCTCACCCAGTACTACGACGGTGACTCCCGTAAGCAGTTCGAAGCGATTCTTCAATACCTGCGCTCACTTTCCAAAAATCAAAATAATGAAAAGAACCCTTAGTTACATCGTGATGTGCCTTTCCGCGCTCCCTCTTACGGCAGCGCCTGGTCTGATCGGGGAATACTTCAAGCTTGAGGATAAACTTGGAGACGAATTTGAAGTGCCAGTGGATTTGACGCCTTGGCTTGTGCGGGTCGATAAGGCGGTGAATTTCTCTCAATCCAAGGGGGACTTTCATGGTTCGAAGCTCGCAGAGAACTTCATGGTGCGTTGGAGCGGGGCCATTACCGTGCCGAAGGAGGGAAATTATCTGTTCGCGACGAGTTCCAAAGATGGCTCTCGTCTCTATCTCGGGGACAAGCTGGTGGTTGATAACTGGGGTCCTCACCCCATGAAGCAGAAGAGTGGCACGGTTCGCCTGAAGGGGGGATCACATCCTGTGCGGGTGATCTACCAGAATGGGAGTAAGGGGGGCGCCTGCATCGTGAAATGGATGGCCCCGGGAGGAAAATTGGAAGCGGTCCCCGCTTCAGTCCTCTTTCACGATGTCGCAAAGCTTAAGGGACTCTCATGGGATGAGCAGGCCTTCGCCAAGGCTGCCAGCCCTGACGTTGCTCCGGCCAAGCCAGTTTCGGGAAGCCTGCCGGGGAAATACGGAAATTTCGTGAGTACAGCACTGCGTGTTGGCAAGGACGCGAAGGGAGATAATGTTGCTTTTCGTTCCCGGGTGATCCGTCTTGATCCCCAGGGGGCAGTTTGTGTGGCTTTTGATGCTGACACCATGCGGATGGCGGCAGGATGGACCCAGGGAGGATTGAGATTGGAGGGTCTTCCCTTTACCGGAGGCCACGGGGCCTTTCCCTCTCATAGTGGGGCCAAGGTGTTTACCAACCAGGCGGCTCCAGGGTGGGCGGACAACCAAGGGAGTATTGCGGAAACTCGGATGCCCGAGGATGGGAAGTATCCACCTCTCGGCCCCCTTCCGAAAACGCAGGCTCATTACAAGGGCTTGTATGTCCACGGGGAAAAGACGGTTCTTCACTATACAGTAGGCCAGGACCCGGTCCTGGAACTTCCGGCTTTCGAGAATGGGCTCATCACCCGCACCATTCAGGGTAAGTTCAGTGCTCCTGCGGTGGTAGTGCTTGCTGATGAGAAGGGCGCTCCTGAGATTCAGGTCGTGGGCTCTCAGGAAAAACCGGTAATGATGGATGGTCGGATCGTCCTGAAAGTTCCGGCGGGGATGGCTCATTTCAAAGTGGTTTATGGAAGTGGGAGCGTCCCGGAAGCCCTCGAGGACCTGACGCTTTTGATGAAAGGTGGTCCTGCGCGGTGGACGGAGGCGGTGACCACAGTTGGCGTGGTCGCTAAGGACGATGGTAAGTCAGCCTATGTCCTCGATCGGCTGACTGTGCCCTATCAAAACCCCTATGGGATGAAGATGCGGATTGGGGGATTTGACTTTTTCAGCGACCCTTCGAAGGCCGCGGTCTGCACCTGGGATGGCGATGTCTGGGTGGTCAGCGGTATCGATGAAAAGCTCGAGAGTCTCATCTGGAAGCGTATTGCGGCTGGAGGGCATGAGACCCTCGGGCTCACCATTGTAGATGATGTGATCTACACGGTGGCGGATGACCAGATCACGCGTTATCACGATTTTAACGGTGATGGAGAGACCGATTACTACGAAAACTTCAATAACGACTGGGAGCTTACCAGTGGGTTCCATGCCTTCTGTTTTGACCTGCAGACTGGTCCACAGGGAGAGTTCTATTTTGCCTTTGGTAGTCCAGTGCGGGGTGGGGGGCACAGCTTTCAGAGAATGAGCCGACACCATGGCTCGATCTTGCGAGTCTCCAAAGATGGTTCCAGACTCGATCGTTATGCTACCGGGTTGCGGGCTCCGAACGGGATCGGGGTGAGTCCCACCGGTCAGCTCACTAGCGGGGACAACGAAGGGACTTTCGTGCCACGTTGTCCCATTCACTGGATCGAACCAGACGAGTTTCTCGGAGTGGTCGATTCGGCGGCGGACTACGCCACCATGAAGACTACTCCCACGGTGGGACAGCGCCGAGGTAGCCGGAAGGAGAACCTTGATCCCAGTGAGGCTCCCAAGCCCCTCGCCTGGTTACCCAAAAACGTGGATAACTCCAACGGGGGGCAGGTCTGGGTGACCAGTGACAAGTGGGGTCCCTACAAGGGAGAGATGCTGCATTTCAGTTATGGGCAGAGCGCGATCTATGTCGTGCTCAAGGAGAAGAAAGGAGCCCTGATGCAGGGTGGAGTGGTCAAGATTCCGGTGCGCCCAACCTCCAGTGCGATGCGTGGGAAGTTTAATCGTAAGGACGGACAGCTCTATGTGGCTGGCCTCAAGGGGTGGCAGAGCAATGCCGGTCGCGAAGGTGGCCTTGACCGGGTGCGTTATACGGGCAAGGCCGTAAGCATGCCAAGCAGTCTCAAGGTCCGTGACGGCGGGCTCGAGATCGGATTCACCCAGAAACTGGACCAGGAGCTTGCCGAAGACCCGGAGAGCTTCAACCTCTCGGGGTCCGACTTACGCTGGACCCATGACTACGGCACGGGAGAGTTTCAGGTTGGGCACCGCAACTCAGCAGGCCCCCCGAAGGGCCGCACTAAATTCCCGGTCAAATCCGCCCGACTTCTTCCGGACGGAAAGTCGGTGTTTGTGGAGGTAGAGAACCTGCAGCCCGTTCACATGATGCAGATCGATCTCGACCTTGAAACGGATGAAGGAGAGGAGATCGTGACCAAGATCTGGAATACTATCCACGTGGCGAAGTAAGATCCCGGAAGAGACCTACTTTTTGAGCGGAGTAATTTTGATATTCCGGTAGGCGACGGGACCGTGGTCGCCTTGGAACATGATGGGGCCGGTGGCGGCTTCACGTCCGGTGACTCCGGAGGGAGTAGGGCCCTTCATTTCGACATTCTCGTGGAGGATCTTGCCATTAAGTTTCACGACCAGAAACTTCGCGTTGGCAGTCTTCTTGCCTGAGGCATCAAACTTGGGTGCGAGGAAGTCGATTTGATACTTCTGCCACTCTCCGGGTTTCTTGCAGGCATTGGTCCGGGGGGGTTGGGCCCCGTAGATCGCACCCATGTCGCCACCGCCGAGCTTCTCCTTGCCATAGCTGTCGAGGACCTGCACCTCATACTCGCCCATCACGTAAATTCCTGAGTTGGCTCCCTTGGCCACGAGAACTTCCAGTTCGATCCTGGAACTGCCCCATTTCTGGTCCGAGTAGATGTCAATGCTCTGGCCATGCCCGGTGACCACGTTCACCATCGCTCCGCCGGTTCCGCTGGCCTTCAAGGCTTTTGGATTCGCGGTGTCCAGTTGAGGGGCTCCCGTCACCCACTTGGACTCGAGAGCTCCCTTCTTCTTGAAAGACCATCCTGTGAGGTCCTTTCCGTTAAATGGGTTGTCCGCAAAGGCAAGACCGCCTGCCAGAGTGGCGAAGGAGATGAGAGTGGCGAGAGTGCGTTGAACTGCTTTCATGATGTCTTTGCAAGGTGTGTGCCGCAAATTTCCCGTGCTCGCAATGGGAAAGGCTTCCGGCCTTGATTAACGCATCCCATCATCGAGTCGGCTATTTTCTGCATTTTTTCGTTCGTTCTGGCCTTTTTGCAACGTAAGTTCGGGCAACGTGAAGCGAAAATCCGTGATTGGGCATGCGTGCTGGGCGGCGGTAACTGCCGGTGCTTTTGCCGTCGGGCTGGTGCTAGATCGGGACTCGAGCGACCAGAAATCAGTGGTGAAAGTTCCGAGCGCTAAGAGTTCGAGAGGTGCAAATGGGGGGATTTCCGGAGGCGGGGGGTCGAGGTCGGCGGGTTTGTCAGGCTCGGTTCAGTTGGCCGGGGGCCAATCTAGAGGAGGGGTTACGGGGATCGGGACCGGAGCATTGAGTCAGCCAGCGATCGAGGCGCTTGCGAAGGAAGCCTTTCGGAGCGGGAACCCCTTGGTCCGGCGCAGGGCTTTTGATCAGATGTTGAGCAGTCTGACGGCGGAAAACGCTCAGGACATGCTGGTCCACCTCAAGGAAAACCGTGTTGGTGGTGATCAGTGGCGGGATTTTCATTACCTGTGGGGCACGCTGGATGGGAAAGCCGCGGTGGATCATTCGCTCGATTCAGAGGAGCGCGATCTTTCTCATACGATGGCAGGCTGGGCTTCCAGCTATCCGAATGCCGCAATCGACTACATCAACAACCTCTCGGAAGAAGACCGGGGCTCCTTCCGTCATTTACAGGAGGCGATGGTGAGCGGGATGGCTGACAGTAACACCGCGGTGGCTACGGATTACGTGTTGCAGCTTGCGAACCAGGGCGATGGTCGGGCGAATCACCTATTTGGAGTGGTGACCAGGGAAGTTGTTTCGAATGTTGGGATCGATGAAGCGGCTCGGTGGTCGGAAAGCCTGCCAGATGGTGATCTCAAGGGCGCGGCGCTCGACACGGTGGCGCACCGGTTCACCAACAGTGATCCAGAAGCAGCTGCTCAGTGGGTGGAGCAATTTGCCGGACAGGCTTACGCGGATCGTGCGATTGAAGAGGTAGGTGATGAGTGGGCGGAGCGGGACCCGGCGTCAGCAGTGAACTGGCTGGAAACCATTCAGGCGGGGCGGGGTCAGAGCATGGGCCTTCACTCGGCCTTTGGTGAATGGGCGCAGCGTGATCCTGTGGCAGCTGGGGAGCGGATTTCCGCAATGGAACGCTCGCCTCAGCGTGATGCGGCTATCGGCGGCTTCTCCCGAAGAATCTCCTATGATGACCCCGGGGCTGCCATCGAATGGGCCAATAGCATTGCCGACGAGAGTTCCCGAACGAGGGCGCTTACGCACGCCGGGCAGCAACTTGCTCGCCGCGACCGGGCTGCTGCCGAGGCCTGGGTGGCTTCCAGCGGACTCCCGCCGGAGGCGCAGCAAGCCGTTCTCAATCCGCCCAACCGCAGACGGTAAACACTGACCGGGCAGATATTCAATTCTTTCGGCATAGGTTGCAGGAGGGTAAGTCTACCAGACAGCGAGGACTTGTGACTGCTCTGGGCATGGCTCCACTCAGGCGGTGGGTCTAATGCGCTTTGGGTTCCACAGCATCTGGTAGTGGGTGTTGGCTATGATGCCGGGAAGTCTTTTGTGTTTAACGGGTTGCCGAAAAGCTCTTGGTAAAAGGCCTTATTTTTAAGGGGGAGCACGCGAATCTTTTGCACCTTTTTTCGTGCGCTCTTATCCCTTAGCAACGTAAGAGTTCTGCGTGACAAGAAAATCAACAGTAATTAAGTATTGTTGTTGGGCGGCCGTAATAGCCGTGGCCTTTTCTGGGGGTATCGCACTGGAGCGGCAAAGGCTTGGAGAAAAATATGGAGGGGTCATGAAATCTGATCGGGCCAAGAGCCTCCGGAACGCGACGGGTAACGCTTCTGGAGGGATTCGGGGAGGCAAGGCTGGGACGTTGGAATCGTCACGCTCCTCGAGTTGGGAAGACCCATGGCCCCGGGTATTTAGCGAGGCCGAGATCGAAGCGGTCGCGGTAGAAGCCTTTCAAAGTCCCAATCCCCTCATCCGGCGAAGGGCTTTTGACCAGTTGCTGGGGAGCCTGACAGCAGGGAACGCCCAGTATATGCTGGGACACTTGAAGGAAAATAGTGTCCGAGGGGATCAGTGGCGGGATTTCCACTATTTATGGGGAATGCTTGATGGAAAGGCCGCAGTCGAGCATGCCGCGGAGTCAGAGGAGAATGATCTGTCCCACGCCTTGGCGGGTTGGGCCTCCAAATATCCAGATGAGGCGATTGCACACCTTAACACCACTGCAGATGAGGACATGGGCTCTTTTCGCTACCGGCAGAGGGTGATGGTTAACGGCATGGCCAATAATGATCCTGCCCGGGCAACTGATTATGTCTTGCAGCTAGCTGATGAGGGTGATGAACGAGCCAGTCAGCTCTTCGAAGTAGTGACAAGCGCAGTTCTTTCGAATTGCGATGTTGATGAAGCAGCGACGTGGTTGGACTCTACCTATGGGGAGTGGGCGGACCGGGATCCGGAGGGTGCTGGTGAGCGGATCAGCTCGATGCCTCGCTCGCCCCAGCGGGATGCTGCAATTAGTGGGTTTGCTCGTCAGATTTCTTATGGCGATCCGGGAAAAGCGATCGAGTGGGCCAACAGCATTGCGGAGGAGACTAAACGAGTGGAGGCCCTCACCCATGCAGGCCAGCATCTTGCCCGGCGGGACAGGGCAGCCGCAGAGGCTTGGGTGGTCTCGAGCGGGCTTCCCAAGGAGGCCCAAAGAGCGGTGCTTAATCCCCCGCAGATCCGACGGCGGTGATCAATATAAGGGAGAAAAAATGTACTCGGTTCGAGTTTTTCATCCCTGACGATTTTCTCATAGGTTATGGGCAATCCCGGCCCCTGATCCCCGGCTAGGCAACAAGACTCCCGGGCAGTAGTTGCCAGTTAATGATCCCTATACCCGAGAAAAGTCTATTGGCGC
The DNA here is from genome assembly GCA_002686085.1 of Roseibacillus sp. Lineage (GTDB taxonomy): Bacteria > Verrucomicrobiota > Verrucomicrobiia > Verrucomicrobiales > Akkermansiaceae > Roseibacillus_B. The sequence goes on along the minus strand of NZAC01000011.1, from coordinate 94,042 downwards.
AACTCGCAGAAAATTTCTAAGAGGAACTCCGCGACGCTAGCGAGGCTGAGAACCTTTGGGTGACTTCGCTATTCAATCTGGCGGGTGCCAGGCAGATTTTCACTTCTCGGGATGAATTTCGTTTCGAGGTTTCCGCTGCAACATCTTACGTCTTTGAAGGGGTTTCCGTGGCAATCTATTTCTCATACTGGCTCTCCTGCCTACGGCGGCCGGGCAGGGAGTTCGGGAAAAGGCCCGGGTTCGCAATTAGAAAGTCAACGCGGCCTCATCGGCACTACGAGGTCATTCGGATCTTACCTCCACAGGATTAGATCGGCTTTGCTCTCCCATCAGGGTAGAAGATTCCTTGTCGACCCGCTTGTGCGTTTCACTAGAAACCGAGGAACGTGATCAGCGCTGTCGGCCACAACAAACAGCAACCTACCACCCCAACCAATGAGTTTGAATAATCCGAATCGCAGAACATTTCTTGGAGGAGCCTCTGCAACCGTCGCTGGGCTGGGAACCTACACGAGTGCTCGTGGTCAGGAGGGGTCTGCTAATGACAAGCTGGTGGTTGCGGTGATGGGCATGGGCCGTGGAGGTGCGCTTGCGCAGAGTTTTCATGGGTTGCCCAACGTTGAGGTTGCCATGGTATGCGATGTCGACAGGAAGCGTTCTGATTCTGCTGCGAAGAGCCTCGGGCCGAAGGTCCAGTCTGTGACTGATTTCAGGCGCATCCTCGACAGGCCTGATATTGACATCCTCGTCATTGCGACCTGCAACCACTGGCATGCCCCTGCTGCGATTCTGGGGTGTGCGGCTGGCAAGCATATTTATGTGGAGAAGCCCTGTTCCCATAATCCCCATGAAGGAGAGCTGCTGATGCAGGCGTCCCGGAAGCATGAGCGTCTTGTCCAGCATGGAACTCAGCGCCGATCCTGGCCTAAGATCGTGGAGGGAATTCGCAGGCTCCGGGAAGAAAAGGTGATTGGTCGTGTTTACCGTGCGGACTGTTTTTACACCAATCGCCGGGGTTCAATCGGGAAGGGAAAGGCGGCAGCTCCGCCAGCCCATCTCGATTATGATCTCTGGCAGGGGCCTGCCCCTCGGCGTCCTTACCGGGACAATATTCTGCATTACAACTGGCATTGGCTCTGGCACTGGGGCAACGGAGAGCTGGGGAACAACGGGGTGCATTTTCTTGATGTGGCACGCTGGGGAATGGGCGTGGATTATCCTACCCGGGTGAACTATGCGGGGGGGCGCTATCGCTACGACGATGACCAGGAGACTCCCGACACAAGTGATGTGACCCTGGAGTTTGGAGAGAAGGGGCAGATCAGCTGGCGGGCTACCAGCTGTTCACCCTTCCAGTCAGCAGAGAGGGGGACCTTCGTGACATTCACCGGGGAGAGCGGGAGCATGGTGATCCGAAACCAGGGCTATGTCCTCTACGATGGGTCAGGTAAGGAAGTTGAGCGGGAAGATGGGCCCGGTGGAAACGATGTGCATACCGGGAATCTAGTCGATGCGATTCGGAAGGGTTCTCCCCTCGCCTGCGATGCAGAAACCGGCCATGTGAGCTCCCTGCTCTGCCACCTCGGAAATATCTCGCACCGAGTGGACAGGCTTATGAAATGTGACCCGGGAGCAGGTGGTCAGATCGTAGGAGACCAAGATGCCATGGGTTACTGGAAACGGCAATATGAGCCTGGATGGGAGCCGACGGTATGAGTAGCACTAACGGTAAATGAGGAGGAGGTCAGATCTTACCTTCCTGCTGTCGTTGAGCCTCCCTGCGATAGTCCTCTTTTGCCCTTTCATCTTCCTGTGCGTCCTCCGAGTAGAAAATGAATCCCAGGGCACGACGGTTTCGGCTAGCTGAGGTATTTCCCTCCGCCCGGTGAATTGTCATTGAGTCGTGCACGAGAAGATCTCCGGGTGCCGCGTGTACCACTTCCTCCCTCGATAAATCCTCGGGACGTCCAAAATCAGTCACACCCTGTGAGAAACCAAGGGTGCCGGTGGGGCCGTGGGGGCGCAGCCCATCACGATGAGAGCCGGAGACATAACGGATGCATCCGTTTTCCTCATTCACCTCGTCGAGGGCGAGCCACATCGTGAGGGCCTCAGGAGGGTGGAGCTTGAAGTAGTAACCGTCCTGATGAGGTGGCGTTGGGCGTCCCGCGAGAGGAGGCTTGTTGAAGTATTGCATGTTGCTGGCAACAACGCCCTTTCCCATGAGCTCCTCGGCGAGAGCCCTTGGTTTTCCGTTCATGAATTCATCACACCAGGGGCAGTGGTTCTGCATCTGCTGAATCTGCTTCAGGGTAGAGAGCGTTTCCCTGTCTTCATAAAAGACATGATCCCGGGGCAATTGAGGGATAAGGCCCTCAATGAATTCTCGGATCTTCTCCTGGCAGATTGCAATCTCGCGGGCGTCTAGAAACTTCCTAAGGCAAACGAAGCCCTTATCCAGGTAGGTCTGGCGGGTTGTTTTTTGTTTCATGATCAAATGATACCTCCCAGAGAGTGCTTTCTCATAACATGGAATGGGCTGGGATGAGCTTATCGCCCTACCGCTGCTGTTCGCTGGGTGGGGCTGAGAATAACTCCACGAGGTAACCGTCGGGGTCACGGATATATACTTGCTGGAACCCATCGGGTCGAGATTGTGGCCCAGCGGCGATTGGGATGTCGGCGGAGTGCAACTGCTCAACGGCTTTCGAGCAGTCATCCAGCGCAAAGGCCATATGGTGACCACGTGCTGTCAGGGTTCCTCCCGGATTGGAGGGGCCACCGGGTCCACTTTCCTCACTCTGCAGGATCACATGGATCTGGGTATTTCCTGCCTGGAACCACAGGCCCGGAAATGGGAAGTCAGGGCGAGGAACGGGCTTCATTCCAAGGATGGACTGGTAGAAGTGGCGGCTGGCCTCGAGATCCCGGGCGATCACGGCAACATGGTCAATTGCATGAACGGATAAGAGAGACGGAGATGGCATCCGAGGAGGATGAGAGATGGTCCTTCGGGGCAAAAGAGCAATCACAATAGATCTAGGGAGAATCCCTGATTCTGCCGGTCAGACAACCGTGTCGGGCTAAATTCTCTTTCTCTCTAATCAGTTCGTTACACAGGGTCTTGAGATTCGGCTTGCCTTTCGAAAAACGGGTGGCATTTTCGCCCGGTCCTGAGCAGAACGCGACCCGTTCGTCTAGTGGTTAGGACTCCGCCCTTTCACGGCGGCAACACGGGTTCGAGTCCCGTACGGGTCGCCACTTTTTCCTCCCTTTCTGCCAGGAGATTTATCCTCTGGGAGGCTTGGGCACTGGCAAAACTTCCTCCGTCAGGTATGACGACCTCATGCCTCTATCCTTTCGGCTTCTGCTTCCTGCTCTGTTGTGCCTTCCATTGGTCACTGCAGCACCAAGGCCTAATATTCTTTTTGCGATTGCTGATGACTGGGGTTTTGGCGATGCCGGCGCCTACGGGTCCACGTGGGTGAAAACCCCGGCGTTTGACCGGCTGGCCCGGGAGGGAATCCTGTTTCAACGGGCCTATACGCCCAATGCGAAATGTGCCCCGTCCCGTGCAATCATCCTCACGGGTCGGTATTCGTGGCAATTGGAGGAGGCCGCAAATCACCAGAATGTGTTTCCCTCCAAGTTCGGGAGCTTCGTGGAATTGCTGGCAGGGAATGGCTACGTCACGGGATATACTGGGAAGGGTTGGGGCCCGGGCATCGCCAATGATGCTGGAGGTAAGCGCCGTAGTATCACGGGGAAGGCTTGGACCAAAAGGAAAGCCAAGCCGCCTGCCCGCGCGATATCAAATAATGACTATGCCGGGAACTTTGCGGACTTCCTTGCCAATGCCCCAGAGGGGAACCCCTGGTGTTTCTGGTACGGAACGAGCGAACCGCACCGTTCGTATGAGGATGGTGTTGGTCTCAGGATGGGAAAGAGACTGGAAGACATCGATCATGTCCCGGCATTCTGGCCGGATAATGCTCGCACACGTGGCGACATGCTCGATTATGCGATTGAGGTTGAGCACTACGATACGCACCTCGGACGAATCCTGACTCATCTTGAGAAGGCGGGTCAATTGGACAATACCCTGATTGTCGCCACCAGTGATCATGGAATGCCGTTCCCGAGGTGCAAGGGACAGGCCTATGATTATTCCAACCATGTTCCACTCGCGATACGCTGGCCCGGAGGGATCCAGGGAAAGAATCGGAGCGTTGAGGACTTCGTGAACTTTACGGATCTTGCTCCCACCTTTCTTGAGGCTGCTGGAGTCCATGATCTTGCTCCAATCATGCAGCCGATGAGCGGGCGTAGCCTGTTTGAAATTTTTCAATCACCCCGGTCGGGGCAGGTGGTTCCCTCCCGCGACCATGTTGTGCTGGGCAAGGAGCGTCATGATGTTGGTCGACCGAACAATGGAGGGTATCCGATCCGGGGTATCAGGAAAGGAGACTACCTCTACCTCTACAATTTTGAGGCCAACCGGTGGCCCGCGGGCAATCCGGAGACCGGCTATCTGAACTGCGACGCGAGTCCAATCAAGACTCTGATTCTCAACCAGCGCCGGCAGGGAAACAGGCACTTCTGGAGTTTGAATTTTGGGAAGAGGCCTGAAGAGGAATTCTTCAATGTGAGGTCGAGCCGAGACTGTGTTGAAAACCTTGCTGGGGATGAGGCGCACGCGGAGCTCAGGAACACATTGAAGGCCGAGCTCTTCGAGAAGCTGAAGGAACAGGGCGACCCAAGGATGCTTGGGAGAGGCGAGGTGTTCGATAGATACGGATTTGCGAGCGAGCGATGGAACAATTTCTACGAGAAATACCAGAGGGGTGAAAAAATTTCCACCGGATGGGTTCTGCCCTCCGATTATGAAAAAGAGGAGATTAAGTGATGTTGCCCTCGGCGATGAGGCAGGTCTTCCCGGAAGACGCTGGCTCAGGGGGAAGCGGTAATCCGAAGATTTGAAAAGGTAGTAGGGATATCGGTGACTCGAAGCCCGAGGGTGCCGGACTTGTAGGTTCCATCCTGATGAGTGAAGAGCAGGCTCCCGTTCAAGGACACCGTGAAACGAGAGCCCTCTGCTGAGACGGAGAGCTGGTGATCCCGCGAAACGTCGACCGTAACGGCTCGCCTCGTCAGCTCCTGCCATGTCGAGCCGTCCATTTTCCCCAGCAAGACGGTGTTCTGACTGGGTTTGATCCCAACGAAGTAGCCGCGTGCCGCATCAAATCCCACCGAAGGAGCTGTGGACCGGAACAGGATACCCGATCCGCGTCCCTCCCGGACCCGGTTGAAGTTCATGGTCACCGAGGCGGTGAAGTCGTTCGGCAGCATTCCGTTGAGAAGGATTTTTTCCCCAGCTCGGAACGCATTCACTGGTTGCTCAGGAGGAGAGCCGAGGGTCAGGGACTGTCTCTCGGAGCGGTAAAATTGTGGATGCCCAAAGAAGGAGTGGTCGGAGGAGAGATCCGAGGAGTAGGGGAGCTTGAGCAGGAAGTCCTTCTCTCCTGCAGGGCGGGGAAAGGGGAGGGTCGGCGCCATGGGCCGACCAAGAAGGGGCCGCCCATCACGAGACCATTTGAAAGGCTGTGCGAAAATGGTTCTTCGCCAGCCGGGAGAGCGGTCCCGCTTGGCGTGAAAGACCTGCCACCATTCGGAGCCATCCGGCGACTTGACGAAGCAGGAGTGACCAACGCCGAAAGTTTCCGAGGTCGACTGGAAGATCGATCCCTTTCTCTTCTGCCATGATGCGGGATCCAGAGGGTTGTCTCCGACCAGCTCGAGGAGGCCCAGCTTGTAGCTAGGAAGCCATGATGCTCCGCAGGAGTAAGTGACGAAGAGCCGGTCTCCCTGGGTGAGAACTTGCGGCGCTTCATTGAGCCCTCTTCCTTTTGGCGGTGGTTCTGTGCGTTCCCACGGGTAGTCGAGATTATCGCAGAGACGCACGCGCCGAGTGGCAACTTTGGTCGGGCTCTCCATTCGAGCGATATAGAGAAATTGACGATCTGAATCCGGGCGATCCCAGCCTGACCACAGGGCGTAGAGCTCGCCCTTGTGTGTAAGGGGCGTCATGTCGATGGCCCAAAGATTTTCGGAAGTGCGATCACCCGTTTGCAACGGCCCATGAAGGTCATATTTACCCAAGGGGTCCTCGTTTCTTGAACGGAGGACATAGGTAAGGTGGTTCCGGTTTTTTCCATCGGAAGCAGCGAAATAGATGTGCCAGCGGTCGTCGAGCAGGTGCAGTTCAGGGGCCCAGACTTGCCTCGAAAAGGGTCCCTCATCAGGAGCCTGCCAGACGAGATGCCTTTCTCCGAGTCTGGTCAGGTTTTTCGAGGTATGAATCGTGATTGCACGATCTCCTTCGGAAAAGCACCAAAGGTAGCGCTTTTCCTTGCTGTCGCGGATGACCCAGGGGTCCTGTCCAACGCCAATGGGGTTAACGAAGTGGGTGCCCGGAAGAGCNCCNGTTTTNCTGTAGGANGNGTCAGAGCCGTCCTTGGGCATACCGGCATTCCAATCCCGCACNNTNTTNTCGAGGTGCTTTACGATTCCGGGGTTTTCAGCGGCGAGATTGCGGGACTCACNCGGATCCCGTNGNAGGTCGAANAGCTGAGGGTCCGACCCATCAAGATTGACGAGGTATTTCCACGATCCCTCNCGGACNGCCAGGTCTGGATTGTCTTCTTTGAATCCATGGCTGAACCCCGGGCGATCGGGAGGGCGTCGCCAGAAGAGGGGAGCCTTCCGTGAGGCCTTGGACTTTCCGATAATTGTCTGCGAGATGTCTTCCCCATCCAGTGTTGTGGATGGAGTGGTAGAGGTCAGGGCGTAGAGAGAGCGGTTAAGATCAATGGCGGAAAAGACCGAGGTGGTATTGGCTGTGCCGATGGATTCCTTTGGCATCAAGCCAGGGGCCCAGACAATCAGGGGCGACCGGATGCCTCCCTCATACATCCAGGTTTTGGCGCCCCGGAACGGTTTCGAGGTGCCGGCTCCGGGTTCGTGTCCATTGTCCGAGCAGACAGTGATGATGGTGTTGTCACGGAGTTTGGGATCCTTCCGAATTCGGTCGAAGAGGCGCGCCAGTTGTTCGTCCATGGAGTCGAGGACCCCCTGATAAAGGGCTTTCTTACTCCCTCCCCATTTGTCCAGCGGGGGCCAGAAGGGGCCGTGGACATCATCGGGCCATAGATTGATGAAAAAGGGTTTGTTGCTGGTCTGAGCCCGGTCGATGAACCCCAGAGCCTTGTCCACAAAGCCCGTGGTGATCTGTGAGCGTTGCATCCACTGGAAGCCCTTGCCGAGTCGTTCAGCGTCCGCCCAGATGCGCCCCTGGATGGGCGCCCCACCGGCAGGGTCAGGTTTTTCGGTGAGGGGAAGGAGCTTGGGGCCCATCCCCTCAAAGTTGGTCAGGCTCTCGTCGAAGCCATATTCTGAAATAGCCGGGGCATCTGAGACATCCCGCTGTCCTCCCATATGCCACTTGCCGAAGTGGCCCGTGGCGTAGCCCGACTTCTGCAACTCCCGGGCGAGTATCGGAGCCTTGAGATCGAGCCATTGGGCCATCCCGCGGCGCTTGTTGTCCCGTCGATTATTAAGATAGGAGGTGATTCGCCAGCGATGGGGATATTGCCCCGTGGAGAGAGCGACCCTGGAGGGAGAGCAGATTGGTGAATTGACGTAGAAGTTGGTAAATTTGATGCCCTCTGATGCGAGTTGGTCCACGTGCTGAGTTTTCACGCTTCCGCCAAAACAGGAGAAGTCCGAGTATCCCATGTCATCGATGAAGACCACGACGACGTTGGGTCTGCTGATGGCGTTCCCTGGAGAGAGGGCCACCGTCAGAGTAAAAAGAGTTGTCAGAAGGAGTTTCACTAGATCGCTCAGAAAGGAGGTTTTTGCTTCTGGCTGTGCTACGGGGCGAGGGTGTCCTTAACGCTTTTCTGCGGCGCCGCAGTAGCACGCTGCCGGGGGAATGACGTCTGCGCTGGTCCATGCGAGACGGAAGGCTTTGTCCGCGTGGCCAGCCTCGGCAGAGCGGCCCTGCCCGTTCAGAGCATCTCGCAGTCCCAGTAGGGCCCATCCATTAGCGGGATAGATTTCAAGATCCCGGAGAAACACCTTCTCGGCCTCTTTGTGCTTTCCTTCCAACACGAGCAATGCGCCATAGGCATGGCGTGCAGGCATCATCCAAGGGACCGGCTCGGCATAGACCAGCGTCTCTTCGATTTCCACAGCCTTCTTCAGTTCCTCCAAGCCCCGGGCTCGCTGTCCGGACTTGAAAGCAGCCTCTCCCCGAAGGACATGCTGCGCAATTTTCATGACCTCCTTGGCTGGTTGGTTGCCTAGGTTGCGCTCTGCGCCATTGAGTTCCGCTACTGCACCGTCCAGAGCTTTGCTTTCGAGCAGGGCTTCGTCATGCCTTCCCGTGTTCGCATAGGCGACACCGCGTGCGTAGTGGCGCATGGCTTTTCCCACAAGAGCCCATTCCGGAGGAGTCGGTTCTTCGAGGATATCCTGCCACATTCCGAAACGAACCATGACGTGCCATTTGCTCGCAGCCACCCCATCGCTGAACGAGGCCAGCGCTTCGAGGAGGGGTGCGGGGACCTCAGTCATGATTGCACGGGACGCGGAGAGCGCTTCGCGCTTTCGGCCCTGCATCGTTGCCGCCCAGGCGAGGAAATGCCTGTTGTGTGCCATGTAGACACGGTATTCCCCGGCATTGGGATCACCTTCGAACCAGGCATCGTCCAGGGCGGCAGCCCGACGATTACAGTTGGCGGCATCATCGTAACGGCCCGTCTGCATCCAGATGTGAGAGGGCATGTGAACCAAGTGTCCGGATGCTGGAACAAGGTTTAGTAGCCGGTCAGCAGCTGGTTCGGCAAGTTGGGGCCATGGTGACGCCTCCATGGTGTGAATGTAGAGGTGATTGGCCGCAGGGTGGTTCGGGTGATGAAGCATGACCCGCTCGAGAATCGACCGGAACTCGGGAGTCCTTCCCACGGGCTCCCCCTCAAGAGTCCAGTAGTTCCATGGCTGCATGCAGATCATCGCCTCAGCGGTCCAGACCTGCACATCCGGGTCCAGTGGGAAGCGCTCGAGAACTTTCTCCATGGCAGCGAGGTATGCCGTATTCTGGGCGGTGAGGTCTTCGGGTAACGGCAGATTATAACGGGCGACCAAGGCCTCGATAAGAGCGCGGTTCGCCCCCTCTTCCCTGTCCTTGAGTTCAAAGGCTCGTCGGGAAGCGGCGTAGGACCACTCGTCCTTCGGCTTGTCGATACCAGGATTGTTCTGGTTGGGCCCACCGGCATAACCGATACCCCACCATGCCATCGCGAAGTCAGGGTCGATGCGGGTTGCTTCGCGGAAGGAAGCAATGGCACCGTCGAAGTTGTAACCCAGCATAAGGGCCATACCCTGATCAAACCACCTGCGGGCCTCTACGGATTCCGTGGCAGCCTCACGCCGGTAATCACCCAGTCGCTCCAGGATCATGGGAGGAGTGGGGTTCGGCAGAGGAGGCAGAGTCGCCGACCATGCGGAGAGGCTCAGCGCGATGGCAGAAAGTGAAAGAGTAATTAGTCGAGTGCTCATCTTTTAAAAGATGATTGGAAGGAATAGGACGCTGCGTCAAGCGGCAGCTCCCTTATCAAGGAAGGAGGGCATGTTGGAATGGATCGAGGCACACGGCTGGGTGAAACCCGTCAGGAGGACGTGCGGAGGGAGATTCGCCCAGGATTGTTTCGCAACCCTAGCTCACTTGGCATCAAAGCGCAGCGCGAAGGACCCGTCCTTTCCAGTGAGGACGAGGCGATTACCGGTGACGGCCCAGCTGGAAACGTCCTTGAGTTGCTGCAGATAGGCACGCTCCTGGGCCATGGCTTCCGGGGGGCCTCCCCGTCGGGTGCTCGCCATGGGGCCAAATGTGATGCGTTCAGCTTCCCCGAGCTCTGCCTTGCCAAAATAGCGATTAACTCCGGCGGAGCCGCTGGCACGGCCGTCGGCGCCGATCGTAAGCGTAATCGTGGTTCCGGCGACAAGAGCAGTATCGGAGGTCGCCTTTTTCCCTCGCTCCTCGAATCCTTCCAGCGACCATACTGTCCCGGTCAGGGGTTTTGCCTTCACTGGCGCACGGACCTGGAATCTCAGCTCCATTTCAGGGGTCCCATTCGAGAGCACCAGGGCCTTGCCCTTAATTCGCCAGTGGGTAACACCACTGAAGAGCTGCGTAAACACCTCTTCAGCTTTCATGGCAGCTGGGGAGCCGGCCATCTCCGTCATGCCGCCACCCTTGAGAATCAATCGGCCATCACGCGTGGCAGAATACTTCCCGGTCATTCCGTTGACTCCGCCACTCATGGAGAATTTTCCATCCTTGAACGCTATCCCCGGAGGCTTGGGAGCGGCAGTTAGGACCTCGGGGTCAGCCGTCCACGATTGAAGTGTCCAGCCTTGCGGGATGCTGATCTGGGGTGGGTCCTCAGCGACGGGTGCGGCGCCCGAGCAGGCGAAGAACAGGAAAAGGAGAGCTAAAAAATAGCAGATCTTGGCTTTCATAGCAGTAAAGACACCAAAGTTGGGAACTTCTTGGTGAATTATAGCAGTTGAAGCCCTTCAACGGCAGGACAAACCGATTGGGAGTGCGGGTAGTTCTACCATTGTGATCCCCGGAGGCTTTCCCTTCCCGACGATAGTCCTGCCTCTTCGGGTATTCCCCTCGTAGGATGCCGCTTTCCCAGCACGTAAAGTCACCCGAAGGAGCAGGAGTAATAGTAAGCAATATGGTTTCCTTCTCAGTGTCTCGATTGTAAGTTCTTAGATCCCTTGGACGTCGTGCGTACTGCTTTCTCCCTGCTTGTGCTCTTTCTTGTTTCGGATTGTCCGGGCCGCACGTGGACCAGTAAGGAGGGAGTGACCTTTGAAGGGGAGCTGGTGGAAGCGACAGTTCAAACGGTGACGCTGAGTTCTCCCAAACTGGCGAAACCTCTCAAGGTTCCCATCTCGGAGCTTGCGACTCCGGATCAGATCTTTGTCCGGGCGTGGCATGCGGATCAGGTCCGCGAAAAGCAAGCGGTGGCTCGCATGCACCCTGACCAGCGGCGTCAGTACGAACTTCTGAAGGCCACCCGCGAAATTCCGGAAAACTTTGAAGGGAAGTGGCCGGGGATTGTCTCTGCCCCGGGCTCTCTGGAAGTCAGGGACCTGAGTGAGGAAGAAGAAGCGGGGCAGTATGTCTATCATAGCTCCCATTATGAATTTGTCTGTGATGTGCCGCTCAAACGAAGCCTCGTGAAACGTCTTGCGGTCCTCTTCGAAGCGTCTCGTGAGTATTGCCGGCAGTTGCCTATCTCGAGCAAGAAGGCTCACGTGGCAGGGATCAAGCACCGCAACAGGATCCTTCTCTTCGAGACGAAAGAGGGTTACGCCAAAGCTGGGGGGCCACCCGGGTCGGCGGGGGTCTACATGGGAGGGAAGGATGTGATCATGGTGCCGCTCACTTCATTGGGTGTGAGGAAAGTAGGATCTTCCTATGCGATTGATTACGACAGGGAGAACAGAACTCTTCCCCACGAGCTGACGCATCAGCTTACGGATCACTACTATTTTCGATCCGGGGCCCGGGGCTGGTTCAGTGAAGGTCTTGCGGAATACGTGGGAGCGACACCCTATCGCTCTGGATCCTTCAACGTGAAGAAAGCTCTGAACGCTATCAGGGACTATGCGACGGGCTTTGGGAGAGCCGGTAGAGGAGGCCGAGCGCTTGGCGACGAGATCTCTGCCCCGGATCTGAAATCCTACATGCTTCAGAGCTACGGATCGTTCGTGGCCAATGGCAATTTCAACTATGGCTTGGGGTTACTGATCACGACCTATTTCTTCCATATGGATAAGGATGGAGACCGGGTGGCAATTTCAGCATTCCTGAAGGCCTTGAGGGAGGGTAAAGAGGGAGAAGAAGCGCTTGAGGTCCTACTGCAGGGGCGTAGTTGGAGCGAGATGGAGGAGCAGATTTCTGCCGGTTGGAGAGGGCGAGGGCTGAGAATCAGGTTCCAATAAAATCGGTTATCAAGAGATCATGAGAGGGGTATGCTCTGTTTCTACGCCGAGAATTGGGTGCGTCCTGGTCCTTTATTTCCTGCTCTCCACGGATTTCGTCCCGGCTGCACCCGAGGCAAGGCCGGCGGCAGCCCCAGACTTCAAGGACCTCGGGATCAGCTACAACCTGAAGACCTCCACCAGCCCGATACCCAACAGAATTCATATCCTGCGCATTGATCTTGCTCCCGGGAAGGTGGAACCCGTGGTTGTTCTTGGGGCGGATCCGGACGGCGATGGGCCGGCGGAGGCATCCCTTACCGATCCCCGGAAGATGGCCTCCGGCCCCTCGGTTCTTGCCTTCGTCAATACCAACCCGTGGGACAGTTTTCCAGATTCCAAGGGCCGGAGAAACCGTAAATGGCATTCGGGGCAACCGGTCGACATCCATGGCCTAGCAGGAACTGGTGGTAAGATGCGTAGTAGTGCGCCTTCCTCCAATACTTCCGTCTGGTTTGATAACGAGGGGCGCGTGCGTTTCGGGCATCAAGCGGGGGATGAGCCCGTAGTGGCGACCAACGGTTTTCAAATGATCGTGTCCAACGGCGCCCTGACCGTGGGCGAGGGGGGAGTTCGGCATCCTCGTACTGCTATTGGCTCAGACAAGAAGGGAAAAACCCTCTGGCTGGTAGTAGTCGATGGCCGCCAGCGAGGCTACAGCGAGGGGATGAACATGCATGAGTTGGCAAGCGTGATGAAAGGACTGGGGTGCTGGACTGCGACTAATATGGACGGTGGGGGAAGCAGTGTCATGGGCCTGCTTGGCGAAGATGGTAGCATGAAGGTCGTTAACAGCCCCTCGGACCGTTTCCTTGGCGGGGTGAAGATCCGGCCTTTGCCGATGGTTCTTACGATCAGGGATGCTACGGACGCTCAGGAACAGGAGTGATCGGTGAGCGAAACTCTTCAATCCTTAAGAATTGAGGGCTTCCGTTCTTCGGAGGCAGCAGAGCATCTAAAAAGAACATCGACCCAATGGTTTTGTCCCGCTAGCGTAGGAGCAAATGCAATTACGACTTCTGGCAATCACCGCGCTGTTTAGCGTGTGGAGCTATTCGGTGTCGATCGGAGCGGAGGAGCGGGTCTGGACCTCCCGCAAGGGGGCGGATGTAACCGCCCAACTGCTGCGGGTGGAAGGGGGGGAGGCTATTCTGATTACCCCTCTACTGAAGACCGTCACCCTCAAGATCGAGGACCTCAGCCTGGTGGATCGGCTCTATCTGGTTGAATATGGCGGGGTAGACCCGAGCGCAGTTACCAAGTCGGAGGTGGGAGTGCCTGAAAAAGATGCCCGGGACATGTCCAAGACCTTTGAGCGGGTGAAGGAAAAGTTCGTCCTGGGGACAGATGATGACCTTCAGTATGACATGCTCAAGACGGAGCATTTCTACGTCATCACGCAGGGGAAGATACGACCCATAGACGTGGCCGAGGTAGCCGAGAGGTTATGGCGGGGGATGGCCTTTCAGCACGTGAACTTCCGGGAGGACTGGGGAGCGAGGCGCAAGCTGATTTTCCTTGTCGAAGACAAGAAGGCGTATGCGAAGCTGGGAGACTGGTATAAGGCCCACCTTCTTACCCTTGAAGGTGAGCATATGCGCGACGTGGCAGTCCGGGCTCGCATGCTGTGGGAGGAATCGAGCTCTCAGACGATCTACATGCCGGATCCGATTGTCGCTAAATTAAATATATTTGGCACCGCCAAAGCCTTCCAGATCGGGGATATCAAGAATAGCTACACGGAAGTCTTTGGAGCGTTTCCGACCCATTCTCTTTCGGGCACCCTGCTCTCAGAATTTATCGGGGGTATCGCGGACTATGCAGAGGATGGGGCGATGGCCCTGAGGATTGGGCACGCCTACTACAAGGAGATCAAATTGGCAGGGCACACGGAAACCAGTCTTCTCGATGCAGAAGTCTATGACCAGGACGAGATCGTGAAGGCCAAGGGCTTTGATGATGGAACGAAATGGGCCAAGACCCTGCGCGAACTGGTGCGGAAAGGAAAGGTAGAGCCCAGTCTTGAAAAGCTACTGGGTTGGAAGGAGGTCAAGGACCTGACTCCGGAGAGTATCGTCCTTTGCTACTCGTTTGCGTATTATCTTCAAAGTACACCCGAGCGATTGAACTCGTTCGCGAATATGATCCGTCGCGTCCAATACGATGGGGCCATGCCTGTTCCTCTTGAACTGGCGAAGCTCTACGGGTTCAAGACCAGCAAGGAGTTCGAGACAGACTGGACGGAGTTCATCAAAAGCCAGGATTTTAAATGAAGATACTTTCCTCCAGAATACTCGTTCTCCTATTTGCGGGCCTTGCAGTTGCAGCTGGTCTTCTCTTAGCAGAAGAGGAGGGCTACCGCACCTTTACTGATGCCAAGGGAAGAACCCTCGAGGCCATCGTGGTGTCCAAGACCGACACGGCAGTCAATCTCTTGATTAAGGGCAGGGAAAACCCCGTCGAGGTTGCCCTTAAGCTATTAAGCAGTAAGGATCAGGCGTTCTTGAAGAGCTGGGTTCCTCCCAAGGTTCCCTCGGCGGAACTGAAGAAGCTTTTTCTAAAACAGTGCCGGACTCTCACGGTCAGAGAGCTCCTCGAACTTCGAGGTTATGAGTCGTTCAAGTTCACCTTTGCCAATAATTCCCTGATCATCCCCGGCCTGCTGAATGGCAAGAAGGCGCGCTTTCTGGTCGATACGGGAGCCCATAATACGATCCTTCACGATGCGTTTGCGAAAGAGGCCGGATGCAGAATGGGGCCCTATGATGAAGTTGTCGCCGGAGTCGGAGGAACGGCCCCTGCCGCCTACACCAAGGTAGATCGAATTCAGCTGGGGGAAACCCTGCTGCTGGATAAGAAGCTTCTGTGCACCGATTTGACAAATGGCCTGCCAGCAGGATCGAAGCCTAAGGAGGATGCTATTATCGGTGGCGAACTGCTGGCGCGGCTCGATGCGGTGATTTCCTATCGAGAGCGCCTCATCTTCCTGCGTCCGGATCTTGGTGATAAGCCCGAGGTGGCGAATTTGGATGAGAAGGCCGGGGAAAAGGAGAGCCAGTTTGACTTTCGGATCTTCAAGCTGAAGGACGGAACGACGATTCGTGGTAAACTGGTAGCCAAGAATGAGTCTGGAACTGGGATCACCATTGAGTTGGTAAATGGAGAAAACAGAGGATTTACGGTCGACCGATTCAAGCCGGATGACGAACTCCTGATCAGGCGCTGGAGCGAGGATGCAGTCGCGTTTGAGAGGAATTGCCGAGATCTCACGGTCAAGGATCTGCTCAATATCCGTAGCTATCAGTCTTTCGAGACCGAGAGAAAGGGGAACCACATTTATGTGGAAGGGGCACTGAATGGTCAAAAAGCAAAATTCCTGGTGGATACGGGAGCAGACGGGAGTCTCTTTAACATCGGGTCTGCTAATCAATACCGGTGTGAGGTGGGGCCCATGGACCAGTGGGTCTATGGAATCGGCGGCCGTGCTCCGGCAGCGGTGACCAAGTTCAAGTCGATCGCAGTGGGCAAGACTCTGATCGAGAACCGGAGAATTCTCTCAGCGGATTTCAGTTCAAGAAACTCAGTAGGAATCTACGGGGGCGATTTCATGCGGGAGCTCGATGCCGTGATTACCTATCGCGAAATGAGGCTTTTCCTCAGGCAAAGATAGAAGAATCCGGCAGAGGATGTGAGGAGGGTTTGTGTCTTTGAAGATAGCCTCCGAGCCGGGCTGGGCAGGATCAACGGGTTCTACGGATGGACCGTAGTATCGGAGTCACTCCTCTTCATCATCTCCGCGGTCCGGCTTGAGGCGATTTCTCTTTGTCTCCATGAAGTCGAGAGCCTTCTCTGCCCGGAATGAGACTTTATCGTTTTCATCTTCGAGGAAGAATTCCACCACGGCGAAAGCCCAATCTTCCACGATCTTGGCAAGGCCATTGACGATCTGGATCTTTTCGCTCTCGGTTGCTGCCTCCTGAGCGAGAGCTTTCCACATATCCTCGAGAGCAAGGTCGTCACGGTCACGGTCCTTCTGAAGAAACTGGAAAGCCTGAGCATAAGCCTGCCTTCGGAGTGTGTCATCTTCCTCGGAAGCCATATAGTCAAGCAGAGTATCGAACTGGGTGTCGTCTGCCCATGAACCCAGGGCGGCAAGCGCGGCGATCCGGATTTTTTTATCTTCACTCCCCAGCGCAGTCTCGATGATACCTGCTGCAGTGTCTCCCCCGGTGGAACCGAGAAGCTCGAGGAAGACGACGGTGGATTTGTCATTGGTGGCACTTTCGTAGGCGCTCTGGATGGCGGTAGCGATCTCGCTGCGCTTGGTGCTACGCTCAGCCAGTGACATAATCACCCTCTTAGCGTCTTGTTGGATTTGGCTGTTCTCGTTGAACTGAATGATGCCCAGGAGGTCGGTGAGGTCCTTCTCGGTTGCCAGTTTTCTGGCAGCTTTCAATGCGGCACCCGCAGTCTCGGGCTTGGAGGCATTACGGGCATGATCGATCAGGGCAGGGAGGGCCTCAGGGGAATTCCTCCCCTGAACGACTTGGAAGAACTTAACCCGGATATCAGGAGTCATCTTGTTTTCTTCATTTGCCGCAAATTGGGCGATGATTTCATCGAGATTGTTTCCCTCGGCAACGAGTAAGCGTTGATAGATTGCCTCACGATCACCCCTGTTTATCAGGGATTTTGCCTCGCCAAGGAGAATCTCCACTTCCTCCTGTGTGGTTGGAAGTTGGGTTGCTCCCTTGTCAGCGACCTGGGCGAGGAGACTATTGAGGGTTTTTGTCCGCTTGTTGGTCATGGATTTGCCCAGCACAAAAATACCGGCGAACACAATGGCGACAATGAGGACCGCTGCGATTGTGATCTTGGCCGCATTGCGGCCACCGCCACTGCCTGAGGTCTCAGTGCTTCCGGAAATGAACGTGGATGGTGCCTCTGTGGCGGGTGCAGCGGTAGGAACATGACCGGGAGTGGCTGGCGCAGCTCCGGCTGCGGCACTCGTCTGTGCAACCTGAGCCGGTGTGCTACTTAAATTGACCTGTCCGGGACTCAATGCGGCAGCTGGTGCGGCTGGCTGAGCAGAAGCGATTGTGGGAATAGCTGCAGCTGGTGTGGCTGGTGCAGCTGGTGCAGCGGGTGTCGTGAGCTCTGGGGTAGAAAGTTCTGGAGTCGACAGCTCCGGAGTAGAAAGTTCCGGAGTGCTGAGCGGAGCTGCCGGAGGAGCGGGCGGCTCTGCCGGAGGAGTGGGAGGCTCTGCCGGAGGAGTGGGAGGCTCTGCTGGAGGAGCGGGAGGCTCTGCCGGAGGAGTGGGAGGCTCTGCCGGAGGAGCGGGGGGCTCTGCCGGAGGAGCGGGAGGCTCTGCTGGAGGAGCGGGCGGCTCTGCTATGACAGGTTCTGCGGGGGCGCCGGCTAGGGCTTCCGATGGGGGCTGGAGCGGTTTGTCCGGCGCGGTGGCGGGGGTATTGGCTTGGGATAAGGGATCTTGGTCAGAGGGAAAGCTCAAAGAGGGACTGGCTGGCGAGGACGAATCTTCCTCTGCTCCTGGAAAGATAAACTTGGGTGCACTTTTTGGGGTGGCCTTCTCGGGAGCCTTTTTCTCTGGCTTCTCTGCCGCTTTGTCGTCCCCGGTATCGGAATCTGGTGTATCAGTCATGAGAGATCGTCTAGGGAATTGTTGGCAGTTCGATGGGGTCTTGTCGATGCTCTGTTAAAAAGGACAACGGTAGGGAAGCGGTTTCCATTAGTTCACGTGGTTCGCATCGCGTTTCGTCGTGAGTGATTGCCCCAGCTGTTTTGTTGGGAACCGGTCGAGTCGGACGGTGGGCCGGAGGGTGTGCCAGATTGTGCCGGTGTGACAATTGGGCCACCTGAAGAGGGGTGAAATGAGTCATAATGTCACTTTTTATCAGGGTGCAGATCAACCGGTAAATGATATTAGGGACTGATTACTAAGCGCTTAAGTCAATACATGCTTTTATTGGCATGGAAACTGCCAAGGAAGTCGGGAGAAGTTCCGTAGAGAACATTTTCTAACGAGCCCCGGAGCCGCAGGTATGGACCAAAGCGAGGGGGAGAACAACACAAGCAAATGGGAAAAATACTAGGAATCGATCTTGGGACAACGAACTCGTGTATGTCCGTAATGGAGGCAGGGGAGCCTGTCGTCTTGGAAAACTCCGAAGGTGCCAGGACGACGCCCTCTGTCGTGGCTTTCGCCAAGGGGGGAGAGCGATTGGTGGGACAGGCTGCCAAGCGTCAGGCGGTAACTAACCCGCGAAACACCATTTTTTCAGCAAAACGGCTAATTGGGCGGAAGTTTGCGGAACTCACTGCGGAAGATAAGAAGCTTCCCTACACGATCGTCGAGGCTGATAACGGAGATGCCCACATCGAAGTCGAGATCGACGGTGAGAAAAAAGCGTATTCGCCCCAGGAGATCTCCGCAATGGTCCTCGCTAAAATGAAGGCGGATGCCGAAGCGAAGTTGGGAGAGAGCATTGAAGAGGCTGTGATCACAGTCCCAGCATATTTTAATGATTCTCAGCGTAATGCGACCAAGGCCTCGGGAGAGATTGCAGGGCTAAAAGTTCGTCGCATCATCAACGAGCCGACAGCAGCATCCTTGGCCTACGGCCTGGATAAGAAAAGCGACGAAAAGATTGCTGTTTACGATCTGGGCGGTGGAACGTTCGATATCTCGGTCCTCGATATTGGAGACGGAGTATTTGAGGTAATGGCGACCGATGGCGACACCCAGCTGGGTGGTGACGATTGGGACAGTGCGATTATTGACTGGGTAGTCTCTGATTTTAAATCGAAGGAAGGAGTAGATCTCAGTGGCCAGCCAGATGCACTCCAACGGATTAAGGAGGAGGCAGAAAAAGCGAAAATAGCGCTCAGTTCCTCCAGTACATATGAGATTAATCTTCCTTTTGTGACGGCCGACCAGACGGGTCCCAAGCATATACAGATGGAGCTTTCCCGATCAAAGATGGAACAGCTCACCGAGTCCCTTCTCGATCGAACAAAACAGCCTGTCCGCGACTGCCTCAAGGAGGCAGGAGTGAGTGCCAGCGAAATCGATGAGCTTGTTCTCGTCGGGGGGATGACCCGCATGCCAAAGGTGCAGGAGGTTGCCCACGAGCTGGCAGGGAAAGAGCCGCACAAGGGAGTAAATCCTGATGAAGTTGTGGCTATTGGAGCCGGTATCCAAGGGGGAGTCCTGCAGGGTGATGTGAAGGATGTTGTTCTCCTCGACGTGACCCCCCTTACGCTTGCGATCGAGACCGAAGGAAGTCGAGCAACTCCCATGATCGAGCGGAATACAACGATCCCAGTGAAAAAGTCGCAGGTGTTTTCAACCGCTGCAGACAATCAACCGGAAGTAACGATCCGAGTCTGCCAGGGAGAGCGTCCTCTTTTTGCTGACAACAAGATACTCGGGACCTTCAATCTGGAAGGAATTGAATCGGCTCCCCGGGGCATGCCGCAGATTGAGGTGACCTTTGACATCGATTCCAATGGGATTCTGCATGTCACCGCCACGGACAAGAAAAACAACAACGAGAAGAAGATCTCGATTGAAGGTTCCAGTGGTTTGAGTGAGGAAGAGATTGAGAAGGCAAAGCAGGAAGCTGAAGCTCATTCTGAGGAGGACAAAAAGAGAGCGGAGGAGATCGACGAGAAGAACAAGGCGGAGAATCTTGTTTATCAGGTCAAAAAGCAGATCGAGGAGCTGGGAGACAAGGTTCCAGCAGAGTTGAAGACCAGCCTTGAGGGTAAGACCGAGGCAGTGAGCTCCGCGCTGAAAGCCGATGACATTGATGCGGTACGTGCAGCGACAGCAGATCTCGAAAAAACCATGGGTGAGCTCATGGCTGCCGCCCAGCAAGCCGCCGGGGCAGGAGAGATGGATCCGGCAGCCGCGGCTGCAGCTGCTGCCGCAGCAGGCGGTCAGGGAGTTCCGGAAGATGCCCCCGATGAACCCAGAGAAGCAAAAGGCAAGGTCGTTGATGCGGAAGTCGTTGACGCCGACAAGTAATCTGTCAGTTTCCCGCCCCGCTCTTCTCCGGAAGGCGGAGCGGCTACTCAACCAAACCAAAACAAAACAAACCAAAACCACAACGGAATCATGGCTAGTATTAAACCACTCGGTCAGCGCGTGCTCGTAAAACGGCTCGACGCTGAGGAAGTCAGTGCCGGCGGCATTGTGCTTCCCGACACTGCCCAGGAGAAGCCGCAAGAAGCTGAAGTCGTCGCACTCGGCACTGGCGGAAAAGATGAAAACGGAAACGATATCCAATTCTCGGTCGAGGCGGGCAACAAAGTCCTCATCTCGAAATACGGGGGAACGGACGTCAAAGTAGATGGAGCAGATCTCCTTATCATCAACGAGGGAGACATCCTCGGGGTGATCGAGGACTAACTCCTGTTCTCGGAATCGCACCCCAGCAGGGAGAGGTTTCGAGGCTCAATACACTCAATAGAAAACTGAAAGAAAAACAATGTCTGCCAAGCAACTGAAGTTTGACGAATCTGCCCGCCATGCGCTCCTGCGCGGGGTAGAGAAACTGGCCGCGGCGGTGAAAGCCACTCTTGGACCAGCTGGACGTAATGTGATCCTCGATAAGAAATTCGGATCTCCCACTATCACCAAAGACGGTGTCTCGGTGGCCAAGGAGATCGATCTTGAGGACCCTTACGAAAACATGGGAGCCCAGCTCATCCGTGAGGTCTCAAGCAAGACCTCCGATGTCGCAGGGGACGGAACCACTACCGCAACCGTGCTGGCCGAGGCCGTCTACAAGGAAGGTCTGCGCAACGTGACTGCCGGGGCTAACCCCATCAGTCTCCAGCGAGGAATCATGAAGGCTTCCGAGGCTATCGTGAGTCGTCTGGCCGAAATTTCGCAAGAGGTTTCTGACAGCGACCAGATCGCACAGGTCGCTACTGTTTCTGCCAACTGGGACCGCGAAATCGGCAATATCATTGCTGAGGCCATGGACAAGGTCGGTAAGGATGGGACCATCACAGTGGAAGAGGCAAAGGGTATCGAGACTACGCTGGACGTTGTCGAGGGTATGCAGTTCGACAAGGGCTATCTTTCTCCTTACTTCGTGACGGACTCCGAGAGCATGGAGGTCAACTTGGATAACGCGTATATCCTGATCCACGAGAAGAAGATCTCCAATCTGAAGGACATGCTTCCGCTTCTGGAGAAGGTAGCCAAGACCGGACGACCGCTCCTGATCATTGCGGAGGATGTGGAGGGCGAAGCCCTTGCGACCCTCGTGGTCAACAAGCTCCGTGGAACCCTGAATATCGCAGCGGTGAAAGCTCCTGGATTCGGTGACCGGCGCAAGGCCATGATGGAAGATATTGCGATCCTGACTGGTGGCCAGTGCATCACTGAGGATCTAGGAATCAAGCTAGAGAGTATTGAACTCGACCAGCTCGGTGAAGCTAAGACCATTAAGATCGGCAAGGAAGACACCACCATCGTCGAAGGTGGAGGTGGCAGCGAAGCCGTCCACGGACGGGTTGGTCAGATCCGCAGGCAGATCGATGAGACGACCTCTGACTACGACCGTGAGAAGCTCCAGGAGCGTCTCGCGAAGCTCGCAGGCGGAGTGGCTGTCATCAATGTTGGTGCAGCAACCGAGACTGAGATGAAGGAAAAGAAGGCTCGTGTGGAAGACGCTCTTCACGCCACCCGCGCAGCGGTGGAAGAAGGAATCGTGCCCGGGGGAGGAACTGCTCTTATTCGCGCGCAGGATGCCCTTAACGAGGTATCACTCGAAGGCGACGAAGCTACCGGTGTGGAC
This sequence comes from Roseibacillus sp., assembly GCA_002686085.1. Lineage (GTDB taxonomy): Bacteria > Verrucomicrobiota > Verrucomicrobiia > Verrucomicrobiales > Akkermansiaceae > Roseibacillus_B. Next base: position 72,086 of record NZAC01000011.1, on the reverse strand, counting down.
CTCGTTCGCAGTGCGGTAGAGGCACCTCTCCGGCAACTGGCTGCCAACGCCGGTCGGGAAGGCGCTCTCATCGTCGAGCACGTTAAGAATTCGGAAGGAACCACAGGTTACGATGTGGCCAAGGATGAATACGTTGACCTGATTGGTCAGGGTGTGGTTGATCCTACCAAGGTAACACGAAGTGCACTTCAGAATGCGGCATCCATTGCCGGACTGCTTCTGACTACTGAGTGTGTCATCACCGATATTCCTGAGGACGAAGCTCCTGAGCCGCACGGTCACGATCATGGTGGCGGTGGTGGAATGGGATTCTAAGCCCGACCTCGAATCAGATAATCAAGGTCGCAAGACCACAAAAAGCCGGGCGGGAAACCGCCCGGCTTTTTCCTTGGGGAAAAGACAAAGACCGGGATACCCGATATCCTTGCCCTGTTTGCTGTCGACCAGCGCGATACTACCCTGCTCGCCCCAGATACAATTCTCGCATGAAACAAAAAAGCTGGCCGAAGCCAGCTTTCTCATAAGGGGTAGAGAACAAGCCTCGCTTAGTTCTTACCGCGCCAGGAATAGACGTTATCCCTGTTCTTGGTGGCTCTTGCCTGACCGGTTGTGTATTGCCCGTCTTTTCCGGTGCTCCACGCGATGACTCGGCGCCCGAAGAGCGGCTTAGCCCCGTCGAACGGATCTACCATTTCATCATCGAGGTCAGTGTCCATGACCACGAAGTAGTGGCGATTGGTCGCGGCGGTCCCTGTCTTTTTCCACGCGTCGAATAGCTGTACGGATCGCTCTGTATAGAAGAGGCCGCCGTAGGCACCGTTCAGAGTTTTACCCTTGGCTTCTTTTCCCTGGAAGTAGCGGACCTCCTTAGGATTATTTTCAACATCGAACCCAACGAGCTGATCCATCAGTTCCGCGGTCGTCGGCACTCCCGGGGCGGCCCCGGCCTCGGGCGCATCAGGCAGGTAGTTATAGTCATCATAGAAGGTCTGCACTGCCTGCACGAGACTGGTGCAGTCGTTAGTGGCAACGGTTTTCTTGGCGGTGTTCATTACGGCTCCACCGGCGCTAAAGCCGAGCGCGGCGAGGATCGCGATAATAGCGATCACGACGAGGAGCTCTATGAGGGTAAATCCGTGGTTTCGGGCGGGCGTGGCAATGATCTTCATAGCTGTAGGGATTTGGGGAGTGTATCTCCCGCGGAAAGGTGCAGGGAGAGGGCGCCTTTGGCAATCCCCCGATTTACGAAATTACAATGTCAATACCGACATGTCGAGAGTAGAGTGGTCCCACAGCTAAATTTTCTCGATCCGCAGGGCGCCATGGTCGTGTGAAACTGAGACATTAGAAAATTCATGTGCCAGCGGATGCAGGTTCAGGGCGGGACCGGGTGCGATGCTCAATTCTCACTGTGCAGGCTTTGTGGCTATTGAGTTTTGTTGAGACGAAAAGCGCCCGGACTCTTCCGGATTGCCGTCCGGGCGGCAAAGATCCAGAATCCCTCCATGGAAGAGGGGGGGAATCTGAGGAAAGGGATTCTAGAGCGGATGCGCCTTCCGGGCTACCGACCACTGAATAAGGGCGAGCTCGCCCGCGAGCTCGCATTAAAAGCTGACCAGCGCACCGACTTGCGGGCTGAGCTGGCAGCCCTCGAGCGGGAAGGGCTGGTCGTCCGCGGCAAGAAGGCACGCTATCGTCTTCGGGAGAAGGAAAGAAATCTTCTTTCCGGGGTCCTCCGGTTTCAGCCCAGGGGAGCAGCGTGGTTTTATCCAGACCCGCAAGATCCAGCTAATTTAGCCAGCGGCATCGATCTCGAACGCTTCAAGCGCATTTACGTGGGTGCTCAGAAGACTTCGGTGGCTCTCGATGGTGATCGGGTTGCTCTCCGTATTGAGCGGCTTGGTCCGCCGGTCTGGTGGAAGCACGCCCGGCACAAGCAGAAGTCTCTCGATGCCCCCGGGACAGAGGATCAGGCGAGTGGAAGAGTCGAACGAATTCTCGAACGTCGGAGTGGGGTGGTAGTTGGGACATTGATCGAGCGAGGTGGGTTCATCTACGTGAATCCTGACGACCAAACGTTACCTTCAACGATTGAGCTGGAGAATTCTGCGGGGGGCGAATCGGGCCAGAAGGTGGCTGTGCGCCTGCTGGAGTGGGATAGTCGGCAGGTAGCGCCGAGGGGCGAGATCCTTGAGGTGCTTGGCTGGCCTGACGACGTCGGAGTCGATATTCGGGGGATTATTCTCAGGCATGGATTACGAGAGGAATTTCCCGGCGAAGTCCTCCGGGAAGCAGAGCAGATTTCCTTGGCTGCGGATGATGAGGCCTCGCGGGGACGGGTGGATTGGAGAGAGAAAGTGGTAATCACGATCGATCCGGCGGATGCGCGTGATTTTGATGATGCAATCTCGGTGCGGAGTCTTGCTGATGGATGGGAGCTGGCTGTTCACATTGCCGATGTTTCGCATTATGTGAAACCGGATACGGCGATTGATCATGAGGCCCGGAAGCGAGGGAATTCAACGTATCTCGTAGATCGGGTGCTTCCCATGCTTCCCGAGCAATTAAGTAACGGTATTTGCTCGCTGGTTCCCGGGGAGGATCGCCTGACGCGTTGCGCGGTGATGCATTTCGACCGGAAGGGAAAGATGGTTCGATCTCGTTTCGAGCAGGCCATTATTCGATCACATTGCAGACTGACTTACGACGACGCACAGACTGTCCTTGATGCGGGAGGGGAGGAGACCGGAGTGGTCCTGAATGAGATAGAAGCCCTTCTCAACGAATGTTGGGCGCTGGCCGGGGTCCTGCGGCGGCGCAGGTTCTCGGAAGGGGCCTTGGATCTCGATTTCCCGGAGGTCCGGATGGAACTGGACGAGCTTGGGCGCGCAACGGGCTATCGGCGGAATGAATACAACGAAAGCCACCAGCTGATTGAGGAGTTCATGCTGGTAGCCAATGAGGCAGTTGCGAGGGCGGTGAAAAATGCGATGCGCCCGGCCATCTATCGAGTGCATGACGATCCAGACCATGACAAGATTCATGAGTTTGCAGAGTTGGCCAGGATGCATGGCTATGAGCCGGGAGACCTTCTGAACAAGAAGCATATTCAGAAGCTGCTTTCTGAATGTCGGGGGCATCCGGAGGAACACGCCATCAAGCTTGGATTGCTCAAGAGCCTGAAGCGGGCAAGCTACCGGGACGAACCTCTAGGCCATTATGGGCTCTCGAAGGTTGATTACTGCCATTTCACAAGTCCTATCCGCCGTTATGCCGATTTGATTGTCCATCGTGCTATTGACCCTCTTCTTTTGAACCCTCCAGAAGAAGGATCTGCGAGCAGAATGACCCGCGGACAGTGTGCCGAAATAGCAGATCACATTTCGACCTCAGAGAGAACAAGTGCGAGCGCAGAAGTGGAGTCTCACCGCCTCAAGATGCTCGAGTGGTTAACGCTCAGCATGCGCTCTACCGATCCCCCTGTCTTCGAGGCGGTTATTACTGATGTTCGCCAGATAGGATTGATGGTCGAAGCCCTCGATATTCTACAGAGAGGATTAATCAGAAGGGATCATTTTCCGGCAGGGAGCTGGCGTCTTGAGCGCCACCGAATGCGATATGCTACCCCAACGGGTGCGGAGCTCTGCCTAGGTGAGCTCGTCCGGGTTCGAGTAGCTCACGTTAATATTGAGCGGCAGCAGGTTGATTTCTACCTTGTGGAGGACTGACAGGAGAGAGGTGTGGAGGACTAAACACGGGATATGCTCTGCGCCGCGATCCCGCAGACGCTTCGAACCTATGAATACGCAGGAGCTGATGGGCAAGGCATGCGCGTCAGAGCGGAATTTGGAGAAGGATTCCTTTTGAAAGGCATGCTCGTTCTGTTTTCAGAGGTTTTTGTCCTCTTCGGGTGATATTATCAATGAACCAGTTACGTGGCCCAAAAGTTCTTTTCCTGTCTGTGGGAAGACGCCATATCTCTTCCGTCATGAAACAGACAATGCTGCTTGGAGCAGCTCTCCTACTTCCGCTCACGTTATCTGCTCACCCGCACAAGGGGAGCGTCCCGCAGGGGGAGGTGCTGACTGTTGCGGTTGCCACCGGATCCGGTAAACATACTTACAAGAATGTTCCATGGTGGGGCATGGCAGAAAGTCGGGGGGTCGGGAGCACCAATGGAGGGGTCGCCATCGACAAGACTGGAAAAATCTATTTCAGCACGGATACGGTGAAGGGGATCTTGATTTACGATGAGAAGGGAAAGCAGATTGGGCAGATGGGTCCTGGAAATATCCATGATCTCTTCATCAGGGAAGAAGCAGGCCAAGAATACATCTGGGCCTCTCACACGGCTGGAAAGCGGTTGGTGAAAATGACGCTCAAGGGTAAAGAGGTTTTCCAGATTCCCAACGAAAAGACTGCTGAAGTGAAGGGAGGCTGGGGGGGAGTAACCGCAGCGGATATTGCTCCTGATGGATCAATTTTTGTGGCTCTTGGTTATGGCTCGAACTTCATCCATAAATTTGATGGAGAAGGAAAATGGATCAAGACCTTTGCTGGTCGGGGGAAGGGTGCCGGGCAGTGTAATACGGCGCACGGCATGGCTGTTGATCACCGCTTCGACCCTCCTCGCATTCTGGTGGCAGACCGGGAAAATGGTCGCCTGACTCACTGGGATCTGAATGGGGAGTGGATTGGAGTAGCTGCAACGGGGTTGAGAAGACCGACAGATCTTGCTTTCCGAGGAGATGCCGTGGCCGTAACAGAACTGGCTGGGGGCGTGAAGATTCTTGATAAGAAGGGAGAAGTGATCGCGCTGCTTGGGGAGAATCCAAATCCCGGACAGCGAGGAAAAAACGGTGTTACTCTTGATCAAGCTCAGCCGGGGCATTTCACCGCTCCCCATGGGCTGGCATATGACCCCTCAGGCAACTTATATGTTCAGGACTGGAATCGGTTTGGACGAATTACGAAGTTGGTGAAAGTGAACACATCGGAGCAATGAGCAGTATTCCCCTGGAAGATAATTTCGATGACGTTCTTGGAAAGGCGCTGCGGGGAACTGGTATCCCGGATGGTGTCCTCGAGTTCCTGACCGGTGTTCCGGAGGAGACAATTGGGAAACTTAAGGAGGGACATTATGAGGAAGACGCTCTCCGACAAGTGGCTTCACCACTGGGTCTTGATGCAGACGCTCTTGTAGAGCGCGCAACAAATTCATGGCGCCCAGAACCGGTTCAGATCGATGGACTGCGTCAGTTCAACACGGTTTTCGATGATATGACCGTCAACAATTACCTTGTCTGGGATCCAGCCTCAAAAGCAGCAGCGCTTTTTGATACCGGGACTGATGCGAGTAAGGCCATTGCAACAGCAGTGGAGCTTGGTCTTGAGCTGGGGCAACTTTTTCTTACCCACACGCATCTAGATCACATTATCGACCGGGCTGCGGTAGAAGCCCACAACGAAGATTTGCGAACCTACGTCAATGCATTGGAGCCAGCGGAGAGAGCAACCCGTTTCCAGCCAGGGGATTGTTTCACGGTGGGAGGATTGAAAATTAGTACGCGACTAACCAAGGGGCACTCGCCGGGCGGTATAACTTACGTGATCGAGGGGCTTGAGCGCCCGGTCGCGATAGCTGGTGACGCTCTTTTCGCACAATCCATGGGTGGGGGAATGATTTCCTACCAGGACGCATTGGCCACGAATAGATCGGAGTTGTTTACTTTGGCGGACCATACGGTCATCTGCCCCGGGCATGGCCCAATGACCAGCGTGGGAGAAGAAAAAGCTCACAATCCATTTTACCCAGAATTCAAGTAACGTATCAAAGAACATATCCAATGAGCCAAAAAGTAGCATTTGTCGGAGTGGGACGCATGGGAGCCAATATGGCTCGCCACCTGCAACTTGACTGTGGTCACGATGTGACCGCGGTCTACGACATCAACAAGGAAATCTCTGCCGCACTGGCGGAGGAATTATCGGCAGAGAACTGCAGCACGCTGGCAGGAGTTACCGCCGCCGCCGATGTCATCATCACCGTAATAACGAATGATGATGCGATGCGGGCAATTTACTTTTCTGAGGGAGACAATCTTCTGCAGGAAGCGAGTGGTAAGACCTTTATCAATTGTGCAACTCTTTCGCCCGCGGCACATCAGGAGGCCTACGAAGCCGGGAAACAAGCGGGGGCCGCTGTTCTTGAGGGAGCCATGGCGTCGAGTATCAGTCACGCCAGAGAAGGAAATCTCTACCTCATGATTGGTGGGGATGAGGAGGTTTTTGATTCCAACAGGGCACTGCTGGATGATCTGTCCCTCAATCTCCGATATTGTGGCGCGGCAGGGCAGGCAGCGAAGGTTAAGGCTCTTGTGAACATGGTGATGAATATCAACACGGCTGGCTTGGCGGAAGGACTCGGTCTTGCCTCAGCACTCGGATTGGATTTGCCCATGATGTGCGAGATATTCTCCCAGACGGGGGCCAACTCACGGGTTCTGGAGACAGACTCCGAGGACATGATTGACCGGGATCATGAGTGCTGGTTCTCAGCAGAGCATGCCGCGAAGGATTCGGGCATTGCCCAAGCGCTTGCTGCGGATGCCGGGCTGAGCTTGCCAGTCAATGATGCGACCAAGAAGCAGTATGACAAGATGACAGCCGAAGGGCTGGGGGACCTCGATAAATCCGGTATCGCTGAACTGACGTTTCCCGGGCGTCACGGAGGTTAGAACCTTCAGTCTGGCATTAGCTTGCCAAGAAAAGAGCCCCGCCATAAGCGGGGCTCTTTGTGATTATCTTAAGAAGAATCTAAAGGACTTAACCGGCGATCTCTGAGCCGTGAAAGTCATTCCAGTCCTCGAGGTTGTTGAGATTCACAGCATCGAGAATTCCCGCGTCAGCCGCGAGGCCCACTGCGCTGAGAATACCGTTGCGAGTGTCGTCATCATGGTTGTAGCCATTGACTGCTGCGTTGTGAGCGGCAACCTTGTCGGCGTCGAAATTTCCGTTGGCCTGACACCATGCCTCGCATGCGACGTAGTTTGGCTTTTCGGCTGCGACGTAGTCGAGGAAGGCTTGACGCTCGATTCCGAGGGCGTCGAGTGTCATCTGGTCAAAGCCGGCACCCGCTGCGGGATAATCGGAATGAAGCTTGCCTGCGGCATCAAGCGAAGCTTTCTGCCAGAGGCGCGGAAGATGCTGAACACCGAGAGGACCTGCGGTGCCTGAACTGATAGTTGGGATAATGCTCATAGTTTTTTTGTACGTTGGACGATCCCACGGATAGCGCCCGTTACGCTTTCTTGGCAATAGCAATCGGAGCAGAGCAGAGAATTTTCGAGGGAAACAGCTGTGATTAGCCCGCCACGGGGTTCCCGTTTCAGACAGAGGTGGTGATATCCGGGTAACGATCTTCTTTGTCGCCCGCTTCGTTGGTCCGTTCTACAGATGGATTAGCGGATCGTTTCTGGCTGGCTTTGAGGAGAGTTTCGGGGCCGAACTGGCTGATTGACAGCTCAGAAACGGTTGCTAAGGTGCGCGCCCGCGAGCGCCGGCCTGCGCAATTCTGTCCCACCGGCAATCGCCTATGTAACGATATCAAATCCCTTCTCAAGATGGCAACCAAACGTAAGACAGCCCGCAAAAAGGCTCCTGCTCGTCGCAAAGCTACCACTCGTAAGAAGAACCAGAATGTCTATTACTTCGGCGCAGGAAAGTGCGACGGAGATGGATCGATGAAAGCTCTTCTTGGGGGTAAGGGTGCAAACCTCGCCGAAATGAGCAGTATCGGAGTTCCCGTTCCCGCTGGTTTCACCATCACGACGGAAGTTTGCACCTATTACTACGATAACGGTAAGAAGTATCCCAAGACTCTGGATGCCGAAATCGAGGCGAATATTACCAAGGTCGAAAAGGCCATGGGAAAGAAGTTTGGGGATCTCGAGAATCCGCTTCTCCTGTCCGTTCGCTCCGGGGCGCGTGAGTCGATGCCCGGCATGATGGACACCATCCTCAATCTCGGGATTAACGACGAAGTGGTTGAAGCACTTGCCAAGAAGACCGGTAACGCAAAGTTCGCCTGGGACTCCTACCGCCGTTTCCTTCAGATGTATGGAAGCGTTGTAATGGAAGTAGAAGCCGAAGCCAATGAGCACCACGACCCCTACGAGGTTATCCTCGATAAAGCTAAGGCTAAAGCGAAGGTGAAGGACGACTCTGGTCTCAAGGAAAAGGATCTCCGCGAAGTAGTTGCTGCTTTTAAGGCGCTTATTAAGAAACGGTCGGGTAAAAATTTCCCCGAAGATCCACGCGAGCAGCTCAAGGGAGCCGTGAACGCCGTATTCAACTCCTGGCAGAATGATCGGGCGATCGTTTACCGCCAGAAGTATGGAATTCCCGCTGCCTGGGGAACCGCGGTCAACGTCCAGGCCATGGTCTTTGGTAACACAGGTAAGAGTTCTGGAACCGGCGTTGCGTTCACTCGTGATCCAGCCACCGGCGAAAATGTGTTCTACGGTGAGTATCTCATTGATGCACAGGGTGAGGACGTTGTTGCCGGTGTGCGTACTCCGAAGCCCATCGCCAAGATGGCCAAAGATCTACCTAAATCTCATAAAGAACTCCTCGTAACCCGTAAGAAGCTTGAGAAGCACTTTCGCGATGTGCAGGACGTTGAATTCACTATCGAGGAAGGAAAACTGTGGATGCTACAGACCCGCAACGGAAAGCGCACTGGCTTCGCTGCCGTCAACATCGCCCTTGATATGGTCAAGGAGCGGCTCATCAAGAAGGAAGAAGCGATTCTCCGGATTCCGGCCGATGATCTGGGTCACCTCCTTGCTCCAATCTTCGACTCGAAGGCTGAAAAAGCTGCCAAGAAAGTTGGTAATGGCCTTCCCGCCGGGCCTGGCGCCGCTTCCGGAAAGATCTATTTTTCGGCTGAAGACTCGGTGAAGGCAGCGGCTAAAGGTCAGAACGTGATCCTTGTCCGCCAAGCTACTTCTCCGGAGGATTTGCGTGGAATGATTGCCGCTGACGGAATTCTTACCACTGAGGGTGGTGCCTCCTCACATGCTGCTCTCGTTGCCCGCCAGATGGGGAAGGTCTGTGTTTGTGGTGCCCACGGCATGACAATCGACTACTCCAAGAAGACCCTCTCCGGAAATGGTGTGACTCTGAAGGAAGGCGATGACCTTTCGCTGAATGGATTTGTTGGGAATGTCTACAAGGGCGGTATCAAGTCTTCTCCATCTCAGGTCATCCAGGGTCTCATCGAGAACAAGGCTGCTGCCAAGCGCTCCGACACCTATAAGAAGTTCATGGAGCTCATGAGCTGGACCGACAAGCTTCGTAAGCTGGGTGTCCGCACCAACTCGGACACTCCAGAGCAGGTACAGCAAGCCATCAAGTTTGGTGCTGAAGGCATTGGCCTTACCCGCGCCGAGCACATGTTCTTTGAGGGCAACCGAATCGATGCCGTTCGTGAGATGATCCTCGCTGATGACGACGCCGGCCGCGCCAAGGCGCTCAGAAAGATCAAGGTCTTCATGAAGAAAGACTTTATCGGCATCTTTAAGTCACTCGAAGGTCGCCCAGCCACCATTCGTCTTCTGGACCCCCCTCTTCACGAATTCATCGGTACTATGGATGCCGCTCAGAAGAAGGATCTGTCCAAGAAGATCGGTATGAGCGCTCCTGCTATCACGAAGCGTATCCACGCTCTTCATGAGGAGAATCCGATGCTTGGTCACCGTGGCTGCCGTCTCGGTATCAGCTATCCGGCTGTCACCGCGATGCAGGTCGAGGCTATCCTCGAGGCGGCTCATGAGGTGCAGAAGAAGGGCACGAAGGTTCTCCCTGAGATCATGGTTCCACTGGTTGCCTATGCACGGGAGCTTGAACTTCAGAAGAACGTCATCGACACCACCGCTGCTGAAGTTCGCAAGAAGCTTGGGCTCAAGAAAAGTGAGCTTAAATACACCGTTGGAACCATGATTGAGATTCCTCGTGCGGCCATCACCGCTGACGAAGTGGCCAAGCATGCTGAGTTCTTCTCCTTTGGAACGAACGATCTCACGCAGACTGGGCTTGGTCTCTCCCGTGACGACTCTTCCAGCTTCCTCCCAACTTATCAGGATGCAGAAGTTCTCAACAACAACCCATTCGCTGGTCTTGACCAGGAAGGCGTGGGCAAGCTTGTTGAAATGGGTGTAAAAGGTGGTCGTAAGACCGATAAGAAACTCAAGATCGGCATCTGCGGTGAGCACGGTGGAGATCCTGATTCGGTGAAGTTCTTCCACCGCACCGGACTCAACTATGTGTCCTGTTCACCATTCCGTATCCCAGTTGCTCGCCTTGCCCTTGCGCAAGCCGCCCTCGAGGAACAGGGAATGGCTCGTGGTGAAGTCAGCTAAATGCGTCCGAAAGGAAAAACTTCAAAGCCCCGTTCGTGAAAGCGAGCGGGGTTTTTTTGACGTGGCCCGTTCTTTCTCTCGTGTTGGATTTGAGGGGCACTTCAGATGATTTGGGGAAGGTTTCTATTTCACGGGTGAATTCGCTTTCACTTCTTCGAGAAACTCCCAGCGGTTAATGAGCTCGTCAGCGACCTTTTTAGCGGCCTCAAGTTCAGCAATGATCACGGGGATTTGTTCGAAGTCGGTTTGGATATCGGGTGAAGAGAGTTTTTCTTGCAGAGTAGTGACTACCTCGTCGGCTTCCATGGCCTTGTCCTCCAGTGTTTCGAGCTCTTTGGCTTCAGCCATAGTGAGCTTTCTCGGTTTTTCTTTTTTCTTAGAGGCTCGTTTTTTAGCCGCGCGGTTGGCGGCGGTGGCCTGTGCTCGTGCAGCGTTTTCCCGCGCTTGTCGTTTCTCAAGGTAGTAGGAGAAGTTGCCGGGGGTGACTTTCACCCCATCGTCCTCGAAGGCGATAATTTGATCGCAAATACGGTCGAGGAAGTAGCGGTCGTGGGAGACTACAAGGATGGTTCCTGGAAAGGAAGCAAGGGCCTCTTCGAGCATCCGGAGCGATTGTAAGTCGAGATCGTTGGTGGGTTCGTCAAGAACGATGAGGTTGCCTCCGGTCTTGAGGACCTTGGCGAGCATGAGACGGGCGCGTTCACCTCCTGAGAGTAGGTCGACGCGTTCGTTGATACGTTCATCAGAAAAAAGAAAGCGGCGCAGGTAGGCGCGAGCACCGAGAGTCTCGTTGCCAAATTCGATTTTTTCGTTTCCGTCCGAGATTTCATCGAGAAGTGAACCGGTGCCGTCCAGCTGCATTCGGGACTGGTCGATGTAGTTGATTTTGACTTTTTTCCCGAGGATGGCCTTGCCAGAAGTGGGCTCGAGTTGTTGGAGGCAAATTTTGAGGAGGGTCGATTTACCAACTCCGTTTTTACCTACGATGCCTGTGCATTGTCCTTCTTCAAGAGAGAGGTTCAAGTGCCGGAACAGGGTGCGGTCTCCCAAGGTAATAGCGACGTCTTCGAGATCTACAATGGTATTGCCGAGTCTTGGTGGAGGTGGGATGAGGAGATCAATTTCACCCTCAGGAACGTGAGCGCCCTGATCTTTGACTTCGTAGAATGCATTAAGGCGGGATCGAGATTTGGTGGTGCGGGCTTTAACGCCTGCCTTGACCCACTTCAGTTCTTCCTTAAGAAATTTTTGACGCTTCTTTTCGGTGTTTTCTGCGATTTCCTGTCGCGCTGCCTTGGACTCGAGAAAGGCGGTGTAGTTTCCGGGATGGGAGTAGGCTTTGCCCTCGGAAATTTCGATGATGCGAGTCGCGATGACGTTGAGGAAATATCTGTCGTGGGTGACGAAGATGACGGCTCCGGTGTAGGTTTTGAGGAAGTCTTCCAACCAGCGGATGGATTCGGAATCGAGGTGGTTGGTGGGTTCGTCGAGGAGAAGAAGGTCAGGCTGTGAAGCGAGGGCGCTACAAAGAGCGACTCGGCGTTTCTCTCCGCCGGAAAGGGGACCGGTCTCGGATTCAAGTGGAGGAGTAAAGAGGGCATTGGAGAGGGATTTGATGCGGGCGTCGAGGTTCCAGCCGTCAGTGTGCTCAATAAGAGTGAGGAGGTCGGCGAGTTCAGACTCACTGCCGTCGCCAGTTTCATAGCGCGTTACGGCAGAGGCCACATCGGCGGCACCGGCTGCGATGTTTTCGTGAACGGAGAGGTCAGGATCGAGTTCGAATTCCTGGGGTAGATAGCCGACGCGGAGGCCGCGACGGGCCGAGAGTTCTCCGGAGTCAGCTTGGTTCTCATTTGCGAGAATTTTAAGGAGAGAGGTTTTTCCGCATCCGTTCCGACCGACGAGACCGACTTTTTCACCGGATGAAATGGCGACTGTGACACCATCGAGGAGGGTCTGGTGGCCGTAAGCGAGACGGAGTTCGTTTGCGGAGAAAAGAGTCATAGGCTGGGGGGTGGAGGGGTAGCGAAGCAGTTAGAAATGTCGAGCGTTGGAAATAATGGCCAGGCGAGGTGGGTAGTTCTCCTTTAGAACCGACGATCTTGCCCAAAGTGGCCCCATATGATCCCGCTATGGATTCCTTCAGCTTCCCCCTCAACTTATCAGGATGCGGAAGTTCTCAACAACACCTCATACGCTGATCTTGAGCAGAAAGGTGTGGGTAAAAATGGTTGGAGTCTATGTTGAAGGCGGGCGTTCTTGCGCGAAGAAGCTCAAGATCGAGGTCTACGGCATCTGCGGCCGAGAGCCTGCTGGGAAGAGGTCTCCCAACGGGGTGGACGCGACTCCCTCTGCTGATCCTCGCTCCATGCCCGATCGCCAAAGGTAGCTCTAGCGGAGGGCGTTCTTTTTGGGGCAGGGTTTGGCGTGACGCATGATGCCTTCGCGCTTACGTGCTGAACTATTTACCGGTTTTTCGGTTTTTGCGGGAGCGGATTATCGTTTTTGAGGTAGATGGCGACCTCTCGCAGGGGATATCATCCGGTAGAAATTGGCTTTTCGAGGGATGAGCATATTTTTGTAATATGTTCAAAATGAGGGGTTTATAGTAAAATAATGACTGGGATTTGAGGATTCGGGATTTATTTACACGTAAAAGATAAAAAAGGTTGAAAGTTTAGTTAAGCTCTATTAGAAGAAAACAACGGATGAGTTCTTGTCACCCCGAACCATCGTGCTGTTGCCAATTCGGCCCCTCCTTGGAGGCCTCGTTACCGCAGCCCTTTGATTTCGGGGAACACAGGTCGGTTCAACCGGGTTCGCACTACCACAGGATCCCAGAAGGATCAGAAGACATTTAAAACCGGAAGACGGGAAGCGCCCAGCTCAGTGAATGGGTCTCATCTTACCGAAGCCGCGGCGCTCTTAAACACGTGACATAGCGATACTCAACAGAACTGACAACTAGCTGATGCAGCCCCTCTGGTTTCACCCTTACCCAGACGGCGGAGCGCAGGCCCTGACAATATATCAGAGTCCTCGTTTCCGTGCGTTAACGCTCACGCTCTGATAACGATGAGTGCGATTGAGCAACCTCCTGCCCATCTCGAGGCCCCGCAGCTACGGGTCTTTCAGCCGGGCATGTCTGGGGAAGAACTGCTCGCAGTCTCGCTGGAGGCTTGCGAGGGACGCGGTGTGTCGGACATTCAGTTCCGTGCAAAGCGGCCAATTTACGTTGAGACCAACCATGGAATGGAGTGTCTAGACTTTCTGGGCTTCCTCTCCGATCGAGATCTGCTGGAAGTTTACAAGGCTCTCGTTCTTCGGCAGGAAGAGTCTGGCCATGGTTTTGGGGGGAGTAGTGTGGGAGTCACTTCTGATGAGAAAGTAGAGCGATCACTTCAGCGGTTTCAAGAGACGCATGTTGACGATTTTTCAGCAGACGGTGTCGTCTATGCAGGCGGGACAAAAATTTCAGGGCGTCTGCGTATTCAAGCTCATCTCTCGGCTTCCGGACTGGGAATCACGTGCCGGATCCTTAGCGATACGATACCAGCTCTCGATGTCCTGGGAATTGATCCTGATACCTCAACCGCACTTCAGGATGCAGTGCGTCGGAGAGCAGGGCTCTGTTTGGTGACAGGTCCGACCGGTTCGGGAAAGTCCACGACTCTGGCTTCACTGATGGACTGGCTGAGGCAGTCTTCTTCCAAGCATATAGTTACGATCGAGGACCCCGTTGAATATCGTTACCAGGCAGACATGGAGCATCCCAATTATCCTGATCACCGAGCGATGTCTCCCAGTATCATTACTCAGCAGGAGGTTGGGCGTGACGTAGCAAGCTACCGACAGGGACTGAAGGATGTTCTAAGAAAAGCGCCTCATATCATACTTCTTGGAGAGATTCGTGATCGTGACGCGATGGATACCTGCCTGGAAGCGGCTCAGACAGGGCATCTCGTTCTCTCGACGCTTCACACTACCGGTGCGGTCAAGACGATGGGGCGGATTCTTGAAATGTACCCCCACGAGAAGTTCGGGTCAGTACTTAGTCGGCTCAGCGAAATGCTCATCTTTATTCATTCGCAGGGCCTCTTGAGGGGACTGAATGGCAAGAGAGTGCTGACCTACGAGTTTCTCCAGAACAGCAACGATGCAGTCTCCAGCGCGATCGCGAACTACTCTTCCGGATCGAATGCACTCGAGGACGTCATTCGTCGAGCTGGCAATATTTCATGGGACGACAGCCTGCGTAAACTGCTGCAGCGCGGTGCTATCGACCAACAAACTTTTGAAAGCGCCCGGATGAATCGGAACGATGAAGATGAAATCTGACCGGTAAATCCAAGTGCCAAAAGCACGTGCCCTGTGCGCGTCATCAACCAAAACAGACAAAACCATGACACTGACAAACACCCAGAAGACAGTGAAGTCCGGGATGACCCTCATTGAGTTGACGGTCGTAATTCTCGTCCTTCTATCATTGATCAGCATTCTTTTCGTTGGCGCGCGCGCCTGGAAAAGAGGCTCTGATCGCGCAGGATGCATCATGAACATTCGTAACGTTCAACAAGGTATGCGCTCCTACCAGAACATGAATGGCCATAATGCCGGAGAAGTGGTTTCCGGTGCATACCGAGAGATTGTTGGGCCTGGCAAATTCGTTGAAAGTAGCCCTGATTGCCCCGGCACAGGAACATACTCCAACAAAGGTGACACTCTCCCGCAACAAGGAGTGCTTTATATGACCTGTTCACTTGCAACTGCTGAGAAGCACGTGCCAAGTGATTTTGGAGACTGGTAATCACTTTTCGACCCGGAGGTCGGCGCCAGAATACTCTGGCGCCGACTCCGGTGCGGCTTTCGCCTCACCATTTGCTGCCGGGGAGTGCACCGTGGCGGCTTATTACATAGCGACATCTTCCCCTCGTTCCCTCAATGGAAGTATTGGTGCATCCAGCCCAGTTAACAACCTGGCAACGGTTCCTGCAGGCGCGGCGTCTCCACCGTGAGACTACTCGTTCGAGGAATCTTGACTGGTATCGTGAGGCTCTCGACCTTGAGTGCCAATTGCACCTTTTCTTAGAAGGAGAAGATATCTCGGCGGCACACATTTGTTACGGGAAGGACGACAGAAAGACCTGGGCCCGCGTAGCTCTGCCCTCGTTACAGGCTGGAGAGCAGGAGGTAATGGAATATCTTGCAGGAATTCGCTCCCATTTTGATGGCCGAATGAAGTCACTGGCAGTGATTCTCCATGTTGCCGACGAGTTTGCCATATCCGAGCTCAGAGGGGCCAGTGAACGCCCCGAGGATCTTGGTGTTCTAAGTGAGAAGCTTGTGCATGAACCCAAGGCCGTCCTTGAGGATCATAGCGATTCTGTGGAGGACTTCTCGTTCCGCCTGTTTCCCTATCCCGGTGCTAGGCCCGGGCAGCAGTTTGGATCAGCGATAACAATTTCAAGAAGATGCCACACCTATCTAAGACAGATCAGAAATGTTGGGCAGGTTCTGAACTTTCCTATTCGGACCTGCGCGTTGAGTGCTCCTTTGGTCACCCTTGCTGCTCTGCGGCGACTGGATGAGGAGCTGCCGGATCAAGCCTTCGCTATCTTTTTTCCCTATTCATCTTTTTCTGTCATTGCCTTTTTTTCCGAGGGACGAGAGCTCGTCATGCTCAGGTCAGTAAGACACCATGAGGGGGTCACTCCGTCTCACGTAGGGCGGATAGTGCAGACTATGGCGGCAGCTCTCGAATTGCCCGATCCGCCCATTTACACTCTTCCGCTGGCCTGCTCCGGGCGGGATCCAGTTGCCCCACAGCTTCCCGGGGCAGTGGTGGTTGACTGGCGTAAGAATCGCTGGTTTGACTCCGCGGTTCCGCTCGAGTTCCAAGGGCCTTCCAGCTTGAGATCTCGGAATGAAGAAGTGGTTGTGAGAGGTGCTCAGACTTTTCAGGGTATGATCGAATCCGGGTGGGCGACTCAGGATTTTCTTCCGGAATCAAGGGATGAAGTGGACCTACTTCCGTCCCGTACGGAAATGAGAATCCTGAGGTTTGGTTCTGCTGCTCTGCGCCTTGGAGCGGCAGCTATTCTCCTATTTGTTGGATGGACCGCGGTCCGCGGCATTAAGATTATTAACGACGAATCCTGGCATCAGACCGGCGAAGTTTCCCGGGAAGGAAACAAGATTCTTTCCTCAGAAATCCATCGTTATGAACAATGGAGTTCCTTGCTCGCTGACCGATCTAAGGCGTGGGTTTCGATGGAGCTGATTAATCAGCTTTTTCCGGATCCAGAGAGTGTGATCTTGTCAGAAGCCAGTCACCGGGTGAGGCCTGAAGTGGCTCAGAATAAGGATCCCAGTGCAGGAGTCGTCAAAGATTGGACGATTAGCGGATTCTCTAACACGGATGCTCTGAATCACCTTACGGTGATCAGCACGACAGAGGGAATGGGAAAGGTGTTTGAGAGCATTCGTGAACAAACCGGTAATGAGTCCTTTCGCACCGATTTGGGATCCCGAACGCTCCTGGTGAATCTTCTGACCTCTGAGAACAAGCGATTCAAGCCGCTTATTGGAAAGAAGCCAGAAGAGCGGTTCGCTCATAATTTTAGATTGACGATCACTCAGCGTATTACTGCTGAGGACCCTATCGCCATCCCGATCACTGCCGCGCAATGAATCCTCATTACAAAGATCCTATTATCGTTTTCGGGCTGGTAGTGCCGGTTTTTCTTGTGGTCGCTACTTTGGGGCTGGGAGTGCATTTCCGCGGGAAACTGGAAACTACCTATGAGTCCAGGAAGAAGCATCATCAGGCCTTTAAGACTGTGGAAAAGGAGCGGCGAATGCTCGAGCGTAAGGTGCAGTCACAGGCGCCGCACATGCACCGGTGGATGTCCCTGTTCGAGCAACCAGCAGCTACCTCCGTCAACACCTTTTTCCGTGACTTTCAGAAAGACTACGAAGCTACCCACTTCCAACAGACCGCCTTTCGGCCGACCACTGTAGCGGGCGGAATCGGAGGTGCGAGTCAGCAGCCATCTATCCAACTTCACTTCGCCTTCCGCGGCACTTACAGGGCCCTCCAAACTGCTTTTCTTGAGCTAGAAACAAAAATGCCTCAGCTCCAGCTGGACAGTATCAAGCTCTCCAGGGCGGCGAACCAGAATGTTCTGAATGCGGCAGTTGTTTACACTACGTGGCAAAAATAATGAAGACGACCTTCCTTATACTTCTTCTCTTCTCTGCAGTGGCGGTAGCCAGAGAGCCTGCTTCCGGGGCCAACTCGTATTCCGCCAGTGCGACCCCCGCAAGATTTCTGTCGGATACAGTTGATGACCGAATCGCGGAGTTAAAGAGACGGCTTTCCATTGCCGGGCGGGAGCGAGGTCCTTTCGGATTGTATCAGAATCCTGGGAAGGCTCCGGTGATAAGCCGTTCCTCACGAGAGATTCCGAAAACCTCATTCCGAGATTTCATCAAAGACATCAAAATTTCTCTCATAAACTCGCGCGAAAGGGAGTTTCTTGTTGGTGCTCGCCTTTTCCGTCTGGGGCAGGTCTTTCCCATCGTTCGAGATGGAGAGAAAATATCGGTCAGGGTCGAAGCTGTTGGTCCCTCAAGGGTGACATTCAGGAATCTGCAAAGTGGTGAGATAGCGATCCGTCGTCTTGATACGCTTCCTGAAGGAGTCACCGCAGCCGGGCAGCCCCTGCGATTGCAGGGAGTCACACTCCGAAAGAAGAGCGAGGCTGAGCCTCTGCGAATTGAATCAAATTCTCCTCCTCCATTGCCGTAGGGAGCTCCAGATCCATCAAGAATACTCCATGAAAAATCACGATTTTTTGTTCTGCCTTCTGCTGCTCAGTGCTGCTGTTGCTTTTGGTCAACAGGTGCCCGAGCAAGTGTTTCCCGATGAGCCAATCCAGCCCCTTCCGGTTGTCGGGCCACCTGCGTTCGATCCTACTGCTCCGGCGTTGGCCGACCCTCCTGTTGACCCGGTGGAGCCAATTCCTGAGGTGGTGCCGATTGCAGCTGCCGCTTCGCCAGCGCCTGTATCTCCGGTTGGAAAGGATCTTTCGGAACTCCCTCCTCCTCCCCCTCCTGAGGAGAGCGACGGGGAGGTCGGTGTTCCGGGTGACAGCGCCGGGCAGATCGATGAAAGTAATGGTGAATACCTGATTCGCGATGCTGCGATCAACGACATCTTTCAGATGTTGGCCAAGCGTGCCAAGAAACAGTACTTTCACAACGTCAGTATCGCCGGACCGGATTTCAACGTGAGTGGTCATCTCAACAGTGGAAATCCACTGGAGCAGATGGAGGAGTTGGCCTTTCAATATGGGCTGACCCTATACACCAAGGGGAACACGGTTTACGCCTTGAACAATGAGCAGCTCAATCGGTTGCCTGCAGAGGAGTGGCATTATCAACTTCGCTACCTGCGGCCGACTGATATCGAGCAGATCAAGGGTCTGATTCAGCCGATGCTTTCTCCTACGGGCATCGCAAACTACGAACCCAAGACCAATACGATCATCGTCGTGGACACAGCTCACCAAGTAGAGCGTGCGAGGAACCTTCTCACCTCGGTAGATAAGGCAAAAGGGCAGGTCGTTATTGAAGTTAAAATCCTCAGTGTCAATAGTAGCGCGGGGGAGAAGCAGGGTGTGAACTGGTCATCCAGTCTTGGTGCGAACGGAATTCCTCTTGAGACTATTACGAGCCTGAATTCTCTATTCGGTATCGACAATGCGCTTTCTGCGTCGGGCACTCTGGGGTCAGGTTCTGTTCTTCGTGGTACTGATACACCAAGCAATAATACGATTGTCCTCTCTCCTATTCAGATGGGTGGCGTTCTTCGTGCCTTGCAGCAGGGGGGGCTTGTTACCCAGACCTCCAATCCTACGCTTATCACCGAGGATAATGAGAAAGCGACAATCTCACTCATTGACCGTGTTCCCATTATTACAACCACAATCAGTGAGACAGAAGTCAGTAATCAGGTGACCGAGGAGGTCAGGTATTCCGTCGACTCAAAAGACCCAACTGGAGACCCTTCCACTACAAGAGAAATAGGAGTGACGGTTGCGGTTACCCCGACGCTCCTTCCTGATGGTACAATTCGCATGCAGATGCGCCCACGCTCTGCACAGGTTGTCGATGAAATCGTTGGCCAGAGCGGGAACAGATATCCCCGAGTGTCGGAATCGATGATCGAGAGTGTCGCCCGTATTCCCGATGGACACTCTCTCGTTGTGGGAGGGTTTTACGGACAGGTCAAAACTAAGGATAGGAACAAGGTTCCGATCCTTGGTGATATTCCAGGTATCAATTTTTTCTTTAAGAGCAAGGAAGCTGCGAAGGAAACTTCCAGTCTTGTCTTTGTGGTAACACCAACCTCCTACAATCCGGGGAGTGCTGTGGAGAATGGTATCACGAGCAGAGCGATTCGAGATCATGTAAGCCTCAAGCCTGGCCACGACTGGATCGAGCCTGCTCTTCCGGGCCCGGCCCATGAGCCTAACTGGCAGAGAGCAATCGACGATCTCCATCCCGGCCAGAGGGATCACCAGCCTACGGCTGAAGATCTCAAGGCAGACCTTGGTGGGTCTTTCGAGAAAAAGACGAAGAGTGGACTTCAACATGGACGCTTGAAATTTCTCCGTAAGCGCTAGAACGCATGCAGGCCCAAGCTGAAAATCAAACTGAAGTGAACAGTGTGCCGTCTGGCGCAACTGTCTCAATGGCAACCGACCCTGAATGCCTCAGCCAGACCTGCACGCTTCTCGAAGATCATGGACTGGCAACCCCAGCGGAGCTGAAAGAGCTACGGCATCATGGGCAGGGTTCACTGCGGGGTCCGAGACCATGGGATCCTCTTGAGTTCCTCGCAGCTCTGAGAATTCGTGAGCCTGACGCCCGTCCATTGGAAGTTGAGCGCCTCGGAAGGTCCCTGTCCCAGTCACTGGGGCAGCCTTTGACGCTGGTTCCCTTTGCCAGCAAGATGCCAACACCGTCCGTGTTTTATGACATGAACGAAAGTCTTCTTCTTGAATGTCGGAAGTTGATGACTCCCGTGCTCTTTGCGGAAGAGTCAGAAGTTATTGGTATAGGATCCATTAATCCGGCGGCCCTGCGGATTTCTGCACGAACAATAATGCAGTTCATCGCAGATAAGACCGGAACCACTCCCATGGTTTCAAGTGTCCTCCTCCATCATGAGGGATGGATCTCACTCTGCCAGCAGCAGTTCGGAATATGATCGAGTTTGATGGCATCCAATTTAATGATTTTATCAGTGGCCGGATCATGGCCGCGCTGATTGAGCACGATGCTTCGCTGGCCGAACTTGGCCATGATCAGGTCCCCAACCGAGTTTCCCGGCCCCTCTTCATGTCGGCTATAGCTCAGGTCAACAGTCTTCCCTTCCTCCCGAAGGTTGCTGAATTTTGCGATGCATCGCTACTCGACGCGTGCGATCCCGCTTTGATGACCCGGGGAGGGTTTACCCCCCTCTGTATTCATGCGGATCGACTTCTGGTAGCGGTATCTAACCCCTGGAGCTCCGCGCCGGATGAATATCTCTCTCCACGATTCCCTTCGCTCCAGATCGAAAAGATTGTAACGCTGAGTAGTGAGATCAGTCGTGCGATTGAACGGGTTACCACGACCCAGGGCCCGAATCGTTCTCAGCTTGAGTCGATCGATGTTGAGGATATCGATGAGGGTCTGCAGGACTTTGATGTCACGGTTGAATATGATGAGCCGATTGCACAACTCGCGGCTACCATTCTTGCCACAGCTACCAAGCTGAGGGCTTCTGACATTCATTTCAAGGTAGAGAAAGAGTCGTTCTACTACTGTTACCGTATTGATGGGGATCTGGGAGACAAAGTTGAGATGCCGATGAAGCTCAAGGATCGGATCGATGCGTTTTTCCTGAATTTGATGAAGTTGCCGGCAGAAACGCGCAACACCACACCGGGAATATCAGGACGCTTTACGATCGCTTATTACCACCGGCCGATCGATATCCGGTATGAACGCCATCGGACCTACAGGGGATACCATGTCACGATGAGGCTTCTCGATAAGAGCCACATTAATGTCAAACTGGGGAAGGGGTCTCTGGCCTTTGACGATGAGACTCTCTTTGAGCTCAACCGGGTAATGGAGATTCCGGCTGGGATAATTGTGATGAGTGGTCCGACGGGATCGGGCAAGTCGACGACCTTGAACGCAATGTTGCGTGAGCTCAATCGTCCCGAAGTAAATATCCTGACGCTGGAGAATCCGGTGGAGGATGAAATCTCGGGGGTAACCCATTGTGACCTGAAAAATTCATCGGAATTTAAACCGATGATTACAAGCTTCATGCGGAGTGATCCGGATATCATTCTTATGGGTGAGGTTCGCGATACAGAATCTGCCGAGCTAGCCATTGAGGCCGCGGTCACCGGGCATAAGGTTTTGACCACAATTCATACACCTCGTGCTTCCCAGATTATTGAGCGTTTTGAACAACTGAAGATCGAGCGCTGGAAAATCGCCCAGACCCTCAAGGCGGCATGCGCGCAGCGTTTGATCAAGGTCCTGTGTCCTGAGTGTAAGATACCCATCGAGGGCATCGGTGAGAAAGAACGGCGACTGTTCAATCTGGGAGAGGAGTGGGCTGAGCGATCGCTCTTTGGTGGGAGATCGGGTGGGTGCTCTGAGTGCCGTGGAACCGGCTACAGTGGGCGGACCGCAATTGTCGAAATTATCCCGATCACGCCCAGGGTTTCCGACCTGCTTTCGAAGGGAGAGATCAGCCCATACGACCTCGAGATGATGGTTTTGAAAGATGGGGCTCTTCCGAATCTCCGGCGGAGTGGACTTCGCCTTCTTGCTGACGGGCAGACTGATCTCAGGGCGATCAGTAAAACAATCGATATGACCTACTCTGATGAATAACGGAACTGTCACAACAAACGCAGGGGCTTTTTCTCCTGCCGGATCCCGGCCCGCTGTAAGTGCGAAGAAGGAGACGAAAGTCCAGAGATTCAAAAAGAAGGATCTCATTCACCTGTTCAGGGGGCTTTCTTCGATGTTGAAGGCTCAAATTAACACCTCGGATGCGCTTAAATATTATGGGCAGGGGCTGCCCAACAAGGTCTTGGCTGCTACGCTTGAGCAGATCCGGCTTGATACGGAGTCTGGGATGTCGATCCACGAAGCGTTCCGTAAGACGAACCGGTTTGACGACATGACAATCGGCTTAATCCAAGCAGGCGGTGATTCTGGCCAATTGAATCGTGCCTTCCGCGAGCTAGCCGACCGTTTGAAAGCAGAGCTCTACTTTAAGAAACAGATTCGTAAGGCGGTTCTTCTTCCGGGAATCGTGATTTCAGTACTGATTGGTGCCTTCATAGTCTCACAGGTTAAGATTGTCCCTCAGGTCGAGGGAATGCTGGAGCAGGTTCGCCAAGCGCCAGACGGGCTGACAGCACTTGCTTTCAAGGTCAGTCATGCAACGCGTATTCTATGGCCCTTTGCGGTAGTTAGCGCTCTGGTGATGGGAGTTCTGATCTGGCGGTCCGAAGGCACCCGTAATGCTATTACCTCGGTAGCGATGTCCAAGTGGCGCCTACTCAGCCAGCTGATCATGAGCCTCAGGCAAATGACATTTCTTTCTACCATGGAGCTTCTCTACTCCAACGGGATTAATCTCTCTAAGTCGATGCGAGTGGCAGCGAATTCGGTTAAATCTACACCACTATTTCCAGAGATTCGTAATGCGGCCGAACAGTATGAGCATTCCGGGGTGCCTCTCTCTGTTGCTTTCAGCAAATTTACTTCAGTGGATGAGCAGGTGGTGCACATGATGTCGATCGGGGAGAGGTCCGCTTCGATTGATAACCAGCTGAAGATGCTGGCGGACATGTATGAGGAGGAGTCGGAAAACTATATGAACGACTTCACTCAGGTATTGAATTTTGTGGTGCTCCTGATGGCGGTTTCGCTGATCGCAGCGGTATTTATTGGAACTTTTCTTCCGATCTTTCTCATGGGTCCGAAGATGATGCAGAGCGGTATTTAAAATAGAAGATTCATGCAACTGACTCAAATTGATCGCTGGCTGCGCGAAAGGTTCATCTATCAGACACATGTCTATACGATGAGGCTTCCGGAGTCTGGGCTATCGGGACAGGTGACTGTTGAAGAGCTTGAGGAGTCCCCCAGCCGACGCTACCGCTACCGCCTGATAGTAAACGCGAAAAGGGATCTCGAATCCCTGCTGACAGCTTTGCGATCTGGAAACCAGATGTTTGTGACGAGAATCGTTGAAACAGATCCATGGTATCGACCGATCATCGCGCCACGGGGAAAGAGTTTTTTCTTCCGCACCTTCTGGTGGACTGTGATTGCCGGGTTTGCCGTAACCGCACTGGGGCTGGGCTACCGGATTCACTCCGACGAGGAGCTGAAGACCGAGATCATGCAGTCGGTTGATACCCTATTAGGCAAGTAGTCCCGGACAATCCGAACGAAAAAATGATGCCATGAAAATAAATACGCACTACGTATTTTCGCCACGAGGAGTTACGCTGGTGGAGCTAACCGTCGTGATCTTCGTGATCCTCAGTATCATGGGGGCAACGATGTACTTTGCGGGAAATATTGGGGAATGGAACAAGGGAAAGAAGGCTTCGGCAGCTCTCCGCGAGGTCTTTGTGGCACAGCGGTCCTACCTGGCGGATAACCCAAGGCAGGAAGTGGCTTCAATTACCGGAAGGGATTTAATCCAATACCTTCCAAGTGGAGGATCCCTTCTTCCCGGCGTGGAAGACCTAAACGGGAACAGCCTTTCCTATGATGTTACCAAGTCACCCCCTGTTCTGATAGAGTTAGGCGGATCGGTTTATGATCCATCGGGGTCCCCGACAGATTCTTTGTGGGATGTAGGCGAATGAAGAGATTACATACATACTGGCTGTATGCACTGTTGGTGACAGTCTTGCTGAACACGGCTGAGGTGCTGGCGGAACAGGATATTCTTCCAGACGGTTTTCGATTCGCCGGAAATTACAGATTTGATAAGCGGGTAAAGATCCGGGATGGGGACTCACTCCTCATCCCCAGTAAACCCTTTTATTGCCGTGTCTACACGGATGGAATTTCGGTCAGGGTTTATGGAGAGAGCTCGAAGGAAAGTTATACCTCCTTCACGATTCACCGTAATGATGGGATTCTAGCGGGTGCTGGTTCGGGGAAAATGGAAACTCTGCCCGGAGTGCAGGCCTATTCCTTGGTAGGGAATGTTCTCCGGCAGCTTACCCTTACCGAGGATAGGCTGGTATTGACCAAATTCCCCGCCTTTTCGGATGTGGTGGAGATCACCTATGCCAATAGGAGAATTTCTCTTAGTGGCGGAAGATAACAATCGTCTATGAAGCTGAAATGAACGAGGAAACTCCAAGCGATATGACCGTCCGGAATGAGGACGAAGCAAGGGAAGTTCAGATGGCAAGTCGTTTACCCTTCGATTCTTCGGCTCCCTGCAAATGCCAGCGCTGTAGTATTTCTCGATGGTATCCCCCCATGATGCTTGCAAGTACTGCCCTAACAGCAGTGTTTTTCTGGATGTATATAACCAAGCCGGTTTTGTTTCCGGTGGCGCCTATTCCTCCTCTCAGTCCTGATCCCGTCATTCGAGGGCAGGAGCCGGTATTGGAGGCTGAAAAGGAGCTCTACATTTCCTCTCGGAACACACTGGATCCAGGGGCCTCCACGCTTCCGGGGGAATCTGAGGACCAGCCTGTGCTCCTGGATCAGGAGCAAATTTCCGGAGACAAGCTAAGGCCCCTGATTATCAACCGGAATGGGCCCTCACTGTTTCGTCCATTTACACCAGTGGCATCTCCCGATCGTGCAGCCGGAGAGGCTGATCCCGGTGTTCGAGAAAGCGCTGCAGTGGGCGATAAGGAAGCGGGGAGGGTAGATGGAAGCCCCCGGAAAGGCAGGAGCTTAGATAGTGAGGATGGAACAACCGGGCGTTCGGACTCGAGAGACCTTCACGTCCACGCATCCGTCATGGGTGAATTTCTGGTCTCGAAGAAGCTGAAGGGAACAAATAATGCAGGTGAACGATGAGAATTTGCTTTTTTCAGATAGCGACCTCTGCAGCTCTCCTGGGAGTGATGTCCGGCGCGGCACTGATTCATGCCCTCCAGTTTGTCGAGAATGATTGGATTGGGGAAAGGCGAGCAGTGACTCAGAAAGAGAATCTGGAAAATCACAAGAGCATATCAACAGCGGGGGAGTATGAGCGAGATGGGTCGGCGGTATCGCCATCTTCTGCTGAGGAAAACACGGCGACTCTCAAAGCTCTTGAGGAAATTGTGGGCCAGTTACAGAAACTCAATTCAGCGAATCTGGAATTACGTGATGTCAATGTGTCGCTCCAGGAGCAGTTAAGGGAAACCAACCGAGATTTGAATGAACTCCAGTTTCGCGTGGATACACATAGCGAGTCTTTTCGCCCCCTCAGGGTATCCTCCAGCGAGGCGCCCCTGCTGTGGAATTCGATCAGCCCCGGAGGAAGCCTCCACCCTCTCCTTCCCCCAAAGGAGTAGTGAGAACGTCAGGGGTAATCCAAAGGTATCTCTTCGGCTGAGGGCTGAGGGCTGAGGGCTGAGGGCTGAGGGCGCCCCGTGTCTATTGGCCTCCGATCAGTTAAGCTGCTCGATAACCACAAGCCAATTCATCTGGCTAATCGGAGGAAGCTGTTCGGGTTCAGTGATTGAGTAAAGCTCAGCTTTAATCTTACCGGCGAGGACTTCGTCATTTGCGCCGGAACGCAGGTCGAGGGGACGCGCGTTTTGATCACTATCTTTTCCAACGTGGTTCACTTGCCCCTTCAGGGTAATATTCATGGGTTGGTCACGAATTCCAAAGCGTTTTTCGGGGGTGAAAAGGGAAATTGGGGGAAACACTTCCTGTCCTTGTGCATCAATACCGCGGGGGACGATATTGACATCATTAACCAGATAAGTTCTGAACGGTGTCACCAGCGAGAACCCAGTGGAGAAAGAGGTGAAGTCCCTTGTGTCTCGGAGCACCAGGGCAACATCAGTCGAAAGAGACGGAATATTGGGCTTACGAATCCGGATGTTGTCTCGATAATTCGCATTCACCATCAGGGAATTATTCACGGAGGTGGGATCGGCTCCTATTGATCGAAGAAAGGCAGGCAATCTCCCTACGTGGACGGCAAGGGCCTGGCGTTGGATGCCATCACTTTCAAGATGAAAGGGGAACAGCCTCCCCTTTGGTGAGCGTGAGGTCGGCCAATTATTGCCACGGGCGTAAATGATTTTGCGCTCAATTCCACCCGCGAGAAAAGTAAACGAAATGGAGGTTGGGGTTTGATCCTGAGGCGAGAGGACATCCTCAACTCTCAGCTTCATGACGGTTTGTATTGCGGGGCGGCTGTAGTGGTTCCAGCCAGTCGGCGAGCCGGAATTTTTGTCGCTAACGTTTTCAAGGTCGTCAAAGGCGTCTCGGCCGCGAGCAATCGGGAGAAAGGCGACGAGGCCGGAATCTGAAGAGTTGGAGATAGGGTAATAGGTAGCATTCTCAGACTCATACTGCTCCCGGGAGAGAAGGTCGCCTGTGAGGGCGTCCAGAGCGACCCCTCCCACCGATGATTCATCGGCCAGGGAAATTCCCCGGCGTGCGGCCAGCCGATCCAGCCGAACGTTCCCCTGAGTCAAGGCCCGGGAGGCGAAAACTCCACCTGAAATCCGGATATCACCCCAATCGGAGCCGTCTCCATGTTTTCCCAGAATAGTACTCCCCGCACTTCCAACAGCGAGCTGAGAGGGAACCTCATAAATGGAGAGAATAAAATTCTTTCTAACGGTGGTGACGCCGGTAGATGCTTTTGAAGCCTCACCGGACCCAAGCGAGAAAGCCCACCAATTACGCTTCGCTACGAAATTGTCCGATTGGGCAACATAGCCGAAATGAACGTCAGGGTAGGGTACGACCCTGAACTGGCTTCCCTCGGGATATGTTTTTGCCATGCTGATTATTGGACGGTCACGATCCATCTTTTCTACAGCGCCATCCGACAGTCTCAGAGATTCGGGGTAGTTCCGTCCCAGGAGATCGCTGGTATTATTTGTGCCAGCATTCACGTAGAACGAATTTAAGGAGGGTTGGTTCTTGATACGAGTGACGGTATTTCTGAGCTCGCCTCTGCTACCATTACCGGTATTTCCCGAAATTGATTGCCCGCCGATTCCAAGAACCCTTGCTTGTTCTCTCGGTAGAGCCTGTTCGCTATTGGCTTTGGCCAGCGCCCGCTCAAAGATCCACTCCCAGCGTGAGGAGACCTCGTTGCTAGCGGAATTGGAATTTGCCATCATGTTGCGGATCGCGCTGTTGGGGACCTCGGTGAGAACTGCGCGGAGAAATGCTTGTTCACGATTGGTGTAGTCGACCCTGATCTGAGTCTTCTTTTGGGCCTCTTGGTTCCGAATAGTATGGCGGAACGACGCCGTTAGCATGAGCAGCATTATTGATGCGAGTGTTATGACAGCCAGGATCGATATGTAGCCGGACCGCAAAGTTCTTTTCATGGAGATTTGAGAGTGATATCGGGTTTAAAGTCTAGGGGTGCCGGAATAGGTGATGATTTCGCCCGCTGGGCCAGTGAGGCGCATCCTGAATACCCCGTTTTCGACAAAAAACCGGGCATCTTCCACCTGCCGGGAGATGAGCCAGTCTGGATTTCCTGCTTCCGCCATAGAGGCATTGGAATTCATGTTGTAATAGGCGAGAACATCCTGCTCTCCTTCGGATTCGAACGAAATCATACCAAGGTTTCTGGAGCCATCGGGATTCATGAACCCGAGGACCAGGACCTTTCCATCATCCGTGACGGCATTGGCTCCTGCGATCGCGTCACCAAGGTTGGCGTGGATACGGTAGGCATCCGCACGTGAGAGAATCTGGGTGATGGTATTGTTGATCTGGGGGGCATCATCAACGAGGAATTTCTGAGCTCGGATAATCCGGTGGAAGGTCACCTGTTGCTGCAGTAGAGTCATCATGATGGCCGCAATAGCAAGGGCTAGACCGATTGCGGTAGCAAGCTCGGGCAGGGTGAAACCACGGCTGATTACGCGGGAGTTTCCGGAGCGGGGGACAGAGGTTTTCATTGGGTGCGCACTATTGTTCTCGATTTGACGTAATCTCTTCCACTTATCGTGTAAGTGACATGACTTTGGAGGATCCAGGTCTGCATTT
The DNA here is from genome assembly GCA_002686085.1 of Roseibacillus sp. Classification (GTDB taxonomy): domain Bacteria; phylum Verrucomicrobiota; class Verrucomicrobiia; order Verrucomicrobiales; family Akkermansiaceae; genus Roseibacillus_B. Next base: position 43,356 of record NZAC01000011.1, on the reverse strand, counting down.
CGGCTGGGTTGGTTGCAGTTGTTGCATTACCCCCGAAAGCAGGAAGGTTGTTGTCGTCAGGCATTCTGGTTCGGATGACGTTTCCGGTGAGGGTTCGTCCGCCTGGAAGAGTGCCGAGAGTCACGGGACCCTCCGATTTTGCCGGATAGACTGGCCAAGGAGAGGAGGAGTCTGTCAGGCTTTCGAAGGGAATCCTCTGTGCGAAGGCCTTCTCATAGGAAAGATAGGCATCAGATACATTTTGCACCATTGTCCACTGGCGTGGAGCGAGAATATTCATCGTTCCTTTCAGGATCACCAGGCTGACAACAAGTAGGAGCGAGAGGGCGATGATGGCCTCAATAAGAACACTCCCACGCCTTGAACTGACTGAGCGGAAACGGGTGCTGATGAACTTGAATTGAGAATGATTTGATGTAATGTGGCTTTCTCTGTGAGCCGGTTTCTTATTTGCACTGTCCTCATACACGGCATTTGCTTTTTGCAGGCTGCTGAGCCCTTGCTTCCGCCTTTTGGGCTGAAGTGGGGAGAGCCCCCTGATGGTCTCGTGGACTGGGCGTTGCGGAGTAGCCTCGACCAGACGATTAAAGTGCCGGCTTCCGATCCCCGTTTGAAGGTTCTTCTGGTATCCTCTCCCAAAGGCAACTTGCCCGGTCATGACGCGACTACACTCGAGGCTCGATTTATTGACGGAATGCTTTTTGAGGTGGCTCTTCACTACACCTATCCGGGAAGAAAGAGCAGTTTCGTTCGCGGACAGTTCGCTGAATTGAAACGAATTCTTGCCCAACGGCACGGACCATTGGCGCTGGGTGCAAAAAGTCGCAAGGAGCCTCTCGCAGGTGTGTCTTCCAGCTCGATAGCCTACCAGCTTGAGCCTGCCGCGGGACGGAGTCTCATGCTGGTTTTGACAGAGGTTGTCGACACAAAGCGTGGAGATCGGTCGGCGAGATTCTCTGTAGTTTATCATAACGGCGGAATAGTCGAGGATGATACTCCCCCGGTGATTATCCGGAGAAGCGGAGTGGGTTCTCCGCAGAAGCCCTAAGTTCCACGGGCGGGTTGAGAGGTGATGGTTCGAATAGGTATTTAAAGGAATCAGAGACCAGAAAGCGCTTCGGGCTGATCAGAGGGTGTGATGGACGGGTCAATCCATTTTTCCCATGGCCCGGCAGGGACCTCGGACTCTTCTACAAATTTCCAGTCGACCTCAGCATTACCTCGCATCACGAGGAAGTCGCGGACTGCAGGGCTTACATCGATGCCCGCATTCTGATTGCGGTTCGGGCGAGGCTGTTTGCCCTGAAACACATAAGGCCAGTCATCGACTGTGAATGGACCAACGTCCTTCCATTGCGCATAGGCAATTTTTCCTTCGTGATGAATCGCGATCCACCGGTTGTGACAAACGGAGATCCCGGGGCCTCGGTAAATTCGCCAGAACCATGGGATAATTGAAGAGGCTTCGGGTCGATGACCGCGCCCCGCTACGAGGTCATTGTAGGGGAGAGCTACGTAAAAGGGGTTGAGCTTTGGTTCAAAACCAGCGGGGCGAAATCCTTCCCGCTTGAAAGGATGGTCGTATCCCCCGAAGTTCTGTTCCCAGTTAGGATCCCACGAACTTGCGGTGTTGGGAGTTGGGTTGCCGGGCGTAGAGCGTTCCCCGACCCAGAAGACCGTAGCTCTAATCTGGTAGCGCCAAGGGTTGTTCCTAACCTTCCATGGAGGAGGGGCTTCGTCGACGACTTGGGCGACGCGTGGTCCCAGATAGGGGTTTTTCCGGCGAGAGAGCGACACTCTGCGATCCTTAAGAAACTCTTCGTGAGTCTGGGCTGCTCGTTCGCCCGTTGTCAGGACGTTAGCTGATGCCGGCGGACTCAAGAGGCCAAGAATTCCACCCAGAATCACAGCCACGCAAGGGGAGGCCGAAATCGCATAATGGATTCCAGAAAGAGTCATCTTGTAAGGGGGAACTAATAGTAAGTATTATAAAATGTTTTAGTAGAGTCAACCATATGGGCCCCCAGAGGAGAAAAAACACGAAAGGTCCGTAAATTTGACGGTAGGGCTCAAGCAAGAGGGGCGCGAACCATGGAGGCCTTGGGCTGTGAGGCAAGTGATCCTCAGGATCTCCAAATTAGGGTTGGTTCTATTTACCCTAAAATTGATGGGTTTTTATAGCCGATCAGGACCTTCAGAACAAAATTAGTCGGGGCAAAGAGAGTGGGAGGGAAGAGCCTGGATTGGAAGAAAACACTCTAGTTGGAGGTGTTAAGAGAGGCCAAAAGTGAAGCCAATTTTTGAGAGCAAATCCTCTTTTTCAGATATCTTAGGCCATATTATCAAGTAATTTTAATATTTATGTTGCCCAAGAGGTCGTTATTTGTAATTTTATTGGAAATTCGAAAGAATTACACCCGTTCACCCCACGCACGCATGATCAGAAAAGCAGCTCAATTGGTAGTCTTCTTCGCCTTGGGATCCTCCCTTCTCGGTGACGCACCTCGCATTTTATCCAACGACGTTAGTAACGGTCACAAGGATCCCTACACGCCGATCGGCTCCATCTCAGTGACCCCGACTGTCGTTCAGCCTGGTGTTCGGCCCAGAATGGTTTGGGGTATCGAATATCCTCAAGCGGTGGCGGATATCAGCGAGCTCGATCCCAACGGGACCATCAGTCTGCAACAGAGGGTGGACCTCAAGATCCGGGTTATGGGAGTAGCACTCCAAGCGGGCTCGACTCAGTTGCCTGCAGCTCTGTGGGTCAGGGTTGGTGCCTCAGCACCATGGGAATTAATTTTTTACGGTAGGGAGAGTGACGTGCGACCGGACGAGATCGTGTTTCAGAAGAGCGATGTTCCAGCCAACACCCAGATCGACTTCTCTGCACGAAGTCAGACAGCCTCTGGCACATGGTATGAAACACAATCGACCTCCGGGTCTAGTTTGTCGGTCATTGGAATGGTGAATGGGGACAGAGTTCCTGACTTTGTTCCGGCCTATGAGCAGGGACGGATAGAGAGTTTCATGACGCAGTTTCTTGATGAGGAAAATCACGTAGTGCTTGGCCCCCGGGATATCATCCATACCTTTGAACTGGGAACCAGTAGCCCGGGAGCGTGGTGGTTCGATATGCAGGACATCGTGTGTATGACCACCCTCAGCCAGGTTGAGGAGGAGCAGAGTGGTGTAGATCGTAGCCGGTTGAATACAGACTTCGCTCAAGCGGGAAACGTTCAAGTGATTGCAGGAGCTGTTGATGACCGAGGGGTGATCACGCTGGGCAGGAGATAACAAAACAAGAGTATTCCAAATCTACTTATTTTCTGACGTTCACCCGGTTTTATTATGAAACGTTCTTTAGTTTCCCTTCTCGCACTCTGTTCCTCTTTCCTGCAGGCCTCTCCTGAGGAATATGTTAACTTTGTTCGCCAGATACAGCAGGATAGCGGCATTGAATGGGATATGGGTATTCGCTCCGAGGGAGTGAAGATTTCTCCCACGGGTGTCAGTGCTGCGGGTTCTTTCTTTGAGTTGTGGTCCATTCACGACCAGAGTGTTACGGAATACCGCCTGGACGAGCAGTATGTGACGGCTTACACGCCGAACGCCTCGATCAGTATTATTACAGGCGATCCCTACAGGGCGGTTCCGCGGACGCGAGTGGACCAGCCGTTCCAAGTTCAAATCTCGGTCACGGGCCTCATCGATGAGAGTGACCCAAACTATGCGACCGCACCAGACGCGGCAAAGTGGGTAGACTACACCAACTACGCCTTTGCTTACCCCGAGGGCGTTTACAGTTTTGAAGGCGAAAAAAACCCGGTGGGAACAGTTGTGACCGAAGGTTATATGGAGCAAACGGCCGACACTACCGTGACATTCGCTGCAACGAATCTTACTGGTCCCGATCTGACGCGGGTCAGCGGCGAAGAAGTCTTCACGATTACCGCACAAGCTGATTTCGGAGTATCTGCGACAATTTTGGACTCCGAAAAAGTTCAAATCTGGCCAATCGCCACAGGTGAGATCAGCGGACTCAACCCATCCAGATATTATGAGGAGGTTCCTCCTGTCTCGGTAAACCTCGAGAACCTGTATCCTGACAGCACCACGTATCTCAGGGTCTACGAAGGGCCGAGAAGAGAGTATCCAGGCAAAACAAAAACGGTGAATTCAAGCTACGTGATCATCGAGGATTCAATTCCGCGAGATCGTGATCTTACTGTCAAAGGTATCGACCAGTATTTCACGGAGGAGGGCCTCCACACCATAGAGCTGCTGCATAGAACCCCTTTTGGCACGGATCTTCTTGATTCTGCTGAAGTCAATGTTGACCGTACTATTGAAATCAATGGTGGAGTCGTCGACCAGGAGTAGGCCACTTGAGCGTCAGCCCTCGCGAAGTAAGATGTGTGAGATGAAAACGAAAGGAACCTTTGTCTTGTTGGCCGCCCTAGGCCTTACTGTCGCGGGCGCGGTGGAGCCGGTCCGCCTTTCCGACGAAGCCGTAAGGGGAGAGGAGAGAGTCAAAGTGCGTCCTCGTATGACACATGAGCAACTTTCCAAGTTACAGAGGCCTCGTGATCCAGGTCTGAAAATACGAAAGGTCAGGCTTGCGGACATCGAGCAGCCCAGAACTAAAGAAGTGAATCTGGAGGTGTCTTCACAGTTGGAAAAACGTCGGGAAAGTCTGGTGGCCCGGTCAACGATCGTCAGTAGTTCCTCGAGCTGGACTATTTTGCCTCGGGGATCGGTGTTGCTTACGCCTTCCCGCTTCAAATCCCGGGTAGACAGTGAGCGAAGGGGAAAGTTGGTCTCGTGGCGGGACTTCTATGCCAGGAATGCATCATGGATCCGCCTGCTTCCCGTAACTCTTGATCAGGCGACGGGACGTGTTCCGTTAACGGAGGAGTATCTTTCATCTCTGAAGCGGACAGGGCTACTCGTGGTAGCAGTCTGTGAGGGAGGGCCGATTTCAGTTCGCCTCCCAGAAAAGGGAAAGGAGTTCCCCAAGCTGGCTCAGCCCGTCAAGGCGGCCGACTGGAAGGCACCTGCAAGGCGATAGCCACCTCATCCTGACCGGTTCCTACGAATTACCCGGAGATTTGGCTGCTCCTCAGCGCCCATCCGTTAGGATGTTACATCCGTAAATTACGGACAACATCCGGGGTCTCCTCTTGAATTCTCTGCATGGTTCACCGATAGTGAGGGGGTGGAAGAGGCCACTCTACAGTTGCAGCTTTCCTTCACAGAGGGAGAGAAGCAGGAGGGGCGGAAGCAACTACGGCCACCCGGGAAGGATCTTGAGCTCACGAATAGGGCTGGGAGAATTTGTCTCGCATTGGGGCTTAACTCGCTCGCGCATAAGGTTGCCGTCAGGTGGAACGCTCGAATGAGGTCGACAGCAGGGCGGGCGACATGGCCCGATGCTGTGGTGGAATTGAACCCTGCCCTGCAGGCTATATCGCAGGATGAAACAGAGCGTACATTTCTACACGAATTGGCGCATTTGGTAGCTTATGAGCGAGCAGGCCGGGGGCGAATAAAGCCCCATGGTCCGGAATGGCGCAGGGCGTGCTGTGATCTGGGAATTCCCGGAGAGAAAGCAGGACACAACCTTCCTCTTCCAACGCGAACCATACGGAGGAAATGGCGCTATTTCTGCCCTGGTTGCTGGGCAGTATTTGATCGAGTTCGGAGGATGAGGGGAACGTCAGCCTGCTATACCTGCTGCTTGAAGCATAACGGTGGAGCTTATGATGAGCGCTTTCGATTTGTAGAAAAGCGGATCTCCTGAGCTATATTACTCCCCCGCCAATTGCGGGAAGAGGTTGAGGACTGCCTGCGGAAAGGTTTTGGGCCAGCCCTCGTTGGAACGAGGAGCGCCCGAATTTGATCGCCCTGCTTGAATGGCGTGGTGGAGGTCCTCCACAAGATCTTGTACAATATCTGGGTGCCCTGCCTGCAGGTTCGTGGTTTCTGCGGGATCGTTAGCAAGGTTGAATAATTGAATGGGAGGAAGGGACTTGTCCTTGAGGGCCTTTGCCGGTCTGGGAGAGGACCAACCTCCTGAGCCGGGGCAGAGGCAGAGCTTCCATGGACCCTTACGAATGGCAAAGGAGCCATTAATGGAGTGGTGAATGGTATAGGGTCGAGTTGGGGTTTGCAGGTCAGGGTTGCCCAGAGCTGCCAGGAAAGAGAAAGAATCCTCTGCTGCATTTTGAGGGAACTGGCGTCCTCGAACCCCGAGAATATCGGCTACCGTTGCGAAATAGTCCGTGGTGCACACTGTCAGATCGCAGGAGCTTCCTGCGGGTACCTGGGCGGGCCACTGGACAAGAAAAGGAACCCGGTGACCGCCTTCGTAAATGTCAGCCTTGTGACCGCGCCAGTCTCCATTGGGCCTATGTCCCTGGGAGATAAGTTTTGGAATGCCCGCCGCAGGAGAGCATCCGTTGTCGGTGGTAAAGAGGAGGACTGTATCCTCAGTGACTTTTTGCTCCGCCAGTTCCTGCATAACCTGTCCGACGACCCAGTCCGTTTCCATCACGAAGTCTCCATAAGGTCCGAGTGGAGATTTACCCTGCCATTTTTTTGAGGGCACTATCGGGGTGTGGGGGCTGGTCAGTGGTAAATAGAGAAAGAAAGAAGAGTCGCTCGCCGCCGCCGACTTGATGAAGGATCGCGATTCTCGCGCAAAATCAATAAGGCAGTTCTTTGCTTCAAAGTCGGGGGTGGCAGGCCCTTGTCGATTCCACCCCTTACTGACCGTCGGGATTGCAGTGACTCTGTCATTGCGCAGGTAAAGGTAGGGGGCCATGTCGAGCGAGGCGGGAAACAAAAAGTCTTCGGTGAATCCGAGCTTCAGCGGTCCCTGTTGCGGAGGCTGGGAAAAGTCGATATTCCAGCAGGTGCCTTTGGTTGGCCCAGTGGCCGCTTTTGCAGGCCTTGGCAGCATATGCCAATTCAAACCCAGATGCCATTTTCCAACGACGCATGTGCGATATCCCCGGTCTTTGAGAAAGCCCGCAATTGTTTTTCGCGCCGGATCCATGATCGAGCGATCTGGGGGGAAGAGGACGCCTTTTTTCAGTCGGGAGCGCCAGTTGTATCGACCGGTCAGGATTCCGTATCGGGTTGGTGTGCACACAGAGGAGGTAGTGTGAGCATCGGTGAAGCGCATTCCCTGCGCACGAAGCTTGTCAAGATTGGGAGTGGAGATCTTTCCTCCGGCGTGGGACACATCGCCGTAGCCCATATCATCAGCGAGAATAAAAACAAAATTCGGGCCTGCCTGAACGTTGGCAGCGGCCAGGAGAAAGGAGATCGTGGTAAGCAGAATCAAAATTTTCATGTTTTTTAAGAGGAGCATTAAAGCTATTTGACGATCATCTCACCTTTCATCAGGACCCAGTGTCCCGGGAAGGTGCAGAGAAAGGGGTAGGTGCCGGGCTGCTCAGGTGCAAGGAAGCGCAGTGTCTCGGAGGAGTTTGGTCCGAGCATCTTTGTGGAGTGCAGAATCCGGTCATCGTCAGGAACAAAGTTGTTTTTTGCCCCTTCCGGACTTTTTGCCATCTCATTCGCAGCCAGCCCCACACTCTCGACGGGAGTTCCGGATTGGAGAACCAGAAGATTATGAGGCGTTGCGTCTGGATTCGTGAACACCAGCTTGACGGCTTGCCCTGCTTCGACCTCGAACCTCTTCTTGCTGAAGAGAAGTCTGCCGGTGATGCAGCTGATCTTGATCTCTGCAAGATTTGCCTGAGAGTCGAAAGCGGCGTCTTTTGCGTTGAGGGTAGAACTTCCAGCCTTTGTTTGAGAGCTAAGATTAAAAGCTGCCATGAACTGTTCTATCGTCAGGGGTGTGGTCTCACGCCAGAAAGGAAGGAGAGATTCCGAGCCCAGGGCGGTCCTGATCGCGTAATCAAGATGCGCTTCCCGGGGCCGTTGTATTGCAGCTAATACTGCTTGGAATGCCTGCGGGGTAGCGATGTAGGTGGCGGCAGTCACTGCTTCCAAACGCACTAGCTCATTTTCATCTTTTGATCTAAGAAGGAGCTGGTGGTCTCTCTCCTTGCTGCTTAATCCACAATCAGCATAGCGTAATTGGCGCGTCGCAGCAGCGCGCGCATGATGAAGGTCACAGTTCAGGAGCTCCAGGAGCAGCTTGGGATTCGCGGATCCAATCCCTCTGTAGGTCCATAGGGCTTCGATCTGATGGTGGCGGAACCGGTGCCCCTTGCGGTCCAGTTTGTGTACCCACGAAGTCAGCTTGTCTTCGACCTCCTGCTGAGGCCTGTCGCGCAGTTCCCGCTTGGCCCAGTAGCGGTAGCGGTATTCCTGGCATTTCAAAAGCTCGAGAAGAGAGAGGGTCGGAGCACCTGCGATCCGAGGGGGCTCCTGTAGTTTTGCCCCTTTTGGAACGATGCGCCAGATGCGGCCTGATTTACGATCACGCCTTGGATCCCTCAGTGAATATTGAGCGTGCCCCTTTATGGGGTTATACCAGTCACAGATGTACAAGGCCCCTCTGGGGCCGAAACGAATGTCCACCGGAATAAACGAAAGGTTTGTAGAAAAAATCAGGTTGAACTGAAACTGTTCACGGAAATGGTCCCCACTTTCAGTCCATCGGTGAAACTCAACTCGGTTGGTGGGCTTATATCGGACCTTTACATATCCTCCCTGCATGTCCTGCGGCCAGAAGGGAAAATCGACAAATTCCTGGCCACAGACTCCGGAGTAGGCAGGTATGCCATTGGCTCTGGGGTGCTGTGAGGGGTAAGGAGCGTTGGTGGAATGAAAGGCGGTGGCGAATATCGGATGACTTGCCACGTGCTGCCCCCAATCATCAAAGGTAACACCCCACGGATTGGTGTTAGGATACCCACCAAATGCAGTAAGCCTGTGTGACTCCGGCCGGAATCGAAACCACGAGCTGTTTTTGGCTCGAACAGGGCCGTATGCGGTCTCTACCTGCGAGTTATGAAAAATGGACTCCCGGAACATGAGATCCCCATCTGGAGTCCACACGAAGTCATGGAGAGCGTGGTGAGAGTCTTCACAGCCGAATCCGGTCAATACGATTTCGCGGTGGTCCGCTTTGTCATCTCCATTCGTATCGGCAAGGTAGATCAAATGAGGCTCCTCGGAGACATACACGCCATTTCTCCCGAGAACGAAGGAGAGGGGAATTTCCAGGTTGTCTGCAAAAACTGTCGACTTGTCTGCCTTGCCGTCTCCATCGAGGTCTTCCAGGATAATAATCTTATCATTGGGTTTTTTGCCGGGATATAGGTGGGGATAGGTTGTTGAACAGGAAACCCATAGCCTGCCTCGGGCATCCCAGCGCATTTGAATTGGGCAAGCTAGGTCCGGAAATTGCTCTTCGGAGGCAAAGCAGTTCACTTCAAACCGTTTGTCGATCTGGAAGGCGGCAAGCTCATCCTTGGGTGAAAGCCATTTATTCGCTCCACGACCCTTAGCGGCTTGCTCTAATGCGGGGAGGTTGGAATCATTTACAATCCCATTCTGACCCTGAGCCACTCTCCAGATGGCCTCGTTACGATTTGCCACCATAAGGTCAAAGTTTCTCATGGCCGGCAAGAAGTCGATGTAGCCATACCTCTTGTTGCGGCCACCGGTATAATAGAATGTATTCAGTGGGCGGTAGCGGTGGAAAAACTGGTTGGACTTGTCCACCACCAGCTCTCTAATGGCTTCATTTGCCTCGGGAGCGGTCTCTCCAAAAAGTTGGCGGTAGAGTGTTTTTGCAAGTAGTAGCTGCCCGTTTTGGTTCAATTGGTTTCCGTTGGTAGTCAGGTCGTTTTCCCCTTCTGCCATGGCCAAGGCAGTTGCGCCAAAAACGTCGACGAACGCCACTGCATTCTTTGCAGCGATTTCAGACATAGCCGCAGTATAGAGTTTCAGGTTTTCATTATTACGCTCACCTGCTGCTACGCCGGGGACGTCCTCATTAGCGATGGGAGACAGAACAATGATTCGAGCTCCACTTTTTCCGTTGTACGCCCGGGACTTGATTTGGGATAAAAATGCGTTGAACCGAGCCTTGAAGGCCGGCAGTCCCTCGCTACCTGCAAACGACTCGTTGTAGCCAAAGGCAGCAAAAATGACATCGGTCCGGTAGTAGGTGAGGTGCTGGTCGAGGTCACCAAAGTTTGCAGGTCTTGGCTGGAGATCGACCTCGTCTGCAGGCCAGGACAAATTCCTTACGCTGAGTTCATGCCGGGGATGACGTTGGTGAAGCAGGGTTTCAAAAAAACCGTAATGCCGAGCGTTATCAAGAACTCCACTTCCGATGAGTGCGATCCGGTCCCCCTTCATCAATTTGAGGGGCAGGGAGGTCACAACAGGCTGGGTCTGTTGTGACCGGGGAGAGGTTTTCAGATTGATGTAATACTGTGACAGGTCGGAGGATTTGCCGGAGCTGCTGGCCGGTCTCTCTTTTTTCTTTTGCGCCGAGACCGGTAAAAGGAGAGAGAGGCTTAATAGCAGAAAAGTGGACAATCGCATGGTGAACTGGGGTCTTATGAGGCTGACAAAGCTATATATTGAATGGCGAGTCGAATTTTAGGAGATTGCCTTTTCTCGATGCCACTGAAGGCGTACACGAAAGGAGTGAGTAAGATAACTCGATCAGGAGCGGCAATTTTGTGCATTTCCATTCTTTCCGTATTCTCATCCGTTTTCGCAGCGGAGTGGGTTGACCTCTTTGATGGAGAGACTACCGAGGGCTGGACCCCCCGAAGCAAGGTTATACGCTTCGAAGTGAAGGATGGGGCTTTGGAGCTGCTCTCGAAAACCAATTGCTGGGTTACTACGGACATCGCCATGCGCGATTTCGAGGCAGAGCTTGAGGTTCTCCTTCCAGTGGATGCCCGGGAGGTGAATTTCAACTCCGGCTTTGCCTATCGTTGCTCGGGTAATTCAGGCAAGCCAAAGGGGTATCAGTGTGAGATCGATCTGCAAAGGCCGGCGAGTATCTATGGTATTGGTCTGGGGGGATGGCTTTACCCGACGAAAGACCAGAATCCGGATTACCAGAAAAAGATCAAAGGTCTGTTGAAAGAAAGAGATTGGAATCATTTCCGGGTCGTGGCCCGGGGTTCTCTGGTGCGGACATACCTTAACGGAACTCTGATTGCAGAATTATACGAAGAGCGGCAGCTGGGAGGCTACTTCGGGATACAGCATCACGGCAAGGGAGGGACCGTTCGCTTTCGCAACATCAGGGCCCGCAGGCTGGATCCAAATATTCTATGGATTACAGCGGAGGACATGAGTCCCTATCTGGGATGCTATGGCGATGAGTTCTCTACTACTCCACACTTGGACCGGTTTGCGGAGGAGAGCGTGCGTTACACCCGCGCTTTCGCGGCAGCACCAGTCTGCTCCCCTTCGCGGGCCTGCCTGATCACGGGAGTGACGACGGTCAGTCTGGGGGCGCACCAGATGCGATCGGCCTTTCCGATTCCGGACCGGGTGAAGGCCTTTCCCAGCTACCTGCGGGGGGCGGGCTACTTCACGAGTAACAACGTAAAGACGGATTATAATAATGGCGCGACCCAGCGGTTGATTGCCGAGGCGTGGAATGAGTCCAGTGGTGAGGCTCACTGGCGGAGTGATCAGCGCAGAAAAGGTCAGGCCTTTTTTTCTGTGTTCAATGACATGACTACTCATCAGTCCCGGACGACGGTGTGGCCCCACGAAGTATTTAAAAGGGAGGTACAGTCTCATCTTTCCGAGGACGAGATTCATGACCCGGGGAAAGTTCCCTTGCCTCCATACTACCCGGACACGCCATCGATTAGGAAGGAATGGGCGCGGATGTATGACTGCGTGACCGTGATGGACAAAAACACGGGGCGACTACTGAAAGAGCTTAAAGAGGATGGGTACGCGGATAATACAATTGTGTTCTTTTACTCGGATCACGGCACTGGGATGCCGAGGGGGAAAAGGATGCTGTACGACTCCGGAATGCGGGTAGCGCTCATGGTGCGCTTCCCCAGATGCTACCAGCATCTCGCTCCTTCTCCTCCCGGGACGGTGAATGAGGAACTCGTGAGCTTTGTAGATTTCCCTGCGACGGTGCTGAACCTGGCGGAACTCGGTAAAAAGGATTATATGCAGGGGAGGAGGTTTCTGGGGCGGAACCGTGATCCAGAGCCTGAATACGTTTACGGGTGCAGGGACCGGGTTGACGAGGTCTTTGAATGCGCCCGCTCGCTGCGGAGCAGAAAGTATCTTTATGTTCGGAATTATCATCCATATTTAAGCCATAATCAGCCCAGTGTATTTTCCGATCTCGGCGTAACTCGGCAGGAGATCACCCGTCTTGCTGAGGAGGCGCCCCAGACATTGAACAAGGTGCAGATGGATTACGCGGGGCCTGGAAAGCCGGCCGAGGCTTTTTATGATTGTGATTCGGATCCACATAACCTGGTTAATCTAATGAAGGGCGTGATGACTGTGGAGCAGCAGGATGCTCTACGAGCGCATCGCCGGTCCTATGAGTCCGAACGCCTGAGGTTGAGGGACCCGGGTGCAATTCCGGAAGACGAGATGTGGAGCTGGGTGAGGAACGAGGGGAAGCCCTTGTATGACATTCTTCGTGGGAAAAGTGATCACCAGCCGGACCTGGCAAAGGCATGGAGTGCCGCAGACCTTGTCGGTCGATCAGATTTTGAAACCGCGCTCGAGCTGCTGCAATCAGATGATCCCATAGAACGTTATTGGGCGATCCTTGCCTTGCGGGCTGGAGGTTACGAGGACAGAGATCGACTAGTTGACTATCTGGAAGATATTTCAGCCTCAGTCAGAATCGAGGCTGCGGATTGGCTTGCCCGGGAGGGGAGTAGTCGGAAAGCGGCCCTTGAGTGCCTGATAAGGGAACTCGCCCATGAGAATTGGTGGGTGGCCCTGAGGGCTTGCAGGGCCATTGAACTGCTGGGGAAGGATGCCCGGACTGCCCTTCCTTCCATGAGGAAACTCTATGACGAGAACCGTACGCGAAAAGGAGATGGCCCATTCTATCTCGCATTCTCTGCAGGTGCGTTTCTCGATAGCCTTGGCGAAAAGACGCAGCCTTGGGACTTTTCCCCTGGGGCTGGGGCCTTTACACCAGAGCCAAAGAAAAAGAAGGATCGGGACCGAGCTCGAATTGGAAAGTAATCTCGGCTTTATTGCGACGGGTAGGCCGGATTGACCCGGAAGGCAGGCAGCAGCGTTCCTTCGGCCCATCCTTTAGACGCGACCAGAGTTCCCGAGAGGGTTGTTCTGCCTTTCGGACTGAAATCGGACCGAGTACCCGTGATCAGGTAGCTGCCATCGTTTTGACGGTGTACGCTCTGAGCAGGTTCAGACGTGATCTGGCCGTCCTCACTGAAGAAGTAAACCCGGCCGGGATTTTTTGAGGCTCCTTTGGAGGGCTTGACTCGAATCACTACGGGGTTGGCATCAGCCTCAGATTCAACCGAAACTTGCCATAGGGAACATTCCTGAGGCAAAGCCTCGCGTTCCCTTTTGATGGCGGCAGCCCACTTGCGGTCATATATCGGACTGCCAGTGTGATTCACAGGGAGTTCAATGGAGCGAGTTGCAAACCCCGGGTGGCATTCCCTGTGACAGGCCATCCATGCCAGTTCTCCTGAGATCGTTACTGTACTGGCTAGGATTTCTTTTGGTGGAGTGATGACTACAAGCAGTAGTAATTCGCGGCGGAATCCATGCGCGGGATGGCCCGACATGTCTACAATCTCGGGAGTAGGCCAGGAGATCTCCCCGGCATGAAATCCCTTTGGCAGCTTCCATTCGACAGAAGTAGGCAGGCCAACAATTCCCGGATATTTCCAATAGGTGTGGTAGTTTTTTTGAGGCAGAACATGAAGGCCAACCGTAAAGGGAACTCCAGGTTCGACGGACTCGACCTCAGAGACAAGCTGGATATCCGCACCGGCTCCCTGTGCTGGCAGGGAGAGAAGAAGGACAGAGGTAAGGGCAATCAAGATCTTCATCAACGGGGGAGGGTCTGTTATTTTTCCCAATTAAATTTCCAAAGAGGAGAAGGAGTATGCGCTCGGTTGAAAATTTTTCGGACCTTGGCAATGAGTTCAGTATTCTGACTAGCCAGATTGCGGGTCTCTGCGCGATCGCTTTCGAGGTCATAAATTTCGATGGGCGCATTCTGCCCTTCCCGGTTGACATGGTTCTGAACGGCTTTCCACTTTCCGATGCGGACAGCGCGCTTGCCACCTCCCTCAAAAAATTCCCAGTAGAGATATTCATGTTGTTTCTGTTCGGCACCAAGTAGCGCTGGAAGGAAGCTCATTCCATCCAGGCCTTCTGGGGTTTCCGTTTCTGCCAGCTCACAGAGGGTGGGAAAGAGGTCCCAATGAGCTGAGATATGGTCGCTGGTTGTTCCAGCTTTTATCTTTCCAGGCCAGCGAACAAGAAGGGGACAGCGAATTCCGCCTTCGTAAAGATCACGCTTGAAACCCCTCAGCCCTCCGCTGGAATTGAAGTATTTCGGCATGTGCCCGCCTTCCTTGTGCGGGCCATTGTCGGAACTAAGAAGGATTATGGTGTTCGTATCGATCTGGTGTCTCTCAAGTGTTTTAAGTATCCGCCCGATCCCCTCGTCAAGGGCAGTCATCATTCCAGCAAATTGGGCTGCTGGATTCTTTGCGAAGGGCTTGTTGTTGCCGTAGCGCCCGACCTTATTTTCAAATTCCGGAAACTTCTTGCGGAAAGGAGCCGCATATTTTTCCGGAACATGCATGGCGGCGTGCGGGATCGTGACCGGGAGAAAGCAAAAGAAGGGTTTATCGTGCTGGCGATCAATCCACTCGACGGTCTTGTCCATGATGAGGTCGTGAGCGTAGGTTTTCCCATCCAGTTCAATTTTACGGAGGTCGTCAAAAAGCCAGGTGGGATAGTAGGTATGCGCGTTTCGCTGGCAGTTGTAGCCAAAGAAGCGATCGAATCCCTGATGAATCGGGTCGCCCTCGGATCCTGGATTCCCAAGGCCCCATTTCCCAAAGGCACCGGTGGCGTAGCCAGCGTTTTTGAGGGCCTCGGCAATTGTGAAGGTCCCAGCGGGTATCGGGAATTGCCCCACAGGCCTGATTTCCCGGTTTCCCCGACTGGGAGTATGCCCCGTATGGAGGCCGGACATGATGACGCTTCGAGTTGGGGCACATACCGTTGAACCCGAGTAGTGGTTCGTGAATTTCATGCCTTCACTAGCAAGGCGGTCGATATTCGGGGTCAGGAATTTTTTTTGCCCATAGCAGGAGAGATCGCCGTAGCCTGCATCATCGAGCAGGATGTAAATAATGTTCGGTTTTGCTATGGAGGTGGCCGCCGTTACAGCGAAGGAGAGGCAGGTAAGCAGAAAGCAGGAAAGAGCAGACTTCACGGCGTGTATATTTACGATCGGGCAGGATCATTCATTCAGAGAGTTTTTAGGCAAGCAACAAAGGGATGCGGCTTACATGGGGCCTTTTGCGAGACTCCTGTTTACGACGGTGCGGGAAATTGAGTATTGCGCCCAATGAACTCACCTCGCGGACGTTGAAGGGTATCCGGGCTGAGATTAAAGCGAGGACTCAACCGGGGGGCCTCGCTCATTCGGGGTCACAAAAGCATCCATGAGATCAGACGTCACGGGGACCTGCTCTACTCCAAAATCTATGACCGTGTGTTCTCCGCTGACAGGAGGCACTGAGCTCTTTGGTCAGGGCTGTCGTGTTGACGCAGCCTGATCTCTAATCCGGAGTTCGTTCAGGCTACGCCGGAGGTCATTGAAAGACTGGTGGAACTCCTCGTCGCTCATCCCTTCAGACTTCTCCACCCAATCGGCAAGTTGATCGTCAAACTGCGCAGATTCGGTTTTCAAAGAGCGGTTTTGTGCAAGATAAGAATTCATTCTCCACAGGCTCTGGACTTGCATCAGGGCGATAAGGCGTTTTTCGCGGGCCCGCCCGGGAAACCCTTTCTCGGCATCGGCCTTGTTCCGGGCGATGCGCATCGACTCAGCACGCTCTTCAAGAAGGCGTTTTCGCTCCCCAGGGTCCGAGATATTTCGAATCGTCTCAGCGAACTTCTCTCGTGCCTCCGCTGACTCAAGTTCATTTCTCGAGCCCTCGCGGAGAAGCTTTAAATCTCTACGAGCGCGAACGGATACGGCGACCATGGCTTCCTTGCGCGAGGGCGCAGTTTCCATCTGCTCTGATTCAAGATTTTCTGTTGCAGGCCTCTGCGCATTGGACTTCCGAAAGGTATTCCCGGATGAAGTCCTGTCAGCGGAACCTTGGGGCGGAGACGGTATTTTAACAGCGGATGAATTCCCAGCGTTGCCGGGATCACCGCCTGAGGAGAGGACTTTGAGCCCAATAAGGGCGGCCAGTAGAAGCCCTGTAGCCATACCTCCTGCGATCACGGGCTTGGAGAAGCGGGAAGGAAGAGGCATGACTGGATTCGTGGGGAAGCAACTTCAGAGTCAGCAGAGAGGGCGGGGTGAGGGTGTGGCGCTGGGCCGTGCAAGACACATTCGTTGGGCGCGTAGAGGCTCGGTGAGCTTCTATTGCTCTCGGAGGCTCCAGCTTGGAAGCTTCATGAGCTCTCCACCCTTGAGGGCGGATTCATGGGCGAGGATTCCAGTGCACGTGATATTTGCAGACTCGACCGCATTGGGATAGGCATCCTCACCCGTGGTCACCATGTTGACAAACTGATGGGCGAGGTGGGGGTGAGAGCCACCATGCCCTGCTCCTTGGGTAAAGGACAGGTGATCTTCTCCGGTATCTCCTCCGTAGACTCCCCCGGTGGTGAAGGGGGCAACTTCCTCTGGAAGCAGATGCCCAAAGTCGGGCGACTCAACTTCTTCTGGAATCTCAGGCTCGGGCTTTTTGGCGGTGTGCACCACCAATGGTTTGCCCTCGATGAGAGGCCATTCAACCGATTTCTTTTCACCATAGACCTCGAAAGATTCCCGATACTGGCGAGCCACATCAAATAGGGACCGATAGACAAATCCAGTCAGGTCACTATTCCGGAACTTGATATGGCAGCTTTCCACTGCGAACGGGGAATTGTAGCATTCGTGCATCTCCTCACGAATAGTACCAGAAGGAAAGCATGAGACGTATTCGGCTTCTCCGCGGGTCAGGCCCAGAACTGGTCCGACGCAGTGTGTGGCATAGTGCATCGGAGGCAGGCCGGGCCAGTAACCGGGCCAGCCGTCCATGTCCTGTTGGTGAGAGGCCTTGAGAAACTGAACCTTGCCGAGCTCCCCGCTATCATAGAGCTCCTTCATGTAGAGAAACTCCCGTGCGTAGACCACGGTCTCCATCATCATATATTTAAGACCGTTTGCCTTTGAGAGACGGACGATTTCCTCACACTCCTTCAAACTGGTGGCCATAGGAACTGTGCAGGCTACGTGCTTTCCTGCTTCAAGCGCAGCAATGGATTGTTCGCCATGGTTGGGAATCGGGGTGTTGATATGAACTGCCGTGATCTCTGGATCCCGGAGAACATCATCGTAGTTCTGATAGCGTTTTTCTACGCCATACTTATCGCCAATCTCATTAAGAGTTTCCTCAGTGCGTTGGCAAATCGCATACATGTTTGCCCGAGGATGGCGCTGGTAGATAGGAATGAACTCGGCCCCGAATCCGAGTCCGATAATAGCAATGTTTACCTGAGACATACGTGCGCGTGGTGATTTCTGGTTGCAGGGAATCGAATAGGGAAGACTCGCTGGTGGCTAGAAAAAACGTGTTTTCGCTGACAGACGGAATTCCAGACGGCCCATAGGGTGAACAGTGGGCGAGGACCCGAGCTTTTCCCGCAGTAGACTTCTTTTTTGCAAGTGACCAAGCGTCGCCCAGACGACGCTTTCAGGGTCGCATCACCCTGCAAGGCGTGGAATTGATCGCTGTAGCGATCTTCTGAGTACTGGTTTTGAGGGGGTCGAACACTACAATCGCCTTTTGGTTTATATGGCAGACGGCTTCAATCGAGGCAATGCCAGGCTCTTTGCGTATCGCCGCCTCTACTTCATCCGCCAATGCCTGGGTGTTCAGCCCTTCAATCGCATAAGTCTCCTGTTCTCCGGTTATTCCAAAGCCGCAGCGGCGGATGATGTCTCGCAGCTTTTCTTTCGTTATTTTCTTCGGAGCATACCTGATTCTCACATGGCTTGAGTCTGGACTGGTATTCTGTGGCTGCACCCCGTCAAGAACCGAGAGTGCGCTGTTGATTTGACTGGCTCCGTTTGAATCGATGATTCCCTCAATGACGAGGACAATTGACTTGCCCTTACAGCAAAGCTTGGAGCAAGTCAGAGGACATCTGCTCACGGTTCCGGCAAACAGGTTGGCCCTGCCAGGCATTTTGCAGAGTGGGCATAGTTGGGTGGCTCCTTCGTGTTCCGAGGTAGGAGAGGAAGCCTGTTTCTTTTCTTCCCCGTGGGAATAATTCGCGATGCAAAGAAATAGGAATAAGAAGAGCGCCTTCACAATTGTTGGATAGCATCCAATGCCCATTCAGGTTGCCTCGGCGAGCAGTTAACCTCAAGTTTTTCCCTGATCTTGAGAGAGGCCTCTTGTGCGGGTCAGAGAGCATGGGGCGCAGCATCCCCTGTTCAGTGAAGCACGGCCTGAGTCTCGGCCCTTTATGGAATACTGCCTTTCCAGAGACCGTCTAGGGCCCACCCTTTCCTTGGGAGTCGTCTTTTCACCTTACAATTGTATCTCTTGTCACACTTGGTCCTTCCTAGATTGGTGTTAGGAGACAAATCGCTAGCGATAAGTGATCTACTCGACGGATTTATTATTCTGAAGTGTTGACCAAGGGGCGTCTCAGGGGGCGCCTGACTTTTACTTCGTATCTGCGCCGGTAAATACCCGTGAAGCGAAAAGCAGCGGATCGTTTATATGAAAGGCAAGGTGCCCGCCTAGGGAGTTGTTTGTATTGCCTTGATGCGGAAGTAGCGGCTTGCTGGCTGGGGCGCAGGAAGAATCCATCGGTAACGGACGCGGCCTTCGGGGAGATGCTCGTCTAAGAAAGAGGCCGCGGTGACGTCTTCCCAGGACTCGAGGTCATCGCTAAACTCGAGTGTAGGGAAACTCAGATTCCGGGCTGCGAGACTGAAGGCTAGAAGTAATTCAGTTTCCCCATCCGCAGTAGGATTGCAGGCAAAGAAATCGGATAGCCGGTTCCCCCTGAGGTCTGACGCTCCAAGAAGAAATTCGACCATAGCTGGGATGCCATCGCCATCGCGGTCATCACTTGGACTGCCCGTAAAGGTGACCAGATCATCTTCACCCGGATTGCCATCAATACTTCTGCTGCTCCGCCAGCTCGTGTTGGAGGCATGATCAGGGTTGGAAAGCGGATTCATAAGGACGAGCGAATAGCCATCGCCATCGGTAGGCTCTGGCCATGGAGGGTCGTCTCCATAATTAAAATCGAGCAGGATGCTGCCCTCAGAATCAATCAGGGTGAGACGCTCCCCGCGGTTGCTCAGGGCGCTATCCGTTTGGAATTCCCCGGCTACCGGGAGTCCAGGGCCGTGGACGGCCTCGAACGCGTCCTGGTTGCGGACCACGAGAATCCTTTCGCCTGGCGCGAGTGTGGAGCCAATCGGGAAGGTAAAGTCAATTCCCTCTGTAAAACGAAGGAGGGTCAGATCGAGTGCGGTGTTTGAGCTGGTATTTAGAAGTTCGAGAAATTCGGCCTCCGGGTCTCCCGTGGGATTGTACATGATTTCCGAGAGAACGAGGTCTCCGGCGGTTGGAGGTATGCCAGTAACATAGAATGCCTCGTTCAGGGCGGACCACTCCCCATCAGTTGAGCGAATACGAGATCTGACATGAGCTGTTTCCGGAAAAGAGATGGGGCGGGAGAAGCGGCGACCCCTGCCATCAGCAGGGTCGCTCCCATCAAGAGTGTAGAAAATCGTGCCAGACTCTCCGGTGTTGTTTGAAATAGTAAGGTAAAATCGTCCGCTCACAGGCCCTCCCGGATGACTGAATGTCGGAGGTCTGAAAAACTGCGAATCAATCCAACTGGTTCGGGCGGAAAGGTAGTTGCGCATTCCTGTCAATTCGGTTGACCATTCTTGGGCGGTCGTTCCCTGCTGGACAGCCATCTCGGAGGTGAACTCACGAGCTTGCTCGTTGACGAGTTCGATCAGATTCGAGGTGGAGAATGGGCCGCGACGTAGTTCATACCATCGGTCAATATATTCCCGGAGAAATCTGGGATCTTCAAAGAGGCGGGGATACCAGAGGCGGTCATCCTGGTAGAACAAATCCCCGGTAGCTTCTGTCCAGTAGGCCCCCAGATTATAATCCCAGATCGGACCAATCCTGAGCTTGCGATCTTGGGAAGAGACCCATGGGAAAAGGCTCAGGGCCATGCTGTCCCCGTGTTTCGCCAGAACATTTAGATGAAAGTAATCGATGAAATCCCTTGTGTCGAGGTAGCGCCGATAGCCCTCCTCTGGATCAAGCCACCGAGTGTCGTCGTATAAAGTGTCCTCGAATTCCCTAAACCATGTTTCGATAGTATTCCGCTGGGCCGCATTGATCCGATAGCCGTTGGGGTTCTCGAAGTTGAGAAATCCATTGTATTGGCTTGGGATATCATCGTCATTCTCGTTGTTGAGCTGGTTAGGAGAGGTCTGCAAGATGCGATCAGGTCCAGCAGTGTGGAAAAACTGAGGGCTCATCGCTCCATTCTCTGCCGGAAACCCTCCAATAGGAATAGGGTCCATTCGATTGATGCTCAGAAGCCATCCACCTGTGCTTCCATCCTCGGAGAGGGGCTCAAAATTGATTCTATCAGCATCCCGGGTGACCTTTTCGGCGAAGGCGTAGACACCTATGCGGTCTGCGGGAGTAAGGTCCCCTCCGTCCTGGTTAATAAATGTGTCTACTAGTCGATATCGTGTTCCGTAGCGCCCTGTAAGCCGCGAGAGCTCCCAAGAGAACGTGTTGGCAATGAGCTGGCGATCATACAGAGGGTGGGGATAGTACATGATCCAGTCGGATTCTCCCGGGAGACCGAGAGGAGTCGTATTCTTGTCCGAATTGTATTCGTCCCAGGTTTCCACTGAGTATGGTTTTGGATTCCAAGTTGAGGAAAATGAGCCGCGAACTCTTATGCCGATTCTCTCGGTGAGGTCGTGAATTCCTGTGATCGCTGCCGTGCCGGATTCCGGATCAATATCGATTAGATGGAGGCAGGCAGGTTGGCGAGGTAGTTGCTGAAGACCAGCAGAAGTTTGGGTGTCGAATGACCATCCCCGATTGGGAATTTCGCCGCCCCCAAAGTTCTCAATAATTGCGATTGGAAGGGAAGAAGTGTAGTTTTCCAGTCCTCCTGACAGCCGCACGTAGCTCTTTGTTTGTGGTTTTGAGACAGTTCCACCCCAGATCACGCTTGCGCGAATTGGTGTTGAAGAACTCACCTGAACGGGTCCAGTGTAGGGCGTTCCGTTCTCCGAGGTCGGCAGGGAGCCGTCAGTCGTGTAGACAATCACTCCCGGGTCTTCACTACTCATGGTGACCTCAAAAGGGTCGACGAAGGTGCCTTCCCTTGGAAGCAGATCTGGTTGGGATGGCTGTCTTGGAATGCAGTTGTAGGCGCCGATCAGGCTTACCGAGACGGTCGGGCGCAGCGGGTCGTTGGTCGACAGCTCAAGACTCGAGAGGTGGCAGCCCTCGATCCTGGGTAATGTAATCGCAAGGCTACCGACTTGCCCGGGGGGGATTTCAAGGGAACTGCCGCCTATCTCAAAGGGAGGTGCAGACAAGGGGCTCTCGATAACCAGGGGTTGGCTCCCGGTGTTCTCGATCTCAAGACTGCGCTCGGGTATCGGTTCTCCGGCAGGGGTATTTCCAAAGTCTACCAGAGGCCGAAGAAAAATCGTTGGGTCCGGCCCGGCTGGAGATTCCGCAAGGAACTTGATTTCGCCGAGACCAACCCGCTCTCCACCAATTCCCTGAGACGAGTAGTGATTGTCGGTAATTGTGACTCGGACCGCATTCGCTTGGAATCTACGGCTTAGTGGAATGGCTTCACTTTCCTGAGCGGTCTGTTGGTGAATGATTTCCTCAAGACCCGACCAGGTTGCGCCGCCATCGGAAGAAAACTCGAGCGTGAAGGCGCTGGCTTCGGAGTTGTTGGGCGAAGTGTAATAGAATCCCCAGACGACGAGGTGGGTAATCTGATATAGGTCCGGGAGAGTAAAGGTGAGAACAGGGTCAGGAGTGCGTCCAGCGAAATAATCACGAACTCCGCGAGGAGCAGCGGTAGCCCATGACCGGGAGGGGCTGGCTGAGTCGTGTTGGGCGGCCCGGTAAGTCTCGAGGGTAGGGATTGGTGACAGCCCACTGTTGTCAATGAGGTTGGCTGCAGGGAAGAGATCCGTGACAGAGGAATCAGAAGTGACGGCTACAGGAGTGATGAGAAATTGTTCGGCTGCTCTCGCGACGACGGCGGTTAGTGTAATCCATATGAAAGTCATCGCCAAGGCGGAGACTCGGGTTGCACCTCGGAAAAATGCAGAGTGCTGGTGAGGCGCGACTGAACCGTTCCTTTCCGAGAGCAGACAAAGTAAAAACACTTAGTGCCCCAAGACTAAGTCCTGCGTGGGTCCGGGCAAGGTGGAAACCTTCGCTCCTGGCCCCAGGTGGCGTGGTCAATTGCCTAACTTCCTACGGCTACGAGACTCAAAAGGGTTAATTAGCCCCTTTATTGTGCTCGAATTTTGGATTTTTTTTGCGCGGCACGACGGCCTGGGTCTCACTGCGCCACGATTTCATCAAGCGGTGAAGTTCGTCGCGGACCTGTGTTTTTTCAGCGGACCTGTTTTGTTTTTCAGAGGGATCTTCCCGGAGGTTGTAGAGTTCCAGGGCGCCGTCCTCGAAATATTCAATTAATTTCCATTCCCCATGCCTGACAACCCCGCATGGAGTGGTCCGAAAGTGTTCAAAGGGCGAGCCAAGATCCTTGCCGTATCCCTGGAGGTAGGCTGGGAAATGCCAGAACAGGGAGCGTTCAGGAATGGGGTTCCCTTGAAAGATCGGGCTTAGATCAACTCCATCCAACTTCTCTGGGGCTTTGGCTTTGCCCAGCGCCGCGAAGGTTGGCAGGAGGTCAATTTGGTGAATTGGTGTTGCGATTCGGGTGGAGGCCTTGATCTTACCCGGCCAGCGCACGAGAAATGGTTCGCGGATGCCGCCCTCGTAGAACATGCCCTTGGACCCGCGAAGGGGTCTGGCATTAGAGACTCCTCCATGTGGGCCGTTGTCGGAGGTAAAGACCACAAGGGTGTTGCTGGCAAGTTTGAGTTCATCCAGAAGGTCGAGGATCTGCCCAACCGCGAGGTCCATCGCTTCGACCATTGCGGCGTATTTGGCGTTGCGGTGGTGGGTGCCCGATTTTCCGTTGTACTTAGCGGTGAGATCTGCGCGGGCCTGGATTGGCGTGTGTACGGAGTAAAAGGGGAAGTAGACAAAGAAGCGCTCATTTTTCTCCTCGGCTTTACGAATCCAGTGGCAGAGGTCAGTAGCAAGGCGAGCCGGTAGGTGTTCTCCCTTGGGTCCATCCTTCAGCTTGGGATTACGATATGGGGAAAAGTAGGATTTTGGGGCTCCCCATTTGAGGCCTCCGAAGTTGGTATCAAAGCCATACGGGATGGGATCATCGGAAAGATGCCACTTTCCGGCTACTGCGGTCCGGTAGCCGGCGTGCTTGAGAATTTGCGCCATTGTTGGCAAGTCTCTCGTTAAGACCGTTTTATTGGTAGCCGGGATAAGGCGCCGGTGAGCGGCTTTCCCGCGGTCTGAATTGCCGACCGTGAAAACTCCATGTCTCGGAGTGTAGAGGCCGGTCATAAGGGAGGCTCGGGAGGGCGCGCAATTGGCTGCAGCCGCGTAGGCGTTTGTGAACGTCATGCCCTCTTTGGCAAGGCGGTCAATATTGGGTGTACGGTAATAATCTGATCCTTGGCAGGAAAGATCAGTGTAACCGAGATCGTCGGCATAAAGCAGGATGATATTGGGAGGGGAGCTCTCCCCGTATAAAGTTGGTAGAGAGAGAAGGAGAAAGGCGAAGAGAAGGGCAGGAATGGAGGATTTGGACATGGTTCTCGGTGCTTGGTTCTGACGATTTGTGGGTGATTGTGAAAGGGGGAAATTTACTCGATCCTGATAACGTGTGAGGCATCGTACGTTCGACCGTACATGTCTTCGGTCTGGACCCAGAGCCGGTGAACACCCTGGAGATCCTTGAGCGGGAGACTCGCCTTCCAGAGATGGTGGGACGGCACGGCGCCAGGCAGGTTGATACCTTCCAGTTTGTCGCGACGGCTATCCTCCCGCTTCTTCAGGGCAAGAAAGTCCGGGTCGGGTTCCACGCTTTTGAGAAGGGTGACCCATTGACCGTTCTTTCCAAGGCGCATTCGAACCTTGGAGTGGCGGGATCCGTTGAAAACATTGGCGTAGACAGTGACCTTTTCAGTTCCTTTTTTGACCACGGAGGGGGCTTCGACGCGGAGTTGATAATCAGCCGGACGCCGACTGGCCTTGAAATCGACCACTGCCTGATTTCCATCAAAGGTGATGGTAGAGTAGCCGCGGGGGGCTCCATCCCTTCCCAGGGAGTGAGGAATGCCGAGTTCGTCTGGTTCTCCCCGCCACCAGCTTCCGCAGACTGTGATGTTGACGACATGGTGGTGTGGCTTCTTTCCCTTCCAGCCGTCCTTCTCATCGAGGAACATGTGGGCGTGCCAGTGGGTGTGGCCTGAGATGGACATGGTGTAGGGGCGTTTTTCAATCAGGCGGAACAGGCGGTCGCGTTCCGGGCTGGGAGTGAGGGGTGACTCCGAGGTCTTGAGAGGAATATGCATCATCAGCATGAGCAGTTCGTTTTCCGGAAGATGGGGGAGCAGGTTCTCGAGAAAGGCCAATTGCTCCTCGCCCAGTTCTCCCGTGTAGCCACCGGTTCCTCCCGATTTTTTTGAACCACCCCACATCACGTTGTCCAGGACAACGAAATTTACCGGTCCCCACGTAAAGGCGTGGTAGGGAGGGCCATAGACTCGCTCAAAGGTTTCGTCCGAGGTTCTGTCATCAGGAGCATCAAAATTGAGGTCGTGGTTACCAATGACGTTCCACCATGGCACGCCTACGAGTGCTACAATGCTGTTGTGTGTTTCAAACAGAGAGAGATCATCAAAAAGAATGTCTCCAAGAGTCACCCCAAATTCGGCATCCGTTCCGATCAGTTCCTGAATGGTATCGCGCGCCATGAAGTCGAGTTCCTTGGTATTGCGTGACTGGGTATCGCCGAAGAAGTGGGCCTTGAACTTGAAGGGTTCGTCCTGACGGGTCAGGGGAAAGTCAATCGAGGCAGGCAGGGGGCCGGTTGGCTTTACGCCGGGAAACTTACTTTGTGGTGAGCCCTTGGGTTTGTGCAGGTAGTAGAAACGGGGGAGTTGTTGGTCGCTGACAGGCGGCATCCAGCCTCGTGGCTTGATGACGAAAAAGATGCAGTCGTCGCGGACTGGTAGTGTCCAGCGCCCCATCACGTCAGTGGGGACTACCTCCCGCTGATTGGAAACAAGGACGTTGGGCAGGCCTGGTTCTCCCGGATCTCGTTTTCCGTTACGATTGCGGTCGTCATAAACGAATCCACTCGCATTTAGGGTGTCCCGGGCCGAGGTCGGTAGGGAGAGAAGGATGAGGATAAGAGAGAGGAGAAATAGTTGAGGATGTTTCATATTTGATCGTCAGGTGGGACGAGACAGCAGGAGCGAGGTCAGACCTGTTCGGAGGTCTGCCCCGAGAGTGAATCAGGTCTGGTCATGGGCCACAGGGAAAACTTCATTATCTGTCGAAGAATTTCTGCTGAACCCGGGGATCTCCGGAGATGATGCCGGGTGCTGTCCGGGGTGTCTTCGCGGGTCGAGGCTTGCCCCTCTTCATATCCTTGAGAGTATAATGCTATGCAGCAACGGCGACTGGGGACAAGTGGGATCGTGGTAAGCGAGATCTGCATGGGAACCATGACCTTCGGGACACAGGCCGGCAAGGAGATGTCGTTCCGGATTATGGACCGGTCCCTTGAAGAGGGGATCGATTTCTACGATTGTGCGGAACTCTATCCTGTTCCCCCAACTCCTGAGCTGGTGGGTCTAAGCGAGTCCTGGGTTGGGGAGTGGTTGGCGACCAAGCCACGCGATGGGGTCATTATTGCAACAAAAGTGGCAGGGGCGGCCCATGGCTGGTTCAATCCTCCGGTTCGAAGTGACAAGGCGGCCTTGGATCGCAATCATATCCGCAAGGCGGTGGAAGGAAGCCTGCGGCGCCTTCGAACGGACTACATCGACCTCTACCAGGTACATTGGCCCGACCATGGTATGCGACCAGAGGATACCTTGGGGGCTCTCGATGAGCTGGTTCAGGAGGGGAAGTTGCGGGCGATCGGAGTTAGCAATGAAGACAGTTACGGGCTGATGAAGTCTCTCTGGACGAGTGACGTTCATGGGCTGGCACGCTATGACACAATCCAGAATAACTTTTCGCTGAACAATCGGCGTTTTGAGGACGAGCTTTCAGAGGTGAGTCGGAGGGAGAAAGTCAGTCTTCTTCCTTACAGCCCCCTTGCCGGCGGCGTGCTGAGTGGAAAATATAATGGAGAACAGCTACCAGAAGGAGCGCGTTTCACCCAATATATGACGTCCACCGCGCCGAGGCAGCGTGCGATGGCAGAGCGTTTTGTCAACGAACGCTGTCTGGCTTCTACGGCCCGTTTCATTGCAATTGCAGAGGAGGCAGGTCTCCATCCGGTCACGATGGCCATTGCATGGAGCAAACAGCATGATTTTGTCGCGTCCACGATTGCTGGAGCTACGAATGAAAATCAGCTCGATGTAATTTTTGATGCTGCTGGACTGATTCTCGAGCGGGAGATACTTGACCGCATCGATGAGGTGAGTCGCGAGATACCCTATCCGATGGGCTGAGGATGATGTGCTCGTAGCCGGTTTTGCTTCTTGCGCGTTTGGAGGCGTCCGTCTTTGCTTAGTGCTTCACCGACTGATGAGCGAAGAAGCGAAACCAGCGGAGTCGTCCAAGGAGCCTCTCCTTAGCCTTGACTCTCTTGATCTCGGGCCCGCATGGGCGAGAGGAGAGCCCGAGCGTAAAGCCGGTGGAGAGTCCGAGGGTAAACGCCACAAGGGGAAGTCGGGGGGGCGACGAACGGATAGAAGAGGTGACGGTAGAGGTGATGGTAGAGGCAAGCGCTCGCAGGATCGTGGACAGAGGAGTGGTCGACGCGGTGACAGGAGGGAAGAGTCAGGTCGTCGGGATGGCCGCGGAGAGGGCAGGCAGAAATTTCAGCGAGACAGAAGAGGCCGCCGTGATGATGACCGGCGGGGCCACCGTGCTCAGGAGGAGATTGCACCTCCGGAGGGTTTTACTGCAGGAGTTATGCCCGTCGAAGAGGGTCTGGATGGATTGGCCAAGGAAATCATGGCCGGGGGTCGAACGTATTCGGTGTTTGATCTTTCGAAGCTCGTTCTGGGTTCCCGGGAGCGCTTCAATGTGACATTTCAGAGTGGCAAGGAGGACTGTGGGCTCATCCGGTGCAAAAAAGATGGATCACTGTGGTTAACACGGGATGAGGCGATCCGACATTTCTGGCAGGCAGAATGGCGAGGAGATTTCTATCAGGAGGTAATCTCCGATGCTGAGCCTCCTAAGGGTAATTTTCAGGCTATCGGTCGGTGTGGAATTAGCGGGGAGCTTCTTGGGCCTCCTAACTATCACGGATACCAGACCGCAATCCTCCAGCTTCATCGCGAGCGTTTTGGCAACATGCCTCTTGATGCCTTAAAGAGAAAAATAAAAATGGAGCATGGGGAAGAGGTTGTGGCTGCCTGGATGGAGAAAATGGCAAAAAGAATCGCCTACAGACCCACAGGGGGAATTGCCGGGGAGGATGCGAACCCTTCTGCGGAACAAGAGCAGGAAGAGGAGAACACAAGTAAAAGCGAAGTTGCTCAGCCCGCTGAATCGACTACTTCGTTAAAGGAAGAAGAATCGAGCCCTGATGGGTTACTCGGTCCTTCAGAGAAGGATGTTGCGGAAACTGCGGAAACTGCGGAAACTGCGGAAACTGCGGCAGAACTTCCTTCAGAGCAGAAGGCCCCTTGTCTTGAGGATCCAAAAGAGGTCGAGAGACATTTTGTTGAGCACCATTTTGAGCAGGCTTTTCAAGAAACCGGCCGGGCTTGGGTTGGGGGGAATATCAAAGGCAATTTGTTGTCCCCCGGACTGCTGACTCTTCTGAGGCATACCGTGGCAGAGGAGCGCCGGTATCCCGGCAAATTGACCCCTATCCTTTGTCGGCAACTTTCCGGGCGCCATGTGGCAGTCTTTAAGTGGAAGCGGAAGTTGAAGGCTGGGCCCTCACGGCCCCATCCTGTTCCAGAGGAGATCGTCATTGCAGACCGCCCTCTGACGCTGCTCAACTGGGTCACAACGCATTCGGGCCGCAAGTTGGAGCTTCTTTGGAAGGATGTGCTTCCGGAGGGAATCGATGATAACGGCAAGGCGGACTGGTATCATGACCTGCATTGGCTACTCAATCAGGGCTATCTCCTGCTGATGGCGGACAGCACTATCCACCGTGCCAAAAAGGAAACCAAGGGAGGCGGCGCTGAGCTCGAAGGTTCTGTCACGGAAGAAAAATCCGGCAAGCGAAGTAAAAGCAAACGCCCAGCCCCCTCCGGGGAAACGGAGCCCACGGAGCCCCCGAAAGATACCTCAGAGGTTGAAGTTAAGCAGTCTGGAGATCTGGCTGAGCCCTGTGAACAGAGTGAGCAGGAGTCGAGCACAGCAAAGCAGGTAGAGGATGTTGATACAGCGGATCTGCCCCCTGGTTCCCCGCGTCCATCCGAGCCAGAGCTTCAAGTCCCAGATGAGCCAGAGTTGCCCACATAAAAGGATAGAAATTGCTCATCAGGGTGTTCTTAGCGCTTCCTTGTTGACGGTGGTCATCAGGCTAAGCCACCATTCCAGCCGAAACTGTGAGTTGCCCGTCTCCACATCCTGATGGCTGGTTTGGCCGGGACAAGAGTAAGCCAGTGGACCTGAACCTCGTAGAGAGCAAGCCGATCAAATCTTGTGAGGCTCGGCCTTTCCCCTTCTGGCTCTCGTCGCTCATTGCTTCCGCGGCTCTCAGTCTTGCTACCGTGGGGTTACACTCTTGGATCCTTCCCGGTATTCTGGTGGAGCCAGAATTCGATGCTCCGGTCATCGGCATCACCCGCTTGGTGGACAAGCTGGAGGTCGTTGAAGAGGTGGTGCCTGAGAGCCCCTCTTTGACCAGGACGCCCCCTGTCGCTCCCCGGCTTGTAATGCCGATTCCTGTGCCAGCTGTACAGACGGAGATTCCTCGTGGGCCTGAGCCACCTCTGGATCGGGTCGAGCCTTATGATTCGGGCATTCTGGTGGAGCTTGATCCTGAAGGTTCGAGTCCTCTCAGAAAGAAAGTCGCCGACCCTCCGCAATCCGAATCAAAGCCGAAAGCTCGAAGCCAGGCCCGCTCTGTCCCTGACGCGATTCCAGTACGGGGATCGTCCCAGCCTGCTCGGGTTCTTCGGCGCTACCAGCCAGATTACCCGCGGACTGCCCGGCGAGACAAGGTAGAGGGGCGGGTGATGCTGGACGTCCAGATCGGTAGTCGGGGACGTGTTGGGTCCGTTCGTATACTTAACTCTTCCGGAAGCCCTTTGCTTGATTCCACAGCGATCGCAGCCGTAAAGCGCTGGTCTTTTTCTCCAGCGATGAAGAACGGAAAGCCGGTAAGTTCGCGGGTGCACGTCCCCTTCCGGTTTTCGCTGCAGTGATAAGTTCAGAGATTGGTGGCTTCGAGCTTCTTCCGCATGATCTCGACTTCGTCGGAAAGTTGAGACCATTCACTGTAGGCCTTTTCAAGCTGACCGCCAACAGCTTGGAAGGCTTCACTGGTTTTTCGTAGCTCCTCGGGGTCGCTTGCTACCTCAGGCTTGGACATGTGTTCGGTGAGAGTTTCCTTAGCAGACTCGAATTCCGTTATCATGGTCTCCAGTTTTTCAAGTTGCTCCTCGAGTGGCTTGAGAACGAGGTTTCTTTGCTGGCGAACTTTTGCCTCGCGGCGTCGTTCTTCTTTTCTTGTCAGCGCCCCTTCCTTCGTTGAAGCGGTTCCATCCCCAGCGGGTGCTGGGCTGGAATTACCCCCGCGGCGCTCATCTTCTGCTACCTTGTCCAGATAATAGCTCAGGTTCCCATGGTAGAGCCTTGGCTGTTTTCCCTGCCTGAATTCAAGGGTGCGCTCCACAACAGGATCCAGAAATGAACGGTTGTGAGAGACAATGATGATGGTGCCGGGATATTGAGTCAGAGCGTCCTGCAGGACCTCCTGTGACTGCATATCGAGATGGTTGGTGGGTTCGTCAAGAATGAGGAAGTTGGCAGGCCGGACGAGCATCTGAACGAGTGCTACGCGTGAGCGCTCGCCGCCTGAGAGGACCCCAACCTGTTTGAAAACATCGTCCCCCCGGAAGAGGAAGCATCCAAGGAGGTTACGTACGTGGGACATGTTTTCCCGGCTTGCGGCTGCCTCAACGGTCTGAAGGACCGTTTGTTCGGGATCCAGCTCATCGGCATGTGTCTGCGAGAAAAAGGAGGGAAGGACTTTCGATCCCAGTTCGAGGGAGCCATCGGCGGGGGATTCCTTGCCGGTAATCATCCGGCAAAATGTTGATTTCCCAGCCCCGTTTGGGCCAACAACCGCAATTTTCTGACTTCTCGTTATCTCGAAGTCAAAGTCCTCAAAGACAGTAAGGCTACCATAGCGCTGAGCGCCTCCCTCGATTTTAGCTACGCAGTGAGCACTTGGGGGAGGAGGAGGGAAGGTAAAGTTCATGGCCTCTTCTTGGTCCTCGAGGACGATTCGCTCCATCTTCTCGAGTTGCTTGATTCGGCTCTGAACCTGAGAGGCTTTTGTATTCTTGGCGCGGAAGCGGTTGATCCAACGTTCAGTTTTATCGATCTCACGCTGTTGCGCCCGGTATTGTTTTTCGAGAATTTCGCGGCGCAGGGCGGATTCTTTTACGAAGAAGGAATAATTTCCCGCATACTCAGCGGCCTGTCCGCGCTCAAACGCTATGGTTCGGGTCGTCAGTTCATCAAGAAGAGAGCGATCATGTGAAATGATTGCAATCGTCCCCTTGTAGTCTCGCAAGAAGGACTCCATCCAGCGCTGCGCATCCACGTCCAAATGATTGGTGGGCTCGTCGAGGAGGAGGGCATCGGGCTCCTGCAGAAAGAGTTTGGCCATTGCGATTCGCATCTGCCAGCCACCGGAAAATTCCCCGCAGTCACGTTGGAAGTCATCGCGCTGAAAACCAAGTCCACCAAGGACAGATTCGATTCGCGGTTTGATCCTGCTTGGATCAAAGTGCTCGAGACTTAGTTCCAACTCTCCGATTTTCTGAAGGAGATCCGAGTAGGAAGAAGTGCCCGGATCAAGATCGTCGAGTTGTGCGGAGTTCTGTTCGATCTCACGCTGTAGCTGCCTGGCCTCCACGAATGCCGATTCTGCCTCCTCCCAGAGAGAATGACCGGACAGGTGGATTCCATCCTGCGGTAGATAACCGGTTCGGTGGCCTTTCGGGCGGGTAATTTGACCGGCATTGGGCTCGATCACCCCGGCGAGACATTTCATCAAAGTAGATTTTCCGGCACCGTTGGGTCCAGCAAAGGAAATCCTGTCTTGCTTACCCAAAACGAAAGAGAGCCCGTCAAACAGGACACGGGCTCCGACCTCTACGCGGAGTTGCTGAATGGTCAGCACGGCGCGGAGGTTGCGTGATTGTCAGCAAGGGGCAAGGCTTTTGACCATTTGAGCAAGGTAGCCAAAGGGTCACATTGCAACCTGATTCCGGCGGGAGGAAGAAGTCCAGGGTGACTTTTTGTATTAAAAGCCTCAATTTCAACTAGTTTTGGACAAATCTGCCCGAACCATCAGTTGACGCCGAAGGGAATCGGAAATCTATTGTCAACAGAAACGGGCGTTCATAACGCTTGGGTTATGCAGGCTATCATCCCGCATCGCGCACAAACAGCACCTTACCTCCAGAATGAAGATCAATCTTAAATCCCTAGTCGCCCTCTCACTGGCGGCTTTTCTCACGATCGGGCACTCCGTTCCCGCTGCCGCCCAAAAAATGGAGGTCGCTCCTTTAGTGGACGGATTGGCCGATCTTCGGAAGCTGAGCAAGAGGCTAGTCGCTCTCTCGGATAGGAGTGCAGCGGCTACGGTTTCACTCGTTTCAACCGGGGGCGGTGGAGCAGGAAGTGGGGTGATCGTCAGTGAAGAGGGATTAGTCCTGACCGCAGCTCATGTGGTGGCGTCCCTCTCGGACGATGTGATCGTCATTTTTCCTGACGGAAAGCGGGTGAAGGCTGAAAAGCTCGGTGGAGATTACGACAGAGATGCTGCCATGGTTCGGATTACCGAAGAGGGAAGTTACCCTTTCGTGAAGGTAGGAGAAAGCAAGGGTCTTTTGCGGAATGAGTGGTGTGTAGCATTTGGTCACCCCGGAGGCTTTGATTCGATGCGGTCTCCGCCAGTGCGACTTGGCCGGGTATTAGGTAATGGGCAGTTTGTTACTACGGACTGCGCGGTCGTCGGAGGGGACTCTGGTGGACCTCTCTTTGACTTGAAGGGAGAGGTAATAGGAATTCATTCCAACATTGGATCTACTCTCAGCGAAAACAGGCATGTTCCCATCGGAGTATTCCTTGGGAGCTGGGATGAGATGATTGCAGGGAAGCGAACCGGCGCGCGTTTTGCAGGAGGTGAGCGACAGGTCGATCCTGAGCGCCCGGTCCTTGGAATCAATTTGGCCGGTTCGGCCGAAGATGGGGGAGTGTCTCTGGAGGGGGTAATGGAAAATTCACCAGCTGAAAAAGCCGGATTACAGGCTGGAGATATCGTTGCGGAAATTAACGGAAAAGCTGTCGACAGTCCGGAGCAGTTGATTGAAGTTGTCGGCGAGTATGATTCTGGCGATACTTTAACAATCTCCTACCGGAGGGGGGGTGAGAAAAATGAGGTCAAGGTAAAGCTGGCTCGTCTGGGCGACCTTCTTGGTTCTCCCCCTAGTGAGGAAGAGTCCGATGAGGAGAAAGACGCGGCCGAGGACTCGGCCCAGCCTAGTGAAGAGGGCGAAAAGGAAGAAGACAAGGAGCAGGGGGCTGGGCTGGATCTTGAAAAGCTGCTCAGGGAATCACTTCGCAGGGGCAATCTGGATTTGGATGAGGAAGATCTGAAAAACCTGGGGGGGATGGCCGAACTCGAGAAGGCTCTGCGGGAGATGGCGGATTCAATCGGTCCGGAAGCTCTCCGCGATATGCTCGAGATGGAGATCCAGAGCGGGCCAGATGATTTCTTCGCGTCTGCGATGAAGTCGCTTCAGCCGGTGACCAGTAAAGCAGCACGCTCAGTCGTGGCCATAGGAGTGAATGGAAAACCAGCCGCCCTTGGAACTGTCGTTTCTGACGAGGGGCATATTCTAACCAAGAACGTCGAGACACTCGAAGGGGAGGTGTCACGCAAGGGCGAAGAGGGACAAATATCTCTCAAGCTCATCAAGCGGTTTCCGAAGCGTGACCTCGCTCTGTATCAAGGGTCTTCGGAAGGATTGGAGCCAGTGAAGTGGGTGGGGAAGAAAAAATCCCCGGTAGGAACATTACTGACCTCACCGGATTCGGATGGGTCCCCCCTTGGGATTGGCTTGGTGAGTGTGCTGCCACGGGCCCTGGGCGAAATTGGGTTCCTTGGAATTCAGGCTGGAGAGGGTGAAAACGGAGTCGAAATTGTCCGCATTGTCAATGGGAGCCCTGCAGAAGAAGCGGGCTTGCTGGCAAATGATGTTATTACGCATGTCGACGGGATAGCCCTCCAAGACCCATTTGCCTTTGGAAGTAAGATCCGAACATATCGCGCGGGGGACAAAGTAGAATTCACCTACCAACGAGGTGAGAAGGTGGATAAGGTCAAGGTCAAGCTTGCCGCCCGCCCTCAGGAGCAGAGCTCTGACAGGTTTAGAAGAATGAACGAGATGAGTGGTCCCTTGTCAGAAAGGTTATCGGGCTTTCCGCTTGCTTTACAGCATGACATGCCAATTTCTCCTGCGGTCTGTGGAGGTCCCCTGCTGGATCTTCAGGGGCGCTGTATTGGAATTAATGTTTCCCGGGCTGGGCGCGTGAAAACTCTGGCCATTCCCGCCTCGGACATCCGCAAGTTGCTTTCATCCGTGGACGAGATGAATGCCAAGAAGTCTGCCGAGCCACCAGTGGCGGAAGGGCCCTCCGATCCTGCCCCGTCCGATCAGGGTGACAAACGAGACAAGGAACTGGACGAAGTTCTGGAAGAACTCCGGAATGTGAAGGGTAAACTGCAGCAGCTTGAGAAGAGACTAGAGCTTCTGAGGAAATAAGACTGTTCGTGCGCGCTCTAGGCCATTGCTGCATTCCAATCAGCAATCCGCGATTTTTGGGCCTCGAAGAGGTCTTCGGTGGAATCGTGAATGGTCACTGAATCAATTGTGATATCCTCAGCTGGTCGATCGCCTGGCCCCGTAGTGGCAGTAGCAATCGCATCGACGACCTCCTGTCCTCCCGTAACTTCACCAAAGACGGTGTGTTTCCCGTCGAGGAACTGGGTTGCAGTATGCGTAATGAAAAACTGGCTGCCATTTGTATTTGGTCCCGCATTGGCCATGGAGAGCTTTCCGGCACTATCGTGGCTGCGATGAGGGAGGCACTCGTTTTCAAATTGATAACCAGGGTTGCCTCGCCCAGAACCCTCGGGGCATCCACCCTGAATCATGAAGTCTTTGATCACTCGGTGAAAGATCAGGCCGTCATAAAAACCCTTCTTAGCGAGGTTCAGAAAGCTGGCACAGGTGATAGGGGTGTCGCCTGAAAATAGCGAGATATCGATGGCGCCTTTGGAGGTGTTGAGCGTGATCTTGGTGTCGTCCATGGCTCTCTTTTAGGGTGGAAGAGGAAAGATTCAAGTTTCACTGGTAAGGTTTCGTGGGAGAGCGGGTATGGGAGGGAGCCTTGCGAGGAGCTGGTCGCGACTGAATCCCGAGGCTCTGAGGCTAGCGAGGGAGAGAGCCTTGTCGCGGGTAGCCAGCCGATTCCCTTTTTCGTCGCAGACGAGCTTATGATGAAGATAGAGAGGCTCCGGGTAGCCGAGAAGGTTCTGCAGAACCCTGTGGATATGCGTTGAGGAAAGAAGGTCTTCGCCCCTGGTAACAAGGGTAATTTTCTGTTCAGCATCGTCTGTCACGACCGCGAGATGGTATGAGGTAGCGATATCACGACGGGCGAGAACAACGTCTCCAAGGCTGTCTGCGCGGACAGGGATAACGCCGTGGATGAGGTCACGGAAGGTGAGTTGCCCGCAGATCTCGGCGGCTTTGGCCGAGTGCAGGCGCCACGAATGAGGTGTTTTCATTGCGATTTTCTCCGCTCGTTCATCGGCACTGATTTTTCGGCAGGTTCCTGGATACACAGTCCCCCCGGGACCATGGGGAGCATTCGTCATACGCGATACCTCGTCGGCGATCGCCCGCCGGGTGCAGAAACATGGATAAATGAGGCCTTGCTCCTCGAGGGTAGTGAGAGCGCTGGAGTAGACCTCGAGCCGGTCAGATTGTCGCACGGGCTCTTCTCTCCACTCGAGTCCCATCCATTGAAGATCCTCTTCGATCAAGCAGTAGTATTCGGGTCGTACCCGGGACCGGTCAATATCCTCAAACCGGAGAAGAAACACACCATCTCCACAGTTCGCAGCCTCCCGGGCTACGAGAGCGGCATAAGCGTGGCCGAGGTGCATTGGCCCTGTAGGGCTGGGGGCGAAGCGGGTTCGCATGGTAAAAGTCTCAGGGTTCAAGTTGAAGGTTTCAAGTTGTCCGTGGTCGAGGCATACTATGGGAACTGTGAAAACCTGTTTGTCAGGCTCAATGATATTCCGATTGGCGAATGAGGATGAGAAAATTAGAAGCTCGAACCGGGGGTAGGGGTAAAAAAGGCCATCCAGGCCTTGGCTTTCTTGCTGCCCTCATTGTCATAGCTTGGCTCGTCGAGCTCATCGATTGGTATTTCAAGTTGAATTTGGACCAGTTTGGGGTGGTCCCGCGCAGTCTTACAGGACTGAGAGGAGTCATCTGCATGCCGTGGCTCCACGCAAACTGGGATCACCTCCTGGATAACACCATCGCTACACTAGGACTGGGAATGATTGTAATTCTGGCGGAAGGAAGAAGATTCGCGACGACGACTCTCACCCTTGCCCTGATTAGTGGGATAGGGACCTGGCTGATTGCGGATCTAGGGCAGGCGAAATCAGTTCATATTGGAGCGAGTAGTTTAGTTTACTCTTACTTTGGGTATATTCTCGCCCGTGCAATATGGGGGCGTCGCCTGGTGTGGGCCGTAGTAGGTATTGTGGTTGCCGTAGTTTATGGAGGGATGATTGGAGGGGTTTTCCCTGAAGGGGACCATATCTCGTGGGAGGCTCACCTTGTAGGGCTCCTGGGTGGGATATGGCTGGGACAGCGCCACGCCTAGCTCAGGAGGGCTAGTGAGCTCTGCTTGCCGGATAACAAGGTATGGGATTGCTCTCCTGATTAAGGACCTGATGAATCTGGATGAAGTGGTCCACGACCAGTATAACTTCAGGGAGGTCGCCGGAAGGAGCTGCTCCATCCGTGTGGAGATGGGTTGATGAGGAGAAGTGGGAGAAAGTATTCTCAGGACAATTTCAACAATACCCGGTCGAAAGAGCCCTGCTTAGCCTGCCTTTACCTTGCGTTTGAAGAGTTTCTTCAAGCCGGTGGCTCCGTGCTGATCTATGATGACGCCAACGAAGATCACTCCCCCCGTAATCGCATCACTGAGCGGTGTGGGGTAGCCCAGAAGATTCACCATATTCCGGAGAACAATCAGAATAGCAGTGCCAATGAGTATACCAGGAATCGAACCTTCACCTCCACGCAGGCTGCATCCCCCAAGAACCGCGGCAGCGATGGCGTACAGTTCAAAGAAAGCTCCATGGCTGGTGGGCTGAACAGAGCCCGTATAAATACAGAAGGGAATGGCGGAGAAGGCGGTGCAGAAACCAGCGATTAGGTAGGCAATAGCAATGACAAGGCCTGTGTTGATGCCTGAGTATTTCGTCGCGAGTTCGTTGCGGCCTGCCGCGAAAATATAGCGCCCCAGAACAGAACGGTGGAGAATTATGGTGGTGATAACGGCAAAGATGATCAGATAGACAAACGTCATCGGAATGCTATGCAGGATACCTTTCTGACCATCGCTTATGAGAACGTCTCCAAGTGTTCCATCTCCAAGTTTGCGCGCAAAACTCAAATCCTGAGAGGCATCTCCGACATTGACAGTAGTGTCGTTTGCGTAGAAGCGAGCAAGGCCCCTGTAGGAGAGAAGTCCGCAGAGGGTGACAACGAAGGGCTGAAGCTTGAGTTTTCCGACGAGAATACCATGGAGTAACCCCAGCAGCGTTCCGAGAAGGAGGACCCATAAAACGGCCATGGGCCAGCTCACTTCGGGAATACCTCGGGCGATTGCGGAGTCGGGCCTCATACCGGGCGGGGTGACAAGAAAGAGGAAAAAGACACCGAGAAGCGCCATGAGGGAGCCTACCGACAGGTCGATGCCGGCAGTGATAATCACGATGCCAACCCCAATACTGAAAATGCCATAGATGCCGATCGTTCGGGCTACATTCTTAAGATTGTCCGGAGTAAGGAACTTGCTGCCGAAGAGGCCATCGATGCCCTCCTCTATCGTGCCAAGGCTGGTTATGACTACGAGAATGAACAAGAGACCGAGCATGCCTGTTTCGCGGCGGTGTCGGCCGGCGTAGCGTAATAGGGGGTTGGCCATAGAAGTGTTGTATTAGTTGGCTTCGGTTTTGGAATGCCCTACGGCGAGATGCATAATTGCCTCCTCACCAAATTCGTCGCGTTCGAGTTCTCCGGTAATCCGTCCCTCGTGCATCACGACAATACGGTCACTGATCCCCAGAACCTCTTCCATATCACTGGATATCATCCAGATGGCGACTCCATTGCGGGCAAGTTCCCGCATCAGTTTATAGATTTCCGCCTTGGCCCCGACATCGATTCCGCGGGTGGGTTCATCAAAGATAATGACCTTGGGTTTCATCGAGAGCCATTTACCGAGGACAACCTTCTGCTGATTTCCTCCGCTTAAAGTAATAGCGGCGGTTGATGCAGATGGAGTCTTGATTTTCAGGCGCTCAATTTGCCGTTCTGCCACGGTGCGCTCCGCATTACGGTCAATCAAGCCGATACCGGAAGAGTGGTTCCAAAGGTCAGCGAGGGAAATGTTCTGAGTGATATCAAATTCCAGAACGAGTCCGGTTAGTTTGCGGTCTTCGGGAGCAAGATAAATGCCAGCTTTGATAGATTGCCTGGCTGCGCCTCTTTTTATCGTGGTGCCGTCGACCGATACTGATCCGCCGAGAGCAGGGTCAACTCCGAAAGTAGCCTGGGCAAGTTCAGATCGTCCCGCTCCGACAAGTCCTGCCATCCCCAGGATTTCACCTCCTGAAATTTCAAAACTGGATGAACATTCCGGATAGAGCGCAGTACGAAGATTGGAGACGACAAGACGCCGTGGAACCGTCTCATGATCACTTGTAGTAAGGGGGGTGCGCTTGAGGTCTCGACCAACCATCAGGCTGACCATGGCGTCGTGATTGATTTCGCCGCGCTGCAGTTCGCCTGCATTTTTTCCATCACGCAGAGCCACAACACGGTGGGCGCACTGAGTTACCTCACCGAGGCGATGGGAGATGTAGATAACTGCGATGCCTTGCTCGGACAGGTCACCTATTACCTTCAGGAGTCTTTCAGTTTCCGAGAGGGTGAGACTTGAGGTAGGCTCATCCATGATGATGATCTTCGCCTCCTTTGAAAGGGCCTTGGCGATTTCGACCATTTGTTGTTGGCCTATGGAGAGCTTGGAAAGCGGAGTATCGGGAGAAGCATCCAGACCAAGAGTATCGAGATACGGTTGCGTGTCCGCCTTTATCTTGCGGCGGTTTATCAGGCCGAGGTGGTGTGGTTCCCGACCGAGGAAGACGTTTGCCCCGACATCGAGGTTGTCTAGGACGTTGAGTTCCTGATGCACGAACCCTACCCCCAGCGAGTCAGCATCTGCAACGGAGCGGATAACGGCAGGCGAACCAGACGCTGTAATCGTTCCCTCGTCCGGCTGATGTACGCCTCCGAGGACTTTCATTAATGTCGACTTTCCGGCCCCATTTTCTCCGATAAGGGCAACAACTTCGCCCTCCATGATGTCGAAGTTGACTTGGTCGAGGGCCGTCACCCCGGGGAAGCGTTTCGTGATATTCTCCATTTGGAGAACCTTCACGCGCTTGGCGGGGTCTTGCATTGGAGCTCGAGGTAGAGCGGACTTACTATTTACTGATGGATTGTTTCCAAGCGTCGCACTTCTTCAGGTAGTTAAGGCCCTCTCCTTTACGAATCGTAAGAGTCTCAATAAATTTCTGATTGGTGTCAGGAACTTCAAGGTCCTTGGGAGTTTGCCCCCCCACGACCATGGCACGCAGAGCGACTACCGCCTGATAGCCAAACTCGTAGGGTTTCTGGACAACGGTTCCATGAATTTCACCGGCATCAATAGCCTTGAGGGTGCGAGGATCCTCGTCGAAGCCGATGATCTTAACCTTGTCGAGAACACCCTTGTCCTTCACGGCTTCCAGAATGAGAGGCGCGTTGTAGGACCAGAGGCCGACCATGCCCGCAATATCGGGGTGCTTTGTCAGGGTGTCTTCGGCATTACGGCGAGCTTTTCCGAAGTCAACCTCGTCGGTTCGGAGATCAAGGATTTCAATCTCGGTTCCCTCCACGGCCTCGCGTAGCCCTTGATACCGTTCCACAGCATTGGCCTGATCACCGAGTCCAACAAAGGCCATGACTTTGCCTCCATCGGGAAGGGCTTCCTTAAGAAGCTCACCGGCCTTTTTTCCAGCTGCAACGTTATCAGTTCCGAGGTAGAATTTGCGATCTGAGTCAACCGCGTCGCTATCGACAGTGATGAGGGAAGCTTTTTCGGCCCACTCATTGAGCATTTCCTTTTGGCCACTAGGGTTAGTGGGGCTTATGGCGATACCTTTTACACCGCGTACCAGGAGAGCCTCTACAAGCTCGCGCTGCTTCGCAGGTGTGCCGTCGCCTACCTTGAATTCGACTTCAATATCGTCGAACTCACTCTCTGCCTTCTGAACTCCTGCCTGAGCGTAGGCCCAGAAGTCTGCAGAAGCATTGGTAACGAAAGCAAGGCGCACTTTTCCGCTACTACTTTTCTTTCCGCAACTATTAAGGAGGCTGGTCAGAACGATGATTGGAATGAGCCCGAGGAGGGTGAGGCAAAGCTTTTTACTCATGAGGTGTTTTCTGTTTGGACTCAGAATCTTTAAGAGGCCGGGCCGGGTTTGCGAGCAAAATCAGCGGCGCGAACAGATCAGGTTTAAATGTGATTTACAGCGTATATTTCAGACTTAAGACGAATGCGCCTTGAGCTGAGAGAGATAATATTACGGACTACCACGGCGTCATGCCGCCGTTCACATAAAGGGTCTGCCCGGTAATGAAGGAGGCTTCCTCCAGGCAGAAAAACCGAACGGCG
Organism: Roseibacillus sp.; assembly: GCA_002686085.1. Taxonomy (GTDB): domain Bacteria; phylum Verrucomicrobiota; class Verrucomicrobiia; order Verrucomicrobiales; family Akkermansiaceae; genus Roseibacillus_B. The sequence continues at coordinate 2,485 of NZAC01000011.1, read as the reverse complement.
TGTGCAACGTCATCAGGAACGCCCCAACGGCCAACAGGAATCTGTGAAAGATAGGCGTCTTTCTTGTCCTGTGGGTCATCGGCATGGCGCTCCACGGGAATCCATCCGGGGCCAACCATGTTGACGGTGATTCCAAAGGGTGCCAGTTCCCGGGCCATGGAACGGGACCAGCCAATCTGTCCTCCTTTTGCGGCGACATATGCAGAAAAGTCGGAAACGGAGGCGGAGAAGACTTCGCTGATGATATTGACGAATCTTCCCCATCGATTCTCTTTCATGGAGGGGAGGGTAGCCTGCGCAAGAAGGAAGGGGCTCTTGATAAAGAACTCGTACATCTCTTGGTAAAACGCTTCGTCGTATTCCTCAATTGGCTTGTGAGGTTGAGGGCCGGTGGCATTAGGGACAACGATATCAATGGGTCCCATTCGGGAGGCCACCTCCTCGACCAGTGAGGCAACTTGCGGGGCATCTGTGATATCTGCGGCGACTGCGATCGCTTTTCCTCCCTCTGCGTTAATGTCATCTGCAAGTTTCTGGGCGCGATCAATGTTATTGAAGGCGTTGACAGCAACCGAGGCCCCTGCTGAGGCGAGGTTCCGGACAATTGAGGCTCCGAGGCCCTTACTGCTTCCGGTAACAAGGGCGACGTGGCCGGAGAGAGAGTAGTTGGACATGGCGGGGAGGTTAGCCCAAGTTCGTCGGTCGGGAAGCCTCAATCCGCCTCCTTGTAATCTCTTGTCAGGTGATCGCAGAGATACTCCAGGGGACGAATTCATGATCTCCAAAACCCTGAATTTCAGATTTGGTGCGGGATCCTCCTGCTACCTCAACGATTCTTTCCAGTATTCGGTTAGCCACATCCGGGTGGTTTTCAATGCCATCTGCGATGGTTCCTGCGTTGAGGTCCATGTCATCCTCCATCCGCCGGAACATGGTAGAGTTGCTCGCAATCTTAATCGAGGGACAGGGTTTGTTCCCATAGACCGAGCCCCGGCCCGTGGTGAAGCAGATCAGGTTAGCGCCGGATGCAACTTCCCCGGTGATGGACATCGGATCGTATCCGGGGCTGTCCATGAAGTGAAGTCCAGACCCGACTACCGGTTCAGCGTATCGAAGGACGGACTGCAGAGTTGTTGTTCCACCCTTGCTGATCGCTCCGAGGGACTTCTCGAGAATGGTAGTGAGACCTCCGAGTTTATTGCCTGGAGCCGGATTATTACTAATATGGCCGTCGAGCTTGGCGACATAATCCTCCCACCAACGGATGAGGGAGACCAGTTTTTTGCCAACCTCCGGATTCGCAGACCTTCTGGTAAGAAGATGTTCCGCACCGTAGACTTCTGGGGTTTCGGCGAGGATGGCGGAGCCACCCTGCTTGATGAGCTGATCTACTGCCAGACCCAGAGCCGGGTTGGCGGTGATTCCTGAGAGCCCATCTGAACCTCCACATTGCAGAGCTAGACAGATTTCGCTGACAGGAACAGGCTCGCGCCGTGCTTTATTCGCATGGGGTAGGATTTCATTATGCAGACGCTCAAGACATGAGTCGATCGTCTGCCGGGTCCCCCCATGATGTTGAATAGTTTCAAGGTGGAAGCTTCCCTCAGGAGGTTTTCCAAAGTGCTCCACCATGAGCGGAATCTGATTAGCTTCGCAACCTAGTCCCACCATGAGAACCGATCCAAAATTGGGGTGACGGACATGCCCCCAGATTGTTCGTTGCAGCATGCGGAATCCCTCGTTTCTTGTGCTCACCGCGCAGCCAGCGCCATGCGTCAGTGCCACCACGCCATCAACGTTCGGAAAATCATCAAGGACTGCCCGCTTTTCAACCTCCTTCGCGATAAGTGATGCCACCGTGGCAGAGCAATTAACGGAGGTCAGAATGCCGACATAGTTGCGGGTGCCAACTCTTCCATCGTCACGGCGGTATCCCATGAAGGTAGACCGTTGGTTCTCTGGGATAACCTCTGTGACAGAGGCATCCTCGGCAAAGGCATAGTCACTGGAATATTCCGCCATTGCGAGATTCTGCTCGTGGACGTGATCTCCCGGAAGAATTGGGCAGCTTGCCTGACCGATTACCTGTCCAAACTTAAAGACGTTGTGGCCGGCAGAGATCTTGGAGATCGCCATTTTATGTCCCCCGGGGATCCGACTGCGAGGTTTGACCTTGCAGCCATGCACGGGTTGGCCTGCCTCCAGAACTCCGCTGGCCACGACGACGTTGTCGTCTGGATGTAGTTGGAAGGGCCGGGGATGAGACATGGGGAGGGCGCCGGTGGAGCGCCCAAGATGGGTTGTCACCATGTAAGCTTCTCCCGATCAGTGGGTCGAGCTGCTTTACGTAGCCTGATCGAGAGAGAAGGAAGGAGAGACCTCAGAGGGAGAGCTGTTATTTCTCCTCGTGCTCCTCGTGCTCCTCGTGCTCCTCGTGCTCCTCGTGCTCCTCGTGCTCCTCGTGCTCCTCGTGCTCCTCGTGCTC
>NZAC01000010.1 GCA_002686085.1 Roseibacillus sp. | reverse complement strand
GTCAACTTGGAGCTTTCCTCCTTGAGATATTTAGGATCAATGAGGCCAGGGTGACAGCATATCTGCCGGAGACGCATCAACCCCTGCAGAATAGCGAAGCTATTCTTTTTGACTGCCTCGTCAGAATCGAGACCCAGCAGAGCCTTCTGAATTCGTTTTAACTCCGCCTTGTAAAGCTCCATCTGAATTCCGTCCATGTTGGCATAGACCTCCTCCTCGGTTCGAGGCGGCAGATCCTTGGCAACCTGACCTTTGGTTCGCCGCAGCAGAAACGGACGCAATCTTGCGGCAAGCCTGTTCTGGGAATTAGGATCCTTTCTCTTATCGAAACGCTTCTTAAAATACGCTCGAGAACCGAGAACCCCCGGCATTGCGAAGGCCATCAACGACCACATATCCATCAGCCGGTTCTCGATCGGTGTTCCCGTAAGAACCAGCCGGTTCTCTGCGTTCAGGTCCCTCGCACATTTAGCCGCCTTGGAATCTGGATTTTTAATCTGCTGACCCTCATCGAGGATCACCACCAGCCACCTGACCTTATTGAGCTCATCACCACCAACCCTTAATTGAGCATAATTGAGGACGAGAACATCTAGTTCAGTCTCCAATGCCTTCAGATCCAGCTGGTCCCGACTCCTAAGGACCTGCACCTTCAAATCTGGAGCAAACCGCTCAGCCTCCATCGCCCAGACATCAAGAACAGACTTCGGGCACACAACCAGTGCTGGCATGTGTTTTCCCTGCTCTTTGGCAAGCTGCCGCAACCACAGAATATACGCAAGACTCTGAACCGTCTTCCCTAGGCCCATGTCGTCAGCCAAAATTCCCCCGAACCGATTCGTTGCAAGGTAGGCCAGGAAGTTGAAGCCATCTACCTGATACGGACGCAACTCGGCATTCAACTGAGCAGGCAGCTCCGGCTCAACCTCGATGTTAATCTCCTTGGCGCTATCTTTAATACGCTTCCACGCTTTGGGATCGAACACCTCGGCTGCCTTGGGATCGGCCAGCTGCATTGCGTGCATCCGATGGGTATCGCCGGACAAGTCGAAGGGATCCAGACCGAGACGAGTTACAGCATCGCGCTGGTCCGGATCGAGTTTGATCTCAAGGCGCATCCACGATCCGTCATCCATCCGGACGTATCCACCGCGGGCAGCTACCAGCTGACGGATCTGGGCCTTGCTCAGGTTTACCCCCTGAACATCAATCACGACCCTGAGATCGAACCAATCAATCTCCTGATTGACGACCTCAAACCTGACCGCTGCAGAAACCGGATCAGCAAGAATTGTCCGCAACTTGCCATCCATCTCGATCTCAACGGAATCAGGCATTCTCTCGTTCCATTCAGCAAATTTTTCAGGGAACTGCTTTGTGATTCGAGTCTTAAAGGCATCGAGCTTCTCGTCATAGGAGAGGCCCAGTTCTGCCAGAATTTCAGGTATCGGATAGAGCTTTTCTCTAGCAAAACGGAGAAGCTGCTTTCCCTTGACGGGCTTCTGTTCAACGAGCTCCCACCCGCCCTTTATCAGCTTTTCGCTTCGTCGCTCTTTTTTCTCCAAGGCGGCCACATCGATAACCAGGTGCTCCGTCTCGGCTGCCGTCAGACCCTGCACGATCTTCATCTCGAACCTGGGGTAGAGATCGAGGTCAACGACTCGTCGACGCATCGACTCGGGAAGCCTCGCACCAATTTTCCTTAGAAATTCAACACCCTCAAGACTATCGATGACGGTCTTGGGAATCAAATACCTCGGCATCACTTCTGTCTCTTCAAGCCAACGTGGAGGCCCTGGAAAGACCGTCTCATCGGACTGGTAGAGTTCCTCACGCCCCGGTAGAAGACGCACCGAGTGCGAGACATCCTCCCCTCCTTTGGTCACCAGCTGGAGCGCGAAACAATTAGGATTGGCCGGATCATCATCACACACCCACTTCAGAGGCTCCTTAACGACCTTGAACTCTCGATTATCCAAGTTGACCAGCCGACCTCTGACCGCTTCCTGACAAAACATTCTATTGAGGAATCGACAGGATTCCTCCTCATCAAGATCCAGTCCGGTCACTCCATCTTGGGTGTAGAAACTGAGGAAATGCTCCCACAGAATCTGGCTCGCAGCATCAATCCTCAATGCAGAATCCCGATAAAGGTCCAAAAGGCGCTCAATCTCTTGCTTCTCCCGCAATGCGTACCACTCTCCACCTTCCTCGCGGGCCTCTACACGAGCTTCATTGATTGTTGAAACCAACCGAAACTCCGCTTCGACAGGAGTCGTTTGGGGAGGCCGATCATTCACCCTCTCAATACGGTCATACCACGCCGCGATTTCCCGTTCCTGCTCCCAGTCACTCATCTTGCGCTGCACCGCGCCAAGATCAGTGATCGCGTTCATGAACTCCGGGTAGTTCAACTTCCGCTTGTAGAAAGCATAGGCGATATAATTCCAGAACTCGATTATATCACCGGGGGGCACAGGCCACAGCTCGAGCGGCTCATAACTGCTGATCTCCCACCTAGGACTCAGCCGCACCATATCGTGATCGTGGATTTCGCCCTCGATCACATAACGCCGATAACGCTTTTCCACCTTGCTGACAAAGTCAGCCTCCTGGTCGTCAACCTCTCTATCCAACTTGCCTTCAATCAAGTCGATCACCGGAGTGTCATCGAACTCGTTCGGTGACTCCGGCAAATCCTCGCCCCGGTGCATCCTCTCAAGCATCGTGGCATACATCGCAGCACCTGCGATCTCCTCTTTCTCCTCAGTGCAGTTACCGAACCACCTGTTACCTTGCAGCCGCAAGGTTGTGCGATGGACTCCATCTTTATCCTCAACTCTTCCTTGGATAAAAAGATGGTTCCCAAAGATCTGAGTTACAGCGCCATCCTGTTGCGCCTTTTCACCTCTCTTCCGGACCTTCTCAGGGAACCCATTCAGAAAGTTTAAGGTCGCTCGGTCCGGATTAAGCGCGGACATCGTTGATTCTGTCATGACGTGTAGTAGCTAGCGCCCCGGAGTTAGCTCCTTATAGAGCACCCGGCAGAATGCAATGATACCACACCCCCCAGACTTCGTGCAACTATTGTTGCAAAGTATTGGGGCGGCTCGAAGGCAACCACAACCCAGCTGACGAACTGTTAGGAGCCCTCACCGGCAAGCGGGGGCAAGCGGCCTCCCTTCTTCCTGAGACGAACCAACAATCCCTGCGAGGGCGAAAAGAACCAAGCGCAACAGAAGAGAGCGCCAGCAGCAACCGCCATCATTCCCGAGCTCACCGTAGCCTGAAACCCGAATGCTGGCGGGATCGCCACAGCTCCCAAATGCCCAAGAAAAGCTGAAAGCATCCCAATTACCGCGCTAAACGTAAGCATATTAGAGAGTCTTCTGGTGAGCAGTAGGGCGGTAGCCGGCGGCACAACGAGCATTGCAATGACAATAATACTACCCAATGCCTCGAAGGCCGCCACGGTCGTGACCGCTACCACGACCATGAGAATATAGTGCATGAGCACGGAACTAATTCCGAGAGTAGTCGCCAGAGCAGGGTCAAACGTTGAGATCGCCAACTCTTTGTGGAGAAATGTAATAACGAGGATATTGATGCACATAACGGAGCCTATGCTCACCGCTGCACGAGGCAGTTCGATCGCTCCAATCTGCAGCATGTCGATAACGCTATACTCCAACGATCCGTAAAGAACGCAGCCTGGATCAAGCTCCACATGCTGGGCGGACTGACGAATAAGAATCAGGCCAATCGCAAAGAGAGTGGTGAAGACGATGCCCATCGCTGCTCCCCGGTCTACTTTGCCATATTTACTTATGCACTGTGTAAATGCTGCGGTGAGCAGTCCTGCGCATGCTGCCCCGATAAACATGACCACTGTGATACGGGTGTGGGTCAGCAAAAACCCCATCGCGATTCCCGGAAGAATCGCATGACTTATAGCATCGCCCATCATACTCATCCGGCGCAGGACCAAGAAACATCCAGGCAAGGCAGCAGCGACGGCACTGAGCCCTCCAATCACGACAGTCCACGTATCCAAGCTATCCCAATTGAATTCCATTATCTACCCGGATGGCTGATCGATTAAGTGGGGGCTGGGCGGAACAAACATTCTGACAGGTCGGCCTTGAAGCTCCAATTCAAGCTGCCGCACAACGTCAGCATCCAGAACATGCTCAACCAGATCCGCATCTCTATCGACATGAGAGGGGGCAATGTCTGCATAGCGTATCAGGTAGAGCTCCCACAGCCTGTGATTTCTTGTAACGCGCGCTGCCTCTCCAAACCCTGACTCTGACAGTCGCACCCTTCCCGGCAGCTCATCCTCAAGGTGATCTTCTCCCCGAGCCGTACGCAGTAGACGCTGAAGCTCCGCGGGTGACCAAGACCGGTGGTGAGAAAGTAATACAAGGTCTATTGGAAGATTACTGACTGGTTCAGCAGTATCAGGCTGGCGACTTTCCAGAATTTCATAAATTGCTCTTAGAAGGTGCTGCCTGCCTACCTTACGCCGAAGACGTGTTTGGCGGACTGCTCGGGGCAGAATTCCATGTTCAAAACCAAACAGCATACTAAAAATGAATATTGTTGCGGCGACCAAAACGATGACCGCCCCCGTGGGAAGATCGACGAGGAGTGAGCTGAGGCCCGACCCCAGCCATCCACTGGCTCCACCTATAGAGGCTGCAAGCAAAAGCATCACATGTAGCTTGTGACTCCAAAACCGTGCTGCCGCTGCTGGTATGATCAGGAAAGCAATGATTAACACTAATCCCACTGCCTGAAGTCCTACCACTGTCACTGCTGTTACCAACGCCAGCATAATCAGATCGAGGCGAAGCGCAGGCCAACCCTGACTGATTGCAAACGACTCATCAAAGCAGACCAGCGTAAATTCCTTTAGAAGGAGAATCGCAGCTCCACAGACGACTCCTGTAACAACGAGAATAAGCAGAAAGTCGGCGAAAATTAGAGACGCCGCTGTTCCATAGACAAAGCTATCCAGTCCGGCTGCGTCAGCCCCTGGAAGGTTGCTGACCATTTTCATAATGGCCACGCCAGCCCCAAAAAAAACTCCCAGAATGATACCCATGGCCGCATCATCCTTGAGAAAGGTAGTGTGCCTGATCGCTGAAACCAGACTTACGCCTACTACGCCAGTTACAGAAGCTCCCAAAAGAAGCCCCGGCAGCCATTTCCCCTCCCCCCCCACAAAGGTCATGACGAGGAATGCCAGCCCGATCCCAGGGTAAGTGGCATGGGAGAGCGCATCACCCATCAAAGAGCGTTTTCGCAAAAGCAAAAACACCCCGACTAACCCGGAGGTTACTCCTAGGAGCGTGGTTGATAGAATGACGAGGCGAGAGTTGTACGATTGGAGGGTGACGAGTTTCCACACATCCGCTTTGCCTTCAACCGTCGGCAAAGCCGCTTCCGCGACACCTCCCAAGAGAGCCAAAATTACAAGGATCAATGGGAAAACCAGACCCTTTTGTTCCTTATCTTCCCACATTGCGCAAGCGGTCTGCTACGTCATCAAGTAGGCTCAGCTTTCCCCCATAGGTCTTTTGCAAATTTTCCCTCGTGAACACCTCATCGGTCGGACCAGACGCGACTACCCGCATGTTCAAAAGCACCAACCAGTCAAAATACTGAGTCACGGAGGCGAGATCATGATGTACTACCAGACAGGTTTTTCCCGTACTGTTTAACTCCCTAAGAAGGCTAACGATCGCTTGCTCTGTCGCAGCGTCAACTGCAGCAAAAGGCTCGTCCATGAAATAGAGTTTCGCATCCTGTGCTAGGGCACGCGCGAGAAACACCCTTTGTTGCTGACCTCCAGAGAGCTGACTGATCTGACGATCAGCCAAGTGTGGAATGCCAACCCGCTCAAGACACTCCATCGAGAATTTCCTCTGCATTTTTCCCACCCTTCGAAACCATCCCAGCTTGCCGTAAGTTCCCATCGCAACGACATCAATCGCGCTAACGGGAAAATCCCAGTCCACGCTCTCCCGCTGAGGAACATACCCTACCGCCTTTCGCTGCTCCTTGTAGGGCTTACCATAGATCTGAACCTCACCGGAAGTTTTGGGCACCAGGTCCTGGCAGGCCCTGAGGAGCGTGCTTTTTCCAGCACCATTCGGGCCGATTACCCCTACGAGTTTTCCCTCCGGGATGTTCAACTCCACATCCCAGATTACCGGCTTACGATCGTAGGCCACCGTAAGGTCATGGACCGACAATGGAATATTATCAGGATGTTCCGGACGTCCAGCGGATGGGACCTCCCGATCGTCTACAAAGGATTTCATTGCGTCCTCTCTCTCCACTGGCGAAATCCCCCAACCGGGACTATTCCCCCAAGAGCTCGGGCTATCGTATTCACATTGTGGTCAATCATCCCCACATAAGTTCCCTCATAACTTCCTGCCGGCCCCATGGAATCCGAAAACAGTTGCCCCCCTACCACCACCACGTGCCCTTGAGCCTTAGCACCCTCAACCAGAGCTTCTACACTCTTCCGGGCCACTGAGCTTTCTACAAATACCGCAGGGATTTCACGCTCCACAAGAAAATCGACCAGCAATTCGATATCCTTCAGTCCGGGCTTAGCCTCAGTACTTAATCCTTGAACGCCATGGACCTCAACCCCATATGCACGGGCCATATACCCAAACGCATCATGAGCGGTTACGAGCACCCGGTGCTCCGAGGGAATGCTCTGCATAACCTCTCTCACATAGTCGTCGAGCTTCTCCAAGGTCTCCAAATAGATACCAGCCCTCTCGTCGTAGTGGGCTTCCCATCGCGGGTCGTAGCTTCGGAGAGTGTCAGAAACGGCACCCAGAGCTCTCATCCAACCGGCCACATCCATCCATATGTGGGGATCCATCTCATCACCCGAATCCTTGATCATGTAGTCCTCGGCTCCCTCAAATGCCTCGGCGACCGCGCAGACTGGCTTACCGCTCGCCATCTTCTTCAGGACTCCGGTTAGCCTCCCCTCGAGGTTCAACCCATTGTAGAAAATCACATCACCATTCCGGAGGGCCTTCACGTCACTCGTCGTGGCGGCATAAAGGTGGGGATCTACGCCCTCCGCGATAATACCCTCAACCCGGGCCCGCTCGCCAGCAACCTGCCGGACCAGATCAGCTACCATCCCCGTTGTGGCCGTGATCCGATACGGTCCGGAGCCCGGTGGTTCAGCTGAGATATCCACCGCGTCTTCACAATTACACAGCAAGAGACTCAGCAGAAGGGCCAGAGATCTTTGAATCCAACAAAACATTTAACGTGAATATGCCCAAGAAAGATCCAAAGGCAACGCGATATTAGCCTTGGCTAATATTTGTGCTGGAGACTAAGCATCGCCTAGGGCGGAATCCACGAACCCCCAACTATGTCCATCCCCCGGGTAGCGGGAAATAAAGCTCACCAAGAAGAATATCAGTTCATTTACTTCTATACCTTTTCTTTCGGCTAATCTGAAGTAAACCCACAAGAAGAAGGTATTCGATCCAATCCTTAACAAGAGGTAACAGTCCATGTCCGCACTCAAATTCAGTCCCGTCGAGGAAATTGTAGCTGATATCGCCCTCGGCCGCCTTGTTATTGTCTCCGACGATCCGGGTCGGGAAAATGAGGCCGATTTGATTAGCGCCGCCTCCCTCTCCACACCCGAGACCATTGCATTCATGGCCACTCATGGCCGTGGCCTAATCTGCGCTCCCCTTACTCGTGAACGAGTGGAAAATCTCACGCTTCCCCCGATGTCCCGGAGAAACCGCGAAGAGCACCGCACGGCTTTCACGGTCTCGGTTGATGCTGCAAAAGGGATTACCACTGGAATCTCTGCCGCCGACAGATCGAGGACCATATCGCTGCTCGCGGACGAAGGGACATCATCAGAGAGCCTCGTCCAACCCGGTCATGTCTTTCCGCTTCAAGCAGAAGATGGTGGCGTTCTCCGCCGGGCCGGGCATACCGAGGCTGCTGTCGATCTTGCACGGATTGCAGGCCTGCCGCCCGCTGGAGTGCTCTGCGAGATAATGCACGAAGATGGCACCATGGCCCGGGTTGGTGACCTTGGAGAGTATCAGGAAAAGCACGGTCTCAAGGCATGCACGATCGCTCAGATCATAGAGTACCGCCGCCGTACTGAGCGCCTTGTTGAGTTTGAGGAAACTATCAATCTGCCAACCGACTACGGCGATTTTTCCTGCCACCTCTATAGAGTCCTCACCGACGGATCTCATCATGTGGCACTCACCCGAGGAGAGATCGATCCCAGCGAATCGCTTTTGGTCCGAGTGCATTCTGAGTGCTTAACCGGCGACGTCTTCACTTCACGGCGCTGTGATTGTGGAAGCCAGCTTCACACCGCTCTTGCCCATATCGCAAAAGAGGGAGGCGTCCTGCTTTACCTGCGTCAGGAGGGGCGAGGCATAGGACTCGCCGCGAAAATCCACGCCTACAAGCTGCAGGAGGAAGGGCTCGATACCGTGGAAGCAAACGAAAAATTGGGCTTTGCTTCAGACCTTCGCCACTATGGTGTGGGCGCACAAATCCTCCACCACCTCGGGGTTCGCAAGATCCGCCTGCTTACAAACAACCCTAAGAAAGTCGTGGGCCTTGAAGGATATGGCCTGGAGATTATCGATCAAATCCCTATTCGCTCCGAGGCAAACCCGCACAACAAACGCTATCTGGATACCAAGCGTGACAAGCTTGGTCATCACCTCTAGAAGCGGCTTTCATCGGATCTGAGATGGTTCTCAGCCCATAGTCTCTCTCACCTACCACAATGTCCCAAGCGCTTCCACGAAAGCCCCGTATTCTTCAGACCAAGACGGGAAAGCTCGCTATCGTCGCCTCAAAATACAACGAAACGTACAGCGACAGCTTAGTAGAAAATGTCATCAGTGAACTCAGCGAGTATCTTCCAGAAACCCGCGTAGATCTTGTTAGAGTTCCGGGCGCCTTCGAAATCCCAGTCACTATAAAGGCCCTCCTTGAGCTCGAGAGACCGATCTGCGTGATCGCTCTTGGCGTTATAATCAAGGGCGAAACCTCACACGCAGATCTCGTTGCCCGCAATGTGACGGACGCGCTCCAACAGCTTGCCCTTGAGTACCGAACCCCCGTAATCCACGAGGTTCTCCTCGTTGAAGATGAAGCCCAGGCTCACATTCGCTGCATTGGAGATAAGATTAACCGCGGAACAGAAGCTGCTCGCACCGCAGCAGCGATGGTGGATGTCTTCTCAGAACTCGATAGTAAGGGAAGCCTTCGATTCCAAACAAAGAATGGCTGAGTCTTCACGTCGCCGCATGCGGGAGGCAGTGGTGCAGTTTCTGTACGCGTTGCAACCTTCCGAGCCTCTCCCAAAGAGCCTCGACCCGTCGATCCTGCACCTATTGCTGGAATCATTGCGNGATAGATCCACGAAGGCACGCGCCAAGGCGACATTACANCTTCAGCAGGGACGAGAGAATCTTCTTGAGTCTCTCCATCATATCTTGAGTCCTCTTGAGCTCCTNGGGAGTTCAGATGCTTCCGACGATATCGGATTACACCTCAGGGCATGGAAGCTGGAAGAGGAACGCCTTCAGGAACATCTCGAAGACATTCGCCGTGAAATCAATGGGAATAGAGAGCCGTCACGGTTAAGAGAGAGCCTGAGGGGCGCCAGCCAAAGCAACCGCGCCTCTATTGCTGCAGCAGAGGCCACCGCAGAATGCACTCCAACACTTCCCGCATTGAGAGAAGCGCAAAAAATGGCTGCTGAATTGAAGAGTAAAATTACCCCTCTCGCACATCGACTTTCTCTCTCTCTCGGCAACGAGGAGACAGAATTACCTGAACTAAGAGCCGTCGCTAAGGCAGAGAGGGAACTCGCCAACGCCTCGAGTTCTATCAAGGCATATTACGGACAACTCCGGCGCCACCTCGAGCAAGTTGATAACGAGCTGGCTGCTGTTATCGAGAACTACTCCCCCGAACGCCTTGATCGTGTTGACAGAGCAATCCTTCGTCTTGGAGGCTATGAGCTGCTCTTTGATCCTGGCATCCCCAGTGCTGTGGCCATTAATGAAGCGATTGAATTAGCGCGCGCCTTCGGCACAACCGACTCCCCCAGCTTCGTCAATGGAATCCTTGATCAGCTGGCAAAAAAGGGACAGGGCGCGGGCACTGAAGGGTGAAACCGGTTTATTTGTCTGCCGGAAGGAGCCTCCAACAACCACAACCTCCTCGACCATCGGTCTCCTCACTTTGCAAGCATCCCCTCGACGGTAAGATCTACAAAGGACCCGGGACCACCGATGTATCTGATTTTTCTCTCCGCGTCTAAAACATACACGATGGGAAGATCTCTGACTCGGAACTGAGAATGAATTCGACCATCTTCATCGCTAAAATTTCGCCATGGAATCGTATTATTCGCACGTAGACCTCTAAGAACCGCCAGCGAATCAGAGGTAACTCCGATAAGATCTACTCCACGCTGACCATACTGCTCCTGAAGTTTGCTCAACAGGCTGAGACCGCGCTCAGCCTCTCTCATTCTGGTGTGCCAGAAAGCCAGCACGATCACCTTCCCCTTCAGCATACTCAGCTTGAATGGCTCTCCTGACGAATCCCTTCCAATCGCATCCGGGGCCGTCCGCCCCTTGGTCAGATTCTGGATGATAAAAATTTCGTCCATCGCGAGCTTTGAAACCGTGGTGTCTCCAACCTCAACTTCATGAGCCTTGATGATTGCGCTTCGGAGGCGAGCAATTCTCTTCTCCATAATCTCAGGGTCATCACCCAAACCCTTGAGCATCATCGCAATTGCAAGGGACGCCTGGCCCTGCACCTCTCCACTGGGGTTTTGAGCCTCCACCTTTTCAACAACCTTCATGATGGCGGGGTCTGATTGACTTGTAAGGGCCAGACAGAGCATCCCAACTTTTGCACTCCGGTAATGCACCGTGCGCAGGGCCTCAACAATGCGGGCCGCTCTGGAAACAGCACTGCCCTCCTCTCGCCCCACTGAGTAGACCGGAGCCCTCTCGAGCAACCATACACAGTATTCTATCGCCCACTCTTGATCGAGAGCCCCTTTTATCGCATCCCACATAAGCTCCCCATGATACGAGGAGGCCGGGCGATTTGCCCAGACGTTCAATTGCTCTTCGGGCGCAGCAATCGCAAGCTTACCTGCCCACTCCTCAAGAGCCTTTTCGTAGGAAGATCGAATTCGTAACGCTTCCTCGGGTGTTCCTCCCCTGATCGAAGACGGACCAATTACCCCGAGAAGCAGTAGCAGCAGGATTGAGCGCATCACTCCACAATCATAGCTTGTGAGAATGATCTGCCAACCGGCAAACGTGCCAGTTCCCGAGACACTACCGTTCTACAGGGACGGTTTGAACCACTCGAAGCAACCTCCTCTTAGAGAAGCCATTATTTCTTAGGCTCAGTCAGGATGTTTTCTTGGCCAGACGAGCAGCCAGCTCTTCCCAGTAATCCCTTCCCACAATATAGCCCACACAGTCATCACTACCACATAAACAGGGGTGATCCTCGTAGTTTTCGATATCAAACCCGTAATCAAAGGTGAGCTCCTCCCCTTTGGCTATCTCCCTGAGGGAATAGAGAAAGATCTGCTTATCCTCAATCCAAGCCTCGCAATTCGGAGCGCATGAATGATTCAGGAGACGAGCTGTATTCCAAGGCATGTTCCCATCGAGGTCCCATTTCTTGTTGAGAGTGAAGATGTAAACCGCCGCATCCCCTGTCTTTTCAGCATGTTCCATCTGGGCGTTCGCGCGCCTTTCACTCTCCTCCTTATCAATCCTCTCGCCAAGGTATTCGATGATCTTCTTACCGACTGGGATGTCTTTGATCGCATACACCCCTGTTCCATGAATTTCAGAGGATCGAGCCTCACAATATTCACTTTTCGCACGCTCCTTCAACTGCTCCAGCTGGCGCCTCTTACGCGCTTTTTCCTTAAGGCTCTCCCCTTTTGCCCCCCCTTTTTTCCCTCCGCCTCTGTTCTTCGCTGATTTACCCATGAGCTATTTGCCGCTTCGCCGCCTTTCAATTTGGATTGGTCCGACCCTTCCTGGCTTTCATCGCCCTCGCCCGAGCTCACCACCTCCTACCTTGGGAATTCCAAGAAGGCCGAGATCTTCCGGAAGGCCCGGGAAAAAGCTCCGAAGATCCGCAATACTACAATTACGCCCATCGATAAAATACCAGTCAGCAGTCCCCTTCCTGTTTACTGCTACCTGAAACCCTTTGGTTTCGATCCGGCGAGCTAGCCGGGTCTGAGGATCAATGATGCGATATTCAGCTCTGGTCGGGACAAAGACCAACCACTCCAAATACATATTTACATCATTCCCAATCCTATCCTTGCCTCGCAACAGCACCACCTCGTGGGCGCCGGTGGGCTCGCCAACCTCATACTTCAGCATCGAAATTCCCTGGCTTGCCATCTTAGCCGGGACATCCGCCAAACGCCTTGCCAGCTCCGCCTGCCCTCCCGCAAGCCTCTTAGCTGCCCTTTTTTTCCATCGAGGATACATGCGATCAAGAGCGATACTGTAATCTCCCTTCAGAACCTGCTGACCCATCAGCCGAGTGGCAGCCACCGCCTGATCAAGGACCTCCTTAGGCACCTTCTCAGTGTTCTCAGGCTTGGCTGATACTCCGCCACCTCCCAGCAACACCACAATCAGCAGCATCAAAAGCGTCCGGCTCACGGGAGACTTCTGGGGCAAGTCGGACTCCTCGTCAAGCACCGCGAACCTGTCAATCTTGACTCCAAACTTCACCACCTGCCCCACCGTGTCCATGAAGGAACTCCGGTCTCGTTAAATAACGAAATGATATTTGATCTTACGATCTTGTCTGTCCTAATAGTGGCCGACATGGCGAAACAGGCGCTTGGAAAGGGATTAGGAGCTCTAATAAAAAAACCGACGGCGAAGAAAAACGCTCCGGCCGGAAAGAAAAAGCAGGCCGCGTCAGCGCGCAAAAAACGCGCTAAATCCACAGACACTAAAAACCCCGAATCCGAGGTCGCTGAAGTCCCGATTCAGGAAGTCGTTACCAGCCCTCTTCAGCCGAGGGGTGAAATCCCAGAGGCCAACTTAGAGGAACTCGTTGAATCCATTCGGGCTCACGGTGTGATTCAGCCTCTGATCACTCGAAGAGTGAGTGGGAAATACGAGCTCATTGCAGGAGAGCGACGCTGGCGGGCGTCTCAAAAACTAGGCCTTGCAACCGTTCCGGTGATTCAGCGTAAGGCCACGGACAGGGAAGTCCTCGAGATGGCTCTCGTGGAAAACCTCCAGCGCCAGGACCTCAACGCGATAGAAGAAGCCAATGGCTATGTCAAACTGGCCAAGGAGTTCGACATGAAGCAGGATGAGATCGCGAAACGTGTTGGGAAGTCACGCGCGACCGTAGCAAACTCCATGCGGCTGCTCGATCTCCAGAAGGACGTTCAGAAGTTTGTAGCGGACGGACTAATCACCGTCGGACACGCAAAAGCTATCCTCGGCATTAAGGTAAAGCGCGATCAGCGGACAGTGGCGGACCAAGTGATGCGTCAGCGACTCACCGTTCGTGCGACTGAAAAACTCGTTCAAAAACTCCAAGCTGGTGAGAACTCGCGTTCTGGCGGGGAAAAGAGCAACGCTTCAGACCCCGAAACCGAAGCCATGCTCCGGGCACTCACATCTCGACTGAGAGAGCATTTCACCACTCATGTCTCAATATCCCACTCCCCTAAAAAGGGTCGAATAGAGCTCGAGTATTATGGGAACGATGATCTTGGCAGGCTTCTCGAACTGCTTGGAGTCCCCCCTGAAGAGCTGTAACCACAGCCCTTTATCCTCTTCATGTACGGCGGCTCCAACAGCAGGTGGACTGTGCAACAATTTACCTGTGCCGGACTATCCTTCATCTTGCTCGTTCAAGGCTGCTCGAAAGAATCAACCAATCTTCCCCCCGAACGAGAGCTCACCGGAGGCCGTGCTGCCTACGCGCACACGCGAGAGATCGTCTCGCTCGGCCCCAGACCACCCGGCTCAGCAGCCCTAAACAAAACACGCGAGTATATTGCTTCAGAACTGGAGAAGTCTGGATGGGAAACGTTTCTCCAACCCTTCACTAAGTCAGTCGCCCCGATCGGGAAGCGAGTAAAGTTCACAAATCTGATCGCCCGCCATAGTGGGTCCACGCACTCTCAGATCAAGGTATTGCTTGGTGCCCACATTGACTCTAAATACTATCCAGATCGCCGCTTTTTAGGAGCTGACGACGCAGCCTCTGCTGTAGGGGTGATCCTGGAAATGGCGCGGCGTATCGGCAACGACCCCGATCAGGCGTCCAGAGTAGAGTTGGTTTTCTTCGATGGAGAAGAAGCCTTCGGCCAGAACATCAGCCCTAGTGATGGACTTTACGGGAGCAAGTATTACGCGGAAAATTGGCGGAAGTCCGTCGAGAAACCTGTCGCCGGCATCATTCTTGACATGGTAGGCCACCGGAATCTCAGTATTCGATACCCCTCCGACACTCCAGCTTTCTTGGAGCAGGAATTACTGAAAGCAGCGCGAAATGCGGGGGTCGAACATAGATTTAAGAAGGCCCTCAATCCTATTCTCGACGACCATGTCCCTTTGAACAACGCAGGAATTCCAACGTTGGATATTATTGGCGATTTCTCGCAATTCTTCTGGTGGCATACGGAGGCTGACAATCTTAAGCGCATCTCCACCGAGAGCCTCGATATAAGCCTCAGAGTTGCCTCTGAGATTCTCGGAAATCTCCTCGCAGAATAGAAAATCTGCCTGTTTCACTGAGACTTCTATTTTTTCCTCGTTCAGGTTGAGGGATCTCTGAGGGTGTCTACACTGCGGGTTCATGCTCGGTCAACGCCACTCGCCGGTTCTAACACTTTCCTTTGCTGTTGCTTGTCTTATCTACAACGCGGAGTTGGCCGCATTGCCCCCTCTTGACGAGATCATGGGGCTTTCCTCAGGAAACTCTGTTCAGTTTAACCCTGATGACCCCAATCATGAATCCGTGGCTCGGTTGGAATATCTCGGACATACGATCTCAGAAGATGGAGACTACCAGTATTGGTACGATATCATAAGCGGCCACCGAGCATGGACCAGAGATGTCTCATTCTGGATCAGTAACGCTGATACCATCACCAATCTCAGTGAGAACAATTATACTGAGACCGGTGTCGAATGCGTCCTCGAGCATTGGTGGGGTGTACCCATGGCCTCGGTCGGACTGGATATCTGGGGTGGACACCGCGATTCTCAGAACAGCCCTTCTCACGGCATTGGAAATTCGTGGAACCTGACCACAAGCCATCCAGACCCACTTATCAACCAGTTCCACGAACCGAATGACTATGCGGCACCCGGATTTTTCAGCGGTCAGCCCTCTGCGTTTTATTGGGGACCACCCTCTCGTGTCGAAGACTCCCTGTCGCTCTCTGACGGCACTCGGGTATGGAAATTCGAAAAAAACCACTACGCCCCGCTAGTCAATAACAGCGTCCTCTATCCATTTGCTGGCCTCTGCGGCACCTTTATCATCGAAAGCACTAACCCACCGGCTGACGACTCCTTTGGGTGGTCGACCTATCACAACACCACCGTGGATGGCTCCAGCTCGCAAGTCACCGCGTATGGATACCTGCCTGGCCCCGGAAACGGGGTATCAGAAAAAGACCTCGTCCTCGAAATACGACGTATGGGGGAACTCCTTGATTTTTCGTGGAACGGCGAGGACGGAAAGCAGTATGACCTAGTCAGCAGCCAGAGTCTCAGAACCCCTCTCGCGAGCTGGGAGCCTTACAACGACGGAGAAACTGTATTTGCCAACATCCCAGATGCAGGAACCGGAATGAACACCCTTCGCTGAGTTCACCTGATTGGTGCGAAACGCTTTTTTGCCATTGTGGAAGAAGACCTTGGCACCCTGCTAAACGAAAATTTTGACAGCGCTGAAGGCCTTCCCCCGGGATGGACAACTATTGGATCCGGATCAACCGCGTGGGAGATCGGCATCCCCGGCGAGACTCTTTTTGGTCCGATAACTGCTCACAGCATCCCTCATTGCGCAGGCACTAACCTTTCTGGAGACTATACGGGGTCTCAAGACATTTCTCTCCTTACGCCGGCAATCCAGATCCCGGTATCTGGAGCGACCCTCAGGTACCGGCAATGGCTCGACACAGAAGGCGATGGCGATGCCGGTACAATCCGGGTTCTTGACGCCGAGAACAACAATCGTCTCATCGAGGAAATCGTCGGTAACATTGAGTGGAATGACACTGCCTGGGACACTCCTCAACCTGTGATCCTCCCCGATTCAGCGAGAGGGAAACGTATCCGGCTTGAATTCCGATTTGTCAGTAATGATTCTGACCCTCAGAGCTTTGCAGGATTTTACCTCGACGACATTGTTGTCGAGGCAAATTGATTTGATTACGGAGAACTCCTCATCAACGATCAATTTTCAACTGGGCAACACTACAAATTACAGCCATGTCCCTAACGTTTCCAATTGCCTCACTTTGTCTAGGCTCCGCCATCCTTAGCTCCATGCTCTCGCTGGAAGCTCACGCAGGGGAGGCGGAGTTGAAGGAGGACTTCGCTTTCTTTCAAGACCCTACGTGCGTAGCACTTAAAACTGAAGTGGGAGAGAGCGATCTTACCCGCTTCAAAACTACTCTTCTTCGGGATGTGGCAAGACAACTTCTTGAGGGAAGCTACGACACGAGACATCGGGCCGCCTCCTATCAAGCCTACCCGTCACCCTCTGCGCTCCAGCGCATGATCAAGCTTGGGGATGGGTTCAGCCGCTACGAGAACATCACTGGCATCTACCTCGAGGCTGGCCGCCATGTTGTCCTCGTTGGAGACACAGGTGGCAGAAAAATTTCTCTTTTGATTCCTGAATGGATGCGGAAGCCTCCCCCGGGAATTGAGCCCTCGAAAGACCCAGCTGGCTGGGGACTGAAGCGCCAGGAAATCGGCATCAGGCCCGGTCTGAACACCATTGAAGTCAAGAAGTCCGGGTTGGTCTACCTGAACTACTATGACCAGAAACCCGAGCAGGCTCCTCGGATCTTGGTTCATTTCCTGACTGGCAAGGTGAACGGATATTTCGATAGCAGCCAACACGACAACGAGGATTGGAACAAGCTTCTCGATAATGCTGTAGCCCCCATTCTTGATGCCCGTGGCAAGCATATCCAAGTCGCCTACCCCGTAGAGTGGTTTAACATTCACACCCGGGGAAAGGGAGCGGAACTCATGCGGAATTATGATACTATGCTCCTTCATCATTACACTATTCTGGGTCTGGTCAAATACGACAAGATCCCACCCAACCGCATTCTCGCGAGGGTCAATTACAACTACTACATGTTCAGGGACCGTGACGGGGTCGCCTATTTTGGAAACAAGGGAACAATGCGAATGGTGGCAGATCCCGACGTCGTAACCAAGGGTGACCCCTGCTGGGGATTCTGCCACGAGGCAGGCCACGTCCTCCAATTACGACCTCAGATCACTTGGGGCGGAATGACTGAAGTAAGTTGTAATATATTTTCGATGTACACTCGCGGCAAGATGGGCAATCCAAGCCGCCTCGCCAGCCAGGACAACTATACCAAAGCACGAAAATCGATCATTCAATCTGAGCCAAAGATCTCCTATCTCCAGGACCCAGACGTCTTCAACCGTCTCGTGCCTTTCTGGCAGTTGCACTTGTTCTTCACGAAACACGGCCACCCTGACTTCTATGCAGACGTGATGGAGGAAATGCGTAATCAGCCCGATGCTGGACGAGGAAACGATTCCATTCGTAATCAGTTCCAATTCGTCCGTATCTGCTGTGATGTTGGCAAAGTCGACCTCACAGAATTCTTTGAACACTGGGGCTTCTTTCGAACAGGAGAGATCAAAGTGAAGGATTATCGTAATTATCATTTCGTCGTGACGCCTGAAATGGTCGATGAAACCCGCTCTTACATAGCCCGGAAGAACTATAAAAAACCTGCAGAGGACCTGACGCGCCTTCGTGACTAATACCCTCTCATGAGGCCTTCCGTTGCAAAGGTCTCCCAGCTGAATTCTTCCTTCCGGTGAAAGCGCTGATACCCCTTTTAGCTGGCATTGTGGTTACCGGCTGCAGAGAGGCCGAAGAACTTCAGGATGCTTCGGCAGAGACTGGGCTGGAGATTCAGGTTATCAGATCTTACCATGGGCGACTGGAACTCGACCTCACAAATCAAGGCTCCGGCCTGTCTGAGGTGATCATCCGTAGCCAAGCTGACTATGAAGACTTTCTGTCCAAGATTCCAAAGCGTCAAATAACGAGAATCAAGCCAGCACCTCCAAGCGAGGATCCTCTGCTCAAGCAGCCATCTATTGATTTCAAGAACTCCATGATGCTGGTAGCCATCCGATCCGACTCGATGTATGTTGCACCGGAATTCAAGTCCATTACCTCTGACAAAAATGGACTTTCCGTTCGCATTACTGACCCGGAATTAGGAGACACCAGAGTTCTAAATCAACAGGAGGGAATCGGCACGTATCAGGCCGTCATCATTCCCCATCGTGAAGGCCTCATTACATTTATAAGGTAAGCCATCATTCAGAGAGGCTCCGTCCAACCTGATACCTCGACAGCCTTACCCAATTTCCCGTGCAAGCCAGAGGCATCCATTATCGTTCCTATCCTCGATGAAGCCATTGCCACCATTGATCCTGGCTCTATTGCTGACCGGGTGCACCGAGAAACCCTCAACGGACGCCCTCGAAAGCACTCATGCCTCTCCGAATTTAGACCCAGTGACAGTAGTCGAGCCAGTCCTGTTTGTCGCTGCTGGACTAAATTCCAACGGTTCATTGGTCAGAAATTATCAACGTGGCCTACAATACGCCATGGACTATTTCGGCCGCTATGGGCCGTATTACGTCTATTTACTGGGACCAGATAGCGAGCAAAGCGTGCGCCACATCTATCATCAGCGAGCCCTGACCCGGATCAATCCAGATGCTCGTTTGGGCTCTCTGGAAGAACAAACGCAGGAGTTCCTCAACCGACCGAATATTGTTAACGAGATAAGATCCGTTTTATCGGGTATGGCGGAAGGAGGACTGACCTGGACTCAGGATCCTCCGATTCTCTATGAGGACGTTACCACGAATGCTCACGGCAGAGAGAAGGACCCGGTTGAAAACACATGGGGAGCTCTTCATGAGTATCACCATGTCTTCCAGATAGCTCACTGCGACACCAAGCAGGAGCGAACCTCTGAAAAAAATATCAACTCGTGGATATCGGAGGGCATGGCGACCTACAGCTCTGCCAAGTTCATGGAGAATCTGGGGCTCAGCGATTTCGAGGACTACATGCTTCAGCTGAGAACCTCGGGAGCCAACATTGGTCGCCCTAGTATTAACGAGTTCCTCCGTAAGAGTTCCAACTGGCAACTAAACGACGAGGGGTATTGGGATACAGGTGAGTTCGCACAAGTCTACTACATGCTAGGAGCGTGGGCCACCGCATACCTCATTCACGTTCTTAACATCGAAGAGGAAATCGTTTTGAGGGACTGGTATTACGATATTCCCCACCTCGGAAAATCTGCGGCCTTCAGGAAACACATGGGCCTGTCCCTTAATGAGTTCTACAGAAAATTTGACGCGTTTATTCGACAAGCGGATAGTGTAGTCATGCAGATATTTGAGGGCCAGACAGGAGACACCTGAAGGTTCTTCCACCCACAGCGAACAATGACACCACGTTTCCTCCTCCTCATTACCTTCTTCTTTTCATGTTTCCAAATAGAAGCTTCTCAGCCCTTTCACATTTACTCTCCAAGCTCAAAGGAAAATACGCTCTGGATCGTTAAGGCAACGCCACGGGGTGAACGCCTAGATCTGCAGCTCGCTACAAAGGTGGATCTCGAGTTTCCCGGTCGTGTCATCACCGCGCATCCAAGCAAACCATTACTTTACGTCACGGCCACAGGTGGGGATCCCGGCAAGGTGCCGGGAGCGGCCGTATACCTGACAGAAGACGGCTCCTACCGGAAGCATCAGAAAATCAGCTTCAATGACGGAGCCTGCTACCTTTCACTCGACAACGAAAACAGGCACCTACTCGGAGTCAGCTATGGGAACGGCCGGCTCAATGTCTACCCACTTGACGACCAGGGAATACCCGGGAAGGCCATCACCACAGTAGACGAGGGTAAACGAGAAGCCCACTGCGTCCTCCTGCCCCCGGATGGCAGGAACATCTACATCCCCTACGTGAAGGGAAACCTTGCCCTCCTGCAGTATGCTTACGACGGCAAGACCGGAAGGATCACCCCTCTCGAACCTAAGGACGCCAAGCCTCCCCTCGGATCAGGCCCCCGCCACATGGCCTACCACCCCACCCTCCCAATGGTCTATTTCAGCAACGAGCAGGGCATCGGCCTGTCCTCCTACCGACGGGAAGCCAATGGCCAGCTCAAGGTGGAACAGGACATAAGCATTCTGCCCCCCGGCATGTCCAAGATAGGTCTCAGCGCATCCGACCTTCTCATCACCCCGGACGGGAAATACCTCTTTGCCGGCCTGCGCGGGCACCGCCAGGAGTTTGATCGCATTTCCCGCTACCGGGTGCTGGAGGACGGCAAGGCCGAGTTCCTTGGCCTGACTGAGGCCGACAAGATCCCTTGGGGTCTGACTCTCTCTCCGGATGGAAAATTCTTACTGGTCTCCGCTACCGTCGGGGCAAGCCTTAGCGCTTACAGGATCTCCCCGGACGGCGGCTTGAAGAAAGTGGCATCACTGGCATGGGACCCGAGGATGTCCGACTTGATCGCCAGATAACGCTCGAAGATCCTTCTCTTTCCCAAGCGCTTCTTTTTGTCGGCATCAAAGTCGCTACCTCTCGGTCTTTCTACCACTCTCCCTCTTTAAGTCTCCCCCAAGGACCATTCCAAGCTCTTCCGCCCGTCCGGCCGGCAGCTCCATGATACTGACCTTCCGAAAATGGATCTCGGCACCTTCCGCTTCGAGACAAAGAAAGCCCTTTCGTCCATCTGCCTCTCGGATACCGTTTACAAATTTTCCGTTGATGGAGAGCTTCACCGTTCCGTCGACAGCGACAATCACGTAGCGATTCCATTCCCCCTTACCCTTGCAGCGCATCTCATAGGACATACTACGGTTGCCTCGCGGATTCTCGGGAACAGCCTTCATCCCACCCGCGCCAAACAGCTCTCCGCTGACGTAACCTAGATGACGCGGCTTCCCGTTTCGGTGGGCATGAATGTAGGGCCACTCCAATTCCAGCATCTGCACCTCCATACCCCGGGGCAACCTGTTCCCTTCTGGCTTCGCATCACTCCAGAGAAACACTCCTGAATTTCCTCCCGCTTCCATATGGCGCCACTCGACGACAAGGATGAAATTCTCATACATCTTCGTTGATCTCATCACTCCGATTGGCTTACCGGTGCAAACTAGGAGACCGTCCTTAACTGACCAAGTATCGGGTGAAGTATTCACATCGATCCAATTGGTCAGATCCTTACCGTTGAACAAATCCACGAACGAAAGTTCGCCTGATTGTTCCGATTCACTTTCATTTGCGAGACTCGCAACCACGAGAGCGAAGAAAAGCGTTACTGCTGCCCCGGAGCGGAATGTGTGCATCCCCCAGGATAGCTTCTCGACATCACGAAGCAACCCTGCACAGGCAGTAGTTCCTGTTCCGATCAAAATCTCATGCATCAGGTCCGACGGCCCGAGACAGAGTCTTGACGAAAAGGAAAGCCCCTCTCAAAATCAGGACCTGCTGGTTGCGGCATTTCGGGCCCCGCTGGTGGTGGTCACGAAACCACCAAATCTGATAGCAATGAGGCCGCGGCCGATGCGCATCTAAGATAAAGGAGCATAAGAAAATTTTAAGATAAGGTGTTCTGGCCCGTAGGACCGCTTACCCCTCTCTCCCAGCCGTTGACACCTTCCTATTGGCCCCTCGAATTCATGCCCCGAAATTGCCAGTCGCGCGGGAGCGAAAGCACCAAGAGCTCCCGGAACTTCTTTGTCATTTCACAAATTATGAAAATACATGTCATCACATTGATAAGCTGTGTGACCTTTATCAGCTTTACTGCCGCTCGGTCAGAAACTGGACCGCCAGCATGGTCAGCGAAGCCGGATCGAGAAATCACGATCAGCATGGTTCCCGCAAAGATGGCATATGACACGACACTGCTTCGTGTCCGACCAGGAGCAAAGGTTAAGCTGAATCTCAAAAATCCAGATGACCTCGAACACAACCTTGTTCTCATAAAGAATGACCCCGAGGATCCGCAGGGTGAACGCTTTGCCGCCCAATGCATCGAACTCGGGGCCAAGGGCCCTAAGCTTGCATGGACTCCTGACAGCCCAAGGGTTTTGGCAAAATCCGGAATGGTTGGCCCGAAGAAAGAGCACAAGATGTTCTTCAAGGCGCCTAGCGAGCCTGGTGATTATCCATACCTTTGCACCTTCCCGGGGCACTCAAAGTTGATGCGAGGTATTCTTAAAGTTGGGAGCAGCGATCCCATATTCAGCAACCTGTCTTACAAAGTGTACGCGGGAGAGTTCAGAAAGATCCCCGATTTCAGGCAACTGACCCCAATAAAGACAGGCAATGCCGAATGGATAGACGTAAGGACGCTTATCGGTGGCGAGGACGGTCGAGCAATTCTCTGGGAGGGCACCTTTGAGGTCAGGACAGGAGGCGAGTGGCAGTTCTACCTCGGTTCAGATGATGGTGCGGAACTCATCATTGACGGCAAAGGCGTAGCCAGAAACGGCGGGAACTATTTTTTTCAGGTAAGAAAAGCGAAAGTCAGGTTGGAGCCGGGCATCCACACAATGCGCCTTGCCTATTTCGAAGGCGGTGGACCCGAGGCATTGTCTTTGGTCGCCGACCTTAAAGGGGCTGAGGACATGATCTTCACTCCTGATATTACCGCAAAGACTGGTGCCCGGAGAGCCTGGGCAGGACCAAAGATTGTCAAACTGCGAAAGCCCGATGAGGCACTTGTATTCAGAACGTTCCTCCGGGGTCGCTCATCGAGGTCGATCGCAGTCGCATACCCGGGCAAGGTGAACATTAACTGGAGCGCAGACTCCATGAATTTGGATCAGCTCTGGCGCGGAGACTTTGTGAATGCCGCGTCCAACTGGAATACCCGGGGCGGAGGTAGCCACATTGCAGGTAAGGATACGGTCAGCCCTACCGGCGGGATGGTACTGCAGGTATTGGAAAGCATAGACGATCCTTGGATCGACTATTCAGTCGGCAGCTCGCGCTACGAGAAAGACAGGGGCCCAGAGGAGTCCAAAGAGCTGATTAACTATGGGATTCCCCATCCAGACTATGAGTTCAAGGGATACGAGCTGGATGCTAATCGCTTTCCTACCTTTTGCTATACCTTCAAGGGAGTAGAGGTCGAAGACCACTACTGCCCCACGACCTTGGACGGCATCGAGGCACTGAAGAGAACTTTGGTGATTCGTGGAAACCTACCACCAAACACCCATTTCCTCGCCGGGGTAAAAGGTGATTTTTCCAAGCTCCCCGATGGCTCCTATAAAATCAATGAACTGATGGCGGTAAGGATTGAGGGAGCTACCCCCCTGATTCGCAGTTCCGAGGCGCGAATGGTCAAGCCCCCAGCAAGGAAAACCGAACCTGTGAAGGAAACACGCAAGGAACTGCTTGTCCCCGTGAAGGGGGATCAAACCATAATAGTTACCTACCGGTGGATGACCGCCGGACAATTGGACCAATAAGAAACGACAAGCGATGATAAACAGAAATATTGTATTCTTGAGTGCCCTCTGGGCGGGCTTGGCGGCAGCGCAGCAAGCAAAAGAGTCCGATTACTACAAGGTGACCACCTTTGAAATTCCCAAAGGTGAGGTTGTCGAGGCCACGGGCTTTGCCGTCATGGACGACGGCAAGGTGGCCGTTTCTTCGAGACGGGGTCAAATCTGGACGATCGATAATGCTGATCTGTATCCTGACAAACCCGCCAAGTGGAACCTTTTCGCTGAATACCTTCATGAGCCACTGGGAATCGCCTTTCTCGATGGATGGCTTTACGCGACTCAGCGACCCGAGGTAACTAGGATGAAGGACATCGATGGTGACGGCAGAGCTGACAAATACGAGACTGTGTCAGATGACTGGGGGGTTAGTGGAGATTATCATGAATTTACGTTCGGTTCCCGTTTCGATCCGGACGGCAACATCTGGACGGTTCATTGTCTTACCGGCTCCTACACCAGCGAGGCGCTCTACCGTGGGTGGGTCATCAAGGTAAACAAGGACGGCACCGCAATGCCCGCTGCCTGTGGTGTCCGCTCTCCGGGTGGAATCGGGATCAACCTGCAAGGAGATGCGTTTTACACCGACAATCAAGGGACATGGAATGGATCCAGCTCGCTTAAGTGGGTCAAGCCCGGATCGTTTCTGGGTAACCCCAACGGAAATCACCATTTTAAACACACCGGCAAGGTGATGGGCGATAGACCACCGGAACCAAATTACAGTGGCGATGGAAGAGTAATGGAAGCAAGGAAGCTGATCCCCACCTACGTTCCGCCGGCGGTCGTTCTGCCCCATGGCAAGGTCGGACAGTCGCCAACGGCCGTCGAACCCGATTCAAGCGAAGGGAAATTCGGTCCTTTTGCCGGGCAGATGTTCGTAGCCGAACAGACCTATGGACAAGTCCAGAGGGTCTTTCTGGAAAAGGTGAACGGGATTTACCAAGGGGCTGCATTTCACTTCCTTAAGGGCTTCAGCTCAGGAAACATCGGCCTGATGATTACCCCGGAAGGCAAGATGTATACCGGTGGGAGCAATCGGGGCTGGGGCTCTTGGGGAACCAAGCTCGATAGCGTGGAGCGGATCGACTGGACCGGGAAAATACCGTTCGAGATTCACCAAATGCGCGCACGTTCGGACGGATTCGAGCTGACCTTTACCCGCCCGATCAATCCTGCTTCAGCAAAGCCCTCCTCGTTTTCATGCTCGGCGTATACCTATCGCTACTCGAAAGGATATGGCAGCCCGGAACTGGAAAACATCGACCCTGAAATCGAGGTCGTTTCTGTCGCAGACGACGGCTTGAGTCTACGAATTAAGCTCACGCCGCTTACTAAAGGGCATGTTCATGAGTTGGCGGCACATGGCCTGAGAAGCATCAAGGGCTTACCTCTCTTACACGAGACCGCCTACTACACGTTNAACGAAATTCCGCAATAGTTAGAGCCAGNACCTTTCGAGCNCAATCCTGGCAGCTGAACCATAGATCAATCGAGNCCATCGTATCTCACCATTTTCAAACAGATCCACAATCTAGAATNAGTTTTTTCCTTGGACAANGGCCGGAGAGCNTTCAGCTCTACAGTCTCCGCTTGCGATCCGCTGCTACTGACTGCCGAGAACGCTCATAAAGACTCAGTGCTAACAGTTGCGACAGGACTCATTAGCCGCTAGCGTGCGACTCATCGATTACCCATCTTGAAATCCTGTCACCTGAGCGTCTTGATCGTCTGTGCGTTTGCTGCTCCAGCACTCGCCGAACTTCTGGTTGACTTCAATTCGACCTCGCAAGATGGAGGGCCGCACCTTCAAGCGGGATACAGCTCGTACGATGCGGCACATGAAGCGTCGGGTGACTTTGTCAATGCGCGAAATTACGCAGCCTTTGGAACGAGTGTTGCTCTGACTGTGGATTACCCGGATTCCAGCGACAGCAGGGTTCAGCAGATGATTGACCGTGGAGGAGGAAACGATGCGAACTGGACCGGCGCCAAGCTTGATCTCATTACAGATTGGATAGGAGTGGACACCCGCACCAGCAACGGCGGCAACGGAAACTATGACGAGATCAACGGCAACCCAACCCGGATTACCTTTACCTTGGAAAACATTCCACCTGCCACTTACCGCTGGCGCTCCTATCACCACGATACCGAGCACATGAATGGGCTGTTCGTCGTCGATTATTCCACCGATGGGGGAGGTTCCTACCAAAGGGTGGAAGGCCCACTACCTTCCGGAGCATTCCGCCAGACTGACAGCACTCCCGGCGGAATCCCGGAATCCGACAGGGTCTATCGTGGACCCGATCCAGAAAGCTTGCCCTCGACCGTGGAGTTCGACTTCGCGACCGCCCCCGGGCAAGACGTAGTTGTCCGCGTTACCCCACTATCCTCCACCGCTGTGCACGCACAGTTTGCCGTCATCAACGGCTTTGAAATCCTGCAGACCGCACCGCCCGATTCACCCACCGACATCACTCTCTCCAGCACGAGGATTTCGCGCAGTGCAGCGGTGGGAACTCTAGCAGGCACCCTTAGCACGTTGGATGTCACACCCGACGACTCTCATTCCTACGCACTCGTAGCTGGAACGGGAGATGTGGATAATACTAAATTTGACATTGTCGGCGATCGGCTTGTCACCAATCGCGACCTCAGCTCCCTTCCGCTCGGATCACCCTTAAATGTCCGTATCCGCACCACTGATCTAGTTGGAAACTATTTCGAGAAGGCCTTTGTCATCGAACTCGTGAATGACTCCGACAATGACGGCCTCGATGATGACTGGGAGCTCACTTACTTCGCTGACCTGACCGTCGCAAGCGGCACTGGGAACAACGACAGGGACGCCCTTGACAACCTGAGAGAGCAGGAGCGTGGGACCAGCCCCGTTACCGCGGACACCGACAACGACGGGCTGAATGATGATCTCGAGGACGGAAGCGGTGTTTTTGGGGGTGCTGCAAGCCCAGGCTCGAATCCACTTTTAGCCGATACCGACGGTGACGGCCTGACTGACGGCATCGAGATCTCCAGTGAGAACGGTCATGTCACAGATCCCAATCTAGTCGACAGCGACGCAGACAACTTCAGTGATCCGGTTGAGCTGGCGGAGGGCAGCGACCCCAATAACCCGACCAACTTCCCTGACGTCCTTCTCCCCCTCATTCTAAACGAAATCATGACCCGTAACGAGATCGGGATACAAGATGGCTATGGAACGCGCGAAGATTGGATTGAAATCTACAACCCTAATCCAACCGCAGTAGACCTCGACGGCTACTTTCTCACCGACGACCCTTCTCAACTTACCAAATGGAACTTTCCCAGCATCGAGATCCCGCCAAGCGGCTATCTCATTGTTTTCGCCTCGGGCATCAACACGGTTGATCCCGACGGAAACCCACACACCAACTTTAAAATGGAATCTGCAGGAGAGTATCTTGCAATCGTTCGACCAGATGGAACTTCGATCGACAATTCTTTTCACCCTAGCTTCCCCGAGCAGTTCGCGGATATCTCCTACGGTTCTCAATCAATTGATGGCGCCCGGGCGTTTTTCAGCCTCCCCACCCCGAACGAAGCAAACGGATCAGGAGTCCCTGGTGTAGTCAAGGATACCAACTTTAGCATTAAGCGCGGCTTTTACGATGCTCCCTTCAGGGTTGCGGTGACCAACGACACTCCCGGTACCATAATTCGCTACACCATCGACGGATCGCGTCCTTCTGAATCGGATGGCAATGTTTACACCGAACCTGTGCTAGTGGATACAACCACCACTCTCCGCGCAATCGCCTACCGCCCCGGGTGGCTTTCCTCCAACATCGACACTCAAACCTACATTTTTGTCGATGATGTCGCTCAGCAACCAGCGAATCCTCCCGGCTGGCCGGCAGACTGGTCAAACTCTGGTGATCCCAGCGCAATACACCCTGCAGACTACGAAATGGACCCGCGGGTTGTCCGTAACACCCTCCCCGGCTATGGCATACGGGAAGCTCTCCTCGATATTCCCAGTGTCTCAATCGCGATGGAACCTCGCGACTTCCTCAATGCGGAGGGACAATCGGCGACTGGGATCTATTCGAATCCTCGCAGCCGCTTTGAACGACCGTGCTCCATCGAATATATTCGGCCCGATGGCATCCGTGGATTTCAGTATGACGCCAAAATCGAAGTCCATGGCAACGCCAGCCGCCGTGCGGCTCGGATGCACAAACACTCCCTAAGGGTGACCTTCACGACAGAGTTTGGAGGACCTGGGCGCCTCGAATACCCTCTTTTTCCTGAGTCTCCCGTCGACCAGTTCAACAAACTTGTGCTCCGAGCCTGCTTTACTGACTCATGGGGATTGGTCTCCTGGGCCAGCAACCGATATCGACCGAACGACTCTCAGTATTTTCGGGATGTCTGGATGAAGGAAAGCCTGCGCGACATGGGACAACCCTCGAGCTACGGCAATTTCGTCCACCTCTACGTCAACGGCCTTTATTTCGGACTCCACAATCTCACTGAGCGCCTTGAGGACGATTTCTGGGCGGAGCATCTTGGTGGCGCCAAGGAAGACTGGGAAATCAACAAAGACCTCAGCGGGGGCGGCAGTCGGTGGAACCAGATGATGAGTCTTGCGAATGGAAACATCACCAGCGCCAGAAATTACCAACGTATTCAAGACTACCTCGACGTGGTTAATTTTGCAGACTACATGCTCCTCCATTTCTACGCCGACTCGGAGGACTGGCCTCACCATAACGGTTATGCCGCTGCCAATGCAGTGAGTGGCGATGGCAAATACCGTTTCTGGTGCTGGGACCAGGAAATCGTCCTCGATAAATATTCGTGGAATCGCTACGGCGATAGCAGAGGGGTGGGATCTCCCTTCCAACGTCTTCGACAGAATGCTGAGTTCCGCATGCTCTTGGCCGATCGGGCGCAAAAGCACCTATTTAATGGCGGGGCACTAAGTGAAACAGAATCGGTCAACCGATATTTATCGATCGCTAACCGAATCGATAAGGCCATCGTGGCGGAATCAGCCCGCTGGGGAGACACTCAAGCCACTACTCCTTATGGAGACACTCCTGGATCATCTACAAATATCGATGCTGACTACTATCCGCCAACGATTAATCGCCCAATTTACTTCACCCGGGAACAGCATTGGCTGGTCGAGCGCGACAACGTAGTAAACAACTACATTCCTACCCTCCACGATCAGAACGACTCACGCTCCATCATCAGGGAATTACGAGCAAACAACCTATTTCCTTCCATCGACGCACCTCGATTCAGCCAGTTTGGCGGCGAAGTACCCCTCGGCTTCGAACTAGGAATAACCGGCGCAACGGGAACCATTTACTATACCTTGGACGGCAGCGATCCGCGAATGACCGGTGGAGCGGCAAACCCCCTCGCGACATCTATCCCCACGGGAGTATCGGTAGACACCCTCTTCCCCTTTGAGGATTCAGGCTGGCATTTTTTGGACACCGGAGCACGACTGAGTAGTAGCGATGTGGTAATTGGTCATAAATCCTACGACTCTACAGACTGGAAACATCCTGATTTTGCTGACGAAACATGGTCCACCGGCCAAGCCATGCTGGGCGGCGACTCGGTTTCCGATATTAATGGAGAATCTCTGGCTACAATTATTGACATTGGCCCCTCAGGAAACCGGCATCTCACCATCTATTTTCGAAAGCATTTCAATGTCGACGATGCCAATGGTTACGACACCCTGACAGCTGGCGTGAAGCGGGATGATGGAGCGATTCTCTATCTCAATGGCCGCGAGATCGGACGCACGAATATGCCGGGAGGGACGGTCAGCGCTCTTGATGTGGCCTCAACGGGAACCACAGGAGCGGCTGAGAATACGGTAAACCAGATTATTTACACACTGGAACCCGGCCTACTCAGAAATGGCGCCAATGTGCTTGCCGTCGAGGTGCACCAGTCGAGCCGAGGAAGCGGAGACATGGGAATCGACGTTGAACTCACCGCGCTGAAACCTGCTGAACCACCTACCCCCGTAGCCTTGACACAGACCAGTACAGTCAGCGCACGCATCCTGAGTGGCGGCGAATGGTCCGCCCTTTCTGAAGCGTCTTTTGTCGTCGGGACATCCGCATCCGCTGCGAACCTGGCCGTTTCAGAAATAATGTATAACCCGGTCGGAGCAGGAGAAGACTCGGAATACATTGAATTGATGAATATCAGCGATCGAGATTCAATCGACCTGACAAACGTCCACTTCGATGCAGGTCTCAGTTACGAATTTCCCACAGGTTTCTCTCTGGCCCCTCTCGAGCGCGCAGTGATCGTCAAGAACCAGAGCGTTTTCGCTGCGACCTATCCAACCGCCGGAATCACGATTGCACCCGGAGTGTTCACCGGAAACCTGTCCAACAGTGGTGAGGAAATCGCCGTGAAAGACGGCAACGGCAACGACATCCGCCGCTTCGCTTACAGTGATCGAAATCCTTGGCCAGAGAGCCCGGATGGAATGGGATACGCACTCGTACTTGTCTCTCCCTCTACGAATCCAGATCACTCCCTTCCTCAGAACTGGCGTGGGAGCGCCTCTCTCGGAGGTTCGCCCGGAGACACTGACTCCGTAACCTTTCTTGGCGATCCCGACAGAGACAGCGACCGGGATGGCCGAACCGCTTTCTTTGAACATGCCCTGGCCAGAAGCGACGAAAACCCCGCGGATGGCTCCATTTTCAACATCGGATTCGTGATCCTCGACGACAGATCTGGTTTGGGCCTGCAAGAGTTTCTGGAGCTCACCTTTACTCGAAACCTCACAGCCGATGACGCCCTTATCGAAGTGGAAACCTCCACTGATCTCGTAACCTGGTCTCCTTTAGCAGCCATCTTGACTTCCCGAATCAACCATGGCGATGGAACTGCCACTGACACCTATCGATCATCAGCCTCCATCGATTCAAGTCTGCGTAAATTCCTTCGATTGAAGGTTACACGGAGGTAAGGGGCCCCGCCCCGACCCTTCAGGACTTGGAAATATCCGGCCTTCCAAGTCTTTCCCGGAGAAAAACCAAACCTTTTGACACGCTCTTTACATTCTTCGCAAACTCACTGAGCCTTAATCGTAAACCAGACATCGCCCCTCCTCCTCTCGGCGCATTACCGCAAATTTGTTACAAACCTCGCGGCGATCGAATCACTCTCCCTCATCCACATGAAATCCAGACTATCCTCTCGCTCCTTGCGACTTCTCTTTGTCCTCTTCTCGTCGACCGTGGGCGGAACCCTCTGCGGCCAGAATCTTCTGATTGATTTCAGCTCGACGACCCAGGACGGAGGCCCCGCGCCACAAGCCGGTTACCAGAGTTATAACGCCGGACACGAAATCACCGCAGATTTCATCACCCGGAGCTACACTGCCTTCGGCACGACAATCGACATTACACCGGCCTGGCCCAATACCACTGACAACCGCGCCCAGCAGATGATCGACCGAGGCGGCGGCAACGATGCCAACTGGGATAATGCCAACACCGACCTCAACCTCGTTACAGACTGGCTTGGAATTGACACCAGGACCAGCAATGGAGGCAACGGAAACTGGGACGGAGCCACCGAAGGCACCCCCACCTTCATGACCCTCACGGTAGCCAACCTTCCAGCCGGCACATACGGTTGGACTTCCTATCATCACGATACCGAACACGTTCACACGAATTTTCAAATCGAGCTCTCCACCGATGGCGGAAACAGCTTCGTCAACCTCGGTCAGGATTTCTATATGTCAGACAGCACCCCTGGAGGGAGCCCTGACTCCAGCACCGATGGAGGAGGAGGCGTTCTGGTTGGCCCTGACGCTGACAGCCTGGCATCAACTGTAAATTTCACTATCGAAGCTACCGGCGTGGACGAAGTCGTCATTCGGTTTGCGCCTCTTAGCGGAGCCCTAGGCAATGCCGTCCATAACCAGCTCTGGGGAATCAACGGCTTCGAGATGAGTCCACTGAGCGATGCAGATGAAGACGATCTACCAGATTCCTTCGAGCGACTCATCATTGAGGCCAACCCGGCCGACGCAATTGAAACTATTGAAGACGTCCTCCCTGGCGAAGATTTCGACAATGACGGCTCCAGCAATGCCGAAGAACTGACCCGCGGAACCAGCCCTGTGGAAGCAGACTCCGACGAGGATGGATTACTGGATGGTGCAGAGGATGGCGGCGGAACCTGGGTCAATACCGATCAGACCGGTAGCAACCCCCTAAATTCTGATAGCGATGGCGATGGACTACTCGATGGAATCGAAAATCCCGAGCTCCCACACGATTCTGACAACCCTGCCACCCAACCCGGCACTAACCCCAATCAGGCTGACAGTGATGGCGATGGAGTCACTGATGGAAGTGAGATCTTTACGGACGCAACGAATCCAACAGACCCGGATGATTTCTACGACCCCTTTGCCTCAATCGACGGAGCTCTCCTGGTCGATTTTAATTCCACCACTCAGGACGGCCCAGCCAACAATCAAGATGGGTTTCAGCCCTACGATGCCGGGCACGAGGTCCCAGCCGACTTTATCACACGCTCCTACACCGCCTTCAACACCACAGTAACGCTGACTCCGGGGTGGCCCAACACCACAGACAATCGGGTGCAGCAGATGATCGATCGCGGCGCCGGCAACGATGCCAACTGGGCGAACACAAACGACGACGTTAACCTTGTCACAGACTGGATTGGTGTTGACAGCCGCACCGGACAAGGAGGCAACGGCAACTGGGATGGAACACCAGCAGGAACACCTACCTACCTGACCCTCACCCTTGGCGATCTACCTCGTGGCACCTACCAATGGACATCCTTCCATCACGACACCGAGAATGTCCACGGATTCTTCCAGATTGAAATATCGACTGATGGCGGAGCAAGCTTTGAGAACCTTGGTCAGGATTTTTACATGTCCGATAGCACTTCCGGAGGCAACCCAAACTCCGACGACTCAGTCAATGGCTTCACTGGCACCGAGGACGGCGCAACTGGCGCAGGAACACTTACCTCAACAACAAACATTGAGTTTACCGCCGGAGGTGATGATGTCGTTTTGCGTTTCGCTCCTCTAAGCAATATTGCAGTGCACCGGCAACTTTTCGCCGTTAATGGTTTCATACTGCGGCGCACAGGAGGCAACCGACTGAGAATCACTGACTTTTCCCGCGACCCCAACACCGAGGAACTAAGCCTTAGCTGGGAGAGCAAGCCCGGCAAACTCTACAACCTCCGCAGCACTCTCGACCCCTCTTCCACAAAACCCGAAGACTGGGAACTCCTCGAACCACACGAAGACATCGCCGCAACTCCCCCCCTTAACACCCTCGTCATATCTCGTCCCGCTGACAGCGAGCGCTATTTCGTCGTCGAGGAGTTCAATGCGCCACCGCTCACCGTGTTCACCGAAAACTTCGAAAATGGAGGCGCAGGATGGATCGCGACCTCCGAGGGAGCCGGCACCGCGACTGAGTGGGAGCTTGGCACACCAGACCCCGATCTCTTTGGTGGCCCTCCCGCAGCAAGAAGCGGAAGCCAATGCTATGGAACGGATCTGGACGCCTACTATGTTGAGGACACACTGATTCGGCTGCAATCTCCACCGATCGACCTGAGCGGAATCGTCGGAGGGAACATCAGCTATTTCCAGTGGAGAGACATAGAGGAAACTTTCGATAGCGCCACCGTGAGACTCCTGGATGCAAGCAACAGCTCAGAAATCGCAATCCTCGCAGGCTCCTTGGACGGCCTTTCGACAAGCTGGGAAGAGGTCTCTCACCCCATTCCTGCAGAAGCCGAAGGCATGACAGTGATTCTCGAATTTGTTCTCCAGAGTGACGACATCGGCAATCAAGCAGGCCTCTACATTGATGACATCTCGATACAGGGACCTGCTCTCTAGGCGAACCAAATGACGCAAAGGAATACGGGAGGTAATCCGGGCAGCTAGATATAAGCCTCTCTCAGGGCAGGTAATTGTATTACGCCTGAAACATCCTCAGCCGGGAAGTCTGGCAGATTGTGAGGCAGCGACGCACAAACGCGCAGGTTTCCTGTGAACTAACTTGACTGGGATACTCCCAATGAAAACGCTCTTTCTCTCTCTCTTGCTCTTTTCTCTCCACACAGCATCCTCCCTCACGTGGGCCGGAAAAATATATTTTACAGACCGCGGCTCGGGACGAGTTCATAGAGCAAACTTAGATGGATCGGATCTTGAGACTCTCTCCACCCTGACAGGGTCGAACCTACGTGGAATCACCCTTAACCCGGAGGCAGGGAAAATGTATTTTTGCGATAATGGAGGGAACACCATCTATTGCGCCGATCTCGACGGCTCTAACCGCTCTCCAATCATAACCACTGATCTCGGGTTCCCAGCTGACATCACGTTCGACTCCATCTCTCAGAAACTCTACTGGTGCGACCGCGACAACGATCGTATCGAGCGTGCAAATACCGATGGTAGCGAGCGTGAGACCATCATTGAGACTGACCAGCCCTACTTCCTGGATCTCGACCCAGCGGGAGGCAAAATCTACTGGGGGCACTTTTCTCTTGGCAGCATCTTCAGAGCCAACGTGGCCGATGGAACTAATGTCGAAACGGTTGTCAGCGGTCTCACTACTGTCCGTCAGGTCGCGCTCGACCTTAGCGAGGGCTATATTTACTGGTGCGATCGCAATGCCACTCCATCCCGGATTCAGAGACGTCCCATCGAGGGTGATCAGGTTGAAACCCTTTATCTCGGACTCGATACCCCGCACGGGATGAGTCTCGATATTCCAGCCCGAAAGATTTACTGGGCCGATACCGGCACCAACAACCGTCGAGGCAGCATTGGAGCCCGCTCCCTCT
Source organism: Roseibacillus sp. (assembly GCA_002686085.1). Taxonomy (GTDB): domain Bacteria; phylum Verrucomicrobiota; class Verrucomicrobiia; order Verrucomicrobiales; family Akkermansiaceae; genus Roseibacillus_B. Next base: position 51,195 of record NZAC01000010.1, on the reverse strand, counting down.
GTCGCGGTGATATGGACGGGAGCGGTCCCCTTGAGGTTCTCATTACGCTATCACAGCCGTGGGATGTCACTCTTGATCCTACCATCACCAATTACACCGATTGGTGTCAGCGCTACCTGCCTGCTGATACAGAGCTCGATGGGCCGGGCGACGATATCGATGGCGACGGCATCCAGAATGGCATCGCCTACGCACTTGGTGACCGCGCACCAATCCTTTCCGTCTCTCCCCCCGCTCTTCACTACAACCTCCGTAGAAATGTCAACGATCTCGACAACCTCCGCGTCGAATTGTCTATGGATCTTAAGACGTGGCGACATAACGATGATGGAGAGGGCATTATCAGCGTGAATTTCCCTGCGCCGGGGCTTCCAGAAGATCCATTCCAGCTTATCCGCAGCGAAGTGGTTCCTCCATTCGATACCGCTGAGCAGCTTTATCTCCGCCTCGTCCTGCCCTTATGTCCGTCCGCAGGCTCCGTGGATTTTGAATAACTGCCACCCACAATTGAAGCTGTCCACCTTAAGGCCCCCCTCCAGCTGAATACCGCATAAGCAACAAGAGGGGCCTAGAAAGTTGTTTTGCCGTCTTCTCACCAGTGGCGGAGTAACTACCACGAAAAACTGGCGGCATAGACCACCTCAAGCCCAGTAATTTCGACCTGCTTCTCGAAAAATAGCTCCTTCTTTCCGAGGAGCAAAGCCCGGAATATCCGCGGGCAACTGAGCCTTTGGAGGTTGCAGTTCCAACCTATCCGCCGGCCGGCCCCTCGCGGCGCCTTGACTAAAAAGGAAATTCTCTTCAGTAACAGCGTCCCGAAGCAGTAGTTCCCTTATCTATTCCCGCTCCTAACTACGAACTCATGTCAGCCACCGCCCCCTCGGCAGAAGCCAATCACGATAAACTCATGGTCGTTAACCGGGGCGAGATCGCCATCCGGGTTTTCCGAGCCGCAACTGAGCTTGGTCTTCGAACTGTCGCAATCTATGCAGAAGAGGACCGCTTTTCCCGGCACCGCTTTAAAGCAGACGAGGCCTACCAGCTTCGCAAAGAAAAAGGACCTGTGGGTGCCTATCTCGACATTGAGGGCATCATCGCTCTCGCGATCGAGAAGGGTGTCACCCTGATTCATCCCGGCTACGGCTTCCTGTCAGAGAATGCGGATTTCGCTCGGGCCTGCAGGGAAGCGGGAATCAAATTCATCGGACCTGATCCAGAGATGCTCGATGCAATGGGCGACAAGGTGTCTGCTCGCGCACTTGCTAAGAAAGCACGGGTCAACACCCTGCCAGGGACTGAGGACCCTGTATCAGACCGCGGAGAGGCTCTCGCCGTTGCTCGCGATATTGGGTTCCCCCTAATCATCAAGGCCGCGTTTGGCGGTGGCGGAAGGGGTATGCGCGTCGTTGAAAGAGAAGAGGACCTTGACTCCCTCCTGGATCAGGCGCAGGCCGAAGCTGAAAACGCCTTTGGCAACCCTGCCGTCTTCCTCGAGCGCTTCGTGGGCCAAGCCAAGCATATCGAGGTTCAGATAATGGGCGACCATCAAGGTAACATCGTGCACCTCCATGAGCGCGATTGCTCCGTTCAGCGCCGCCACCAGAAGGTCATCGAAATTGCTCCCTCCGTCGATCTCGACGAAACAGTCCGCCGCGACCTTTGCGCCGCTGCCGTTCAGGTTGCCAGAGAAGTCAAATACAACAACGCGGGCACCGTCGAATTTCTTCTGGATGGCGATACAAACGAGTGGTTTTTCATCGAGATGAACCCCCGGATCCAAGTGGAACACACCGTAACCGAAATCATTACCGGTGTGGATCTTGTCCGCTCACAGATCCTTGTCGCACAGGGACACAACCTCTTCGAGGACGTCGTCGACATCCCCGCTCAGGAAGACATTCCTCGTAACGGCTATGCAGTCCAGGCCCGGATCACTACAGAGGATCCTTCCAATAACTTCTCTCCCGACTACGGCAGGATTCTCAACTACCGCTCCGCGGCTGGCTTCGGCATTCGTCTTGACGCTGGCACAGGGGATGCGGGGTCAGTCATCACGCCCTTCTACGATTCCATGCTGGTAAAGCTCACGGCCTTCGGACCGCGATTTGAGATCGCCCTGCAGCGCATGGATCGCGCCCTCAGGGAATTCCGGATCCGCGGGGTGAAGACGAATATTCCCTTCATCGAAAACGTGATTCTCAACGAGACGTTTCGCTCTGGCAAGGCAACCACCCGCCTGATCGACACCAATCCCAACCTGTTCAATTTCCGGCCACGCCGAGACCGGGCCACCAAATTGCTGAACTACCTCAGTGACGTCACAGTTAACGGTAATGATACGGCCAAGGGCTACAAGCTGAGCGCCGCCCTCCCGGGCCCGCGAATACCAGCTTGTGATGTGCGCGCGCAAATGCAACCGGGCTCGCGGAACAAGCTTCTCGAGCTCGGACCAGAGGGCTTTGCCAACTGGATTCGCAACTCTAAGCCACTGCTGATCACTGACACCACCATGCGTGATGCCCACCAGTCGCTCATCGCGACCAGGATGCGGTCGGTCGACATGCTCAACATCGCAAGCTACGTAGCCCAGAAAACACCCAATCTCTTCAGCCTCGAGATGTGGGGCGGCGCCACTTTCGACACCACAATGCGATTTCTCAAGGAGAGCCCATGGGACCGTCTCCGCGAACTACGCGAACGCATTCCCAATATCTGCTTTCAGATGCTCTTCCGCGGCTCCAACGCTGTCGGCTACTCCAACTACCCTGACAACGTAGTAGAAGGATTTATTAAGCACTCTGCCGAGGCCGGAATGGATATCTTCCGAATCTTTGACTCCCTCAACTACCTTCCCAACATGCAAGTGGCCATGGAAGCTGTCCGGGAGCACACCGACTCAGTGTGTGAGGCCGCAGTCTGTTACACTGGGGACATCGACGACCCGAAACGAGATAAATATTCTCTGAAATACTATATCAACAAAGCGAAGGAGCTTGAAAAAATGGGCGCCCATATCCTCGCGATCAAGGATATGGCTGGCCTGTGTCGCCCCTCCGCTGCAACCAAGCTGTTCAGTGCCCTGCGCGAGGAAATTGGTATGCCGATACATTTCCACACCCACGACAGCTCCGGCATCAACGCAGCCTCGGTACTCGCGGCCTCTGAAGCGGGGGCGGACATCGTAGACCTTGCGCTGGCATCCATGTCAGGATCAACGAGCCAACCCAACCTGAATTCCGTTGCTGCAGCACTCAGCGGACTTGAGCGTGACCCAGGCCTCGATCCAAACGCCTTGAATGCCATGTCCGACTATTGGGAGGAGGTGCTCGAATTCTATGTTCCCTTCAATACAGCTCCACGCGCTGGCTCGGCGGAGGTCTATATTCACGAGATGCCCGGCGGCCAGTTCACCAACCTCAAGGAACAAGCCAACGCGATGGGGCTTGGCCACCGCTGGCCAGAAATCGCCCGCACCTATGCGGAAGTGAATCAGCTTTTCGGCGATATCATCAAGGTGACCCCAAGCTCCAAGGTCGTCGGAGATATGTGCATGTTCCTTATTACGCGAGGGATCAAACCTGAGGCGGTGACCAGTCTTGAACCAGGTTCCGTCGACTTCCCTGAGTCGGTCATCGACATGCTCTGGGGAGGTCTGGGCCAACCCGATGGCGGCTGGCCTGCGGACGTGCAAAAAGCCGTGCTTGGGGGCAGAGAACCTACGACCAGCCGTCCCGGCGATCTTGCCGAACCCATCAATCTCGAGACTACCCGCAGCGAACTCTCAACAACGCTAGGCCGCACTGCCAGTGACGACGACCTTTACAGTCACCTCATGTATCCCGCGGTATTTGCTGAGTTTGACGAATTTGTAAGAACCTACGGCAAGGTGCAGGGTCTACCCACTACCGCCTTCTTCTATGGGCTCTCCATCAGCGAAGAAATCTCCGTTGAGATCGGGCCGGGCAAGGTTCTATTCATCAAACTTATCGGCATCGGCGAACCCAACGCCGAGGGCCAACGCAACGTCTTCTACGAGCTCAATGGCATGCCTCGTGAGTGCGCAGTGATCGATCAGGCCCTCGCTCCAAAAAATGCCATCACCCGCCTTAAGGGAGATCTGAACGACCCTCTCCAAGCAGTCGCTCCAATGCCCGGGATGGTGTCTGAAGTTAACGCCGAGGTAGGGAGCAAAGTCGAGGAAGGCGATCCCATCATCACCCTTGAGGCCATGAAAATGCTCACTACAATTTCCGCCAGCACCAGCGGGACAGTGACCGAGATCCTTGCTCAAAAGGGCGATGCTGTTGAAACGGACGACCTCCTCGCCCGGTTGCAAAAATAGAGACACCAGAAAGGGTCTTCCCGTCCTGGGAGTCGGAGATCCAGACGCCTTTGGCTACCGCCTCCGGATTTGGGTTGAAGGGCACGTCTTTCGGCACTCTGGCCTGTCGCTTTAGGGAGGATACCGAAAACCCAGTGGGTCGCGCAGCCTCAAACTCGTCAGGTCTACTTTAGCCCTCCATCCGCATACCCCTCTTCCAATGAAGAGGTGGCTCGGGACGGAATCGAACCGCCGACACAGGGATTTTCAATCCCCTGCTCTACCAACTGAGCTACCGAGCCAATTACTCCAAGGACGCGGGAAGTTGCGTGCAACGGCGCGCGATGGCAAGGCAAATCAGTGAGAAGACCACTATGTTGACAGTCTTATCTATCCGACGGTTGGCAACTTCGCCAGCAGTGGATCACCATCTCGGACTACGATGGCTACTATTGAATCCTCGCGAATCGACTTCCCAGATTGCTGTGTAGGTTCCTTAAAACTTGCCTTAGGCAAAAAATAGCGCTCATAGGAGAAAATAAACTGACGCTCCATCATAGCTTTTCCGGTCGCCAAGACGAACACAAGACACCCCATAAAGCTCCGGTTATTCCGTGGCTCCCTTTACCAGCTCCACTGCTTGACGAGCGAGCTGCTCAATGGCGCCCCAGTCTTCTTTTTCCACTAAATCACGCGGTGCTAGCCAGGACCCTCCCACTGCAAGCACGTCCGGTGATGAAATGTAGGAGACCAGATTACCCGGGCCCACTCCTCCAAGTGGGACATAACGCACCCCTAGGTGACGATAGGGCGACGCGACATTCTCCAGATATCGCAACCCTCCCATCGCCTCCGCCGGAAAAAACTTCAGAACCCTGCAGTCAAAATCTAACGCCAACTCAATATCACTTGGTGTAGCAATGCCCGGCACAAACGGAAGCCCTTGATCCCTCGCTGCCTGCAGGACATTTTTGTTGGCTCCCGGCGCAACGCCGAAAGCCGCTCCTGCCTCAAGAACCTCACGAACCTGCTCTTCCGAGAGAATCGTACCTGCCCCAGCAAGCATTCCCGGGACTTCTTCTACAATTCTTCGCAAGCACTCGGGGGCTCTCGCACTTCGCAACGTTAGCTCCATGGCCGAGACTCCCCCTGCGAGCAGAGCCCTCGCGAGCGAGACCGCATGACCTGGAGAATCGATCGTGACCACAGAGGCGATACTGCATTCACCAAGCTGCCGGAAAACCGGGTGTATCTCCTGCTCATTCATGAAATCGCCTTGCTGCTATGAATCGTAACCCGCTCTCCTCCTTCCATCACCTTGTAAGCTTGCCCAAGCCTTTCACAGGAAGAAACAAACTCATCTGGCTTCTCCGTATTAAAGGTAAACATATCATAGTGGCAGGGGATGACCACTCGCGCCCCGATTGCATGTGCCAGCTCTGCAGCCTCTTTCCCGTTCAAGTTTCCTGCAACCTTCCTCTCCGGTTTATTTCCATTTATTGGAAGCAACGCAAGATCGGGAGAACTCCCTCTGAGCTGATCAAGAAGCGCATCGTGCCAAAGAGTATCCCCACTGTGATAGACCCGGAAACCTCCAAAAGAGACGCAGAAACCAAGATACAGGCACCTTCCCNGTGTGTCCCGCTCGACCTCATTATGAGCCGCGGCGATTCCCTCAATACTCCAAGGTTTCGNCNTGGTGACCGTCNTCTCATTGATTCCGACGTAATCAATCACTCCACCGGTNAATCGTTCCTTTGCGAACTCAATATTCGCCTCCGGCAGAACCAGCGAAATTCCGCCTGAGGCGTCTGAAATCGCACAGAGAGTCTCCCGATCGAGGTGGTCAGTATGATTGTGGCTGGAGGTAACACTTTTCACGAAGCCCAATCGCGACGGATCGACAACCAGCTCTGACATCCGCACATGCGGCTTATCCGTGCCTTCATATTTGCGCGTGAGCGAATCAGAAAGATACGGATCGAAGAGCAAAAAGTGACCGTTCCACTTTAGAAGAAACCCACTTTGCCCTAACCACCAGACGTGAAAACAATCTTCCGCACCCTCTACGCCGACCATGTCCTCGATAAGGAGATCATCTTTTTGCAACGGCTCAATCATCTCTCTAGAGCCTGTTCCTTACCGCCGAGACCCCCTCGACCATATTGCAGAGTTTCTGCTGAGCCGCCCAGCGAGCAGTCTGACTCAAACCACAGTCGGGGGCAAAAACAAGTCGTTCTGGAGCCGCAAATTCGAGGCAGGCTTTCACTTTTTCCTCAATCATGGCAGGCGTTTCAATGAGATAGCTCTTCACGTCGATCACTCCGACCGCCACATCCATCCTCTTTGCAACCTCCCCAATCACTTCTAACTCTGCATACTCCCTGTTCGCCATCTCAAGATGTAATTCGTCGACATGGAGATCCAGGAAATCTGGAAACAAGGGACCGTAGCGACGGTAGCCCACTGGATGACCCTTGAAGTTCCCGAAACATAAATGCGTGCAAAGCCTCGTCTTTCCTACGACCCCTTCAACAGTTCTGTTAAAAATGTCGACGAACCTTGAAGTGTCTTCCTTATAGCCGTAACAGCTCATCGAAGGCTCATCGACACAGATCTCCTCACAGCCTGCGTCGACAAGACACTCAAGCTCCTTGCGAATCAATGGAAGAAGGGCCTCAGTAAGAGCCCAACGATCTGCGTAGACCTCCCCGGGAAGCAGACGCCCACTCATAGTAAATGGCCCCGGCACACTCATCTTCAAAGGGCAACCCTCAGGGGCTAACCTCTTCAGGCGGTTGAACTCCGCGACAGTCCCGAGGCCTCCCGGAGCATCCAGCACCCCATGCACCTCATGCTTGCCGCGCTGATCATGCGCCGGCGGCCCCCATTTCCGTGGAGACTCCGCCTCCATCGCGATTCCCTCCAGGTGCCCGTAGAAACTAAGATTAAAGTCAAAGCGCGTCTGCTCTCCATCGGTGATCACATCCAGGCCAGCACGCAACTGATCACCAATGGCCACAGCCGTGGCATCATCCTGCATTTCCTCAACATCTGCAGTCCCAAACTCGCCCAACCGACCGGAGCAAGACTCCAGCCATGCGGGGAATGGGTAGCTTCCTACAACTGAGGTTCGCAATGGCCGATCCTTCATGATTATTTTCCTAGGTTTTCGTATAGCTTGGCCATTCGGCGCGAGTGCTCATCATAGGCAGCCTCAAAGAGCTCTGTCGAGCGGGCCACACCAGCGGTACAGGCAGCCGCTAAAACACTGGGCGGCGCTCCCCCCTCAACCAGCCTCTCCGCCACCTCTGCTTTGATCGCATTGACAAGGATTACGCCTCCCAGCGTAGAGAGAGGCGCCACTTTCTCGGTTAGCCCACTTACCTGCACTGCCGCATCACCGACCGGCGCACCTGTATCAAGAATCATATCTGAGAAATCCCCAAGCTTCTTCCCATCGTCGCGCTTTGCCTCACTCGCATCCGAGTGTTTCTGGCTCACCATCCCCACCACCGTAACGCCTTTTTCCTGAAGCTCCTCTGCCATCTCAACAGGAACAACACTAGTCCCACTAGAGGAGATGATTAAAGCAGAGTCCTCATCTCCTATGTCAAAGTTGCGCAGGATTCTGCCCGCGAAACCCGGCACGTTCTCAAGAAACATCGCCTGCCGTTGGCCGTTTGCTCCAGTCGCGAGATTATGAAAGGTCAGTGATAATTCCACAATGGGATTCCATCCTGGATACGACCCATAGCGTGGCCACATTTCCTCAACCATGATCCTGCTGTGACCAGATCCAAACAAGTGGACCATCCGGCCGCAAAGGATGGATTCCGCAAATTGATCAGCAATCCGATCTATTAGACCTTGTTGTCGGGAAACCGCTGTGAGGATCTCTCCGCACTGAGTCAGGTAATCTCCACTCGCCTTCATATGTTTTTGCTTCGCTGCATTGCAAAATAAGCCGCTCCGTAGGCTCCTGCCATCGGCCCCAGTCGGGCACGCCGAATTTCTACCTGCCCTCCACCCGGGCGCCACTCAAATTCCTCCATCCACCTCTTCAGCGGACCCTCGATCTGATCCCATGCCTCCGAGATCCCTCCTCCAATCAGTATCAGTTCCGGGTCGAGAATGTTAACAAAGGAGGCCACCGACACTCCCAGCGCCCTGAGAGAGCGCTCCCAAGCCTCTTTCGCTGAATCCTCCCCCGCCCTCACGGCCTCGACGAGCTCCGCCGTTGACTCGTATCGTCCGCCGGTGCGCTCCGCGACGTTATGATTCCCTATAAGATCCTCCAAGGTCCCCGGCATCCCACAGATATCCGGCTTTCCCTCAAGATCGAGGGAAGAATGCCCGAGATGTCCCGCTTTCCCAAAGTGCCCTCGCAGCAATCTGCCATCTGCCACAATGGCACCTCCGACACCGGTTCCCAGCGTGAGCAGAATGACATCCCGGACCCCGGCAGCGGCTCCCTGCCAGATTTCGCCCATCAATGCGGCGTGAGCGTCATTCAAAATTGCCACCGGACGCCCCAGAGCATCAGGCCAGTGCAGTCCCTCTAATCCCTCCAGACGGCCAGGCATGGCAACGATCCTGCTGGCCGTCGCGTCTGCGAACCCTGGCGAAGACAAGCCGATCACCTCACACGTCCTCGAGTCCCGTTCCTCGAACCGATCTACCAATCCCCGTATTTCCTGAACGAATGCCGGAAGCCCTTCCACGAACTCACCATCGCAAGTGGGAGCTGTATCCTCACCCAACAAATGGCCGCTGGACAACTCGAAGGCGGCGCCCTTGATACGCGTCCCCCCAAGATCGATCCCGATTCCGAGCCCCTCCATCACGTCCTTCCTAGGTTCCCGATACGCTCCACCCTCCATCAACCCTGAGGACCTGCCCTGTTACAAACCGCCCTCCTTCTCCAAGAAGGAGAAGAGCAGCTTCATCAAGATCACCGGGGACACCAATCCGCCCTCCATCCAGCGGCTGCTTTCGACTCACGTATTCCATAATCTCATCGTTAGCGCGGGCGCGCTCTGACATCGAGGTCTCAACAAGCGCCGGAGTAATCACATTCACCCGAACTCCCTCTTTTGCGTAATACGAGGCCAGCGACTTGGAAAAGCCCTCAACCCCTGCCTTGGCCGCCGCATAGGCATGAGATGAAAAATATTCCGGCGAAGGAAGAAAACCAAGGACACTCCCCATATTGAGAATCACCCCGCCGCTTCCCTGCGCCCTGAAGCGCCTCACTGCAGCACGATTCGACATCATCAGTGACGTTAGATTCTGCTGAATGGTGTAATCCCATCCCTCGTCACTTAATTCATGTAGCGGACCATCACCAGCCGACCGCCCACTCCCTCCAGCGACATGATACAACCCTTCAAGATCTCCGATCTCCCCGCACGCAAACTCAAGAAACTCATCCACCGCACCTGCAGCGGCAGCATCCACCTTTTTCCCCACTGCATTTTTACCCAGCATTTCCAACGCCTGAGTGAGGCGCTCTTCCGAACGACCGCAGACAGCGACTCTTGCTCCATGCTTAACAAGGGCACGGGCTGCCGAGAGCCCGAGACCACTACTCCCTCCCACAATTACATAGGCTTTGTCGGAAACCCCGGCTTGCTCATTCACTTCCTCATTGACCGCTAAGGCCTTCGATTATTCAAGCTCCACCTTGTGAATAAGGATCGGGAAAGATGGATTTCACTGACGACCCCAGCCAACTAGCCTACGAAGAGACTTCCGGCAGCAGAGAGGAGTGATGGTGCAGAATGGGCCTCTTTTCCCCCGGGGCAACAACGAAGCTAAAGCGCGCCCCAAACACATTCTCCTCTCCATCGCTGATGATCCGCCAATCGTAAATCCCCCCAATGACCTCAGCGCCGTGTATGTCAGCCTGCTCAACCAACGTTTCCTCTCTTACCGTAACACACACCTCTCTTTGATCGGTGATCCGGCTAAAGTATCCTGCAATCTCTGTCTCCGAGTTGTAGATGCTTGATGAAAATGTCGGGATCAGAACAGCGTCTTCCGCATAGAGCGCTGCGACTTCTCCCAGCCTCATCTCATTTACACCCTCAATCCAGTTCCGGAGAATCTCACGAAGGCTTGGTTGTTTTCCGTTCATTGTGGCTGGAGTCTACCTATTTCTTCCTATTCGGCAATGACCGCTCCTCCTACAACCTTAAAAAGAGGTGGAGCCTCGCCATCCATCCAGGATAGGCTAGTCGTCGTAATTAATTTCTGGGAGCTCGCGGGAAGGTAATCCATCAGTGCGTTACGCCTAGATGGGTCTAACTCACCGAAGACGTCGTCAATAAGATACACGGGCGGGGCATTGCGCTTTTTCTCCAGGAGCCGGCCCTGCCCCAACTTGAGTGCAAGCGCCATCGTTCTTTGCTGCCCCTCACTCCCGAAATCTGCAGCACTCCTCCCATCGAGAGTCAGAATAAAATCATCTCTGTGGGGCCCAATGAGAGTTCTCCCTTGCGCCCGCTCTTTTGTTGCAACTTCTTCAAAGGCTTCGGCCAATCGCCCATACCCGGACCCATCATAGGCGACCCCTCCCAAATCTCCCGCGCCACCCACTCTCTCCTGCGCATGCGCCACTGGCAGAGCAAGATCTCTCAAGAGCTCCTGCCGCGACCTCTGGATCTCCTCCCCGTGTTCCACCAGAAGCCTCGTATACGCCAATACCTGCTCTTCGTCTGGCCACCGATCCTTCAACAGTAGATTTCGACTCTTAAGCGCACGCCTGTAGCGAACCAAGTGCCTTCGATAATCCGGGTCTATCTGACCCGCCACGAAATCCAGAAACCTCCTTCTCACCTCTCCTGGACCCCTCACGAGCTCAAGATCTTCATTCCCCATCCAAACCAGCAAGCCTCCGGACGACAGGTAATCACCCTGTGATTCCACCTTCTCTCCGTCTACCTGAAGTTCCAACTCTCCATCCGCCCGCTGCACACGACGGCTTTGCTCCCAGCACTCTCCTGCCACCCCGAAGCCATCGCGCTGAAAACGCTGAAGCTGTCCAATTCTATGGGTTCGCGGAGATTGCAGCCTCACAAGAACGCAGATCGCCTCCAGCAGGCTGGTCTTACCCTGCGCATTTTCCCCCAAAAAGACCGCGATTTCCCTCGGAATTTCTAGGGTCAAAGCCTCGAAACAGCGGAAGTCAACAAGGCGGAGAGACTCAATCACGCCCCACTTTTTCCCGTTCACGATCCATCATCAATTCGAATCAGTCACTTTGCCCTTGAAATCAGTCCAACTAGAATAAATTTTGCACAAACTTAACCGCCTGGTGCGCTGCAAGTTTCAGCCGAAGGCGACCTAACCCAGAACCTCACGGTCACAAGTTATGATCGAAGTTAAAAATCTAACGAAACAGTTTGGAAGCAAGACCGCCGTGGATGATCTCTCCTTCTCCGTGGAACAGGGAGAAGTTCTAGGTTTCCTCGGACCAAACGGAGCTGGAAAATCTACCACGATGCGAGTCATCACCGGTTTTATTCCCGCGTCATCCGGCGAGGTAGAAATCTGCGGTATCCCGATTGCCAGGCAACCCGAGAACGCGAAACGAAAGATCGGCTATCTTCCTGAATCTGCGCCTCTTTATGAAGATATGACCGTAGCCGGATTCCTGCGTTTCTGCGCAAGCATCCGCGGATTCTCCGGAGCTGCCCGTAACGAAGCGGTCGATCGCGTGATCGAAACCTGCTTCCTTCAGACCGTAGTGCACCAATCGATCGACACCCTCTCTAAAGGATACCGGCACCGGACATGTCTTGCGCAGTCACTGCTACACGACCCCGAGGTTCTTGTTCTCGACGAACCGACCGATGGTCTTGATCCAAACCAGAAGCACGAAGTTCGGAAACTCATCCGGGAGCTGGGAAAGAAAAAAACCATTATCTTTTCCACTCACATTCTCGAGGAGGTAGAGGCTTCCTGCACCCGGGCGATGATCATCGACCAAGGAAGAATCGTCGCGGAAGGGACTCCAGAAAGCCTTCGCAACGAAGGCTCTGGTTCAATCACGGAACTCTTTCGCAAACTCACTACCTCTGACGTCGCCGCCTGAATCCAGCCGCAACCATCTTGTTATCATGTCCGTAATCGGTATTTTCGCCATCCTCCTCCTGACCGCCGCTCTGATCGGGGGGCCTCTTCTCATCGCCAACATACGTGCCATTTTCTACAGAGAGGTAAATTCATTCTTCACCTCTCCCCTCGCCTACGTGTTGATGTTCATCTTCCTCGTAGCGGTTAACGCCCTTACTTTCCTCTGGCCAGGCAGAGAACTCGTTGAGAGCGAGCAGGCGGCTCTCAAAGACTTCTTTTTCTTCTATCACCCATGGATTCTTGCGTTTTATGCGCCACTGCTAGCTATGCGCACTCTCGCCGACGAGCACAGGCAGGGTACGATCGAGCTGATCTCGACTATGCCAGTCCGAACTATCGAATTGGTGTGCGGTAAGTTCCTCGGCAGTTTCATTGTCCTGTTCGCGTCACTTCTCTTCACGGCCTCCGTGTGGATCACGGTATCAATCTTGGGAGACCCGGATCACGGACCCATCATCGCAGGGTATCTGGGGAGCCTCTTTGTGGGGGGCGCTTTCATTGCAGTCGCCATTGCTGTTTCAGCAGTAACCCGCAGTCAGGTGATCTGTGTGGCTGTTTCGATTCCTATCTGCCTCCTACTCTGCATCGTCGGGTTTGATCCCGTCCAAAACTTCTTCGCGGACAGCGGAGTTGGATTTCTCTCTTTTACAGGAGAACTCCTTGCGTCCATCAGTGTGATGCCCGCTTTCGTGGACTTCTCGAAGGGGCTCATAGAAATTCGTTATCTGTTCTACTTTGTCAGCGTAATCGCGCTCTGCCTTTTCATCACAAATACGGTTCTTCAGAGCAAAAGAAGCTAAAACTCACCTAAGACTCTCTACTTCCCGTAATGAAAGCATTATTCTCGAAGACTCTCGTCGGAGTAGCTCTCCTCTGCATTTTGGTGGCATCCTTAAATGTCATCGTCAAGCGAGTGGCCTCAATCCGATGGGACACTACACAAGGAAACGTGTATACCCTCACGGAAGGAACTCGTTCCATCATCGAAAAGGCCAAGAACTCTGGTCGTCCTGTCACTATCAGGTTCTACATGAGTAACCCGGAAGACGTCCAACTCCCCAAGGAGTATGTCGATTACTCCAAGAGAGTGAAGGACCTCCTGGAGGAATACAGTAAGGCTTCAGGCGAGACTATTACGGTCCAGACTTTCACACCGGTCCCGAACTCAGAGGAGCAGGACGCAGCCGACCTTGATGGAATCCAATTACGGGATCCCCGGATGGATATGCCGCAAAGCTCCAATCTGGACGACTATGACTATAACAATCTCGCCAGCCAACCCTACTACTTCGGCCTGTCGGTGAGCAGCTTGGAGAAGATCGAGACCATCGCCTTCCTCAATCCAGATCTTGAGAGAAAGCTGGAATACCAGCTTTCCAGATCCATCAGCGCGGTCACGCGGAAGGCCAAACGTAGAATCGGGCTTCTTGAGGGAACCGAGATGTCCCTCGGAGGGTCCCCTGGAGGAATGGGAGGACCGGGACGCCCACCCTCTGTCATCTACCGAAGCCTCGCCCGCGAGTTTGAAATGGTTTCGATTCCTTTCGATGTGGGGCCTATGAAACCCGGAGATACCGAGCACCCATTCGCAGACCTCGACCTGCTTCTAATCGTCCATCCGGTGAAGATCAACCGCCCTCAGTCCCCCCAGCCAGGGATGCCCCCAATGGGCAACACAACACTAGAGCTGATCTCCAAGGACACCCAGTATGCCATCGATCAATATCTGGTAAATGGAGGAAAGGCTGTGGCCTTCCTCGACAATCAACATTTTGTCTCGCGCTTCTTCGATATTTACTCAGCCCAGTTACCGTTCACTCCGCAGGACCGGCATCCCCAGTGGTATAAGGACCTCTACAACCTGTTTGAAACTAGCGGCTGGGAGCACTATCGTTCCGGGTTGGATGACTTGACTACCGCATGGGGCGTTGACTTGGGAGGTTCCGAGAAACCCATGGTCTATGACCCAAAATACTCTCGGCCAGTTATGTTCGAGCGCCCTCTCAACCAGATGCTGCAGAGGGAGTTTCGTCTGAATCGACTCCTCGGCCAAATTCCGACCCGACGAGATCAGCAAATGATCACCCAACCTCTTTTCCGTGGCAACGGGTTGATGGCCAAGTTCGAGAACGCATCCCTCACTGGTGATCATCCCGTCACGCGGGACCTGTCCTCGATTCAGATGGTGGACCCTTCCCCGATCGTGGGAAAACCGAAAACCGGACTGAAAATGAGCACCCTGATTTCAACCTCTGGCCGCGCGAAGGCAGTCCCCGGAAAAACCGCGCACCTTCTCCTGAGTCAGGCTGACGGGCCGGAGCAGGTTACCTCTAATTTTCAATCTGCGGGAATAAAACAGCAACGCTATCCGGTGGCGGTGATTTTGGAAGGTAAGTTCAAATCCGCCTACACGGAAGACCCTACTAAGCCTGATCCAGCGGCGGATACTCCTCCTTCGCCAATCGCTCCAGCTCCCAGCGCGCCTCCGATAGATGCCCCACTTCTTCCAGAGGGAGCCCCTGACTCCATTAACGTCCCCGCTGAAGCACCCGCTGAAGCACCTGCAGAAGCACCTGCAGAAGCACCCGCCGAAGCACCCACCGAGGGCACGGATCAGGGATGTGAAGACTCCACTGAGAACGAGGCTACTGTTACAGAGGAGGTCGTTGCCGAGACACCCGATCCCGCACCCTCCGAGAGCGACGAGAGCACGTCCGAGGCCACCCAGCCGGAAACTGGTTCTACGACAGAGGACTCCGCCGGGGAGCCCGATGCAGAGGAGGAAGCCGAACCAGCGGAAGAAGATCACCACATGACGGAGGGGACTGAGGAAGGCGCCATTGCGATTATTTCCGACGTCGACATGCTCTTCGACTACTTCATGGGTGACGCCGAGCGTGGGGCATCACGGAACAACAACAACGTGGATTTCATTATGAATCTGGTTGAAAACCTTGCCGGTGACAAGGACCTCATGACCATCAGGGGCAAAGACTCCATCGGCAGGCCCTTCGAAGTTATCAATGACATTAGAGAAAAAGCCGCAGCAAAGGCCGCCCCACAACGCGCGAAGAACCAACAGTTAATGGAAAAAGCCCGTCAAACCCTTCAGGAAGGACAGGAGGGCAAGGATATTGGTGGTGGCCTGATGATTATGGGCCAAAGTGACGAGAGCATTGAAAAGGTTCAGGAAATCGAAAAAGAGATCCGCCAGTTACAGAGAGAAGAAAATAAGATCAGCAGAGACCAGCGTGCGGAGATTCAAGCTACGATCAACGGCATCGAGTGGGCCAACATGCTGATCACTCCAGCCCTCGTTCTCATCATTGGACTTCTCGTGGGAATCACCCGCAAAATCAAAACGGCAGCAAAATGAACAACAAAGCCCTTCTATTATTGGTGGGAGTTACCGCCATCAGTGCAATCATCGCTACGAGTATGCTTCTCAACACTCCTGAGCGGTTCAGTGCGAACAACGAAAACATCGGGGACCACCTCGTCACGCCTTTTAAAGAAGAGGATGTTGCTGAGATCCGAATCAAGGACTCCGAAAATGAAACCATCCTGAAACAAACCGAAAATGGTTGGGTTGTGGCAAACAGACAGGATTACCCTGTCGACAACCCGGGAGAGGTGTCGCAACTCCTGAAATCTCTCTTTCTGTTCAAAATCGGTCTCGAGCTCCGTGCTAAGGAAGAGCACTATGCTCAAATTGGACTTCTCGCCCCTGAAGACGCCGACGAGGCAAAAGCCTATCAGGCCGCATTGGAGAAAGAAGGTGTCGCTAATCCAGCAGATCCAAGGGGTATTCATCTCTTAGTCAAGGGACGGAATGGATCTACTCTCGTTGATCTTATTCTCGGGGATGAATTTGGGGAAATTGCCTCCCGGGCACCGCGTGGATTTGTCGTCCGAAGCAAGGCAGATTTCCCTGGGATCTGGAAGGCGCTTGGAACTCTCAACCAGGCGACAGGCGACGCGGAGTCAAAGAACACCGATAAACGCAGGGGGCCGATAGCAACCCCTACCTCCTGGCTTTCCTATAAGTTTATCGAGGTGGCAAAAATAAAGAGCATCACCCTTAGCGCCCCCAACGACAAGGAATTCCTAGGCTGGACCGTTTCCCGAGAGGACGAAAATGGGGAATTCTCAACGGGAGATCTGAAAGAAGACGAAGAAATGGACACTGCGGCTACGGGTTCATTCAAATCCCTCTTCAACTCGCTCAGGTTCGAAGATGTGCTTGAGAAGGAAGCCTTCACAAAGGCTAAAGACTCGAAAAATGCGAGGAGAGCCGTTCTGACCACCTTTGACGGATTCACCTACACAGTGGACCTCAGCCCCAAGACATCGGAGCAGGAAGAGAGCGGAGAGGACGCCCCTCCCCCACCCTCTCCAAACTATGTTGGAACCGTAAAAGTCACCGCTAACCTTTTGGAGCAAAGAACCAAGAAAGAGGGGGAGACCGACGAGGAGGCAGCGAATGCAGAAGAACTCTTCAAGGCCACCCTCGACAACCTCAAATATAAGCTCGAGCTTGAGAAAGTGTTCTCTGGGCAGGTGTATGAATTTGCCAACTTCTCCATAAGCAGCTTGGACAAAGCTCGCGACGGCATCGTCAAGAAGAAGGAAGAGGAGGCCACTGAAGATGGCGCTGCCGCCGGGCTACCCGCTACCGCACCTGGAGCAACGGCGGTTTCCCCACCAATCGCGATTCCGCCGCGTCCCAGCGTCACAACTCCTCCGGTGAAGGTTACCCCTCCTGCCGACGGCGAGTAAGTCCTCGGAATGCCTCCCTACTCCGAGCAGGAGACGGCAGCAAAACTTGAAAGGAAGAACTGATCACCGCTTGCTAATCACGGTGATCGTCATAAAGTGAGGTGGACACTCTCGTATGAGGGTGGCAGCCTATGAACGCCCTAACCCGCGCGGTTCTCTCCTTCTGGGACTCCTCTATAGGGAAGAAAATCCTGGTTGCTGGCACCGGTATTGCTCTTCTGCTGTTCTTGCCCGGGCACTTGATCGGAAACCTGCTCCTGTTCGCCGGCAAGGATGCGATCAACGAATACGCTCTTTGGCTCCATAATGCAGGACACGGAGGATTAGTCTGGGTCGCTCGTATCGGCCTGCTCACGGTTCTCGTGGTTCATGTCCTGCTCACGGTCCAACTGACAGTCCGGAACCGGGCCGTAGCGCAGAAGTATAGCTACCCTGCCACTAACAGAGCCAGCCGCTCTTCCCGGATGATGATTTGGAGTGGCCTCACCATTCTAGCGTTTATCATCTATCACATCAGCCACTTCACGGTTCGAATCGGAAATGATTACAACGGCACTGCCTACCTGACCTCCTTGCCGGGTCATGAAGGCGACGTGCACAACGTGCATAAGATGATCATCGACGGATTTTCCCACACGGGGAATACCGTGTTCTACATGGTCGCGATCACCATCCTATGCTCCCACCTTTCGCATGGGTTTGCCTCTGTATTTCAGACTCTGGGTTTACGATCCCGTAAAAGTGATCTTCTTATCGCGCGAGCAGGATGGGCATACGCCCTTCTGATCTGGGTGGGATTCCTCTCGATCCCCGTCGCGGTCCTTTTCTTTGGGTATGGCCGCACCTAGCAATTGCAAAAAACATCAACCGCCTTCTAGTTTCCCAAACGATGTCCCTTAACCTCCAGAGTGCAGTTCCCTCCGGTCCGATTGACCAGAAATGGACCAAGCACAAGATGGAGTCTCGACTCATCAACCCGACCAACAAAAGAAAGTATTCCGTGATCGTCGTCGGGAGCGGGCTTGCTGGAGGAGCCGCAGCCGCCACGCTCTCGGAGCTCGGTTACGGCGTGAAGTGCTTTTGCTATCAGGACAGCCCCCGCCGTGCCCACTCGATAGCAGCACAAGGCGGCATTAACGCCGCGAAAAACTATCAAAATGACGGTGATTCTGTTTCGAGGCTTTTTTATGATACCATCAAAGGCGGGGATTTTCGCTCAAGGGAAGCAAACGTCCACCGTCTTGCTGAAGTTTCGGTAGGCATCATAGATCAATGCGTCTCTCAGGGAGTCCCCTTCGCGAGAGAGTATGGAGGCCTGCTTGACAACCGTTCCTTTGGTGGAACCCAGGTCAAAAGGACCTTCTACGCACGGGGACAAACAGGCCAGCAGCTCCTTCTCGGCTGCTACCAGGCACTCTCTAAAGAAATCTCTAATGGAGGCGTTCAGATGTTTTCGCGTACTGAGATGCTCGACCTTGTGGTGGTGGATGGTCACGCGAAGGGAATTATTGTGCGCAACATGGTCACGGGCGAAGTCAGCGCCCATGCTGCAGATGCCGTGGTTCTCGCAACCGGAGGGTATGGCAATGTCTTTTACCTCTCTACCAACGCCAAGGGATGTAACGTGATGGCAGCCTTCCGGGCCCATAAACGCGGCGCCGCATTCGCAAACCCCTGTTACACCCAGATTCACCCAACCTGTATTCCAGTGAGCGGTGACTACCAGTCAAAGCTCACTCTTATGTCCGAGTCTCTTCGGAATGACGGGCGGATCTGGGTTCCAACCCGTAGTGAACTGGCCGAGAAAATCAGATCAGGAGAGATAAGTGCCGGGGACATTAGCGAAGAAGACCGGGACTACTACCTCGAAAGGAAATACCCCTCGTTTGGCAACCTCTCTCCGAGAGATATTGCGTCAAGATCCGCAAAGGAGGTCTGTGATGAGGGACGCGGAATCGCCCCTACTGGCCTTGGGGTCTTCCTTGACTTCAGAGACGCAATCGACCGGGACGGGCGTGATTCTATCTCGGCTCGATACGGCAACCTTTTCGAAATGTATGAGAAGATCAAGGGGGAGAATCCTTACAGCACCCCCATGCAGATTTTTCCAGCAGTGCACTATACCATGGGCGGTCTCTGGGTCGATTACAACCTGATGTCCAACCTGCCAGGCCTCCACGTGGCAGGAGAAGCCAATTTCTCGGATCATGGAGCTAACAGGCTGGGTGCCTCTGCTCTCATGCAGGGCCTCGCAGATGGATACTTTGTCTTACCTTCCACGATTGCTAACTATTTGGCCGAGCAGGAGCCCGGTTCCGTCACTGAGTCTCACCCGGAATTTTCTCGGTGCCTCGAGGAAACCAACACACGGATAGGCAATCTGGTGAGTGCCAACGGCAAAAGGAGCGTGGATAGCTTCCACCGGGAGCTTGGCCTTCTCATTTGGGACAAGTGCGGCATGGCACGCTCAAGCGAAGGACTAGAGTATGCCCTGAAACGAATCCCTGAGATTCGTGAAGAGTTCTGGGAAAACGTACGAGTCCCCGGAAGTGGCGCGCAGTTAAATCAAGAACTTGAAAAAGCTGGAAGGGTCGCGGATTTCCTCGAGTTCGGTGAAGTGCTTTGCCACGACGCCTTGAGTCGGGAGGAGTCGTGTGGTGGACATTTCCGACTGGAACATCAATTCGGAGAAGACGACCCTGAAGTAATTGATGGACGCACCCAGGCCGGGGAAGCGAAACGGAACGATGAGGATTTCTGCCATGTCAGTGCCTGGGAACATACTGGCGTGGGGACAAAGCCCAAACTTACCCGAGAACCACTTGTGTTTGAAAATGTTAAGCTTAGTATACGGAGCTATAAATAATTCCTCTTGGGCAATTCCCGTGAAGAATTTTTTATCCAGCCCTGGCACAGCACCCCCTACCCGCTGGCAATGAACTTTACCCTGAAAGTCTGGCGACAGAATGACGGTGACTCAAAAGGTCACATTGAGGAGTATCCTGCGGAGAATATCCCCATCGAAGCGTCCTTCCTTGAAATGCTGGATATCGTGAATGAGAAAATTATCGGCGATGGAGGGTCACCCATCCACTTCGATCATGACTGCCGGGAGGGGATCTGCGGAATGTGCTCTCTCACAATCAATGGCGTTCCTCACGGAAGGGAAAATGGCACGACAACCTGTCAGCTTCACATGCGGCACTTTGATGACGGTGACACGATCTGGATCGAGCCGTTTCGCGCGGGCGCGTTCCCTGTGATCAGAGACTTGGTCGTGGACCGCAGCGCCTTTGACCGCATCATAGCAGCTGGAGGTTACGTTTCTGTCCGCACCGGTGCAGCTCCGGACGCAAATGCCATTCCGATAACGAAGGAAGATGCGGATCATGCCTTCGACTCGGCGACCTGCATAGGCTGTGGGGCTTGCGTGGCTGCCTGCAAGAACTCCAGCGCAATGCTCTTCGTCAGCGCCAAGGCCTCTCACCTTAACCATCTCCCACAAGGAGCTCCGGAGAAGGATCGCAGGGCCCTCAACATGGTTCAAGCCATGGATGAAGCAGGCTTCGGCAATTGCAGTAACCACTACGAATGTGAGGCGGTATGCCCTAAATCCATATCGGCTGACAATGTTGCCAAATTGAATCGCGACTATGCGGCCGCCGCAGTTCGTAAAGCTCTCGCCTAGGCGTAGTATTACTCACCGCTTCCAGAGTAATGCGCATGGCTGCTCACTTAGCGAAGCCTTAGGGCAGAAAGGATGTTGTTAACCAAGGCTTGCCGGAGGCGCCGAGAGGCCTGAAACTTCGCAGGTGCGTTCCTTATCGATCCTCCTGGTCCCTTCCGCCTTGCTCCTAGGGGCATGCGGCCTTCCTTCAGGAAAAGACGCCACTGCCTCGGAGTTGATCTCGGGAGGAATTCCGGCTTTTTGGAAAGAAGCCTCCGCAGAGCAGCACGAGAGAATATCGACTGGATGGCTCCCTGAGTTCGAGGATCCTAAGCTCACAACTCTGGTGCGCGAGGCCATTGCTGAGAACCACGATCTTCGAGCTGCTGCCCACCGTCTCAAGGCAACACGGGAAAACAACATGAGAGCGCGAGCGGCGAGGCTTCCTCAGGTCACCACCGGCACTAGTGCTAACAGGAGATTGACCGGGTCAGGATCTTCCGGAGGCAGCCCTGCCTCCTCATACGGCATGTCCTTTGCAGCAAGTTGGGAAATCGACGTCTGGGGCCGGCTCCGCGACTCTGAGGATGCCGAGAATGCTGATTACCGGGCCGCAATCGCCGACTACCGGGGCGCTAGGCTTTCACTGGCAGTGAACACTGCCAAGGCATGGATTAACCTGACCGAAGCCCAGCAGCAAGTAGACTTGGCAAAACAGACTCTGCAGGATTTCAAGAAGAGCCTCTCGTTGATCAGTCGGCGACATCGCGAAGCCCTCCTTCGGGCTGTCGACGTCCAGTTCGGCAGAAACAATGTAGCCAGTGCTGAACGCAACCTCAGAAGTCAGGTTCTTCGCAGGGATGAGGCGGCCAGAACTCTGGAGCTTCTTCTTGGGCGTTACCCGGCAGGAGAATTGGAAGCGACCCCAAGTCTGCCCACTCTGCGGCGCCAGGTTCCCGCCGGCCTTCCATCAGACCTCCTCAGTCGCAGACCCGACCTTGCTGCCGGCCGAGAGAGAATCCATGCCTCCGCCCGCCGGGTTGACACCGCCAGAAAATCGCTCCTTCCTTCACTCCGACTCACAGGCTCTGCCGGCAACGGATCTCCAGATCTTCGCAGAGCTCTGGACCCTTCCTATCTGACCTGGTCCATAGCCTCATCCATCGCCCAGACAATCTATCAGGGCGGAGCCCCTAGCGCTGCCGCCCGTGCCGCTCTTGAGCTCAACAAGGCAACCATTCATGGATACGTTCAAGATGCCCTGCAAGCACTCAGGGAAGTAGAATCTGCTCTTCAGGTAGACTTATCCCTTCGCGAGCAGGAGAGCTTTCTCCTGATTGAGGTCGATCAGGCCAGCAAGGCTCAGGAAGCAGCAGAAAGAGACCTTGGACTGGGCATTGAAGGTTCGAGCGTACTTGAAATCCTCGAATCCCAGCGGCGAGCTGTCAACGCACGAGGCACTCTGATTCGACTGCGCAACCAACGGTTACAAAACCGCCTGAACCTTCACCTTGCACTGGGAGGCGACTACGAGACCTCAGAACAAAACTGAAGCGCCCGATCGCTCCCACAGAAAACGCTTAGCGGTCTCGACACCTTCGAGTCTTAACGAGGACGCAATCGGTTCTCGGCAGAATCTCTTTTTCCACCTCCACGATTACCTCTCTCGCGTCAAACTCATCGAGGACCATTTCTGCGACTTCTACCGAAAGAGTCTCAATTAATTTTCGCGGCCGCTTACCTGCGAGTTCGGCAATCCGCTTCGCTACTGCGTCATAGTCGACAGTATTCTCCACACGGTCTTCGAGCATGCTAAAGCTCATACCTGGCCTGATATCGACAGTAAGATGAAGAGTCTGGCGATGAGCTCTTTCCTCATCGGGAACTCCAATGAAACAATCCACGGCAAGCCGCCTGATGGCAATCCAGTCACCTGTTATATCCGGTAGAATAGCCCTGCCGTTTCTAAGCATGGCGTGTAATGACTTGATCGAAGAGATAATGAAGGTGGGCTCTCCCGTCTCGAGTTTTTCAAGCGGGTCATAACCACTTAACACTGCCACAGAGGAGACGCCTCCAAAGTGCGCCGTCTCTATATCGTGCAGCATGTCACCCACATAGGCCGTCTCTTCTTTCACTAAGCCTTTATCCTGAATGAGCTCCGCAATCACCTTGCGTTTATCGATTATTCCCGAGTAAACGGCCTCGAAATAGCACTGGAATCCAAATCTCTTTGCCTGCTCACTAAAAATTTCCGAATTCATGCTGGTGAGCACAAACAGGCGAATCCCATTCTCGCTACACCACTCAAGAAAGTCACGAGTTCCATTCAGAGGCGTCACCGATTCCTCGCTCGAATCAAAAGAATGACGAAAGTGCTCTTCAAGCTCCACAAGGGATACTCCGGGAACATGCTCTTCGTACCATTCGGAGTAGGGCAGACGGAAGCTCTCGCGAAATTTCTCCCAGCTCATAGGTTTCTTCCCATAAGCCGCAAGGACCGCGTTGGTCGCCGTAAGGGTTGGCCCAGAGTCGTCGACCAAAGTACCTGACCAGTCCAAGATGAGAGATCTAAACATGATTGTAGAAAATTCTGCTGTTGGCTAAAGCGGTTCTCTTCTCCGGAAGCGGACAATTATCCCGAGGTCACCCGAGGATTAATTGAACCTCTCGAATTGTATTTCTCCCTAACTTCTGCTGAAGGCGCTGGAGAAGATCTTTCTTGGTCTGTTCGAGATGAAACCGCATCGATGGCTGAATGACCTTGAGAGTTAATTTGCCCTGACTCAAAGACACCGGCTCGGTTTGCCTACCCACGAACTCCCCCGCAACCTCACTCCACGCACCGCGCAAGCGACTCTCCTCTATCCCCTCAGTGAGTCGCAAATCCTTAAGGATATCACTTAGAACGTCAGCAGGTGTCGAGACATTGGCCTCTAGATCGAGAGGTGCGCCAGCCCCACGGAAGTCCCGGAGGACCTGCGCTCGGATCATCTTCCTTCGCGCAACTCCTCTCCGTTGGACAACCTTATTCAGTCGTCCGTTCCGTCGCCGATGGCTTCCACCGGACAACCCTCCATGGCCTCTCGGCACTGTTCCTCCTCCTGCTGATTTTCTGGCTGCTTGTATACATACGAGTAGCCCTCGTCTTCTTCCCTCGTAAAATTGTCCGGAGCCGTTTCACGACACAGATCGCAATCAATGCACATACTGTCCACGTAGAACTTCCCATCTACATTTTCTGGGTTTTTATCTTCGCGATCTGCCATTTTTCCTTCAGGCCGAATACAGTTTCTCCCTTCAATCATTGGCCCAGCTTCGGAAGAGATGCAAATCTTTTATGCTGCTACAGGAACTCCTCCCCGATTCAGCACTAGCCAAGAGCGGACCGAGCAGTTAGAGCTTGGCTCAGCCCGGATGGACCCGCTCGCAGACATGGAATCCAACTCACCCGCTGGCGGGGACCCAAATATTTCCAAGGCCCGTGCGGAGGAGGACGCCGTAGATTCCGGTAAAAATAAATCCCCTGATTCAAGGCCACTCGATCCGGCTGCCTCCTCCATTTTTAAGGGGTTCTCAACCCGCGAGATTATCTGGCTGAGCGGTCTTGCCCTCGCAATCACTCTCATCGTGGTTTTTGCCCTCCGGCTTTTCTTTGGAAACATTACCACCAGCACACCCGAGAATGTTGACTTCCCGGTCAAGGGAGAGCACTTGACTATCGAGAACATCGAGACCTACTGGCAAAAAGTAAATCCTGAGTCAGACAAAGGCATCCAACTCGGCACCAAGTTCATTCCCGCGGCCCGGGTCACCCTGAAATCCTCTGGCTCCGGTTCCCTTCGATTTCTTTTCGAGAATCCCAAGGGGGACCTTATCGGAGATTCTGTCACTGTTACGGCCGCAGGCGGGAATTTCCTCGACAGCGAGGAGCCCTCTACAAACATCCGCGCCACTGGAGGATTCAAGGATCTGGGCGACTACAATGAATACCTGACAGAACAGGTCCGTCTCTGGAAGCTAGTGGTCTTGGAAGGGGGACCAGACTCTGAGAGCGCAGCATTCACCCCGTTTATTCGGATGCCCATTTCTCCCAAACGTCGCTAAAACCGATTTTACCATGTCCGAACCTGCTCCTCCACTAGTCCCCCGCGAAGGCTGGCACGTAATGCATCTCTTCTACCACATCGACCACGGACAGTGGCAGATGCTGGACGAAAGTGAAAAACGAGAGGCCAAGACCGGATTTACCGAGCTCATTCAGGAAATTCGAACCACACCGGATACTCAGCTTTTAACCTTCACTATTGCCACACCCAAGGCGGACCTTGGGTTCATGCTTCTCACTCCGGACCTTCAGATCGCGAATACCTTCGAGAAGCGACTCACACTCTCTCTGGGTGTGGACGTCCTTACTCCCGTCTATTCCTACCTTTCACAAACTGAACGCTCTGAATACACGACGAGTAGCGAGCAGTATGCGGAAGAAACTCTCAAGCAGGAAGAAGGGCTGTCCGAGGGCAGCCCCGAGTTCAGCTCAAAGCTGAAGGAATTTGATGAGCGAATGGAGCATTATCTTCAACACAGGCTCTACCCTTCGTTACCAGATTGGCCGGCAATCTGCTTTTATCCGATGTCCAAGCGCCGCCACGGGAACGATAATTGGTATGCTCTTGATTACGAGGAGAGACGCACGCTGATGAAGGGGCATGCTACAACTGGACGCAAGTACTCTGGTCGCATCCTTCAACTGATCACCGGCTCTACCGGGCTCGACGATGCAGAATGGGGTGTGACTTTGCTCGCAAAGGACACAATTGACATCAAAGCAATAGTCTACGAGATGCGATTTGATCCAGTCTCCGTTCGGTATGGGGAATTCGGGGACTTCTACATTGGGATGCAAATGCCCTTAGACGAAATCTTCAAAAGACTCTGCCTCTGAGAGTGCAGAGCACCTGCCGCTCGCCTCTTGTTCACCTTCCCACGGGCCCAAGGTGGATCAGGGATCCGAAATACCACTCCCACAAGGACCAGCCTCCAAAAATCCATGCGGCGCCGCCGAGGGCCAAAAAGGGACCGAAAGGCAGCTGTCTCCCGAACCCTACCCGAGCCGGCAAAGCCCACAAAATGGCAAAGATACAGGCTCCGAATAACGAGAACGCCACTCCCTGCCATCCTATAAAGGCCCCGATCAACCCCAAGAGTGGAGGATCCCCATCACCCATCGCCTCACGAGGAACAGCGACCTTGGTAGCTTTACCACTGAGAGATTTCAGCTCTTCAATGGAGTAGGTCTTGCCTCCTGCCTCAACGGTCTCCCGGCTGATCACCAGAGTTTTTGCCTTCACCGGTTTTCCATCAATCCGAAGACCATGCCCCTCGATCTCAAGCCGGTCATAATCTCTGAAAAACAGATCCCCCCAGGGATAAATATCGTCCGTATGGCCACCTTCCCTCGGATCTCCTTGTGAGCTCTTGATGACAAAACTCAATTGCTCTGCCTCCGATTCGGGCTCGCGCAGATGCCATTCGGCAGCATCCGGGAATTGAAGCCGTTTTATCCCCATGAGCTTTTTCCCAAGATAGACCACCAGACTTAAACCGCCCCAGCCTGCAGCGATACCCGCCACCGCCCGAGCTCCACCCTCCCACCACCGTATCGAATCCGGCATTCCAGCAAGAGTCACAAGGGTTGGATCAATACACACTCCGACTACCCCAATACCCATCCCCCACCAGCAGAAATCGACAGGTACGACCATGAGATCTGCATCAATCCATGCGATTGCAACGAGCAACACACTCAGAGCTGCCACAAGCAACGCGGCGACTGGTGACGCAGGGGTTCGATCTACCACAAAGACGATCCACCCTCCCAGGAAAAGGACTGCTGTCACCAACTCGACAAAGGGGTAGCGAATACTGATTCGCGCCTCACAGCTTGCACACTTCCCCCGCTGCACCAGCCAGGTAAACAGAGGAATATTCCGGTACCAGGGAATTTCCACCCGGCATCCGGGGCAGAACGAGCGGCTTGGCGTGGTTACCGACATTCCTTCCCGAGGCCAGCGGTAGATGACCACATTCAGATACGACCCAATACAGGCCCCGATGGCAAACATGCCCCACGCCCATATCGGAAGCCGGAAAATCTCTTCCATCTGCCAGATAGTATGCCCTTTCGGAAGGATTTCGAAAATAACATTTGTCCACGGACGAGGTTATGCTTTTGAAGCACAGTGCATCCGGTCCGCAAAGCTGCTCAGCATATCGCACACCGTCTCAAGACGGCGGGCCATGAGGCACTCTTTGCTGGTGGCTGCGTCCGTGACGCCTTACTCAACGTAACCCCGTCTGACTACGATATCGCAACCTCTGCGACACCGGAGGAGATTCTCAAGCTCTTTCCGGGCAGCGACGAAGTAGGCGCTCATTTCGGAGTCATCCTTGTCAGAGAAAGTGGTCATAATTTCGAAATCGCCACCTTTCGTTCCGATGGAACGTATCTCGATGGACGCCGCCCAGAAACGGTCATCTTTACCGATGCAGAGAATGATGCGCGGCGACGGGATTTCACCATTAACGGACTCTTTGAAGATCCGTTCACCGGCAAAATTGTAGATTATGTGGGCGGAGTGAATGATCTCAAAGCTGGCATCCTGCGAGCAATTGGAACTCCCCATGAACGATTTATGGAGGACGCTCTTCGCCTTATCCGAGCCGTGAGGTTCGCCTCCAGAACGGGATTTGAAATTGATCCGTCTACGTGGAGCGCCGTCTGCGGGC
This sequence comes from Roseibacillus sp., assembly GCA_002686085.1. Classification (GTDB taxonomy): domain Bacteria; phylum Verrucomicrobiota; class Verrucomicrobiia; order Verrucomicrobiales; family Akkermansiaceae; genus Roseibacillus_B. The sequence goes on along the minus strand of NZAC01000010.1, from coordinate 23,500 downwards.
ATGCCGCGCTTCTTGCAAGGGTGAGCCCGGAGAGGATCCGAGATGAGTTCGACAAAATCATAACAGACCGCTCCAGACGAAGAGGTCTTGAGCTGCTTGTTACCGGCGGCCTGATGCAATTCATCATACCCGAGTTCCTGAAGCTGCAGGGCTGCGAGCAATCTCCTCAATTTCACCCAGAGGGAGACGTCTATGTCCATACCCTGCTGATGACGGAACTCCTCGATGACTGCGCCTCTCTGGAGCTCGTCCTATCGGTCCTCCTCCACGATATAGCAAAACCCCCAACCTTCACCGTCGATGAAACGGGCCGCATAAGAAATAATGGTCACGACCGCATTGGTGCAGAAATGTCAGCTGTCATTCTCCGCCGCCTGCGCTACTCTAATCAGGTAATCGAAGATGTCTGCTCCATGGTTGGTAACCACATGAATTTCATGAACGTGCAGAAGATGCGACCTGCCAAACTGAAGCGCTTCATGGCCCGCACTACCTATCAGGAAGAGCTCGAATTACACCGTGTCGACTGCACTAGCAGTCACGGAATGCTCGATAACATTGAATTCCTGCACTCCAAGAGCGAGGAATTCGCAAGCGAGCCATTGATTCCTCCTCCACTCCTTACGGGCCGCGACCTTATCTCTCTGGGATTGAAGCCTGGCCCGCGTTTCGGGGAAATCCTGCACCATCTCCAGACTGAACAGCTGGAGGGACGTATTACAGACCGCTCCTCTGCGCTGGCGGAAGTAAACCGAAAATTCATATCGAAGTGAGGTTCTTCTTTCTTCACCCTTCTCCCGCACACCATTCATAATAAGGCAATTCACCCTGACCTCATGAGCGTTCCTACCGAACACGACGACCCCCTTAACGCCCAGATCCTTTCTGTTTCAGAGGATCTCGTAGCAGGCTTTCAGGAGAAACCCTTCCATGTCATTGCCCAGCAATCCGACGTTCCGCTGGAAACCGTCCTGACGAGAATCCGGGCTATGCTTGAAGCCGGAGTAATACGCCGCGTTCGCCAGACCTTGCTGGCAACCAAACTCGCTCATGGAGCACTCGTGGCATGGCGTGTAAGCCCAAAAAAGCTGAACGACGCCTTTGAGTTCATGGCCAAGCATGACCCTTTCTCTGGCCATGTCGTCCTTCGAACCACGGATACCGAGGTTTCCGGCTCTGGTTACCGCCTCTGGACGACCCTCAAGGTGCCACAAGGAGCGTCCCTCGAAGAGCATGGCAACGTGCTCAAGCGGATCGTAGGTGCTGAGGAATTTCTGCTGATGCCCGCTAAGGGCCTTTTTGCACTGGGAGTGGGCCATGTTCGGCGGAAAGGACTGGAGCCTGGTGCCAAGGTCAACGAACCCGCAGAAATGATGACAACGGCCACCGTCTCACTGGATGAGGAGGAATGGAGGGTCTTGATCGCGATGAAAGACGAGCTCAAGCCGGAGGAAATCATCGAAAACCCCTGGAAAGACCGGGCCGAAATTGCAGGGGTTTCTCTCGAACGATTTCTCGAGGTCGCCCTGATTCTTAATCAGAAAAAAGTGATCGGCCGGTTTTCCACATTCCTCGAGCACGTCAAACCCTCGCAAACAGGAAAGCGGGTGACTCGATTTAATGGATTGTTCCACTGGGCCGTCCCTAAAGGCCGGGAAATCGAAGCTGGCGGCGAAGTAGGACGCCATCACTGCATGACTCACGCCTACTGGAGGGAAGGCGGTCCCGAATTTGGCAACGTCAACATCATGGGCGTCGTGCATGGATCCGAAAAAGAGACCGTCCTCTCCCATAAAGCTGCCATCGATCAGCATCTGAAAGAAACCGGCATACCGGTTTCTTATACCAACGTCTTCTGGGGTGGACGAAGCGAGATCAAGCCGTCTGAAATTTCACCCCAAATATATCATGAGTGGCACCGGGCACATGCCAGCAGTTAGCTTTAAGGGGTTCCAGCGTGTTTGTGACAATTTCGTTACCTGTTAAAGAGCGCCGAATCGAATGGACGAGAATATTCCGGAACGGATTATGCAAAAAATACTGATCGTCGAGGACGAACCAGATATTGCCGAGCTGGTATCCTTCAATCTCCAGCGTGCTGGTTTTTCTACCATCACCGCTCACGATGGGATCGCCGGTCTGGATCGGGCATGGCACGAGGAACCAGACCTTATCATTCTTGATCTGATGCTTCCCGGAAAGGATGGCTTCGCCGTTTTTAAAGAACTCCGCAGGGACTCGAGGACAAGCAGGACTCCTGTGATCATGCTGACCGCTCGGGCCCAGACCGAAGACCGGATCAAGGGGCTGGAGGCAGGCGCAGACGATTACCTCACAAAACCATTCAGCCCTAAAGAGTTACTCCTCAGGACACAGTCGGTCCTACGCCGCTCGGCCGACACCCCAAGCCCCACTCGTTATGCGTGTGGCAAACTTACCTTCGATAAGAACAGCCTGAAATGTTTCCTCGGCAAGGAGCGTGTCGATCTCACCTCGATCGAATTTAAGTTACTCCTCTATCTCGCCGAGCGCTCTGGAACTCCACAATCCCGTGGAGACCTCCTCCGCCACGTCTGGGGATATAGTGAAGATATATACAGTCGCACTCTCGACACTCACATGAAGAGAGTGCGCAAAAAACTCGGTGATGATGCGGGAATAGTGGAAACCGTACGTGGAGTCGGATACTGTCTTCGACCTCCCTCCTGAAGCTCACTCTTCTCCTAATTGTTCTCTCTCTTGTTCTGGCCACCTTGTTCATCACCACGACGAGACAACTTCGAAGAGAAAAAGACCGGACTATGTTGAAAAAGGCGAACATCAAAAAAGACCCATCCCAAGCTCTTGCTCAAGACGCACTCACCGAGAACGCGATCCTTGATACCCTTAGCGACGCCTGCTTTTTGCTCAATTCGGAAGGGGTGATCACCTATGCCAACTCCGCTACTGCACGGTTCTTTTCCGGCCAGGGTGGTATCGGACAAAAAATCGACGCATGCGGAATGGCTCCCCGATTGAGCAAAGCTGTTCTTGAAGCTCTGGTAGAAAATGAAGCAATCGTAAGGCCAGTTATCCTCAGCGATCGGGAAACCTCTGCAACAACGCTGGAACAGACTGGAGAAAGCGCATGGCTCGTCGACGCAGCTCCTGTGTAATCTGGTCATTCCCAGAGCTCCATGCGTGTCCTCTTGAGGGATATAACAACAGAGTACCATACTGAGCAGGTTCGTAAGGATTTTGTGGCCAATGCATCCCATGAATTACGGACGCCCCTCGCTATCATCAATGGGTATTTGGAAAACCTGACCGAAGGCGACCTCCTGAAGGACCAAGACACGGCCCTGAGATTCCTGAAAATTATGGGGAAACATGGACGCAGAATTGCTCGAATCGTTGAGGATATGCTTATCATCTCTCGCCTTGAGTCGGGCGAGGCCAACACCCTCAAGATCAAGCCATTCAGGCTAAAGAGCTGCGCTCTGGACGTGGTGGAACGTCTTGAATCTGTCATATCCACGCAAGGCGCCTCAGTTAATCTGCAAATGGAAGTTCCAGAAGTCCGTTTGGCTGGAGACCGGTTCTATTGGACTCAGATCTTATTTAATCTCGTGGAGAACGCTCTGAAGCAAAACCCTCAAATTCCTCTCGCGGTCACAGTCGGATGGAGAGAAGAGGCGTCCGGTCTTATTATATGGGTTGAAGATAATGGAGTCGGCATTCCCTCTTCGGACCTACCCTTCATCTTCCGGAGATTTTATCGTGTCGAGAAACACCATTCTCAGGAAGAAATCAAAGGAACAGGACTTGGCCTTTCGATCGTCCGACGCGCCGTCGAAGCCCACGAAGGCAAAATCGAGGTCGGATCAATTCCGGGAGAGGCCACGAGGTTCGAGATCACTCTCCCTCCCCAGATGATACTTCCGGAGGGCAGCAATACTCCGGACGACAGCGCCTAAAGGAATTGCGCTGGGGCCCGATCTACCAGGCACACAGCGCACTGCTCAGCCCCCCCTCAGCACTCTTTCTTATCACCCTGCGACCTCAGCCTCATCCGGCGCGGCTTGGGATGGCCGGACTTCAAAGGAGAGTTCCTTGGCGTCATCTTCGTGGCTCACCTCGACCACATCTCCAGCCTTAAACTCCGACCGAAGGAGAGCCTCGGCAAGAGGATCTTCCAAATGCCGTTCAACCGCTCTTCGCATAGGGCGCGCTCCAAAATTAGGATCGTAGCCCTCCACGATAAGGAAGTCTCGGGCAGAGGCATTGAGCTCGAGCCCAATTTCCTTTTCTTTTAATCGAACGAGAAGCTTATCGATCTCCAAGTCTACAATCGAGGAGAGACTCTCCTTTTCCAGCATCTTGAAGACCACTAGATCGTCGAGCCGGTTAAGGAATTCTGGTTTGTACTCCTTCTTCGCCTCCTCCATGATCTTTTCCTTCATCCCCTCAAAATCGGCATTGTCTTCGCTCATGGCACCAAAGCCGAGCGACGTCTGACGTTTGATGGTCTGGGCTCCAACATTGGACGTCATGATGATTATCGTGTTCCGAAAATCGACTTTCCTTCCGAAGCTGTCCGTGATCATTCCTTCTTCGAGAATCTGAAGAAGAAGATTCATCACATCTGGATGAGCTTTCTCAATTTCGTCAAAAAGCACGACCGAATAGGGCCTACGCCGCACAGATTCGGAGAGTTGCCCCCCTTCCTCGTAACCCACATACCCAGGTGGAGATCCAATCAACCTGCTGGAGGTAAACTTCTCCATATACTCGGACATATCGATCTGAATGAGGGCTTCCGCGTCACCGAACATGAATTCAGCCAAATTGCGGGCGAGATATGTTTTGCCGACACCTGTAGGCCCAAGAAAGAGAAAGCTTCCAATAGGGCGACGCGGATCCTTCAAGTCTGCTCTTGAGCGTCGCAACGCCTTCGAAATCGCGACCACTGCCGTGTCCTGGCCAATCACGTGTTCCTTGAGCTTGTTCTCCATCTGGAGCAGCTTCTCNGTCTCCTTTTCCTCCATCCTCTGCAGCGGAACNCCTGTCCACTTCGAAACCACCGCCATGATGTCATCCTCCTCGACGTCGACNACGGTCTCCTCACTCTCGGTTCTCCAGGAGCCAATGAGATCCTCTAGCTCCTTCTTTTTTTGCTTCTCCGTGTCTCGGAGAGCTGCCGCTTTCTCGAAATCTTGAGAATTGATAGCGGCAACCTTGTCCTTGTTGATTTCCTCAATCTCTCCCTCGAGACCCTTGATTTCCGGAGGACGAGTTAATGTCCCAATCCGGGCTCGAGCGCCGGACTCATCGAGGACGTCAATGGCCTTGTCTGGGAGGAAGCGCCCAGTCAGGTACCTCGAGGTCAAGCGGACTGATGACTCGATCGCTTCGGGTGAATAGCGCACCTTGTGGTGCTGCTCATACTTGTCTTTGAGACCACGCAGAATCGCTATCGCGTCTTCTACAGACGGCTCTTCGACCTTGACCTGCTGAAACCTTCTCTCAAGCGCCGCATCCTTTTCAATATACTTCCGATACTCATTCAGGGTGGTAGCACCCACGCACTGGAGTTCGCCGCGGCTGAGCGACGGTTTGATGATGTTTGAGGCGTCCATCGCACCTTCTGCCGATCCCGCCCCCACGATGGTGTGCAACTCGTCGATGAAGAGAATGACATTTTTCACCTTCCGGATTTCATCCATCACGGCCTTGATGCGCTCCTCAAATTGGCCACGGTATTTTGTGCCCGCAACCATGAGTGCCAGATCAAGTGTCACTACCCTCTTCTCCCTGAGAATTTCGGGCACGTTTCCTAAGCCGATTTCTTGGGCGAGCCCTTCAACAATAGCCGTTTTACCGACTCCAGCTTCGCCAACCAGCACGGGGTTATTCTTTGTTCTCCGACAGAGAATCTGAATCACTCTCTCGATCTCGCTTTCACGTCCTATAACGGGATCGAGTTCCCCATCACGAGCAAGCTTGGTGAGATCCCGGCCAAAGGCACGGAGAGCAGGAGTTTTCGCTTTGCCCTCACCGTTACCCTCCATCGGTTCTTCCTCGTCCTCAAACCCCTCAAATTCCTCATCGGATTCTTCGGGAGAAAAATTCGGGTCAATTTCGGATAAGATCTCATTGCGCGTCCGCTGGATATCCACGTCCAGAGTCTGGAGAACTCTCGCTGCAACCCCCTCCCCCTCGCGGAGCAAGCCAAGCAGAATATGCTCAGTTCCTACATACGAGTGGTTGAGAGCCTTTGCCTCCTTGTTCGCGAGAGCCAACACTTTTTTCACTCGCGGAGTGTAGGGAATATTCCCGGAAACTTTCTGATCTGGGCCGGTCCCTACCTGCTTCTCAACCTCCATTCTGACCGACTCCAAATCGAGCCCCATCCTCTCAAGGACACTGACTGCGACTCCCTGCCCGAGCTTTATCAATCCAAGCAGGAGATGTTCGGTGCCAACGTAGTTGTGGTTGAAACGGTCAGCCTCTTTCCGGGCAAGCGCCAGGACTTGCTGGGCCCTAGGAGTGAAATTATTCATGAATCAGCAACGGTATCGGAGGGTGGGTGCAACTCCTCGCTCTCTTGGGTTGCAACAATAGCAGGAGGATCCAGCGATTGCAACCGGCTCCGGATGATTTCGGCCCGGATCGCATCCCTTTGCTCAGGATTTAACTTTTCTCCAGAATGCAACTGAAGGTGTGCAGGTTGAATCTCCATCAGGAGAGAGTCGCAGGTTCCTCCGGTTTCTGGTGGGAAAAACCCAAGCTCAGCTCCGAGCCTGAGGATAGAGAGTAGATTCAGAGCTTCCTTTGAAGGAATGACATGAGCATGCCGCAGGGTTCCGTAAGCCCGCCCGACCCTGTCGAAAACCATGTCAGGGTCGTCCTCAAACAGCTTCTGGCGTGCGTTTCTTTCGTGTGAAGCAACTTGTTGAATAACTCGCTCCAGCCTCCTAATGATCGTGTCCTCACTTTCTCCAAGAGTGGATTGGTTGGATATCTGGAAAAGGTTTCCAAGGGATTCAGTTCCTTCCCCGAAAAAACCCCGCACCGCGAGCTGGAGCTTTCCGACGGCTTGGAGGACCTGAGCGATCTGATCACTGAGAACAAGGCCAGGAAGATGGAGCATGGCAGAGGCCCTCATCCCAGTACCCAGATTCGTGGGGCAGGCGCTCAGGTAACCAAGCTCATGGTCAAAGGCAAATTCGAGATTGCCCTCAAGCTGGGCGTCCACCGCCGAGACGAGATCGTATGCCTCCTTCAGCGCTAAGCCTGGGCGGATCGACTGCATCCTGAGGTGGTCTTCCTCGTTAATCATGAGGCACAGGGCCTGCTTTCGATTGACAATCGCCGCGCTCCCTTCCCCCCTCGCCGCCTGTTCCCGACTGATAAGATGGCGCTCCACAAGAACTTGCTTCTGTAATGAGGTCAGAGCATCCAACTCTTGAGAAAATCCATTCTTCATCTCAGGAAGAGCTTCTACCTCCGGCTTGACCCGATCCAGAACCGCCACCCTCCTCTCTTTTGTTGACCAGCCCGGAAAAGGCTCTCTCCGGAGGTTACGGGCCAGCCTCACGCGGCTGGTCAGAACTACGCTTGTACCCGCAGCCTCCCCGGTCATCCAATCTGCCGGATGCTTCAGGAGGGTAGAGAATCGCATCATGTCTGTACCGCTTCGATAGTCTCAAGTTCCTGAATTTCATCCCTGAAGCCTGCTGCCTCCTCGTAATTCTCGGCCGCGATAGCCTCATCGAGTCGATTCCTTAATTGATCTAACCTCTGTTGCCTTGCGTGCTCCTCAACGAGCCCTTCTGGAACACGGCCAATATGCGTTGTCCCTTTGTGCATGCCTTTCAGACGGCGCGAAATTTCGTCGCCGAAAGTCTCATAACACTCGCTACAACCCAAGCGACCTACCTGTTGGAACTTTTTGAAGGTAAATCCACAAACTGGACAGTTCGCCCCATCATTCGCGGATCCCGCCACCGATTCCTCTCCAACTGGAAAACCGTCCCCTATCAAGGAGTCGCCCAATGCAAACCCGGCCGGATCTGTAACTCCTTTATCCTGAGCGCACTTCTCACACAGGCACATCTTTTTCATTTCTCCCCCTATCAACTGGGTGAGGAAGACTGTCGCTTTACTGTCGCAGAAATCGCACTGCATACGAGGTGATACTAGTCTAGCTCCTCACAAATTCGAAATAAAAAGCAAGAATTACGATGGTTCGATCGGAATTCCGCTGTTGTTCACAAGATTACGATAGGCCTCAATAAATTTTGCGGTGAGAGGGCCTGGAACTCCATCCCCAATCGCTCGGTGATCCAGTTCCACCGCTGGAATGACCTCCGCCGCAGTGCCAGTTAAAAAACACTCATCGGCCGTCATGATGTCGAAACGGGTCATTGTTTTCTGCTCGAGGGTAACGCCCAGCTGCTCGGCCAACTCAAAGATCACCCCTCTGGTAATTCCATCCAAGCCGCCATCAGACACTGGGGGTGTGTAGAGGACGCCTTTTTTAACGATGAAAACGTTGTCGCCTGTGCACTCAGCTACATAGCCCTGCTCGTTTAACATCAAACCCTCACGTGCCCCGGCCCTCTGCGCTTCCACTTTTGCCATAACGTTGTTGAGGTAATTTAAGGACTTCACCTGCGGACTGAGAGAACTGTGGGTAGGACGGCGAGTCGCACAGGTAACTACCTTCAGTCCAATCTCATAGTCCGACTGTGGGTAGAGCTGAATATCAGCTGCGATGATAATCATCGAAGGGCGCGCGCAACTCTCAGGGCTCAAGCCCAGACTTCCAACTCCACGAGTTACCAACAAGCGGACATACCCATCCTTCAGACCGTTCGCTCGAATCGTTTCGAGGGTGTGAGCCGCCACCTCATCCCGCGACCAGGGCAAGCTCAGCATGATGGCTTTGGACGAGTCGAAGAGCCGATCTACATGCTCGGCCAGCCTGAACACTTTCCCGTTGTAAAAGCGAATTCCCTCAAACACTCCATCGCCATAGAGCAGGCCGTGGTCGAAAACCGAGATTCTAGCCTCCGACTCATCTACCAAAGTTCCATCGTACCAGATTTTGAGTGCCATGAATTTTCTTGCTGAAATTGAGGTGCCCTGTGGCGGAGCGCAATTAATACCGTTAATCAGCCTCGGTCGCCAATCCCGGATTTTTCCCTGCCATTTGCCCATCCGCAATCTCAAGAGTTCTATCTCCCTTTTCTGCGAGGATTCGATCATGGGTGACTACCACAAGTGTAGTTCCCAGATTTTTGGAAAACTCGAGTAGGAGAGCCATCACCTCTCCCCCATTACGAGAATCGAGATTACCCGTCGGCTCATCTGCAAAAACCATCGTGGGTTTGTTCACGAGAGCACGAGCAATGGCCACGCGCTGCTGCTCTCCGCCACTTAATTCAGCCGGCAAATGATGCATACGCCCACCGAGGCCGACCTCATCCAGAAGCGCCATCGCCTGCCGGCGTTGATTTTTGGATCTGATCATTCCCGGCACCATCACGTTCTCAAGCGCGGTCAGCTCTGGGAGAAGATAATAGTTTTGAAAGATATACCCCATTTTACTGTTTCTCACCCGGCTCTGCTCTTTCTGCGAGAGAGAATAAAGATCAGCCCCTTCGATATGGACCCGGCCCCTCTCAGGGCGTTCAAGGCCCGCAAGCGTATAAAGAAGAGTAGTTTTACCAGCTCCGCTCGCCCCACAGAGAAAAACTCGCTCTCCCCTACCGATCTCAAGATCTATGCCACGGAGCACTTCTACCGTTTTCTTACCCAAGGTGTAAGTACGGTGGATGTTCCGCGCAGAAATCAAGGAGCTTTGAGACACTCAGCGACCTCTAGGCTGAGCTGGCCAGCTTTTCCAGCGCAATTCGCTCATGCCACAATTATTTTGGATTTATTAACTAAAATTGGTAAGCTTTTTCCAGATGGACGATTCAACTTCCCGCCCAAGAAAGGAATCCCGACGTCCAGCCGGTAGAAGTGTGCGCGGAAGGACTACCGGTGTTCGCATTGTCACCCGAAGCGCGTTTTCCGTGTTCCTTCTTACTGCCTGCGTTGCACTCGCGGTCCTCTCTGTTCCTCAAATGCGCAAATTACGTGCTCTTAAAGAGGAGCTGGCACGGGCCAAGGCGCTGGAAGCCCATGTGGAGCAGGAGAAAGACCAGAAGCGGCGCGACCTCAATGCCATCAGAAATGACCCTGCCTATCTGGAGCTCGTAGCTCGAGATCGCCTCGACCTTTATAGAGAAGGCGAGAAAGTGTATCGGATCGAAGAGAAGTAGATCCCGCGGCCAGTTCCGCTTAGGCACTCACTTTGATCTTCCCTCCGAACACGGCGTCGTCGCCCAGCGCCTCCTCAATCCTGAGTAGCTGGTTATATTTGGCGATCCGATCAGACCGACTCATTGAACCGGTCTTGATCTGGCCCGCGTTGGTTCCAACCGCAATATGGGCAATCGTCGAATCCTCCGTCTCTCCTGAGCGATGAGATATCACTGAAGTGTAACTGTTTTCTGTCGCAAGCTCCACCGCATCAAATGTTTCCGTAAGCGTCCCGATCTGGTTCACCTTGACGAGAATTGAGTTAGCGACTCCCAGGTCGATTCCCTTGGCGAGAAAGTCAACGTTGGTCACAAAAAGATCATCGCCAACCAGCTGAGTTTGATCACCAATCTTGTCAGTCAGCAGTTTCCACCCGTCCCAGTCGTTTTCGTCGCAGCCATCCTCGATAGAGAGGATCGGATACTTCCGTTGGAGCTCTGCATAATAGTCTACAAGCTCCTCTGAGCTCTTTTCCGAGCCGTCAGATTTCTTGAAGGTATAGCACCCCTTTTCCTTATCGTAGAATTCAGAGGAAGCGACATCCAGAGCGATGCAGATGTCATCTTTCATTCTATATCCTGCAGCTTCCACAGCCTGCGAAATGACCGCAAGAGCATCGTCTGCACTATCGAGAGCTGGAGCAAATCCCCCCTCGTCACCCACAGCCGTCGATAAGTTGCGGTCATGAAGAACATTCTTGAGGGAGTGAAAAATCTCAGCTCCATAGCGAAGAGATTCCCGAAAACTCGGCGCCCCAACAGGCATGATCATAAATTCCTGGAAGTCAATCGGCGCATCGGAATGCGCACCCCCATTGAGAATGTTCATCATCGGAACGGGAAGAACCTTGGAATTGGGCCCACCTAGATACTGATAAAGAGGAAGACCAACCTCGGCAGAGGCCGCCTTGGCCAGAGCCATCGAGACCCCCAGGATCGCGTTGGCTCCAAGGTTCTTTTTATTCTTGGTGCCATCGAGAGCGAGCATCGCTGCATCAACCCCAGACTGGTTGGTCCCATCCATTCCGATGAGCGCAGGGGCAATCTGCTGGTTCACATTTTCGACTGCTCCAAGGACCCCCTTGCCAAGGTATCGATCCTTATCGCCATCGCGTAATTCCCAAGCCTCATGCTCTCCGGTGCTAGCCCCACTGGGAACACCAGCGCGCCCAAAACCTCCCCCTTGAAGCGTAACCTCAACCTCTACAGTAGGGTTGCCACGTGAATCGATAATTTCGCGACCGCGAACTTCAGTAATAGTAGTATCTGACATGATTTTTTGAAATTCGGAAACTCTTCCTACTTCCAAGCTGTGATCTCAACGATCTCATAAGTCCTCGCCTCCTCGGTCTCAAGATCGCGAAACTCAACCTTATCGCCTACTTTTTGACCAATCAGCGCTTGCCCGATCTCGGAGAGGTAAGAAACCAACCGCTTGTCAGGATCGCTGTCCCACGCGCCAAGGACGGTGTATTGCTCAGTCGAATCGCCATGCCGCAGTGTGACTACGGTTCCGATATTGACCGCGCTTGCATCTGCCCCGGTCAGATCAGACCCCTGAGCGTTATCCAAGTCTTTCTCTAGCTCGCTCTTACGACGAGCGAGCACCGCCTGCATCTGCTTCGCGGCCTTGTATTCAAAGTTCTCTCTGAGGTCACCGTATGAGCGAGCGATTGCGATCTCCTTGATATTACCGGGAATACGCTTGTTCACCAAATCCTCATACTCAGCCTTCCGCCTCTCAAGACTATCCCATGATACAATCAGAGTCTCTTTCCGGGGACCTGCATCACCTGTCACAAGCTCCTGCGCCTCGGGGTGCGCCTTAATCACGCGAGCCATGAGGGATTTACGGTCCAACTCTGCGAAAGCGGGGCTCTGCAGCAGCTTTCTCGAAAAGTTTCGCACCTCATTCATCTCCTCGCCTGCAAGCAGATCAGCAATAAGCTCTCGATCTTCCATCAGGAAATTTTGCAATCTCAAGGTCCGGCGTGGACCCTCATCAGTACTATCCTGCTCAATTACCGAAAGAATGGCGGACCCCACTTCATGACTGAATACATCCTTGGCAGCTCTTTTCCTCTCACGGCAGATCCATGCGAGGGCATCCGGTCCGAGAGAGTGTCGAGATAGAGCACTCCGTATATGCTCCAGTAATGTGGGCATCTCATTCCGGTCAGAAAACATTTTGGCGATTTCAGCAACCCCGCGTGTTCCCACGCGGTCAAAGACCCCGAGGATTTTTGCTATCCACTCCTCTCCAAACGCTTCAGGGAACGACTCATAGATTCTGCGCTGTCTTACCGCAGGGAGACCTGCCATCTCAGGAGCGAGAGACCCGCTGGAACTCGCGAGCACATCGTGCAATCGAAGGGCGTTATCGGGCAGACTGACCTCCTTCAAGGCCTCGAGGAGTTCATCGCGTCCGGCAAGCAGATCCAGAGAGTCTCCAAGGTGAAGCTTCAAGCCTTTACGACTGATCTCCTCAATCTTAGCGAGAAGATCTGCTGCTACTCCGTCGCTTTCCAAGGCCCGTGCATGCTTCCTGAGGTCATCAAGAACCTTCGCCTTGTCGCGGAGATTGTGCGCCTGATCAAAATCAGCAATCAAAGTTTCAACCGGACTTAAGTTGGTGTCTCGAAGGACCAGCGCCTCATTCCGTTTGCTCGGAACGACAACACGATGAGTTTCTCTCATCGCCTTCTTCGCCCGGTCCCACCATTTCTTGTAGTCGTCCTCTGCAACAACACTACCGCAAAGCACCCGGTCAATCTGGTCTGGCTTCATGGAACCACCGTGAGCCTCAAGCGTTTGGACTACCACACTGGCCGGATCACTCTCAGCAAGGGCTCGCAGCTCCTCAATCTTATCGATTTTCTGGGCGCGGAAATCATCAGCCTCTAATGGCTCAGTCTTCTCCAGAGCCAACTTCAAGCCCATCACCCGGGCTGACTCCTTTTCGAAATCTATCGTCACCTTACCACCGAACAGATCCCAATCTGTTACCTTTCCAGATCCCCACGCCTTGTGAAGACAAAAACTTCCCGGAGCCAACTGGGAAAGACGATCCCCCACAGATTGGGGAATGCGACCGGATTCCACCAATTTAACCACGTCGGGATGCATGGCGCGGAAGATGGTAAGGCAATCCAAAAAAGGCAAAGGTTTTATCAAGTTTTCCCCGTAATGCGGCGAGAAATTCCACTAGTTTTTCCTTCGCCAGAAGATATCTCAGAAATGGTTTGAGCCTTTTAACAAAAATATCTCCTTTGAAATCGGAGTCTCTCAAGGCCTCACCCCTTTTTAAATAGTCTCTAACGGCTCTCTTATCCCGCAAAGCCCCTAGATGCCCCTTACTCCTGATCGCACACAATACGGCGAAGCGGCCCTTCTCCTCGTAATTCCTGAAAATCAAATGGATGAGACGGCTCATCCGGGATTATCTCCTCACTCATGAACTCCGGGCCGCTCGTGAAAACCATAGGCATCGCCGCCTGCAGCGGGCCGGGAGCTGCACTTTGCTACGAAACCATCACTGGAGAGTGCAGCGGTATCCTCGGTGCGCATCACCATCCTGAAGTTATCCTGCACTCTCTCAGCTTCGGAGAATACTGCCGCCTCCTGAAGAAGTCCGACTGGAAAGCGATCGCCCAACTACTCAGCTGCACCTGCGATGTTCTTGTCGCGGCGGGAGCCGACTTCATCATCTGCCCTGACAATACTGTCCATGAGGCTCTGAATCATCGGAACTTACAAACTCAGGCACCGTGGTTGCATATCGCGGAAACCGTTTCAGCAGAAGCTCAGTCACAAAATTTCAAACGACTCGCGATCCTTGGAACCAAATACCTGATGGAGGGCCCAGTCTACCGGGATCAACTTGTGCCCATGGGGCTACACCCCATCACGCCAAACCTCGAGGAGAGAAATCATATCAACTCTATAATTTTCGACCGTCTCGTTTTTAACAGGGTGAACAAAAAAGATCTCTTGGATCTGCTCTCCATCATAGAGAGAATGCAAACCGAAGAGAAATGCGACGCTGTCGTCCTGGGGTGCACTGAACTCCCCCTTATCCTGAACGATGAAGTTTCTCCCCTGCCCACGCTTGATTCTACCCGGTTGCTCGCACGAGCCGCCATTCGAGAAGCCACGGCTTCAGCCATGAAGCTCGCCTCTCTCACAGCCCCACCACGATGCTGATCGCCAATTTCCAGACCGGCAGCTCCACCCACTTGATCACACTTGCCGTCATTGGGATATTAACCGCTGCTCTCGCAGTAGCGGTAGGGCGAACAGCGGGAGAGCCAACCCGAGTTCTCCTGCGAAACTTGATAGGCTGGGGCTCTCTCATAGCTGGACTACTCAATACCGCATACTGGATGTTTCCTTCTCGCTTCGATCTCTCGCAGAGCCTCCCCCTTCACTTGTGCAACCTTGCCAACTTTATCGGGGCGCTCGCAGTCCTCAGAGAAACTCGTCTCTTCAAGGGGCTTCTCTACTTCTGGTCAGGATTGTGCCTCTGGGCCTTCCTCACTCCAACGCTTGATACGGGAGTTGGAGAGCCTGGCTTCTGGATTTTCTGGCTCTATCATAGCTTTATTCTTTTCACTCTCGTGCTTGTCGTCCGGGGAGACCGGTTCCGACCATCGCTCCGAGACCTTCGACGCAGTATTGCCTTCAGCCTTGGGCTAGTCGTTTGCCTCTTTGGCATCAACGCCATCACAGGATGGAACTACGGGTTTCTAGGTGACGACGTACCCGGGGTGCCCACACCTGTGTCTCTCTTAGGGGCCTACCCTCTGAGAATACTATGGATGATTCTTCTTGGCGCCGGGATATTCGTCCTCCTCTGGCTACCCTGGCGCAACTACTCAACGACCCGAACCCGGAAGTAGTAGCCGGAAGGCCTCAGGATTTCACTTTCGTCCCCGCGCATTCTCACCTGAAGAAGAAAATCACGATTGCTCGTAGAGCGATTCAGCCCCTGCAGGGCCAGAATGTTTCCTCCAGCTCGTAGTGCTCCTGTATAGTCACCCAGGTCAAAGGTTGCATATTCTACCGCCTGAATGTCCGGACGACTGGAAGGAGCAGTAGAACTCCAGTCCAGTTCACCGTCCCTCGTGTTTCCCCTTGCTACCGGAACGCCGTTGATCCATGCGGCAAAAGCATCATCGTAACGTATATCGAGACTCAGGCTGGTTATCGCCGCAGGATTTGTAATTTCAAATGGAATTCTGAGATAGGCAGTCGCCCGCTCGCGATACATTTGAGTCTGCAGGTCCGTCCCTATGAATGGATCATACCTCGTCTGGTTCTGATCGTAGCCAATCCCCTGAGTGACATTGATCCAGTCTTGGTCCCCTCCACTATCAGCAAATCCTTCCTCATTCCCTCCTTTCCACAAATCTCCAATACTTTGATTTGGGACATACACTCTACCCTCGGCGTCAGGCGCCACGTAAATCACCTCTCCAGTCGAGCCGGGCACATACAACTGAACCGGAACGTCAGTCGTGACTCCATCCGCCGTAATTGGAGACGTTACCGTCTTGAAATCCTCCATCGTTTCAGAGGCCTCCACGACATACTGCTTACCGGGAACACTCTGAAAGATCACAGCCGAACCTCCTTCCTCATTTCTGGTGACCTGCAGGATTCGGAGCGAAGAGGTAGCATCATTCGGATCGGTAGAGGCAGACCACTCTGCTCTGTTATCACTCAAGTCTCCATCCGGATCATCTCCACCTTCTGAAGAAAGGCTTCCAAAATTCTCTCTCTCCCAATCGTCGGGCAATCCATCACCGTCGCTGTCGGTCGCTGCCCAGAAAATCTCGTCAAGGTAACCTGCGTCGTCATTCCTCGAGATTGATCCATCCTTTTCGTAGGACCACCGGAGACGGTGGCTTCCCTCTGGAACCCGATAGGAGACTAGCTCCCAATCTGTTTCCCCGCTTATGTTTCGCACCTGAGCGCCATCCACCCGAAATACCAATTCATCATAATTCTCTTCCGACGAGACTCTCCACCAGAATTCGAGTTCCCCCGGACCATCTACCGAAGTTTCAACATAGGACCTGCCGTCATCACCGATATCTCCGCTTTGCAGCGCCTGTCCGTCCTGTCTGCTGACCTGACTCTGGACGAACCAGGGATCCTCGGTGTTAAGAAATACAAGTTCCGGATTATTGACCGCAGTGGCGAAGTCCGGTGGAGGTGGTGCCAGACTCACAGTCACAGCCAATGTCTCGGTCGTCGTTCCCGCTGGGTTCACCGCTCTGATTTCAATATTCTGAATCCCCTCTCCAGAGGAGATCCAACTCAGCACACCACTTTCGGCATCGATCGTCATGCCGGCCGGAGCTTGCCCGAGCTCGTAGGAGAGACTCAGGTTACTTGTGGATACCCGATAGCTAAACGGGTCCCCAGACACAACGCTTGCCTCAAGCGGACTCGAAATTACTGGAAGAGTAAATGCCTCCTCTCCCAGAGAGTCTCCCTCTCTCAGCGTAAGGAACTGGTCCACATCGGGAGCGAGAATTTCTTCAATAATTCCCGAAGGCCACCGCACTACCAGCTTGGAGATACTTGTGGAGTCACCCAGGCCAAAGATCTTCGTCAGGGAATTTTGTATTCCGTAGCCCTCGCCCGCGCGCACTTCCCTGAGCTGCACTCCCCAGTCCCCGTGGAGCTCTAATCGAGCCCCGATGGCATTAGGGTTCGAGGTGCGTCCCTTGAGCTGCACCGCAAGGTAATGATTCTCGTTTGGATTGTTCAGAAACAGGAGATCTCTCAGGCTTGCCGACGTCCCATTGTAGCCCGTTCCTCGACCTCCGAAGATATCGACAAATCCGTCGTGATTAAGATCACCAAGAGCACAACTATGAAGATGGGAGATCGGGGTTCCCCCACGCACCCTCAGAACATCCGGGACTTCGGTGAATGTCTTATCCCCATTGTTGCGATATATCCGGTAAGTCGCCTCAGAACCGCCCAGATCGGTAGCTGTAACAAGCAGATCAATATGGGTATCATTATCAAAATCCCGGAAAAGCGCCTGGATTCCAAAGTAATCGATATCTCCCAGCCCCGCGCTTTCACCGATATCAGTAAATCCACCGGACCCATCGTTCTCAAGAAGCCTTGATGTGCCCGCCCCGTGGTTCAGGATGAAGCAATCCATGTCTCCGTCATTATCTATGTCGGCAAAATCACTGCACCATGACTGTTCGCCATCAGCGAGACCCACCGCAGGCCCCTCATCCGTGTAACTGTTGGAACCGTCGTTGCGGAACAGTCGGTTGATCCGGCGACGATCGGTTGAGCTCGTCACTCCTAACCGGCATTTCGAAAGGTAAATATCACGGTAGCCGTCATTGTCGTAATCTGTCTCGATGACCGCATAGTTTCCACTGGAAACACTGGAGGGAAGAGAGGCCCCAATCAGACCACGTTGTAGTGAGAACCCTCCCGCTCCGTCGTTTTTGTAAGGGTGATTGTCGTCGTTGTCGTCGCAGGCAAAGAGGTCAATATTCCCGTCATTGTCAAAATCCGCAAAAATGGTTCCCTGAACAAAGATATCGCGATCGGGCAGCTCAACAGAGGCGTAGGTCTGCCCGCTATCTCCCGCTTTCAGGAGCAGGGCTCCACCGGACGACGGGCCGATGAAAATGTCATTAAACCCGTTGCGGTCGACATCAGCAGCACATACCGCCCAGATAGATCCACGGGGAAGATCGCCGAAGTCGACCGCTGAAAAGGGTTGTCCCGGCTCATTCTGGTAATCGATGAATAACCGATCTGTCTGGTGAACCCGCACGAGGTCATCACGCCCATCACCATTGAGATCAACGATTGCCATCGGCGCCCCACTGCTGGAAGAGCTGGCAAGCAGATCCGTCTGATCAGTGAAACTGAACTGAGCGTGGAGAGAAGCAGTAAGTAGGAGGCTCGCTGCTAGCGGGAAAAGGAAGAGTCGTTTCACTATTTAAACTACTTGAGAGACATTACCACCGAGTTGTCGAACAGGGTAGCGTCAATTCTTGCCAGAATACCCCATTTGTTGCTGACTTACCCCTCTCGTGAGGCCTCTCCTCGTTCTTTTCTTACTGATTGCGGGTCAATTCTTCACAGAACCCCTATCCGCCACGGCCCGCCCTCACGTTCTTTTTCTGGCCATCGATGACCTTAATGACTGGGTGGGATTCCTTGGAGGCTATCCGGGAAAGGTGCACACTCCTAATCTGGACCGCCTCGCAGCCAGTGGCACCGCATTCACCAACGCTCACTGTCCTGCTCCAGTGTGCTGCCCCAGCAGAGCCTCGGTTCTGAGCGGCCTTTACCCAACTTCTACAGGCATCTACAACAACCAGCACTGGTGGAAGCCTAATCTTCCCAACCTCCGGACCATCCCAGTCCACTTCAGAGAGAATGGATACCACACCATAGGAACCGGAAAAATATTCCACCACACCGCGGGGAATAACCCACCGATCCAATGGGATCATTTTAAGAGAGCCCCCTTTAATGACAATGGATGGCTCCGACACGGCGATCGCTCTTACCCCTGGACAGCAGCCAAGCCTCGCCCCAGAGAGTTTCCCTACTCAGGAATCAAACTCTATTCCGGTGAGGCGGACTGGGGGGTTCTGCCCCAGCAAGAGAGCCAGTATGACGACTCTCTGGTAGCCAATTACGCTATCAACTACCTTGAGAACCTCGACCAGCGAGGAACCAATAAACCGTTCTTTCTCGCCTGCGGAATCTTTCATCCTCATCTACCATGGTACATCCCACAAAAATACCTCGACCTCTACCCGCTGGATCAGATCCAAATCCCGGAAAACATCCCGGAAGATCTCAACGATGTTCCCAGTCCCGGGCGCAAGCTCGCCGAAAAAAAATCGGGTGATCTTCGCAGGATTCGAGAGACGGGTCGTTGGCCGACCGCGATCCAGCATTATCTTGCCAGCATCTCCTTCGCTGACGCTCTTGTCGGCCGCGTGCTCGACTCTCTGAGAAAAAGCACTGCATCCGACAACACCGTCATCGTTCTCTGGTCCGACCACGGGTGGCACCTCGGCGAAAAGGGACACTGGCACAAAAGGACTCTTTGGGAGGAAGCTACCAGAGTCCCCCTGATCATCAGCGCTCCAAAGGTCGGGGGTCTTAGCCAGCGCTGCGCACAACCAGCCAGCCTCGTAGACATTTTCCCCACTCTGATTGAATTATGCCATCTCCCTCCGGTCAGCAACCTTGACGGTATCAGCCTTGTTCCATGGCTTACGGACCCGACGAAGAACCGCGAGCGCCCAGCCCTTACCATCGAAGAGTCTGGCCATATTTCAGTGCGGACTCTTCACCATCGGGCCATTCATTATAAGACTGGAGAATGGGAACTTTATGACCATCGATCCGACCCAGAGGAACGAACCAATCTCGCAAAGGACCCGAGGCATAAAGAGCTGATCAAAGGGGCTAGAAAATGGATCCCACAAACCCCATCTCAACCTGCAGCCCCGAAGAAAGCTTTCATCTTTGATCACCACAACTTCACGTGGACCCACAAAAAGACCGGAAGGGTCATCCAAGGCAAGTAGCCCTCTATTTACCTTGCTATTAAAACAGTCGGCGCCAATCTGTCTGTAGCTGCCAGTTGGCAGCTCCTCGTGACTCCCTTCTTTGGAGTCCCCTGCCGCACGACACTGCTGGCAAGAACCCGAGCCGCTTTCGTGCACTAATCCCACGAAGATTAGCAGGCTCAAATTATATTCCATAGCTACCATGAAATCCCAATCCCGCTTCAAGACGGGATCTCCCCTCCGCGAATCGTTTCCAAAGAACGTCCTCCGTGAAGCCGAAAAGTTCGGCTCGCACATCAAACAACAGGATACTATCGGCCGTGAAGACTGCCGTAGCGATTCGGTCATCAGTATTGACCCGGCCTCTGCTCTGGATCTCGATGACGCATTTTCCCTGCAACGAACCAGAGGCAGGCGCTGGAAACTCCGGGTTCATGTCGCCGACGTCTCCCATTACGTGAAGGCAAATTCTTTAATCGATCGGGAAGCGCGCCTTCGCGGCAACTCCACCTATCTTGTGGACCGGGTCATTCCCATGCTCCCGAGCAGCCTGAGTAATGGCCTCTGCTCTCTCCACCCTGACGCCGACCGCCTCACAAAGTGCGTTGAATTCACTCTTACCAGCGAGGGCAAAGTCCTTGAGACCCGTTTCTTCTCAGCTCTTATCCGATCCAAGAGACGATTTTCATACACAGAGGCCATGGGCCTTATCCACGGCACTCAGCAAGGCCATCTTGAGACTATGCTTCGTTACTCGGATCGCCTCGCCCAGAAGATCCGCACTCAACGTATCCAATCAGGATCATTGGAATTTCCCTCCAGGGAAACACGCATTCTCCTGAACCGACAGGGGCGAGTCAAAGCCATAGAACCTGTCGTCCACGACAGAGCGCATCAGCTGATCGAGGAATTCATGCTCCTGGCAAACGAAGCCGTTGCTACTAGGCTTAGCAAATTACAACGGGTGACCATCCATCGCACCCACGAACGACCCGACCCGGCTCGTCTCCGGGAATTTCGGGGATCCCTCCACCGCCACCAGATTCCATGTGGCAACCTGAAGTCACGCCGAGAAATTCAGAGGGTGATGGCCAGCCTGGACCGAACCCCTGCTGGACCTGCACTTCAGATTGGATTTCTCCGCACCCTGCCGAGGGCGCGCTACACAACCAGACCCAAGGGTCATTTCGGACTAGCGAAGGCCCATTACGCGCACTTCACTTCCCCGATAAGGCGCTATGCCGACCTCCTCGTTCACCGCTCCCTTTTTGAGAACAGTGCTACAAGACCTCATGAACTCCACCGCGTCGCAGAGTATCTTTCGGTGACCGAAAAGAACTCCTCCCACGCTGAGAAAGAAAGTAAGCGCTCGAGACTGTGCGATTACCTCCTCTACAAACTGAGGAGCGGAGACACTTCCCTATACGGCGCACTCGTTACCCAGATTTGCACCTTCGGCATTCTTGTAGAGGTCTCTGACCTTGGAGTCCACGGACTCGTCCCCCGCCGACTCCTGAAGCGACATCGATATCATCTCAATTTCCGTCAGCAGCAGGTTCGAGACCGCACCACGGGGAGACTCATTACTCTTGGGAGCCCTCTTCGGGTCACCGTATCTGACGTCGACAAGGAAAAACAACAAATCGAGTTCACCCTCTCTTCCCCCTCGCGCAAACCACGGAAAAAGTCACAGCAGCGACCCTGACCGCTACCCACCACGGCGACCTTCCAAGATTTCCTCGATTCTGTGGCACTAACGGTCCCCAGACTGGCGTGCAGCTCCGGACCCACCCTTGGCAGAACTATTTCCACCCGACGGACCACTAACCTTACCCTGGCCACGATTGCTTGGCCCCTGCGAACCAACCGCTGACTTCAAGTCCCCACTCTCGATCAATTTAGCCACTGGCGGATGATCGAGAGCCTTGGGAGTCACCTGCCCTGTCTTGCCAGGCGCGAGAAAGAGACGCTTGCCGCCTGGGAGCGGAACAATCAGGGGTTTTTTACTTTTGTTGGTAACGTCCATCAATTTAGTGAGGTTGGCAGGAGATTAGCACAGCGCCTCTCCGCTGCCATTGGATAATGGCAAAGGCTCCGGAATTCTGTAACCTCAGAAACTGCCATGAAACTCATCCTTTTTCTGCTTTTAGCTCTGTCTCCCCTTTCAGCTGTTGCCGATGACTGGCCCCAATGGTTTGGTCCACGCCGAGATGGGGTATGGAGGGAGACTGGCGTCCTCGATAAATTTCCCGAAGGGGGCCCAAAGGTTCTCTGGCGCACCCCCATCCACCGGGGGTATGCAGGTCCCGCGGTCGTCAATAATCGCGTCTACCTCATGGACCGGCAGGTCGACCAGAGCGCCGAAGCGAAGCGGCAATCTGCCCGCACCGGAGCCCAACCTGGATCAGAACGCCTCCTCTGCCTCGACTCCTCTACCGGCAAGATTCTTTGGGAACAGTCCTACCCGTGCGCCTATACCATGTCCTATCCCGCAGGCCCCCGAGTAACTCCCCTCGTCAATGAAGAGCGGGTCTACACCTTCGGAGCCGAGGGACTTCTTCTCTGCCGCGCCGCACAAGATGGAGCAGAGATCTGGCAGCATAACTTCAAGGAGCGGTTCGGCATCAAAACCCAGACCTGGGGCTTTGCGGCCTCCCCACTCATTCACGGAGACCTCCTGATCTGTCTCGCCGGCGGAGCGGGAAGCACGGCGGTTGCCTTCCACAAGAAAACGGGCAAGGAGATCTGGCGCTCCCTGACCGCGGCCCAGCCAGGTTACTGTCCGCCCCAGCTTGTCTCTCACAAAGGACGTGAGCTTCTCATCATCTGGCACCCTGAAAGCGTCAACGCTCTCGATCCGAAGACCGGGAAAGAACTCTGGTCCGTCCCTTGGAAGATTCGTTTTGGCCTCAGCATTCCTGTTCCTCAGATGATTGATGAGGACCACCTCTTTCTCTCCTCGTTCTATAACGGCTCCATGCTTCTTCAGCTCAAGGCTGATCACAGTAGCCCAAAGATCGTCTACCGCACCGAACAGGCCAGTGAACGCAAAACCACTCATCTCCACGGCATCATGAAC
Organism: Roseibacillus sp.; assembly: GCA_002686085.1. Taxonomy (GTDB): domain Bacteria; phylum Verrucomicrobiota; class Verrucomicrobiia; order Verrucomicrobiales; family Akkermansiaceae; genus Roseibacillus_B. The sequence continues at coordinate 488 of NZAC01000010.1, read as the reverse complement.
ACCGCCGTCCTGCGGGACGGCCACCTTTTCGCAGCCTGTAGTTACGGGCAGTTTCGCTGTATGGAGGCCCTTACTGGCAAGCGGGTCTGGGAGTCCTTCAAGCCCATCAACCTCGACAAGCCCACCCGATGGGGCACTGCCTTTGTGACGCCGCACGAGGACCGCTATTTCCTGTTCACCGAGAAGGGAGACCTCGCCATTGCCCGACTCTCTCCCAAGGGATACGAGGAGATTGACCGGGCCCATGTCATCGCACCCAATGGCGCCGACCTGCGCCAGCGGCGCATCGTCTGGACCCATCCTGCCTACGCCAACAAATGTGCCTTCATCCGTAATGATACGGAAATCATTTGCCTCTCCTTGGCCAAGGAAGACTAAAAACCCAAAAGAAAAACGACCCGAAGAATTACGGGCACCCCTTCTCTTTATCTCTCTTTCAGGAGACTGGCTCGCAGAGAGAGTATTCCACTCTCGGAGTGCGGCAACTC
>NZAC01000009.1 GCA_002686085.1 Roseibacillus sp. | reverse complement strand
TAAAGTCCGCGCCCGGCAGGTTGTCTGTGCGGCGGAAAAGGAGCCTCTCTGGATTATGCTGCGCCATGACGTGTGGCGACAGGATCATGAGGCAGAGAAACGATAAGAGAACGACGTGGGCCTTCATTGGTGTGCGAGTTGGGTTCTTCGAGGTTTTGTTGGGTTTGCGGGAGATGGGTCGCTAAAATGGAGAATACCCCCGCTGGGTTATCCGCCATGGTCTCCACTGAAAGAATCGGGTCAATGGAAATCAGAGAGAACAGGAAGCTAATTTAGGTGTCAGGCTCCGGGAATATGAGACGGAGATCACGACCTTCAGCTTAAAGGAATAGCGTAAATCATCTGACAGTTTTGAACACTAAAGCGGTCCTATTTTGCCCAAGCGGCTTCCCTGTAGGGTTTTTTGGTGCCGTAAAGCGCGAGGCGTCTTCGAATCCCCTCGATTGCGGGTGTGTTCTCAGCCGGGATGAGGGCAATAGCCTTCTTGGCTGCCACTATCGCTTCCTCAAATTTACCGGTGTTCGCGAGGGCGATTGAATGGGTATCAAGGTAGAGGGGAGATTTATTTTGGGTTTCCCGACAAAGGCGAGTGGTGATTTCCAACGCTTCCTCCGGAGAGCGGAGCTCGTCTTTCGGGTGACTTGCGAGGATCCAGGCAAGGTTGTTCGCGGCCTGGGAAAGGTTCCGAACCCGGCCGATGGCTCCACGATAGTTTTGGATCGCCTCCGGAAGCCTTCCGAGTCGGACTTCATTGTTTGCGAGATGATAGAGAACCATGCCGTTATGAGGGGTGGCTTGTGCAACCCTGCTGTAAATCTCGTGCGATTTTTGAAACTCTCCGATTCGAAAGCGCATCAGTCCGAGGTCCATGAGCAGGGCGAGATCATCCGGGTTGATGCGCGCGGCCATGGTCATTTCCTTTTCCGCATTCAGTAAATCGCCGGTCAGGAAATGCTGCCGTCCAAGCTCAAGCCGAATCCGAACGTCGTCGGGGATGAGGTCACGGGCACGGCTCAACTGACTGATGGCAAGGCTACGACCGGGCTTCTCAAGGCCATTGAGGAGTCCGGCCACGTAATAAATATCTCCAAGATTCCGTTTCCCGTTGGAGTCAAGGGTTTTGGATTCAAGGAGGGAAGCACAGTGCTTCAGGTAGGATGCCCCCAGCGGGACTTCGTCATGGTCAGCCATGAGCGACGCGACACGGTTCGGGCGCGCTGGCACCGGGTTGCTCACCCAGATTCCCTCAAAGGGAACGGAAGCGTTCCTTCTGGTCTCTGGGGAGAGATCGGGGGCGCCCAAAGGGAGGTCACGGAGAACCTGGGTGATGGAAACCGGGCCGCGATAGAAGGCAATCAGTTCGCCGGATGCAGCAGCGAGAAAGCTGCTTGGGACAGGAAGAGGGGTCCGACGATCGAGGAGTGAGCGCTGCAGGAAATCCAAGGCCTTCAGGCTCTCCTCTGAGATCATGATATTAGGGAAGGGAGAGCCCGATTTTTCGAGAGCCGAGCGAGCGTCTGCGGGAGAGCCTCCTCCATCGAGGTGATCTGTATTGAAGGTGACTACTTCAAGACCAGCGGACTTTAGTTTTCCCGCATGGGAGGACCAATCCGTGAGTTCGGTGATACAGGTGTCGCAAATACTCGACCAGATATTGATCAGCAGTGGGGCTTTCCCCGTGGGGAGGAAGGGTTTTGCCTGACCATCGTTGCCAATCATTTTCAGTTGCGGCATGAGAAGCCCGGGGGGGGCAATGGTCCTGCTCACTGCCGATGGTAAATGGGGCGCTTGCCTGCTCGCTGCCAGGGTTGTTCGATTTTTAGGGGGTGTTACGGGGGTCGCCTTGCCGCTGCTTTGCCTGATCAGGTAAAACCTGTTCGCTTGCAGGCCGGTAATTCTCTCCGTCCCTCCGGCTGGCCATCGAATGATGAGACTCGCTATCACGCTATCTTTTCCCATGCCAAAGTGAATCCAGTTGCTGGATTGGGAGAGAAACCCTTCCCCGCAGCGGAGACTACGTATCCGCGTTGCTTTCTCTGCTCCCTCAAGGATCAATTCAAGTCTGGCTCCGATGGCGTCCCGATTTGATGTGGTGCCATTACCTTCCAGTCTGAAGGCGACGAAGTTCTGCTTTGCGGAGGCATTATTTTTCAGAAAGCGAACCCGTGGAGCGGTTCGATTGGTGATCCAGAGATCGAGATCCCCATCGAAGTCCCAGTCTACGGTGGCAAGGCCTCTGCCGTCGTCAGGAAATCCAAATCCGGTCAGGGCAGAGACATCGGCAAACTTTGCTTTCCCGCCGGCAGTATTGAGAAAGGCGCAGTGGCGCTCACCTCCACTGAAGCTGCGATCTTCATGGAGGAGTCGGCTGAGTGCTCTCCAGCCCTGCTTGTAGGAGGAGATGGCATTTTCGGAGAAGTCATCAACAGGAGATTGCGACACGACCTGTCGCCAGTAGACACTTCATAAGTCTCCGGTGTCATCTGCCGAGATAAAGCCATTAGCGACGAGAATGTCATCCCATCCGTCATTGTTGAAATCCACGAACTTGGATCCCCAGGCCCAGCGACCCATATTGACGCCAGCTTGTACGCCGACATCGTTGAAGGGACGGCCTTCCACTTCCTCGAATAGCGAGTTTCCGATGGCGAGATGCTGAAACTGTTCCCGGATCTCCCCCGGGAGACCTGGCTTGAATTGTTTCTGGTAAGTGATGCGATTGCCGGCGCTGGAGAACATGTTACTGGTGTAAACGTCCATCCGGCCGTCGAGATTGAAATCAGACCAGCTCACCGACATTCCGGATGAGGTGTCCTCGAGGCGCATCCCTGCGGCTATTTCGGCAAAGGTTCCGCCATCGTTGCGGTACAGGCAGTTCCGGCCGTAGTCGTTGGCCACGTAAAGATCCTGATCCCCATCGTTGTCGTAGTCTTCCCAGGAAGCGGCAAAGGAGAAGCGGCGATTGTTCACGTCCATTCCCGTTGTCACAGTAGCATCCTTGAATTCAAGGTTGCCCTCGTTGTGCCATAGCATGTTGGGTCCACCATTATTGGCATCATGAAAGGGCATCGGCTCCCCCATTGCTCCGCCCCTGAGTACGGATTTTGACGGGTTGTAGCCACAGACGTAAAAGTCAACCAGTCCATCGTTATCATAATCAGCAGCTGCGAGGGAGAAGGATTGCGCTTTGGTCGAGGAGCCGAAGGCGAGACTGAATGAGCCCTTACCATTATTTGCCATGACCATGATTCGGAAGTCCTGAGACACGATGAGGTCCTGATCGCCATCGTTGTCCAGATCAACGAGAAGAGCAGCTGCGCAGTAATCAAGCCATCCCGTGCCGCTGGTTTCGGTGACGTCCCTAAGGGTGCCATCCGGATTTTGGAGGAGCATTCGGTTCGGTAATCCTCCTTGCTGACAGACGTAGAGGTCTTCCAGTCCATCTCCGTTAATGTCCCCGATTGCGAGGCCGTGGTTGGCCACCGGGTCCAGGCCGAGCTCTCTGGGTAAACGGCTCCGCCAGTGATCACTAGAATGAAGGAACTGGGTCTGATAGGTGGCCTCATTCCCGAGTAGGCTGCGAGTCGCATCCTCGAAGAGAGGAGAGGGGCCTCCGGGTTGGGTGATTTCCTCGTAATTGGTGAGCTCAATAGCGGTGAGGAGGGGTGCCTGCCCATCAGCCAACTTCCATTCGCAGGACCACGTTGCGTTAATTTGTGTCCTGGAATCCTCCTCCACTTGGAGAATATCTACGAGAACAAGACATCGTGCCGTGCTATCCTTACCCGGGAACACTCGGAAGATTTTCATGTGGGGTTCGGTCGATCCTCCCCTGGCGCGTAATGCATTCAAACTGCTTGCGAGCTCCTTGGCTCCTACGGTCCTCGCCCCAGAGTCGAGATCAGCCTGCCCAATGGAAAAGCGGTCATCATCAAAGGATTTCACCAGATTGTCGGGACGAAGTTTGGTGGAGGAAACTGCGGTGATTGTGAGGCTGTGCAACTGGGAATCCTGAATAGCCCGGGGGGATGCGAGAAGGTCCTCTAGTTTGTGTAACTGGTCTTTGGCAGCTGCGCTGAAGGTTTCAGAGGCCCAGCCATCTTTCGAGGGGTCCATTCTTTCGTAGGCGTCCTGTAGGGGGGCGATGAATTTCTTCTGTCTCAATCCGGGAGACGTTTCCATGGTTCCGGTCTTCGCCGCAGGGTTGGCCGTTGGAAGTGATTCCAGGATGGGAGCGGAGGGATAGGGAGGAGAGGTCTCATCCAGATTCTCCGAGGAGCCTTCCAAGGCGGTATTTTCATCGCCAAGATCACCTTCGCCGCAAGACGCCAGAAAGGTTATCAGGCTGCACAACGCCAATCCCAAGGTACACGAATAAAAAGGGGTGATCGCGCGTTGCCTCATTTAGTGTGGTCAGGATGGAGATTCACGGTCACATGGTTGCCGATTCAATTTTTGTAGACTTGGAAACCATTTTTCTACAGCCAAAAGTGTAGAGGGGTTGCTCCTGATGATGGCTCTGAAGGGTTTGCTTTGACGACGGGGCCGGCAAACGCTGTATTATGCCCTTCCCCCCTACGACGTATGCGCTCTGTTCTCCGTATCGCCCTCGGCGCCTTTCCGCTTTGTGCATTTCAGACCGTTTTTGCCCAGTTGCAAGTGACATCCCCGGTTATCAATGAGATTCACTATGACGAGGTAGACAAGACGGAGGTCGCCGAGTTCATAGAGATATATAATCCCACGGATGCTGCGATCAGTCTGGAGGGATGGGAGATTTCAGGGGGCGTAGATTTCCTCTTTCCGCCAGCCAGTCGGATCGAGAGCGGGGCCTACCTGATTATCGCTCAGGACCCGGCAACGATCGCGAGGAAATTTCGGCGTAATGGAGCGCTGGGCCCGTGGAGCGGAAGACTGCGCAATAGCGGAGAGACGCTGAATCTGCGTGATCCCGATGGCGTAGTAGTGAGCATGGTGGATTATCAGTTGGGTTTTCCGTGGCCCACAGTGGGAGATCTGGTGGACGGAGTGAGCCCATCAATTCAGTTGATACATCCGGAATTGCAGACAGATCTGGGAGGGAGTTGGCGGTCGGGTCGTCCGACCCCCGGGGTTCGCAATATTGTATACTCCGAGGAGGCTCCTCCTCAGGTTCGTCAGGTGTCCCATGTTCCGGTTGAGCCCCGGGCCAATGATCCCGTTGTTGTCGCTGCGCATGTGACGGATCCTGACGGGGTGGCTTCCGTAGTTCTTTCCTATCAAGTGGTGAGGCCGGGCGCTTACTTCAGTCGATTCCTGAAATATGATCAGAATGGTAGTGCTAATCTGGACCCGGCATTTGAGCGAGGTTGGGCTGATCTTGAAATGAAAGACGATGGACAAACCGGCGACGAGGAGGCCGGTGACGGGATTTATGCCGTTGCCATTCCAGCTAGCATCAACCGAAACCGCTACCTTGTCCGTTACCGGATCACTGTCGAGGACCGCGATGGAAATGCGGTCCTTCTGCCCTACGAGGACGACCCTCAGTTCAATTTTGCCTACTTTGTCTACAATGGGACACCGAACTGGCAGGGGGCGATTCGTGAAGGGGATGCCCCGGTGACCTTCTCGGGTGAGTTGATGTCGAGCATTCCGACATACTTCCTGTTGAGTAAATCAAGCTGGGTGGATGACTCGCAGTTTGGCGGTTATGGAGGATCGGAGTATCTCTGGCCTGGCACTCTGGTGTACGACGGAAAGGTTTACGATCACATTCGCTATCGGCCCCGGGGAGGAGTGCATCGGTTCCAATACGGAAAGAACTTCTGGAAGTTTGATTTCAACCGGGGGCATCGCTTTCAGGCCAGAGATGAATATGGCCGCAAATACAAGACGGAGTGGAGTAAGATGAATTTTTCTTCAATCGTTCAGCAGGTCAATTTCCAGCATCGGGGTGAGCAAGGGCTTTTCGAGGGAGTGGGATTCCGCCTTTTCGAGCTGTGTGGGGTAGAGGCCTGTAAGACGCACCATGCGCAGTTCTACGTGATCGATGAGTCCCGGCCTGCGCGTTCCCAGTATGGGAGTGACTATTATGGACTCTATCTGGTGATCGAGCAGATGGACGGCCAGTTTCTTGATGAGCACGGGCTGCCCGATGGGAATCTCTACAAAATCGAGGGGCACTCCGGGCAGTCCAACAATCAAGGTCCAACTCAGGTGACAAACCGGTCTGATGTCTCCTCCTTCATCAGTGGATATCGTGGTCGAAACCCCACGGAGCAATGGTGGCGTTCGAATCTCAATATCGAGAAATATCTCAGTTATCGCACAGTGGTTGAATCCATCCACCACTACGATATCGCCTACGGTAAGAACTACTACTACTATCACAACCCTGACTCCGGAAAGTTCGAGGTGCTTCCGTGGGACCTTGATCTCACTTTTGCCAACAACATGTATGGCAACGGTAATCATGACTTTAAAACGAAAGTTGCCGAGAATTCGGCCTTCAATACGGATTACCAGAATCGGGTTCGGGAGGTTCTCGATCTGCTGTTCAACCGGGATGAGGGGGACAAGCTTGTGGATGAGACGATGAGATTTGTTTACACTCCCGGGCAGCCGTCTCTTGTGGATGCCGATCGTCGCATGTGGGACAACAATCCCCGCCTCAATCACAGGGACCGCTATTATGATATCTCTCCAACGAGAGATTTTCAGGGGATGGTGGGTGTCGTGAAGGAGTGGATCAGTTCACGGGGAAGGTGGATGACTCAGACGCTTCTCAGGGACGAGAGGCGTATCCCGGAAACTCCGACGCTTACCTATGCGGGTCCACAGGGTTACCCCTCCGATGGATTAGTTTTTAACAGTAGCAACTTCGTCAGTCCCAGTCGTTCCCGTTTTGCCGGGATGGAGTGGCGACTGGCTGAGGTCCATAACCCGGAGGTGGCAAACTACAATCCCGATGAGCCAAATATCTATGAGATCGCGGGAAGTTTCGAGTCCGGTGAGCTTAATGCCTTCGCTCGGTCCTATCAGTTCCCCCCGGTGGCGGTGGAGGTAGGTCGGAGCTATCGCGTGAGGGTGAGGATGAAGGATGTAGGGGGGCGGTGGAGCCACTGGTCGGAGCCGGCGGAGTTTCTTGTTACGGCTCCGGATCTCTCCAGCTACCTCCGTGACCTGAGGATCTCGGAGTTCATGTACCATCCCCCCGAGCCAGTCGGAGAGGAGCGGCTAGTATCTACGAATAGAGATGATTTTGAGTTTGTTGAGCTGAAGAATATCGGGAGTTCTGCCATTGATTTGCGGAACGTGCGTTTCACCAAGGGGATTGATTTCGACTTTGGGGGGAGTGCAATTGAAACGGTTGGGCCTGGGGCTTATGTGCTGGTGGTAAAAAATCGAACCGCTTTCGAGGCCCGTTATGGGCCTCTTCTTCCGGTGGCTGGCGAATACACCAATGATAACCTACGTAATAGCGGTGAGCGGTTGAAGCTGTCCTTCGGTGCGGGTAGTGCAATCCATGATATCAATCCCTACTCGGACACGCTTCCGTGGCCTCCTGCTGCGGATGGCAATTTCAGTCTGGTTCTCCGTGGAGTGAATGAAGCGCTGCCTCCCGATCATAATGATCCAGAAAACTGGAGGATCAGTCGATATTCTGCAGGTAGTCCCGGTTCCAGTGATGATATCGATTATGACTCATGGAAAAAGCAGTATAACATCGCGGATGACCTTGGGGACGAAGACGGTGACGGGATTGTGTCTTTGCTCGAGTTTTTCCTGGGAGGAGATCCGCATGTGGGCTCGCAGCACCTGCTGCCTGTTGCTGACACTCGCCCCGTCGAGAGTGGGGGAGAAGATCTGGATTTCCTGACTCTGACCTTTTCCCGGGAGATCGCTGCTGATCAGATAAACTATGCTGTGGAGTTTTCCTCTGACCTGGTCACCTGGGTTGAGGGCTCATCCCTCCTTCGTCAGGATCCGAGTGGAAATGATGACGGTCTTCTCATCGAGACGTGGCGATCTAACACTCCCGCTACGGAAGAGGTCCGTCTTTTTGCTCGCCTGCGGGTCTGGCGTTGAATGCCCTAGGGAGGGTTCAGATCGTGACATTCCCAGTCTGGGCGGAGTGGGATTCCTGTCCAAGAAGGTCTCGAAGTTGTGAAACTTCATTCTGGAGCCCCTCGGAAAGGAAAATGGCGTCGGCCTTGTGAATCAGCAGGTTGGCCCCCATCTCGACGAACTGCATTTGTTTTTGAGGGGGTAGCCAATGATGGATGCCTGCTCCGATTCCTGCTGCCCGGGCTTTGCCAAGGATGAAGGCGCAGGCTTCCAGAAATTTCGGGTGATCATATTGCTCGGGCACACCGAGGCTCGTGGAGAGGTCGTGAGGGCCGATAAGAACGCAGTCGAGCCCCTTCACCGCAAGAATCTCGTCAAGGTTCTCCATCGCTGGGACGCTTTCGATATTGGTAAGGAGAATGTGGCTTGCGTTGTGGTTTTCGACATATGTCTGTAGCTCAGGTTCGAGGTCTTCGCCCTCGAGCGCCTTCCGTGCCCGCTCTCCCTTGAGAGGGCGCAGTTTGCTCGCCCCTACCATTGAGCGGACAACTTCAGGTTGCTCTACGTAGGGTATAATGACCCCTGCGGCACCATCGTCGAGAGCGACGGTTGCATCATCCGGGTCCTGAGTAGGGATTCGGACGAGGGGAGGAAGCCCCATTGAGGTGTAAGTGCGGCACATCCATGAGACTGTTTCTCTATTGAGAGCGATGTGCTCTGTATCAATAAACACAAAATCAAGTCCGGAGCCCGCAATCAACCCGGGCCACTTGGTCGAGGGAGAGACAACGCATGTCCCAAGGACGATACGCTCTCCTCCGTGAAGGATTGTTCGTAGTTCGCTAGGCTTCATTGGATGGGTTCTATTGCGTTTCCAGAGTGCGCACTCTCGAGCGCTGCCTGCACGGTAGCCGCGATATCCCGAGCGCCGGCAGCATTAAGAATGGGCTCACAGTCAAGGTCCAGAGCTTCGACAAAGTTCTGCATGAGCAGGTAATTGTTCTCGTCGGCAATACGCTGGTGTTTGAATTCAGCAGGGGGTTGATCGCGAGCGTATACTGCGACTTCGGGACGTGCTTCGCTGATAACCAGCGAGCCCTCGCTGCCGAGGAGGTGCAGCTTGATTTCTCCAATATCGGGATGGGAAGCCGCGCCGATTCGACCAAGTGAAAGAGTTCCGACGCAGCCGTTGGCCATCTCAAGGGAAACCGTCGCAAGATCATCTACTCCGTTGTCGACGTTGGCCTGATGAAAATGTGAAGCGGTTCGGGCGAAGACCCGCTTCACGGAAGAGTTCACAAGCATACGGATATAGGCCAGCGGGTAAATGCCTTCAATCTGGAGTTCTCCGAGTGGTCTGGTGCCCACCCCTCCATCAGAACCATCGGCATGAGCCTCCAGTTGACGTTCCATCCAGTTGATGGGAGGTGCACCCGGGGCCTGCGAGCCCTTTGGAGGGCCTGCATCCTTGGAGAAATAAAAGTCGCAGTGAATAGCCTGCAGTTTGCCGATAGCTCCTTCGTTCAGGTTGTGGCGCGCCTCTATAAGAGCAGGGAGAAAATTACGATTCCACACGAGGCACTTAACGTTGTGTTCTGCAACGGCAGCAACGAGCTCGTTACAGTCGTGAAGGCTGGGTGAGAGGGGTTTATCTACAACGATATGCTTTCCTGCTTTCGCAGCCCGGATGGCAAGGTCGCAGTGGCGTTCGGCCTCAGGGCTGACGACCACAAGGTCACAGTCTGCAAGAGCCTCCTCTACATCAAGGTGGTAGGGGATGTTATGCTGATTCGCAAAAACCTGGTTGCGGTCATGAGTCCACTGGGGTCGATCGGCGTCATCAGCAACTGCTACGAGCTGGAAGCGGGGATGAGCCGCCACGGCGTTGGGCAGGTAGTCATGCTTGACGACGCTCAGGACGAGGGCGCGGTAAATGTGATCAGGCATCAGCTTCCTCAGTTACAGTTTTAAGGGCGTTGAGAGTGTCTTTCGGGCTGATATCCCATGGGCGGTTCTCTCTGATTCCGTTCACGAATTCTTCAAGCATGTTTCGGAGAGTCATGACTTCGTTAGCGGGAGGAATGAGAGAGTGCATGCCGGTCTTCCCAAGAAGGAGATGGCCGTTTTCATGATCATCAGCGTAAGCTGCACCATGAGACCCGATCAGGTGCATGGAGTAATAATCATTACTTCCATTACGGTTGGTGGCGATGTCGATGAGGCTCATCCCTGAATCTGGATAGCCCAGATGCAACTGAAGATAGTCTGAACCAGAATGGGCGTGGCGGGAGCTGGGTGTTCCGGAGAAAAACCAGTGGGAAAGGTCAACCTGATGAAACGCCATGGCAGCAGGGCAGGCTTCTGCGGTCAGCCAGTGATGGATCCGGAGCAGGCCAGGGTCCCCCAGCTGTCCCCGCAACCGGCTCTCTTGCAGAGGAACAACATTTGGGGCGTAACGCCATTGGTGTGCAGGCATGACGGGTGCCCCCTGCAGCTCGCGGAGCTGGTCGAAGCTCATCTTGTGGGGATGATCCAGGAGGAAGGGAAGAGATTGGTCCGGGATCGTGTCAGTGATAAGCGCATCGGCGTTCTTTTCGACGGCCTCAACCCCGTGCATCCGGGTTAATGCCGCGAGATACAGCGTTCGTCGCGGGAGGGTAAGGTTAACTTGAATCTTGAGCATGGCCTTCGGTGCTGAGGCAGCAGGTCGAGTGTGCAGTTGAGATCTCCTAGTAGAAATCTCTCCGTGCAGATCGCAAGGATACAATCGAGGGTCGACCGGAAGGGCGGGTTCCGCTAAGGCCATGGTCATGGCAGATCCTCTCTTCAAAGTGGGCGTATTGGGAGCAACTGGTTTTATTGGGTCTCCCTACAGAGCAGAGATCAGGGAGTGTAAGGAGGCTGAGATCGTGGCCCTCTGTGCCCGGCGGCAGGACTTGTTGGCTAAGGCGGTACGAGAGGATCAGGCCCAGGTGGCGACTCAGGACTGGAGAGAGGTCGTGGAGCATCCAGACGTAAACCTTGTTGTTGTTGGGACGCCGGATGCCTTGCATCACGAGGCGGTAGTGGCCTGCGCGGCGCAGGGGAAGCATTTGCTATGTGAGAAGCCAGTGGGAATGAACGCTGCACAGGCGGAGGAGATGTGGGGGCTTTACCGTGACGCTCAACCTGCGCTCGCTCACTTTGTGCCGTTCTGGACCCGGATGGTGGGCGTTTTTGAGGTCGCAAGGGATATTGTAGGGTCTGGAGAGCTCGGGGAAATTGTTTCAACCGTATTCCGTTGGCAGAACCCCCGGCCTGCCACCATGCCGCTTACATGGAGGGATGACCCCGAACTGTCATCTGCTGGGACAATTGCTGATGTGGGATCGCATGCCTACGATGTCGTACGCTGGATTATTGGAGCGGAAGCGGCCAGTGTGCTTGCCCACGGTGAGACCCTGACTCCTTCCAAGGCGGATCTTGGAGCAATCAACTTGGAAGAGGCGCTGAAGTGGGGAGGAGGCGAAACCTCCAAAGAGGAGAATGCCCGGAAGGGTGGGACGGTTGATTATGCCAGCCTTTCTTGCCGGTATACCAATGGGGCGGTGGGGAGTTATCTCCTTTCTCATGCCACGTTTCTCCGGAAGCATCTTGCGCCCGAACTTGAATTGCATGGCACGTCAGCCTCTCTCAGCGTGGATCGTTGGTCTGGAGAGGTTGTTATGGTTTCTCCCGAACAGGAAAGGCGCATCGTTAAGAAGGCGCCAGATGAGGGTTTTGGGAACCGGTTTAACAAATGGGTATTTCCCTCCCTGGCTCCAATCGTGAGGGGCGAGGAAACAACAGGGCGTCATCCTGATCTTGAGGATGGGTGGATAGCCCAGAAGTTTACCGATGCGGCAGCGAAGTCGGTGGAGGGTGGCTGCTGGGTGAAGGTTTGAAGTGCCGTTCCTCGTAGAAAGTATCAGCGGTTTTTCTCCCTGATACTTGGAGAAGGCTGGTAGGCTGACAGAAATTCGGTTGTTTAGGCTTTATCTGCTGCAAAGTCGCGCGAGGATCCGGAGTCACATTGCGCTGCATTCCGATGAAAAGTAATCGCTGTTCCCCCAGTCGCCTGTTCCTTCCGATCTATATTTGCCTGTTCCTCTCCTCATATGGGGAGGAACACTGGTCTCAGTTCCGGGGCCCGGGGGGCATGGGGCACTCCCTTGTAGGGGATATCCCTCTGAAGTGGTCTTCTGAGTCAGTGGTATGGAAGGTTCCATTAAAGGGAAAGGGGCAGTCCTCGCCGGTCAACTGGGGCAACAAGATCTTTTTGACGGGAGGTTCCGATAATGGTCGTGAACGCTATCTCTACTGCTTGGACAGCAGGAATGGAAAGCTGCTCTGGAGTAGGACCATTGCGTGCTCCTCTCCTGAGAGGCCCCACCGAATGAACAGTTACGCGACTCCAACTTGCGCCACTGATGGAGAGCGGGTAGTGGCTTTTTTTGGTCCTGCGGGTCTGCATTGCTATACCCTCGAGGGAGAGAGCGTCTGGTCGAGGCAGCTTGGTGATTTTCCAGGGCCGTGGGGTGTTGCCGCCTCCCCGGTCATCGTTGATAACATGGTGGTTCAGAATTGTGATGCGGAGGGGGAATCCTCCCTGGTGGCGCTCGATTTGAGTAGCGGCGAAGTATTATGGAAAACCTCCCGTAAAAACAAACCGCGTGGAGGTTGGAGCACACCTGTATTGATCGAGACGGGCGCAAAGAGGGAGCTTGTGCTTAACGGAGAGTTTGGAGTCAGGGCGTATGATCCTGCCAAGGGGCGGGAGTTATGGTTCTGTGAGGGCTTTAACGGCAGGGGTTCACCCATTCCTGCTTTTTCAAACGGTCTTCTCTACGTCGTTAACGGCAAGCCCGGGGACACCTATGCGGTGGCGCCCGGTGGGTCGGGTGACGTGACGAAGTCGCGCATGGCATGGCACGCACCTCGTCGGGGGGGGCGTGATCTGCCTTCTCCAGCGGTTGTGGAAGATTTTCTTGTAGTCGTTTCAATGTCGGGATTAGCGACCTGCTACGATACGGGCAGCGGAAAGATTCACTGGCAGCAGAATCTCGGACTGAAAGGGGAGTATGCTGCTGCACCGATTGTTGCCGATGGACATATTCTGATCCAGTCAGTCTATGGTGGGAAAACCGTAGTTCTCAAGCCTGGCAAGCGCTTTGAAGTGGTTGGAATCAACGATCTCGGGGCGGAGGTTGATGAAATCTTTCGTGCCTGCCTTTCGCCGATTCAAGGGAAGATTTACGCCCGGTCCCTTTCAATGCTGTATTGCATTGAACGCTGAAAATCATGATGTCTCACAAGCCAGATGAAGGGTTCCGGGTCTGGCCGCTGATAATGCTGATCTGCTGCATCCCGCTGTTCCACTATATCTTCACTCTCCTGTTCTACGTTGGCGTAAGCTGCTCGCTGGGAGAGTGGGCTAATACGATAGGGGCTCACGATCCCAAGTCGTTTCTGGGAGGCATTCCCCACGGGATCAGCTTGATTCTGATGATGGCAAGTTTTGCGGTGGGGCCATTGGTGATATGGCTGGGATTCAAGACGCGAAGAATGGGGTCGTGCCTCTCTGTCTATGTGCTGGCTCTAGCCTCAGACCTTCTCCTTTTTAATGTCGCAACTCCCTGGCTTGGGATGTGGATACTCGACTGACCAGCATCGGGTCACCGGCGAGGCTTAAGAGGAGAGGTTCGCCCTATTTGCAGACCTGGAGATAGGCCACTAGATCGATGAGGTCCTGGTCGCTGAGAATTCCTCCGAGACCTGCAGGCATGAGAGAAACTGGAGAGCGAAGAAGGGTCTTCAGCTTCTCGCGAGGAATGCGGATGACCTGCTGGTTGACCTGACGGAGATAGACGGCATCAGTAGTCTCGCGATGAATAAGGCCAGTATGAGCTTCGCCCGCGGAATCTGTTAGGAGGTAGGATTCGAATCCGTTGACGACTGTCGCGCTGGGAAATAGGATAGCTTCGAAAAGGTCTTTCGCATTTCGGATAGCTCCGATTTCACTCAGGTTTGGCCCGAGAGTACCTCCTTGGTTTCCAACCCGGTGACAGAGAGAGCAGGTCGACCGGTTGGCGTGAAACAGGACGCGCCCACGTGAGGCGTTGCCTTCTGTTGTAATCTCCAGAAGCTGAGACAGACGCCGCTCACGTTCTTCGGATTTATGGGTCCCTCCGTGGATTAGGGACTGAAAGGCGCGATGAGTCTTGGAAGAGTCCTCGGTGAATTTTTTAGAGAGGGTAGCGAGGTCGGTCTCTTTAAGGCTCTTGCGACCGGGGCTCTTCCGGAGCGCTTCGGCCAGGATTGAGCCGAGGCTCTTAATTTCTTCGCTGGGCCACGCGGCGGGATTAAGTCTCTGGAAGGGTTCGAGCAGAAGGCTAAGGTGAAAGGGTGTGGCGCTGGCAATGAGGCGCGCTAGAGCCTTGCCCTGCTGTTGGTTCTCCCTGTCCAGCTCAACATGGCTCATAGCTCGAGCTGCCTGCCGCTGTATTTCCGGGTTTATCGATGGGTCATCGAGAAACGCTTCCGTCACTGCGAAAAGCGTATTTGAAAGTTTTTTGGAGTGTTCTGCGATACCCTCCAGAGAGGCAGCACGGATCAGGGGGTCTTCTTCGGGGTTGGTGGCTATGGCTTCCAGTTCGTGAAGGAACTGGGAGGATGAACTTGAATTGATGATGATTCGGATGGCTTCTGTGCGGAGCTTGCGTGAAGGGTTCTTCAGTAGTGATCCAATGGCAGAGGTAGTAATAGCAGGAAGCTGTTCGAGGTAGCTCAGAGACGAAAGGAGGAGGTGTCTAGAGGACTCGGTAGCGGATGGTTCCGTGAGAAGGCGAGCCAGCATCTGGTGGAACTCCTCATCAGCGGAAAACCCTAGTACGATCTCCTCCATCAATGGTGATAAAGCGGGGTCCTGTTTTTCTGCCGAGAGAATTTCGCGAAAGAGTTCGAAGACAGGTTCCTTCCAATCCCTTCGTGCTGCTACAATTCTTCTGGCCTCGTTGCGTAGCTGGGGGAGGGTAGAGCGCAGGAAGGGAACTACGTCCTCAAGTCTGAGAGACGTGGCATCAATCTGCTCCATGACCCGCAGGGCGGTGGCCTGGTAGTGAGGGGTTGGATTCTTGAGCCACGGCAGGCACTCACTGGTGTCGCCGATCTCTATCAGGGCCAGGCGAACGGCGTGTTGAAAGGCGGGTGAAGAGTCTGCCTGGAGGGAAAGAAAAAGCGGGGCAATGGTTTCGGGATTGCCAACTCGCCCGAGGGCGGTGGCAGCAAGGCGACGAAGAAGCGGATCTTCGTCTTTCAATGCGGTAGCGAGTTCTGGAATAGATTCCTCAATACGGAGCTCGCCGAGAGAGCGAGCTGCAGCCTGACGGACCTCGGCGGAAGGATCCTGCAAGGAACAACGAAGCTCCTTTCCGACGTCTGGATGTTTGATTTGCGCCATGGCGAAAACGGCTCTCCGGCGGACTGATGCCTTCTTTGTGACAGAGGGAAGACGAAGCTGGGTCAGAGCCTCGAAAGACTCTGTGCCCATGGTGACCAGTATGGATCGGGCCCGGTCGCGTACCGCAGGACGGGGATCGCCCAGGAGAAGCGCAAGACTTGTCGGTGTCTGTCGAGTCCAGGTGATCATTGTTCCGCGGGGATCGGGTGAAGGCGCTGCGCCTGTCCTGCGTATTCGATAGATAGCTCCAAGAACCTCGGGTTTGGCTGCTTTGGAATGGGGGCATCCCCAGCTTAACCAGCCCCCTGTGTCCAGAAGAAGCAGGCTTCCATCAGCATCCTCCAGAATGTCGGCCGGATGAAAGTCCCTGCTGGTAGACGAAAGAAATTGGGTGTCTTTGGCAGTGAACGTAGCTCCATCCGGATGAAGCTGAATATGGCGTATCTGGTTGGAATTGAAGTGACAGGCAAAGAGAGAATCACGGTAGTCTTTTCCAAAGTGCGTTCCCCGGTAACGCATCATCCCAGCGGGGGCAACTTGTCCCCAACGGATGGTGGCGGGCACGCGGTGCCCCGTCTGTGGGAGCAAGGGTTCGCCGTAGAGCCTCTGGGTAAGTCCGCGAGGAAACCAGTGAATCAGGGCGTCGTGGCGTCGTCCTCCAAAACTGTCGTAGATAGCTGCAGTAGAAAGGACTTCGCCGCTGCTGGTAAAGACGACATCGACGGGGTTGATTGGTCCCTGTCCATCAATGCGAACATCGCTGCCATCCGGAAGGCATGAGAAGATTCCTCCAGCACGACTTTTCCCGGTTTTGCTGCCGTCGGTTCCGGTGAACTGGTAGCCGAAGTGTCCGCCGCTAAAGTAAAGACGTCCATTTGGACCAAGGTAGGGCCCATGTTGATTTGCTCGGCCATCGAATTCCATCTCGCCGATAATTTTTTCACGCTTATCGGCTACTCCGTCACCGGTGGTGTCTTCCAGTCGCCAGAGATATGGTGCGGAGACGATGTAGAGTGCTCCATTGTGCCAGAGACCGCCCTCGGGCATGGTCATCCTGTCGGCAAAAATAGTGCTCTTGTCGAAAAGTCCATCTCCATTGGTGTCGGTGAGGCGGCGAATGAAACGAGGCAGTTCCTTCTCGATTTCCTTGCGAGTAGTAAGGTTGCGACCATCGCTTTCAGCTACATAGAGATGCCCCTTATCATCAAGGCACGCCATCATGGGGTATTTCAGGAGTGGAGGAGCTGCCGCGAGGCTGACCTCAAATCCATCCCTGACCTTGAAAGGTGGGGGTCGAAAGGGTTTGTCTGCCAGAACAGAGGTGAATGCCCCCCCGAGGAAGAATGTGATTGCCACCAAGGCACCCGGAGATGTGAGTTTCTTCCGCTTGCCTGTGCGGGGGACGGGTGGTAGGGCCTTCATGGATGGGAGAAGACGACCACTGCAAAGGGGATCGAGCTCCTTGTCAACTTACCAAGCTATCATGCATACACACACCTTTGAAAAGATGGTCCGCGGCCTGATTGTTGCCGCTCTTTGCGGTTGGACGCTCACCAGTGGGGGATTGGCAAAAGAGGGAGCCACGGCTTCAGGTTTACCCGCTGAGGGCGAGATTGATGCTCATCTCGGGGAGCCCACGATGGAGCTGACTCAGGTGTTTCGAGGGGAGCGGTTCCCCAATATTGTAGTGGGGGTTGATGGGACGGTGGTAGCCACCTTTGGAACCAGCAGTGTGAAGGCTCGTCTCAGCAAAGATGCGGGGAGGACCTGGGGAGAGGAGGTCATTATCTCCAAGCCGGGATTCCAGTGTGGTGGTCTCACCGTTGATGAGGGGACCGGCGCCATTTTTGCCTTTGTTGAAGAGCGTCACCCTCCCGCGCCAATCCATGTCTTTAAGAGTGTGGATCACGGTAAGAGCTGGAAGAAGGTAGAGGTGGTGATCAAGCCAGACTCGAAAGGAAATCAGCCCTCGATGCACATGAATGATCACGGGATTACCCTCCGACATGGAAAGCATGCAGGACGAATCATCAGGCCTTCGCGCTATTACGCCGGGGCGAATGCCCGAGAGAAATGGCCTGAGCACTACACCAATGCAATTTTCAGCGATGACGGAGGAAAAACATGGGAAACCAGCGATCCGTTCCCTGCCAACGGAACAGGAGAGGCCACCATCGCGGAGCTGAGTGATGGCACTGTGTATTATAATTCTCGACGGCACTGGGCTCAGGAGGGGGCGGATCCTCGGCGGCGCTGGACGGCGACCAGCGCGGATGGTGGAAAGAGCTGGAAGGACCTGACGTTTTGCAAGGTTCTTCCCGATGGTCCGCAAAATACTAATTATGGATGTATGGCAGGTCTGACCCGGCTGAATGTGAAAGGTCGAGACGTCCTTCTCTACAGTAACTGTGACAGTCCCGGTGGGCGACGGCTTGGGACGGTCTGGGCAAGCTTTGATGGCGGAAAAACCTGGCCGCTGAAGCGGCTGGTTTTCAAAGGGTCCTTTGCCTACTCAGCGATGACTTCCGGCCGTCCCGGGACGAGCACTGAAGGCCTCGTGCTCCTTCATTTTGAGGGTGGGCCCAAAGGGGGATCAACATTAGCCCGTTTTAACCTGAGCTGGGTTCTCGGAGGAGAGAAAACCGGAGATGGATCGGTGCCAGACTGGGCCCACTCGAAGGCGAAGTAGGACCGATTCATGTTCTGCGAGATGTTGAGGAGTTCAAGGTTGGCTGAGCTGGCCCGCGTTTCCATGAAATCACCGATACTGGTGCTCTTGGCGCTTTTTCCCGGGATGGATTGCGTGGGAGATCCTGCATATCCCCTTTACCATCCGAAGCTGGAGAACAGTAAGAAAGGGGACCATCATGACTTTCCGCTCGGGGTCATTTCTGCGACTGGGCGACTTATTGATGGGGAGAGTGAAATCCTCATTGTGGACGTTGGTAAAGGTGGGGTGGCAGAGAAAGCGGGCTTGAAGGTAGGAGATCGTATCGTCTCTTCACAGGGGCGCTCGCCGTCGCTATTTTCCAAAGCCACTGAAACGGGGTTGGCTGGTCCTCAGGCAGAGCTTGCGCGTGCTTATGATGCTGCTCGAGCCACAGTGCCGCACGATCTTGACGTTGAGGTGCAGCGAGGAGGCAAACGACTTGCCCTCAAAGTGCACCTTCCCGGCGGACGCCTGGACCCTGCGAAGTTGCTGAAAGGAATTGCGGCACACCTGCTTTCCACCCAGCAGAAAAATGGACGCTGGCAACCCGGGGTGGGGGGTGACGCGGATGTCTATACCTCCGCCTTCTGTGGATTGGCGCTTCTTGCTGCCGACGAACCGCGATTCCTTCCGGCGATCACGGCCGCAATCCACTTTATCAACGAGAAAAGCACCGCGTCCATCGATCTGAAAAATCCAAGAGTGGGCCCCAAGAACTGGCAGGCAGCTAGTAGTGCAATCCTCATGGCAGAGTATCAACTTGCTACGGGTGACAAATCTTTCTTCAAGTTCCTTCAGGCGAATTGTGACCTTCTTGCGGCCAGAGTGACGAAGAATGGGAAAATGGGGCACCACTTTGATATCCCCTATAATGGTGGAGGACTGGTGATCATCAATTCTCAGGCTCACCTCGCATGGGCGCTGGCAGAAAAATGTGGTCATGCGAGAGATGAGATCGCATGGAGCCGCTCATATCGGGAGGTTGAAGCCTCGCTGGATCAGAGGACAGGAGCTTTAGGCTATTCCGCTAAGGCTCCCCGCAGTCCGGATATTGCCGCTCGGACCGGAGCGATGGCAGCTGCGCTCGCAGTAACGGGTGCGAAAGAAGGGATGGCTCAGCAGTTGGCAGCGGCTCTCGCAACTCACCATGGTCGAATGAGGCATGCCCATGCGATGTCCTCGATTGGATTGATTTATGGTTTTGCCGGACTGAAGAGCGTGAACCCCAAAGCGCACCGGGAGGTGATGGCAGAATGGGTGCCCTATCTCGAGTTAAGTCGTAATGCGGTAGGCTCAGCGGCCTACTTCGGAGGAAAGAGGAACATAGGTGGAGATCAGTATCTTGGCCTGGGCCCGATAGGAAACGCAATGACTGCGCTCATGATTGCGACCACCGATGGCAAGCTTTTCATGCATGGGGGTCAGCGTAAGAATTGGCATGGCATGTCAAGACAGGCTCTGGATTGAATCCTCTCCGTGAAGACAGGCTTGATCGATGTCATAAAAAGCGCCTTTCTCCTTACAGAGACAGGCGCTTTGGGACTTTGAGGTAGCAGAAGGTTTTCTCTCAGTTGGAAGGAAGGTTCTTCTGGCTCTTCTTGGAGAGCTTGGAAATTTCGCCCCAAAGAGTTTTTCCGTTGGGGAGGAGGAAGAGGACTCTTCCATTGTCAATTTCGGTGGCCGCAGCCTCAAAAGTCCTGCCGGAGGTAGTAGTCCAATGCTTGAACTCAGGAATGTCAGAGAGCCGTGGTTTGTCGCCCGAACCGTTGGTGGCTGGATCCTTCGCGACAGAGCTTCCGCCTACGACATCCGCATTCGCAAGAGTGCTCCGCAATGCCCGGACGGACTTTGACATTTCGCTTTTCAGGGTGGCATAGGGAATCGCGTCGATGCCCTTTTGCCCGTCAGCAGTTGTCACCAAGACCATAGGAATAACGTTGCCTCCTCGAGCTCGGACTTGGTTGGCGCCTGCAGGAAGTGCGCCGGAGTCCTTACGAGCGTCCGCGAATACGACAACCCCCACGCTGCGAAACGATTTAAAGGCCGCCGAACTGGTGGCCAGACAGGGACCTCAGGTAGAGCCCGGGTCGGTGTAGACAAAGATGAGAGGCTTCTCGTTTTCGGTGGCCTTGGTCTTGGCGGCTTCTAGGTCCGCCATCTTGAAGACGGATCTCGGTATTGTCAGGTTACCAAAGCTGGCGTGGGTCAGGGCTGCGAGGGTTAGCGTGAGCGCTATAACGTTTTTCATGATGACAGTGTAGTAACCGTTCCACTCTTGTCGAGAGACGTTCTCCAAAGGTATGATCGCATGTCAGTAGTAGGTCATTGACGGGAGACCGGGTGAGTGATCAGCATGGATATATGATAGTATCTGGATCTCCTTTCGGGTGGAAGAGTGTGGTGGTGATGGGAGTTTTCGCTGGCGCCCTTCAGGCAGAGGGCATGAATTTCGGAGAGGTTTCTTACCGGAGCAAGGCTGATAATTCTATGCAGTCAGCCATGTTTTATGCTCCTAAGCCCGGAGAGCCAGTTCCTCTAGTGGTTGCGCTACATACCTGGTCTGGTGATTTCAGACAGGAGCACCACAAGCCTATTCGTGAATGGTGCATGAAGAAAGGGTGGGCCTATATTCATCCCGACTTCCGGGGCCCGGCAAGACGACCCGAGGCCACTGGCTCAGATCTGGTGGTGGGAGATATTGTCAGTGCGGTAGACTACGCAAAAGGGGTTGCCAAAATTCAGAGCAACGCAGTATTTCTGGTAGGGACCTCGGGAGGGGGATACCACTGCCTGGTGATGGCGGGCAGGCATCCAGAATTGTTTGCAGGCATCTCCGCGTGGGCCTCAATATCAGATCTGAGAGCATGGTATCATGATAATCTCAGGAGCGGTCGTCGTTACTGGAGTGATATCGTAAAGTCCTGTGGAGGAAAGCCGGGAGACAGTCGGGCTGTTGACGAGGAGTATCGGAAGCGGTCACCCGTGCATTATCTGAGAAACGCGAAAGGTCGAGTTCGCCTTCAGATTGCGACAGGTATTACAGATGGGCACAGTGGTAGCGTTCCAATCAGTCATTCATTGCTGGCCTTCAATGAAGTTGCCGACGTAAAGGATCGGATAGGACTTAAAGAAATTGCATTCATGACCCGGGAGGCAAGGCTGCCCGATGCGCTCGAGAGGGCTGCTCCTGATCCAAGCTTTGGCGATAAGCAGCCCGTTTTCCGTCGCTCCTCTGCGACTGCTGCGATCACTATCTTTGATGGAGGGCACGAGATCATCCCTGCCGCTGCTATTGCGTGGATGGAAGGCCTCTACGCAGAGCGAAAGTGACTTGGGTATGGTTGCTCTTGCTAGGGATTGATTCCCCTGTTGCAGTGAGAGTATGAAAGTGCCGCTATGTGTGGGACTGCTGGTTGGAGCGCTCTTGGCAACCGGGCAGGAGATTCGTCCTTTTGTTAAGTATCCAGAGGAGACGCGGCAGTATTTGAAGCGGATCCAGCAAGGTGAGCAGCGTCATGCCTTCAAGGGGGACAGAGCAATCGGGGAATGGCAGAACAAAGCCCGATCCGCGCTGGTGAAAATGACAGGTCTTGAGCGTATGCGGCGGGAGTTGGCCTCTTTCCGTCCGGTAGTCACCGAGGGGAAAATTACTGAGGTTGATGGGGCTTATTATCGCAGTCTCTGTAAAATTGAAACGGAACCTGGCATCTCACTACCTTTCTATCTGCTGGTGCCCAAGTCTACAGGCGGCAAGCAACGCTTCCCTCTGTTTCTATGCCCGCACGGACATGATAGCCTTGGTCTTCATTCCTACGCTGGGGTCTATCGCGATAATGCACACCGGGAAAAGATTCTGGGAAGGCAGGGTAATATTGCCGACTTGGCAGTGCGGCGGGGTTTTGTGGCCGTTGTGCCAGCGACTCGAGGCTTGGCAGATGAAGTGGTGGTGCCCGATCCCAAGGGGCGTCATGGGAGCCGTCCCTGCAGGGCTCAGCTCATGCATTGCCTCGTAGCGGGAAGGACTCCTGTTGGAGAGAGAGTCTGGGATATGCAATGCTTGCTGAACTGGGCTGAATCTCACCCTGCGGTCGACAAGTCCCGGATTGTTATGAGTGGTAATTCCGGAGGTGGGGTTGTAACCGCCTACACGGCTGCAGTCGATGAGCGGGTCAGCGTTGCCGTTCCTAGTTGTTCGTTCACTTCAGTGGTGAGCCCCGATGGTTTTATTTTTCATTGCGACTGCTGTATGGTTCCAGGCTTGAGGGACTGGGGTGACTGGTCAGATCTGGGTGGGCTTGTCGCTCCCCGAAGGCTTCTCCTTATACACGGAGTCAAGGATGGCCTTCATAGTAGAGAGGTGGTGGAGGCTACTGCGGCACTTGTTGAGAGGATTTTTATAGCAGCTGGTGCGGCGGATCATTTCGACCTGCGGTGGGGGCAGGAGGGTCATCGATTTTATCCGGATTTAATGTGGTCCTTCATCGAGGAAGGAATCGAAAGGTAAGTGCTCCGCACAAAGAATTAGGAGCCTTCCAATAAGGCTATTCCTTCACGATTACGATCGGAGTTCCTCTGTCTATCCACTCGTAGAAAAACTGTGCTGGATTACCGTCAGTGAGGTAGGGGAGACGGATGCAGCCGGCGGACGCTGGATATTGCGGAACACTACTGAATCCGTGGATGAAGATGTTGCCGGTGACCTGCACGCTGAAGGGCATGTAGGCGTTGTTGTAGCGGCTCGAATAGTGCTTGCGTGCTTTGTAGGGACCCGCCTCGAACTCGCCGCATGGTGTAGAGCGTCCTCTCCCCGAGCTGATGCGAGACTCAAGGACAAGGCGAGATCCCTCCCAGGCCCGAAGGCGCTGTTCGGCAAGGTTGATTTCGGCGCGCTTAGCGGCCTGGATGATCTTGAAAGACCGGCCGACGAACGATATTTTCAGGGGATTGTCACCCTCTCCGCCTCTTACGCGAGCTCCTGCGTTTGTGAGGTCTGCCACGCTGATAAGAATTCTTCCATCAACGAAGGATCTCATTTTCTCAGTGGAGAATGTTTTTTTGTTCAAGGTCAGGGTTCCCTTTTCCTCGTCGAGGCGTGGCCTCCACCCCAGTCTCTTGGCGGCTTCTGCCATGGGAAGAAAGGGGCCTCTGGCGCCAAGGGCGAAATTGACGGCTTCGAGTGCCGGTCCGGCGAGGCAGTTGGAGATTGAGGCTAGGAGGAGAAAGGCCAGAAAAGTGGTCTTCATCGGAGATGTTCGATCTGGTGCTGGGCGCAGGCTCGCTGTCCAGAAGCAGTCATACAAGAGGAATTCACCCCGGGAGCCCTGCAAGGTGACCTCGGAGGAGCGGTTCGGACAGGAATCTTGGTGGCCTATGTAGTAGAAATCATGTTCGGATCGACGTTTGAGGGAGGAGCGAACGACAGTGTATCAAGAACACCCAGTTGGATACCAGGGCTAGGACTGCATTCCGAAGAAATCCCCTATGCCTGTCAGAATCATTTTAATGGCTATTGCGGTAAGAACCATGCCCATCAATCTCTCGATCGCAATCAATCCACGTTTTTTGATAAGACGAGCGAGGGGAGAGGAGAGCAAGAGAACCGTTGCGGTCATCGCCCATGCTATCAGAACGGCAGCAAGCCAGTCAGCCCATCGGCCCGGATCACTGCTCATGAGAAAAAGGACTGACGCAAGTGCAGAAGGACCGGCAAGGAGAGGAATGGCAAGGGGGACAAGAATGGGTTCATCTGAGCTCTCATCGACATTCACTGGATAGGGGCCACGGGCAGGGGGAAAGACCATCCGCAGTGCAATGAGGAAGAGAATCACTCCGCCTGCAGTCGTTAGAATGGATTCTGAAATCCCAATCGCGCTCAGAATATAACGTCCGAGAAAGAGAAAGAGGATAAGAGCCGCAAGAGCGAGGAAGAGTTCCCGGATGATGACCTTCCGGCGACGATCAGCCGCAATGGGATTGAGGACAGAAAGAAAGAGGGGAACATTTCCGAAAGGATCCATTACGAGAAAGAGGAGCAGTGCAGCGGAAAAGATGGTCATGGAGTGAGTTGGCAATAGATGGAGAGATTCCCGGAAGGGCAAGCAACCGGCTCTGCAGAAAGCAGCGGCTTGGTTGGTCTGGTAGGCAGGAGAGGCTCTACCGGACAGGAATCGTTAGTGTCACCGCGTTATACTCTGGCCCTGACACCGTGATAGTGATGGTGCTGTCCTCAACGACATTTAGAGGAAAGACCACGTTTCCAGATTCGTCAGCAAGGGTGACGGCATAGAGGCCATAGTCGTCCTGCAAAGAAACAATAGAATGGGGAGCATCGGACTCGATGATAAGGCTGAGATTTCCGGGTGGAAGTTCCCGGGGGGCTTTCACGGTGGGCGTTCCAGGCACTGTTCCTCGTAACCCAAGGGTAGGATCCCCGAGGAGATTCAACTCGCAGGCCAGGAGATGAGCCGAGGGCGTTGCCGTGGCCTGTTGTGCCATACCAGCTTTCAGGAGGGAAAGGGCGGCGCCCGCGCTCACCTTTTGCCCTAATCCATACTCCCAGAACTGGCTCAGTATTTCCTCCTGCCCGGAGGAGGGGCCTTGTCTTGATGGGGCGACCACTGCGATAGCCCCTCTCTCGGGCGTGCGAATCATGCTTTCGGCGATTGACGGGTCTTCTCCGCGGTCGAATTGACCGGTGTAAGGAGAGGTTGTCGTCATAATGGGATAAGCCTCTCTATTGGTCAGTTGCGAAACCTCCGCCTTAGTAATCAGGGCACTGTTTTCAAATAGCCAGCCGCCGTGGGTCCCCGGACCCTTCAGGTGTAGTTTGCCGTTTGTGCCGCTGTTAACGAGGGTTAGCCATTCCGTGGGTCCAAAGGTCTTGCCCTTCCCTGGAGAGGGAAAGAAATAGCGAAGGGCCCCTCCTTCGAGGACTTTGGAAATCTTCTGATTCCAGCTGGTTTGTAATTCCGTCCCGAGGGGGAGGGTTGATGAGGCGTAGGCCATTGAAATGGCAAATTCCGATTCAGGGTAGCGCGACTCATACGCGATCACCTTGTCGGTATAGGCCTTGACGTCTTCGGTTCTGCGAACAGGGATTCTGCCCAGGCCGACGTCGCCATCCGGATAGTCGATAGAGTCCTTGTCTTCTTGCCATTCCCCGTAGATCCCATCGTTATCGGAATCCCAGTCTTTTTTACTGAGATAGTATATGTCTGTTGGGATCTTGGTGGGTTCACCCGATTGAGTGCGGTGAAGAGTGTCTCTGGCAGGAACTACCCCTTTTCCATTCTCCTCGCTGTCACCTCCGAGAATAATCCAGCGCGTGCCCAGGTGATCGGTATGATTACGGATACAGCGTCGAATTTTTTCCTGAAGATCCTTTGCTTCGTAGCGTTCCGATATCTGAGTGGTGCTCAGAATGCGAACTGGTTTTCCAAGGCGCTTTTTCCAAGCTGCAAAGGGTTTCCATGAGTCGACCAGATCGGGTCCGGTAATGAGAAGGACCGTTGCGGGAGAGGGCGCTGAAAGCCCGGCCATGAACTCATGTTCCGGGTGTGCGATTCCCGGAGCAATCATGCTCAGGGTCACGGAGGCGCACAGCGCTGCGGATTTCATGGTCAAAGGCTCTCAACTGGAGAGGGTGGTGGCGAGGATTCTTGCAGGCAATCTTGCCTGACGGGGAGAGAGCTGCATGTTAGGAGCGTGCTGACCATTGACGAGCAGATCGAACTGGAAATCCGGGCAAGAAAAGAGCTCGAGGATCTGAGGAGAGAGGCGGATAATGAGGAGATTGATCCTCAGGCTGTCGCTGTTGATGTGGCGATCGGCCGTCTGTCGCGACTGGACTCGATGCAGATGGAGGAAGTTCGAAAAGATGCCGCCCGCCGTCGAAATCAGCGTATTCACGAGATTCAGCAGGCCCTTCGCAGAATGGATGAGGGAGATTACGGTATTTGCGAAAGCTGTCAGGATTGGATCAGCTACGCTCGTCTCGAGCAGAAGCCTGAGGCTGATCTCTGCGAGAAGTGTGCTCGTTAGTTTTTGAGGGGGACGTATTCTGCGCCATCGCCCTCTTTCTGGCATCCTCGCGTTTCAGCCATGGCTCAAGGAAGAAGGGGCCAAAGGGTAGAAGGGCAGCTCCAAAAATGAGTGCGCACCTGGGGTAGCTCCATCCAGAGGGTTTCCGGGTAAACCAGAGAAGAAGACAAAGCATAACGAAAAGCACCCCATGAATCATTCCGGGGATGTATATGGCGTCCTCGTGCCCCTGAATTCTCTTCATCACGATCGAGCAGTAGAGAAGTATGAGGTAAGAGAGGCCTTCAAGCAGGCTGACGGCTCTCAGTCTGCCGATTGATGTTCGCAGCATCTTGCTCGTAGTTGTTTATTTGGCAACGGGCAGCCCCGCCTTTTTCCAAGCCAAGAAGCCGCCGTCGAGGTGGTAAATTTCCGTGAAGCCCAGCGTCTTCCAGAGTTTCAGCGAGTTTGAGCTCCGGCCGCCGCTTTGACAGTGGACCAGATAGGGTTTGTCCCTGGGCAGCTTTCGAATTGCGTCTGGAAAGTCCTCTTTGAGAAAGTCGATGTGAATCGCGCTTTCAAGGTGTCCAGCCTTGAATTCACCCAAGGTCCTGATGTCGATAATAGTGGGCCTTTTTTTCTTATCTGGAATACTAATGATCTTAGCAGCTTGTCCGGCATCGAGATGGATGACGGTAGCAGGCTTTTGGTCGGGTTTCTCAACTGAAGCTGTATTCATTAAAAGAGGGAGCGCCAGCAGAAGGGACGAAAAGAAATTCATGACGGCAGATTAGAAGATTCCCAGTCCGCGGAAAAGGGAAACCTCCGGGCCATACGCGCTCGATTAATGCCCTCAGGCAGGGGTTCGCCAGATCAGACGAAGGGCATCGAGGCGGAGTCTCGACTGGTCGAGAAGCTGAAGGATCTCGTCGCGGTGGCTCGTCAGGGCATTAATTTCAGCTGGAGAGACCTTGCTGTTTTTTTCTGCCAGATTGTGGAGACGCTTAATCTCGGCACTTAATGATTTTCCAGCTGTGTCCACCGCCTGCTTGATTTGCTTGCGAGCCTGCTCGCCAGCGATTTGCTCCGCCTTTGTCAGCATGCCGGGAAGGATCTCTTGTCTGAAAACGCTCTGGGATACTAGCTTACGCGGGCTTCCGGGCTCAAGATTGGCGGATCGCAAGCCCTCATCGGAGCTGTGATCGTTGCCCTTGTGGTCAACGACCGTACGGTAGGGGGTGGGAGGAAGGAATCGGTCCACATGGAGACGGGAGGGGGCAAGGCACTCCAGAACATAATGGCATTCCAGGAGCATGGTTTTGCCTCGGGCAGTTTTCCAGTGGGCGAAGCTACAGTTGCCCTGTTCCTTGCTAAGGAGAACTTCGATTGCGTCTCGGAAGAGCGGGTGGTCCGGGGTTATCAGAGCGATGTCTTCCCGTGCGAGGGCAAAATCACGATCAAAGGTTGCCGAGAGGCCGTCCTCGGGAAATTCCGCGAAGTCCTCGCTGAGCCGCTCTCCTTTCTTGAAGATATAACTCCGCAAGGAAAGATCTTCAACTTCGAGGCCGAGGTAATCGAAGAGGCTAATAACAAATTTCTCGAAACCCGGATCGTGATCGGCCTCTGCGATGTGTTCAATGAGGGTTCCGGCGCTTTCTGATGACGGCGCACCAAGTTCAAGCAGGCGGTCATGGCCAGACGAAAGACCCTTTGAGACCTTTTCCTTCATCAAGGAAGTGCGCTTGAGAAAATCTTCGAAGGTTTCAGGCTCTCTGTCCTCCTGCAGGCATTTCAGTTCCGTTCCGAGCGCTGCGGACAGAGTAGAGGCCCCTTTCAGAGGGTGCTCAAACGCATCGAGGCCTTCAGAATACCACCGCGCGAGGAGCGCATCACTGGTGGCTTTCACGACTGGAACATGGATGTTTACAGTCTCGGTCTGGCCAATTCGGTCAAGCCGACCGATCCGCTGCTCGAGTAGTTCCGGGTTGGTTGGAAGATCGAAAAGAACGAGGTGGTGAGCAAACTGGAAATTTCGCCCCTCCGATCCAATTTCTGAGCAGATGAGGATTCGTGCTCCCTCGGGATCGGCGAACCATGCAGCATTGCGATCCCGCTGGAGGAGAGTGAGGCCCTCATGGAACTGTGCAGATTCGATCTGAATGCGAGCGAGGAGAAGGGATCGTATGGCTTCAGCAAGTTCGACTGATTTGCAGATCAGGACGACTTTTTCCTGGGGGATTTCCTGAAGAAAAGCAGCCAGCCAATCCATGCGAGCCTCGAGGAGATCCGTTTCATCATTTGCAGAAGGATCCAGCTGAACGAGGTGCAACTTACGCTCAGGGAAGCCCGTAAGTCGTTCCCGGGTGTTCCGGAACATGACTCTGCCGGTGCCAAAACAGTCGACCAAGTCCTGCGCGAGACTCTTCCTGCTGGTAGAGTCCTCGTTGTCGAGGGCGGCTAGGAGAGCCGCCGATCGCTCTGAGCGCATAGAAATAAAAGCTTTGTCGTCGTGGGTCAGGGGGACTCCCTCTGAAAGTCTGCCGACCACGTCGGCAAGGGGCTCGTATTCTTTGGCTTCCTTTCGAAAGCTTGAGAGGTCAGGGAATCGTTCAGGGTCGAGAAGGCGCAGACGGGCGAAATGGCCCTCCGGCCCGAGTTGCTCAGGAGTGGCAGTCAGTAAGAGTAACGAGGCGGCAACTTTGGAAAGGGCCTCAATGACGGAGTAGGCCGGGCTTGGGGTTTGGGGATTCCACTGAAGGTGATGAGCCTCGTCGACGATCAGTAAATCAAATCCTGCGGCTCTCGCTTGTTCGGCCCTCTGGGGGTGATTCGTGAGAAATTCAGTTGCAGAGAGGACAAGCTGACTGTCTAAAAATGGATTGAGATCTTCTTCAGTGCTCTGAATAGACTTGCAGCGGTCTTCATCAAAAATGGCGAAGAGCAGATTAAAACGACGAAGCAGCTCCACGAACCACTGATGAACCAGAGGTTCGGGAACCAGAATCAGGACCCGGTCGGCCCTTCCGGTCAGGTGCAGCCTGTGCATGATGAGGCAGGCTTCGATGGTTTTCCCCAGGCCAACTTCATCTGCTAGAAGAATCCGGGGCGCTAAGCGGCTGGCGGCCTCGGCTGCGATGGCGAGCTGGTGAGGGATAAGGTCGATGCGGGCGCCCGAGAACCCTCGTGCCGGGGAACTGCGAAATCTCCCATTCTGCTGGAGGGCCTGCGCTCGAAGTTCATAGGAACGGAGATCATCACACTGCCCGGCAAGGAGACGCTCTTCCGGTTTGATAAAGCTCAGGGCATCAAACAAGTGCTCCTCCCGAATTTCCTCCTCTCCAGAAAGGTAAACAAGGAGTCCATTCCGGTCCTNAACGGCCGTNACAGTGAATTCCTCTCCAGCCTGGTTCTTGATGCGGTCCCCTTCTTTGAAGTGCACCCGGATCAGTGGGGCAGAGGAGAAAACATACTGACGCACTTCTTCTGCGGCGGGGAAGCATATCTCCACGCGATCTCCATCTGCACTGATCACCAGTCCAAGACCGAGTTCCGGTTGGGATGCACTGGTCCACCGTTGGCCGGGGAGGGGTAAAGACACGGCGGGGAGACTGGGGTGCGATCGCCTTGGACGCAAGGGCAAGCAGCTGCACGAAAGCTATCTTTCCATGGTTACCTCTACCCTGAAAAAGGAAGAAGAAGACCGGGGGTCTGGAGCTGCGGAGAGGAGGTGTATCCGCCCGGTTCCGACGTTGGAAGAGACAGGTTGCCAGTTGGAAAGGTCGTTGCTGCGAAAGATCGTGTAGGTCCTTCCCAGCAAGGTGGGATAGGAGAGGAGGAATTCTCCGGGAGTCGTGGGACTCGCAGCTACCGTGAGAGCAAAGCGGGAAGAAAGGTCCCGGGGGTCCGTCCCGGTAACCAGTATTTCGGCAAGGTTGCTCTGGCCGTCGCCATCAGTGTCTTCATCGCCGTCCGGGATACCATCATTATCGCTGTCTGATAGCTGAGGATTCGTCCCGAGTTGTTCCTCAATGTGATCCGGAATGCCATCCTGATCGCGGTCCGCGATGGCGGTGACAGTGATATTGTCGATAGCAATCCCCGGAATCAGAGAGGGGCCTAGAAGTTGTCCGTCATTCAACTGGCCTGGGGTGGACCGGTTCAAGAAGCGTGTCCATTCGAGGGAGCCATTCAGGCCGAGACTGCCTGTGCCGGGTGCTGGCACGGGATTGGATTGCGCTACTTCAATGTCAGTTGAGGTCAGCCCATTGGCAGGACCTTCAGTCGCGGTTACGGTGCCTTCGTAAGAGACGAATTCCACGATGTCATTGTTCACGACAAGAGCGATGCCATCGGGGCCATTCTGGATCCGTGGAATGAGCTTCGAATAGAGGCGGTGTCCTGAGGGAAGAGTCTGTTCTAAGGTAAAAGATGTGAGAGGATGTTGTCCATAAATCCCTCCTCCATTCCCGTTATAGAGGTAGACTTCAACCTCTTGAGGGGTGCCCTGGTATCCAGGGGCAACCAGTATTTCGAGGAATTCGTTGAGGTCTGCGCCCGTGTTGTCGTAATGGAATTCGTTTAAACGGACGTAGTCCTCTACTTCCGTCACTGGTTGGCCCGGTGATGCTGTAAAATCCAGCTCAAAGGTCGCGCCTGGAGGGATAAGAATTCCCTCAAGGCGAGTCGTCAAAGAGGTGGTAATGCCGTTAGTGATGGGGCCTTCGATGCCAAGTGGAGAGTCTGTTGTGAAAGTCAGGTCCGGGAGAGCTATGGGCCTTCCCGCCACGTAGACTTCCACGGTAATCAAATCGACACGTTCTCCGGAAAAGCTCCTCCACTGCTCGGCGTCGTAGGCAATCTCGAGAGCCGTGAGTGTGGTGTCCGTGTCGTTACGGAATGAGGTGACGGCTGAGACAGGTTCGCTACCTAGGAGTAGCCCCAGAGATCCATCATTTCCGAAAGAATAGAGTCCGACCATTCCCAGAGTTCCCGTATCTCTCCCTCGCCAAGGCCCTCCAGAAACCGTCCACCGCGGTGGGGGTGAGAGTCCGTTAAAGTTCTCCAAGGCTTCAACCACCGGTTGGCCTATATTGCTGATGGCATAGACCTCTGAAGAGCTGTCGGTAACTCTCAGTCGCGCAGTTGCGGGAGTGAACCCTGTGGCGCTTGCAGTAAAGAGCACTTCCCTCGACCCATCTACCAAGCCATCCAACTGAGGAGAAATATCGACGGTCTGAGTGGCCTGACCACTGACGAAGAGCAATGTAGAGGTCACGGGAACAGCTTCACCTGGATCTGACGAGGTGAGGAGAATCTCCACGGTTTCTCCCGGATCTGGAGGCGAGGGGAGTTCGACAGTCAGGAAAGCAGACCCGCTGGGGTCTGACTCTGCCACCTCGGTGGCGGAGATGCGAAGCACCAGTGAGTCGCGGGATGTCAGATTGAAGTCCGCGAACACGGCAAGGTGATCCGATGCGTTAGGACTCGTTCTTTCAGGGAGCGGCTGCCCTGCCTTTGGAAGCCCCGTCTGGTTATCGACGTCCAGAGCACTATTATAAATCTCGCCCGCGTAAGGGCGGTTCCTCAGGGCGCGAGTGGCAAGAATGAAATCGAGTTGGCTGCTCCCCTGAGTGATTACCGAGCCATTGAGTTGAGTGCTCCCTATCGCAGCCATCGACCAGGGTAGGAAGTAGTCCGCAGGGTTTGTGTAATAGTTGACCGGGAAGACGATGTCTTCGCCAAGAATAAAAGAGCGGGGTAACCCCGGAGGAATCTCACTGTAGACAAAATCACCTCCAATCAGGTTAAAGTCGCCGAGAATAATCAGGTTATCCTCCGCAGTCAGTCCTCGCTGGGTAAGGAAATCCCTGCTGCGTTTTAATTCGACTGCTCGCCTGAATGGATCATCGAGATCGAGGCAGCATTTGAGGTGCAGGGTGAGAATGGTCGGGTCCGCTACAGTTCCCGGGACATCCACCACGATGGCCGGGATCTGACGCACCATATCCAGCGCCCCGGGAGGCGAGGCAATGTTAAAGGTCGAGGTAAGAGGGTAACGGCTCATGAAGGCGGTGCGGAGACCAGAGTCCAGAACACGCTGGGTGGTGGCGGCGTGCACATGCGGGTAGCCCAGAGTAGTGGCAAGGCTTCCGAATGAACTTGGAGAACCATCAAAGTCAGCCCGGGTCATTTCCTGGAGGGCAACGACATCCGCATTGATACGCTCGAGAACGTCTTCGGTTGCTTCGAATGAGGTGCTGCCGGGGTCGCCAAGTCCGAACTCGACATTCAAGGTGGCGACCCGCAGTGGAGTAGCAGGACTTGTGATAGTCCCGCTCAGGAGGAGCAGCGCCACGAGAACTGAACCTGAACGCTGTCGCAGGAAGCTTGGAAGAGAAGGGAGCTCCATCGGTCCTTCATTCATGTATCTCAGAGCATGCGGGCTGTCAGATTTTCGGCTCCACCTTGCCTGAGGAGGATGGGCTCCATGGCCTGTGGGAAAATCCGCTTTCGTGATCCTAGCTTATCTTAACAGGTTAATCGAGCGGAACAATCGATCAGAGGTCTGTTCATGGTCTTAATTTGGTGGGCTTTAAGATCTCAACAATCATTCAGAAGATCTTATTTTGCAGCTTGCAGGTCTTCCTGTGTAAGTATGGAGACGAGGACAAACTACGATGGGGTGAGGGGTAAGCGCGCTCACATTCCCCTCTTTCCAAAGGTTAGGTTCTCATCGGAGATTATCAATCCTCTCGTGTTGGTGTTGCCGGACCATGTTTGCGCTGCTCTTCTTTAATCGTGACGGGGGAGCTCATGATGTTTGCAGGTGTAATAGCGCTCGGACAATTCAGTCCAGGTCCTGATATGGTGCTGCTCACACGCACCGCATTAGCTCAGGGGCGCTCTGCCGGGTGGTGGATGTCCGCAGGAATCGCTTCAGGACTGTGCGTTCATGCGACCGTTGCAGTCTTTGGCATGGCGTATCTCATGGGTTTGAAAGGATGGGCTACAGAATCCCTGCGTTGGGTCGCTGCTGCATATCTTGCCTATCTGGGATTCCGCCTGTTGCTCGCCGGTATGAGCGCAGGTAGTAAAGAGAAGCCTCAAGAGGCGGAGCGCAGCGCAAGGAACCAGTCGGCTTATGTCCGTGGACTGCTATGTAATCTTCTCAACCCAAAGGTAGCGATCATCTTTGCTGCGGTGGTGACCGAGTTTGTCAGTGGTGATGATCGACCGGTATGGTGGGCACCGGCCCTGTGGCTGATTATTGTGTTACAGGGTCTCGGTCTATGGATGCTGTATGTCTGGCTTCTTCAGTTCCCTCCGGTTCGGTCAGGATACCAGCGGGCCACTCCCTGGTTCGATGCGGCCTTTGGAGTTGGACTGCTTGCGCTTGGACTCCTGATTGTGATGGGCAGTGGTCCGGTATGACCGCCCGTCCGTGATTGAGGCCGGGCACACGGCCCGCCCATGTGGCTAACGGTAAAGAGGAGTCTTGTGCTTCGTGAAATACCCCTCTCCAAGATAAAACGAATAGGGGTAATCGGGGAGCGGCCCGGCATCTGGAGGGCGGGGAATTTTCCGACCGATGGTGAGGTCCTCAGGCAGGGTGGTAGCGATGGTTACCGGGGTGCCCACCTGAACAAGGTGATAAAACTTTGGTGCGAGGTTTTCATGCATGCGCAGGCATCCATGAGTACAGGGATACGGCTTCATCCAGCCCGTGTGGAATCCGTAGTGCGCCTTGAATTCGCACCAGTATGGCATGGGTGTCCCCTTAAAGTTCCAACCGGCGGGCTTTTTGGCGAGCCATGTCTGAGTGACTCTGCCGTCTTTCGAGGCGTAGCCATGGCTGTTGGCTCTGTGTTTGTGGGCCTTCTTGAAAATACGAAAGTTCCCAAGGGGAGTCGGTTTGCTTTGTGTTCCAACCGCGACAGGCATGACCAAGAGAGGCCGGTTCCCCTCCATGACGTAGGCTGCCTGATTTCTGATGGAGACCTTAACCTCTACGTTGGCTGGATTCATAGGTCTGGAGGCCGGGAGGTCAAAAGCAGCGTAGCGAGCGGACCCACCAGCGCCTCTGGAAGAGGGGGAGCACGATATCGAGGTCCAGCATACTAAAGCCACGGAGAAGGCGAGGAGTATTTTCATGAAAGGAGAGAAATGGCTCTGGGCCGAGGTAGCGGGAATGTGGCCTAGAGGAAATTCAAATTTTGAAGCGGAAAGTTTCTGTTGAGTGAAATCAAGACGGAGGGAGAGAGATTCCAGTCGTTAAGGGGATGAGCTTCTGAAGTTCGAAAGCTCCCACGATTCAACCACACCGTTTCGGAAGGTCACACTCGCGGCGTGAGTGGAAGTGTAGTGAATCGAGGGGGCAAGGCCGAGGCCGCCATAGGTGCCGCCGTGGCGGCCAAATCCCAGACTCTGGTAGGCGTAGAACGAATGGTGAAAGTGAGGCTGTCTGCGAAGATACTCCCATCGCTCGAATGGAGCGTCTGCGTGGTAGCCTCGGATCTTTCGTGTAGGATTTCCCATTGCGAAATACACCGCATTTTGAGGCATGCCTTTGGTGATCTCTCCCTTGCTAGCAAGGTGCCGGTGTTCTTCAGAGAGGGATTTATAGAGTGAGGCGTTCTGATTAATTCTCCACTCTGGTGTGACTGCGGTACAGCTCAGAAAAACCATACAGTTGGCGGTAGCTGCAATGAGAGGAAGGATTGGGAAGCGCATGGTGAAAGAGACAGTCTGAATGCTGGGGCGATTGTAGTCGCGAAGAGTTCGGACGCAGCTATTTTCCGACCCCATAAAGCGGCTTGTCTTGCTCCCATTACCAATGGAATGATCGATTTCATGACGAAGACCGATGCGGTGTCTCCATCCGAGCTGGCAGGTTTCCTCGAGGCGTGTTCGGGCTGGGGTCAGAGAGAGTCCGAGATCTGCAGGACCTTCAAATTCCAGACCTTTCTGGAGGCAA
Source organism: Roseibacillus sp. (assembly GCA_002686085.1). GTDB lineage: Bacteria > Verrucomicrobiota > Verrucomicrobiia > Verrucomicrobiales > Akkermansiaceae > Roseibacillus_B. The sequence goes on along the minus strand of NZAC01000009.1, from coordinate 3,293 downwards.
TTGATTTTGTTCAGGCAGTGGCTGGAGTCGCGGAGGAGGCGGGGCATCATCCCGATATCAATGTCCACTACAATAAGGTGACTCTAAGCCTGATGACCCATTCCAAAGGGTGCCTTACCACGGCAGATTTCGAGGTGGCTCGGCGCCTCAATGAACTGGTTTCCTGAAGAGAGCGCGCTACCGCGGTAGCAGAATCTCTTCGGTATCAAGTCCGGTGATTCTCCTAAGGCCTTTCACAAGGTGCCACATCACGAACATGAGAATGACGAGGATGGGAACTCCGATCGCGATGAAACCCCAAAAGGTGAGTTTACCCACTCCGTTATTGTACTGGCGGCGAGCCTCCAGCTTGTCGTTGAAGTCGATGTCACCAAGAAAATGCTGGGCGAGAAAAAAGTTTGCGAGGGTGCTTACCAGAAAGGAAGCGGAGAAGAGAACAGTGCAGAGGAAGAGAAGCTTCCGATATGCTTCGCCGGATTGCTTTTCGGCAACAACACGTTCAATTTTCCCGATATCAAAAATCTGTGGGCTGTAGAGAAAGGTGCGAAGCAAGGGGGTCTTAGTCCAATGAGAGACGAAGATCGCAAGGCCCAGAATAAGTGGGATAGACCCCTCCTTGATGCCAAAAAGGGTAGGCGCATTAGAGCGAACGCTGCCGTCCTCCTGCCAGAGGTAGAGCGTCAGCCCTCCGGTCAGCAAGACAGAGGCCAAGCCCACTACGGAGAAGAAGTTCAGCCTGCGGTGCCTGAGAAAGAACCAGACCCCGTAACAAATCGGCAGGGCCAGTGCGATTACAAGGGACTTTACTGGTCCGAGATGCCACGGGCGTGGATCCTTAGCGTCGACTCCCTCTGCTTGAAGCTTCTCCAGAATTGCCGGATCATCACTCATCATCGTAAGTGCCAGGATAGGCACAAGTACGTTGACGAGGATGTTCGTCAGCGGGTTCTCCTGCGGAGGCTTGGGAGTGGAGTCAGACATGGAGGTGGGATGTCCGGGAAGGCCCAGTAGTGAGAGATCAGGCGCGCAGTCCCAAGGCGGAGCACGGTGGCCCGAGGCTCAGGACTGGTAGATGCTTTTGCCTGTGGAAAGGAGATCGTCACAGGCGCGCTTCAATCTGTCACAGAGGCTTTGCTCAGCTTTCTTGAGATAAGAGCGAGGGTCATAGACCTTCTTGTTGCCAACCTCTTCCTCGATCTTAAGCACGCCCTCGATGTTTTCACAGATGTGAGTCACAACCGGGCGAGTAAAGGCATACTGAGTGTCAGTATCGATGTTCATCTTGATCACCCCGTAATCAAGGGTTTCACGAAGCTCCTCAATCGAAGATCCACTGCCGCCATGGAACACCAGATCCATCTCGGCCTCCTCGCCGTGCTTGTCCATTACGGCTTTCTGTCCATCTCTAAGAATCGTGGGCTTCAGCTTAACGGACCCAGGTTTATATGATCCGTGGACGTTTCCAAAGGTCGCAGCGAACATGAAGCGGCCAAGAGGATTGAGAGTCTCATACACCGTCATCATGTCTTCAGGGGTGGTGTAAAGTTTTTCTGCAGGGAGGCCAGAGGTGTCATGACCGTCCTCCTCGCCTCCTACCACTCCGGCTTCAACTTCGAGAATGATATCGAGGTCGACACACTCCTTCATGATTTCGACCGAAAGGGCCATGTTTTCCTCGAGGGGGAGCTCAGATGCGTCCAGCATGTGAGACTGAAAGAGAGGGCCCTGGCCGTTTTCCTTTCGGCGCTTTGATTCCTCCAAGAGGGGCCTGAGAAAGCTGTCAACCTTGCCGGGATGGCAATGATCGGTGTGGAGCGCAATCAGAACGTCATACTTTTCTGCCAGGCGGTGTACGGCTTCAGCCAGCACCATAGAGCCGAACGCAGCATCATTTACCGCGAGGCCCGAGGCAAACTGACCCCCACCGGATGAAAGCTGGATAATCCCGTCGGAATTCGAATCCGCGAAGGCCTTCAGGGCCCCATTGGCGGTGGTGAGGGAGGTAATATTAATTGCAGGATAGGCGTAGCCACCTTTTTGGGCGGAATCCAGCATCTGGCGGTATTGCTCGGGAGTCGCAATTGGCATGACGTATGCCCCTTACCGGGGCTAGCCGATGGATGCAAGGCTGGAGAGGTTTGAATGGCTCTGATATTTTAGGCTTGAGCGTAAGAACTCTCCGGCGTATCCCGTGCGCCCCAGCTTTAGGGTAGGTACCGAAGCGGTCAAACGGGGCAGACTGTAAATCTGCTGGCTCACGCCTTCAAAGGTTCGAATCCTTTCCTGCCCACCACCTTCATAATGAAGGCGTTACAAATAAAGTAGAGAGGATGGGGCAAGAGGGATTGATGACAAACGGGCCATTTTTACGCGCCCTCGTGCCTAAGAAGTTGCACGAGGAGTTGTGAAGTGCGACCACGGCGAGCTGGTCTACTGCAAATCATTGCTAAGACATCGCTTTTCTGACCCGGATTTCCTGGGCGCCTGTTGTCCGGGGAAGGTGGGGGTGCAGCTTTACGCCGCTCCAATTGTTGGAGGCTTATGGTATTCTCACTTCCAGTCCGTATTGGTCAGAGGGATTCCGAGGTCTGAAACAAGTTCTTTGAGAGCGTCCATGTCTCCGGTGCCCGCACGCCCCGGGGGAGCACCGGCAATATGAGAGCAGAGAAAGCAGACATCGATGTGACCCAGAATCTCACCTGAGGCTCCATACCAGACAAAGGCGTGATGCGGATAGAAGCAGTCTACAACTGGACGTCCGGGATCCCCACCCGTAACAGCGGCTTCGAGGGCTGTGATTTGCGCGTTGGTCAGTTGAACTCCGTCCTGTGGGATTCGCGTGGAGTTTAACTCACCATCTTGGTCGATGATCCCGGGAAACGAGATCTTCTTGTCCCAATTCAGCCGGAAAGCCATCACTTTCGTCACATTAGCGGTATGCCATTTCCCGGGTTTCAACTCTGAGTCCGTTGAGCATGAGGTCATGGTCAACGTGGTAAACACCAAGAGGATCTGTGGCAGATGCTTCATGTTACCTGTAATTACCACATCGCTTCAGGAAGCAGAAGCACGGGATCCTGCACCCTCGATCCTGCGCCTGATCCCTGTTACATGAACCGTGTATGGTGAAACGTGTAGGATGCGGGGTTCAGGGTATTTAAGAAGCCAAGATCAGGATAGTAATGGAAGAACTGAACCAAAATTTAGTTTCCAAAGGTAAACCCAAATGTCCCAGCCCGCGAAAATGATAAACCCAACTACCAAAAGGCATACGATACTCATTGTATAACCGA
>NZAC01000008.1 GCA_002686085.1 Roseibacillus sp. | reverse complement strand
CTCCTTTTCCTCCGGCTCTCCAGGCTCTCGGTTCTTCCCCTCCACGGCCTCCATGGGCGCCATTTGAGGCAGCGCCACAAAGCCCCCTGCAGGAATCCAGCCCAAGCCGTATTGTACCCCGTTAATTTCTTTCTTCCAAATGGGTTTACCAAACCAGATCTGGAAGCGATCCACGCGCAGCCCCCTCCACTTTGCGGCAAGAAAATGACCGAGCTCGTGGACAAAGATAATGACGTTGAAGAGCGCCACCACGATGAGGATATTAATAAGAAAAATCATGGTTGAATGGAGCTGGAAACTAACGCTGGCATCTCTACAAGCAAGGAGCCATTCACTACTCGGTCACCTGCGTGAGTCTTTCGAGCGGCCTCCACAGCGCCCATGAAAGCTCCCCGCACCGCGGCACCTTGCCACAGTGGACTTTAGGAATGAAGCATAACCCGCGAGACCCTCGGCCTTGGCGGCCAAGGCATTCAGGCCGGAACCCGCTCGTTCGACTCCGCATCCGAGCGAACTCTCCGCAGTAGGTTGATCAGAACACTGCGCTCCCTTTCCGACCACTTTTGGAACACTGTCTCCAAAGCTTCTCCACGGAGCTGCGAAAAACGCTCGACGATTTCTTCTGCCTCTTTGGTAACGGAGACCCAGACCACTCGCTTGTCATCAAGGTCTCTCCTTGTCTCGACGAGACCGCGACGATGGAGCCGCTTCACTGCCGAGGTCATTGAGCCACTGGTGAGGCCAACCTGTCTGGCCAACCCATTGACCGGACGCGCGCCCTTGCGGGCTAAGCGCTCGAGGATCGCAAGATCGCTTTCGCACAGTCCGTCAGGGAGAATCTCTCGATCGATTTCACTAAGAGACTGTTCCGCTCGGACGATCGCCCGCCTGAGCCGGAACATTTCCCGCCAATCCTTTTCGTTGAAAAATGCCATTATGCTGTCCTCTTTTTTAACGCTGTACTGTTACAATTTTCCATGCTTGCGGCTTAGCAGAGCGCGATCGCCCGGTAAGGTCCAACTCTGTTTGGCTTGCGCGCCCCAGCGACCAATCGGGTCCTCGCCCGCCACTTGAAAACCGTCATAGCAGTTTCCACGATGCTTGGTATCGGTAACCTTTGAAACAGTCGCCGTGCCAATGGAGACGAAACGTCTGTTAGCTTTACCAACGGGGCGCGTTCAATACCAGCGAACAGGATCTCTTCCGGAGGTAGGAGCGTGTTCGCCTGCATGGACGGGCAGGTTATCCTCGAGTCTAAAATCCTGACAAGCATTGAGCGCAAAAAGTTGAAAGCCAGATCATCGGAAAAGGTAAACCTAACACCTTTGCAGGAAATTTAATCCTCCGTATCTCCCGAGAGAATCCCTCGTACTTTTGTATCGAATTCCGCGCCGTCGTGGTGACACTGCTGCTGCAACGTGAAGCCTGCTGTCACCCTCGCCGAAACCTGCGCACCGAATGGCGCGCCCTTTACCCTCATCGAGCACGATGGGGAGTTCTTCCTGCATTCGAGAGGCGTCCAACTGGAAAGCAGTTTTGCCCACAATGGAGCGGCCGAGCTCGGGCGCCTCTCCGCCCAGCCCTTCCGGAGCGCCCGTCAGCCCCGAGTCCTTCTTGCGGGGCTTGGATTGGGCTATGTGCTGAACGGGCTACGAAACGCTCTTCCCCAGAAAAGGGCTATTTTTCAGGTAGCAGAACCCATTTCCGACCTTCCTGGATGGCACAGACAGCACCTTGCCTCTCTCCATGAGGGCCAGCTTGACGACCCTCGGGTGATTGTTCGCAAGGAGGCCCTCAATGACGCCCTGCGAAAGGACAAGGGCGGCTGGCAGGCTCTGGTGATTGATGCTGATAGCAGCCTTCCGCAAGCTGGAGTTACCAACCGTGGAGGCATTCCCCACTCCTCCTTCTTGCACCGGGCGCATTCTTCGCTAAAGGAGGGGGGCCTTCTTGCCATTTCCTGTAGCGCCGAGCATCACACCTTCGAGAGGAAGATGCAAAGAGCAGGTTTTGACGTAGTCCACGAGGTCGTCCCGACCTCCCATAAAGGGAAACAGAAACAACGATCTACAATCTGGCTTGCTCGAAAGGGCACCTACGAACACACCCGCAATCATCGTGGGCCCCAACATTAACAGACCAACCTATGAAACCGTCCCCATTCCTCCTCACTTTGTTCCTCGCCTTGCCAGCCGCCTATGGCGGTGAATTCAAGGTTGAGAAAAAGCCCTTCAAGTCCACCGTTGGATTCGAGGGCAGTTTTCTTCCTGCAGAAGCCCTTGTCATAAAAGTCGACCCAAAGGTTTGGACCGATTTTACAATCCAGGAGCTGGTCGCCCAAGGGGGAGCAGTGAAAAAAGGCGATCCGATCGTGGTCCTCGACACAGAGGGAATTGATCGCCAGTTGGCGGATGACGCCGATGCGACAATCGCGAGGAAAATGGCTTTGAAGGGCAGTGAGCTCGAGCTTGCGAACCTCGAGAAAACCACTCCGTGGCGTCTTGAGGCTGCTGAGGTAGCTTACAAACGCGCCAGAGATGACCATCAGTATTTCGTAGAGGTCAGCCGTCCCCTTCAGGAGGAAAGTGCCGAACGGAGCCTCCAGAGCGCCGAGCGCTATTTAGAATCCGCTACCGAGGAGCTTAATCAGCTTCTCAAAATGTATAAGGAAGACGACCTCACCGAAGAGACCGAGGAAATCATCCTCAAGCGCCAACGATATTCGGTAGAGAGTGCCGAATTCCGTCTTAGATCCGCCAAGCTGTCGACCAAGCGAGCTCTGGAAGTGACGATTCCTCGTTCTGCCGTAGATCAGGAACAGGCGCTTAAGGATGCCGAAGTGGCGTGGAAAACCGCCCGGGAATCACTTCCAGCTGCCCTCCAGCAAAAGCGTCTTGATATCAAGAAATTGCAGGTGGCCGACAAGCGTGCCGATGCCAACTCAAAGGACTTACAGGCCGATCGCGACCAAATGGAGATCCGCGCTTCCGCGAACGGCACGATTTATTATGGCGAGATGGCGAACGGCCGCTGGAATCCAGTCTCCGCTGCTAAGTTCATGAAGGTCGGTGGTAAAATTCTTCCACGGGTGGCACTGGCCTCTCTTATCCCCTCCAACGCGAAGCTTCATCTGGATGCGTTTGTTGACGAGAGTGCGGCCGCCAAGCTCAAAAAGGGCCTGAAAGGCTACGTCGCCCCTGTTTCATCCCCACGTTCACGCCTCTCGGTAGAATTGGGAAAGGTGGCTACTCATCCCGCCGTGGATGGAAAATACCACATTCAACTGACTCTTTCGGGAGAGGAGCTTCCAGATGGCCTCAGCCTGGTTCCCGGGATGAAAGGCAAGGGAAAGATCACAATCGGCGATGAGGGGGACAGCCTCGCTGTGCCCTCCAAGGCGTTAAAAGAAGAGGAAGACGGGACATACACCGTGAAGGTCAAGAGCGCGGATGGTCAGGAGTCCTCCACCCCCGTGACGGTCGGCGCTGAGTCGAATGGGATGATTGTTGTTCTCTCCGGCCTGCAAGAAGGGCAGATCGTCATCACCCCGGACGAGCCGTCCTCCAAGTAAGTCGTCAAAATTTTGACCCCCAAGACTATGCGAATCTGTAGCATTATAGCAATTACCTCCGGGATGGCGCTTGCCGCCGCTCAGGGCTTGGCCGCGGAAACAGAAACTTCAAGCGAAAAGCCTTGGCTGTCGGACTTGCCCCCTCTGCCTGAAATCGAGCCCGTTACGAAAGCCCAGATCGACCAGTCGATGAAGCGGGGCGTAGACTTCTTGATATCAAGCCAAAATAAGAACGGCTCCTGGGGATCGGCCACAATGACAAAGGGCCTTAACATCACCGCCCCCATTCCAGGCGCGCATCATGCATTCCGAGCTGGCTCGACCGGTCTCGCGCTGGAGGGAATCCTTCGGTCCGGGGATCGCCGACCTGAGACCGTGGCGGCAATTGAAAAGGCGGAGGCGTGGTTTTTAAAGGAGCTCCCGAGGCTCCGGAGGGGCACCGTCGACACGATGTATAATGTTTGGGGTCATTCATACGGGATAAAAGCCCTTGCTGAGCTCTACAATTACCGAGATGGGGACGACGCAAAGCAATCTGCACTTAAAAATTTAGCTCAGACCCAGGTCCAAAGACTTAAGCGCTATGAGGATGTGAATGGGGGGTGGGGATATTATGATTTCGATGAGGCGACCCAGAAACCCACTGGTCTCCCAACCAGTTTTACGACGGCTACTGTAATGATGGCCTTATGGAAGGGGAAAGAAGTCATGGGCCTTGAACTTCCGCCCAAGGAAGTGACCCGGGGAATTGAATTTCTTAAACGGCAACAAACCCCGGATTTCGCCTACGTGTATTCAAATAGCCATCGTTACCGACCCCGCTATAGCATCAACAGACCAGGTGGTTCATTGTGCCGATCGACAGCGTGTAACGTCGCCAGAAGAGTCTGGGGAGATCCCGCGCCGACAGATGAGATCGTCAAAGTGTGGCTGGATCGGCTCATCCTTCGCAACGGTTGGGTGGATATCGCCCGGAAAAGGCCTCGACCTCACTCAACCCATTTCGCGAATTCTGGATACTTCTACTTCTACGGCCATTATTATGCGATGGACTGTGTAGCGCTTCTGCCAGAAACCGACAGGTCTGTTTATTATCAAAACTACGGAAAGATCATGATTTCTAAACAAGAAAAGAATGGCTGCTGGTGGGACTATCCGCTCTACAAATACCATTACGCCTACGGAACGGGCTACGCTCTCTGTGTGCTGGCAGAGTGTCGGAAAGGTGCCAAATGATGCGTTGCCGGTGGGAATCTTCCCTGAAGAGCTAGATGTCTTGATGGCAAGGAATTTAGGCGCGGCCAACTCGTTGCCCGCTCCAGAGAAACACAACCCATTGACGGTTCGCTAGAACTGTCCTTGCTTCGGTGGTTGGCAGCGCGAAATCCCGCCCAAATCCGGTGGTTTAAGCCCCCACTGGAGTCACCCTTGTCGAAGAGACGCTTTCGGAGGTGGCCCCCTGTCCTAGTGCACTTCTTCTTCCAGTGGCCCCCACTCCGGAGCTTGTAAGAGGGATTGCGGTGGCGCACTCCCAAGTTCCTGGTAAATCCATTAGTCGTAGGCGATCGATCCTTCACCCTGAGTCTTTCCGCCCAATGTATTCATCGTGGTGAGCTCCATCAGTGGGAGCCTCGTGGTCGAGGGCCTGCGCCAGAACCGTCCCCGACGGTAGTGGCAGTAATGGGAACCCTTAGAAAATTTGCTGAGTTTATCTCTTCAGGTCCTTCGGCTTCTTTCCATCCTCTCCGACTTTCATCCATGTCTCTCGGTCCTTTCCCGGTGCGCCGGCAGTTTGCCGGAGGGGCTCCTGGGATCTGATCTACGCAAATTCCAGAGGGTCTTTAAATTATACCAACGGGTCGGTTTATATTCAAGAAGGCAGTAATAGCTGCAGGTATTGANTTCAAAGCGNGCCTTCCTTTCCGTTCTTGCNAGTCGGTTTGAGGGCTTGTGGGCGCCGGCCCATATATCTTGATATCAAGCAGGTTGGTCTTATGCTCGGCCGGGAAGACCGCGACAGCAACGGGTTGGGGCGCCTTGGTGTTGGGTCATACCGTCCTCAATCTCGCGGCAAGGAATCGAGCCTCCTTTGCCACGACGGACTTCGCCCTCGCTTCCGCGGCGTGTTTCTGCTTTCCAAGAGGAATCCAAACTTATGGTCGAAAACATCCGTGAACAATTAAGACAGCTTCTGCTGGAAAAGTCGGTCCGGACAGGCGAGTTCACCCTCGCTTCGGGAAAGAAAAGTGACCTGTATGTGGACTGCAGGGTAACCAGCTTCGACGCTCGGGGCGCCCGCCTGATTGGAGAGTCTGGCTGGGCCCTCGTGCGAGACCATCTTACGGGGAAGGGGCTTTCCGCAGCAGCTATTGGAGGGATGACCCTCGGCGCAGATCCAATTTCTCTCGCAATCGGCATGGAATCCGCAAGGCAACAGCCCGATCGTTTCCTACAGGTTTTCACGGTAAGAAAGGAAGCTAAGGAGTATGGCGCCGGCCGCCGCATCGAGGGCAATTTCTCGTCGGGAGATCCGGTGGTGGTGGTCGATGATGTCGTTACCACTGGGGGATCAACGCTGCGCGCGATCGACGCCATCGAGGCGGAGGGTGGCAAGGTGCTCTTTGCATTCGTGCTCGTTGATCGTGAGGAGGGAGGCAGGCAGGCTCTGGAAGAGCGGGGCGTGGAGGTCGTTTCGCTGTTCACCCGCGCGGAACTGTTAGCAGACTCCTGAAAAGGCTCCCCAGCACGGCTACGGGCCACCTGCGCATTCGCGTTTGAAGCTGTATGAAAACGGGGCATAGTTGCTGTGATTCGTTCTATGAAGGTGTTTGTCACAGGCGCCACAGGCTTCATTGGTCGCGCTCTGGTGCTTGCGCTGCAGCAAAACGACCACTCAGTCATCGCCTGGGTTCGCGACGAGGCCCGAGCCCGAGCCCTCCTTGGTGAAGACGTCGAACTTCTCGGTATTGTCGAGGGAGAGGGTGCCTTGTCGGAAGCCCTGAACAGCTGCCAGGGAGTGATCAACCTTGCCGGAGAACCAATTTTTGGCAAACGGTGGTCCAAGAACAGACGCGAGGCGATCATCGAAAGCCGCGTCTCACTAACCTCAAGACTCGCAGCCGCGATCGGGAAAGCTGAGAGCCCTCCGGAGGTATTTCTCTCCGGGAGTGCAGTCGGTTTTTACGGAGACCGTGGTAGCGAAGAGATTAATGAGGGCTCCTTGGTCGGCGAGGACTTTCTCGCATCGGTATGCCGAGAATGGGAACAGGCCGCCTTGGACGCCTCTTCTTCCAGCACCCGGGTAGTGTGCCTGAGGACCGGAATCGTTCTCGGCCAAGGGGGGGGCGCTCTCGAGGCAATGCTTCCCCTTTTCAGATTCGGGCTGGGAGGGCCACTTGGAAACGGCCGCCAGTTCGTGCCGTGGATACACTTAGAAGATTGTATCGCTCTCATCCTCTCAGCATTGCATGACCCGGGTCTTGCGGGCCCTCTTAATGTCGTAGGCCCGTCTCCGATAACCCAGAAAGCCCTCGCAAGCGCTCTGGGTAAGGCGCTCAGGCGGACCAGCATCTTCCCCGCCCCGCGGATCGCCCTGCGCGCTATCTTGGGGGAGGCCGCTTCAGCTTTGCTTTCCGGACAGCGGTGTTATCCGCGGAAAGCAGAAGCCGCTGGCTTCCTTTTCCGTTTTCAGTCGATCGAGAGCGCTCTGGAAGACCTGGTCGTGCCGCACGGCGTTGATCTCGCTCTTGCGGGCCCAGGCGCCCCCCCGCCCCAAGGAAATTCCGACTATCTTCGCCAAAGACCGCCACGATACTTTCTGCGAGCAAAGACCATAGTTGATGCTCCCCTAGCTGAGGTCTTTGACTTCTTTTCGAAACCGACCAATCTAGCCCTGCTCACGCCCCCTAAAGTCGACTTCACCATTCACCACATGGAGGGCTCAATGGGAGCGGGAGCCACCATTGAATATCGTCTCCGGGTTGCAGGCTTCCGCCTTGGATGGCGCTCGCGAATCGAGCAATGGGAAAAGGAAAAACTCTTCGTCGATTCTCAAGATCGTGGCCCCTACCGCTCATGGTGGCATGAACACCACTTCGTGGCAACAGGTAGGCAAACCATGCTGGAAGATAGGGTCTACTACTCGCCCCCTATGGGGCTCCTTGGCCGTATAGCCAATCGTGTATTCATCGGAGGCCAGCTTAAAGAAACGTTTCATTATCGCGCGGCGGCGGTCCGGTTGCGCTTCGGTGATCCACTCCCAGACGATACCAATGAAACAAGTCCATAGAACGCTAGTCTGGTTCAGGGGAAAGGACCTGAGAGTCTCCGATCACGAGCCACTCATCAAGGCGTTGGAAGATGGGGAGGTCATTCCTCTCTTCGTTTTTGATCCTTACTTCTTCCACCCTCTGCGCGCGCGGAAGTTGCCTCACCGGATGCAATTTCTCCTCGAAAGCATCTCAGCGCTTTCTGACAGCCTATCGTCACTTGGAAGTCGGCTCATTTGCGTGTCAGGTTCAAGCATAGCAGTCATTCCAGACTTGGCAGAGAGGTGGGGCGTCACCCAGGTTTTTGCTCATCGATGGACGGAACCTTTTGGTCGAGTTCGTGATGCAAAGGTCGCCGATGCCCTCTCTGTTCCCCTTAAGCTCTTCGAGGGCGAGACTCTGCATCCACCCGGGACACTCCGCACGGGTAAAGGCTCCCCTTACTCTGTTTTCACGCCCTTTTCGCGGGCGCTGCGTAGCCAGGCCCGGATCTCTGCAGTATTGCCTCCGCCGCAATCGATTCCCCCTGTTCCCAAAGTCGCCCTGACCGACAACGAGGACATCCCAGAGCTCAAGGCTCTCGGAATCGACCGAAACCCATCTTTGCAGAATGGAGGCGAAGCCGCTGGGCGACACCGGTTGAAGTTATTCCTCGAAAAGCATGCAGCCGGCTACTCGAGTGGTCGAGACCAACTAGGCGCATCAGCGACCAGCCGCTTGTCCGCAGATATTAAGTTTGGCACTCTTTCTGTTCGGACGATCTGGGAGGAGATGGAGCAGGCGAAGACGAATGCCTGTGCCGAGTCCATCGAAACCTTCAAAACCGAGTTAATCTGGAGAGACTTCGCTTACTCTACCCTCTGGGACCGCCCAGAAGTGCTAAAACACCCTTTTCGTCCCGCCTGGGAAGGGTTTCCTTGGCTGAATGATCCTCAAGATTGGAGGGCTTGGACAGACGGCCGAACCGGATACCCTGTCATCGACGCGGCAGCCCGCGAGCTCAGAGAGACTGGTTTTGTTCATAACCGGGCGCGCATGATAACCGCGAGCTTTCTCTGCAAGCACCTGCTCATTGATTACCGCCGCGGGGAATCTCATTTCCTCAAGTACCTTACCGACGGAGACTGGGCGCAAAACAATGCCGGTTGGCAATGGTCCGCAGGGAGCGGCTGCGACGCGCAGCCCTACTTCCGCGTTTTCAATCCGTTCTCACAGGGAGAAAAGTTTGATCCCAATGGAGCCTATGTGAGGCGCTGGATCCCAGAGCTCAATCTGCTACCGAATCGTTACATTTATCGCCCATGGGATGCCCCCGCGGAGGTTCTGGCTAAAGCGAAGGTCTCTCTTGGTTCGGACTACCCCGCACCCATCGTGGATCACGCTATGGCCCGCGAACGCTTTCTTCGCATCGCCAAAGGCCACCTGAAGCGGGGTGAATAATACGAGAGGGAATCCAGGAGCCACCCTCAGTCGCCTTCTGGTATCCCGTAAGCGATATCCGGTTCCCGCTTGAGCCAATTAGGTCATACCTGGTTTATAGTCAACGTGTTATATGACCTGTAAAGGCTTGGAGGTAATGGCTTTGGCCCCGGCGAGCTTCGCTATCATCGAGCCACCCCCCCTTCTGTTCCACGTGGAACGGATCCCTTGAGGGGAAGTGGTCAGCTTGCACGAAAAGAATCCAGCCCCCACAACCCCTTGAACTCGCGCCCCGATCCGCTACCCTCTCCCGCGCCTCGAACCCAATCATGTTCGTTTACCCAAAAGAATACGACGTTCTCGTAATCGGAGCTGGCCACGCAGGCGTGGAAGCTGCCCTTGCCGCCGCCCGGCTAGGAGCCCAGGTGGCCATCCTTACACAGAACCTCGACACCGTTGGCCAAATGAGCTGCAACCCCGCAATCGGCGGCCTCGGCAAAGGTCATATGGTTCGCGAAATTGATGCTCTCGGGGGAGCTATGGCCCTCAATACCGATGCCACTGCTATCCAATGGCGCCTCCTCAACAGGTCTAAAGGCCCAAGTGTTCGCGCGCCTCGGGCCCAATGCGATAAGAAGGCTTACCAGTTCCGGATAAAACACACCCTCGAATCAACGGAGGGCATCGATCTTCATCAGGGAAATGCAGCTCGCTTGTTAATAGAGGGGGCCGCGATCAGGGGAGTTCAAACCAATCTCCACTTTGAACTTCGTGCGCGGGCTGTAGTCTTGAGCGCAGGCACCTTCATGCGAGGCCTCATGCATGTAGGTAAGCGCAACGAAAAAGGCGGACGCATGGGAGACACCATCTCCACAATCAGCGACTCGCTCCAGGATCTTGGGTTCGCCATAGAGCGCTTTAAGACCGGGACACCGTGCCGGATTAACGCCCGCTCTATCGATTTCTCAAAGTGCGAACGACAGGATGGCGATGACCCTCCCCCTTTATTCAGCTATCTCGCAGATAGCATAAGCGGGGAGCCTGATGATATTTTCACCTTGAATACTTGGGGTCACAAAGCATTCCACGTGGAACAATTGCCCTGCTGGATCACATGGACCAATCCACAGACACACGATGAAATACGGGCTAACTTGGATCAAAGCCCGATGTATTCGGGTCAAATTGAAGGAACAGGACCTCGGTATTGTCCATCTATCGAAGATAAGGTCGTGAAATTCGCAGAAAAATCCCGGCATCAGATCTTTCTGGAGCCTGAGGGGCGACACACCCATGAATACTACGTCAACGGAGTATCAACCTCCCTCCCCTACGAAGTGCAACTTTCCTTTATCCGCACCATCCCCGGGTTGGAGCATGCCGCCATCATCCGCCCGGGATATGCGGTGGAGTATGATTATTGCCCGCCTACACAATTATTTCCCACTCTCGAGACAAAGCTGGTTGAGGGCTTATATTTTGCGGGTCAAATTAACGGAACGTCAGGATACGAGGAAGCTGCTGGGCAGGGCCTTCTCGCCGGGACGAACGCCGCCCTTAAGACGCAGGGCAAAGGCCCTCTGGTCCTCTCCCGAGATCAGGCCTACCTAGGTGTGATGGTTGACGACCTGGTGACAAAGGGCTGCACGGAGCCCTATCGAATGTTTACCAGCCGAGCGGAATATCGCCTGCTGCTGCGGCAGGATAACGCAGACCAGCGGCTTGGCCCCCTTGCCGCCTCTCTTGGGCTAAATTGTCCCATTCGCGAAAAGAGAACCGCCACCAAAATTAATCTCCTCCAATCGGCATCGACTTATGTCAGGGAAACGCTTCACGAGGGCCTCAAGTTAGACCACTGGTTTCGGCGGGAAGATAACACGTGGAACTCCCTCCCTCCTGACATTCTCTCGAAGTTTCCTGCAGAGCTCTGGCCCCTGATTGAGACCGACTTCAAATATGAAGGCCATATTCTTCGCCAGCGGCAGCAGGTTGATCGCATGCAAAAGCAGGAAGCGCGACCCCTTCCCTCATCTTTGGACTATCAGGCCCTAGAAGGCCTGAAGCGGGAAGCGCGACAACGGCTCAGCGAGATCCGTCCTCATACTCTCGGCCAAGCCGCAAGAATAAGTGGAATTACTCCAGCGGACATAGCGATTCTCTCTATCTGGCTTGAGAAAACCACGCGGGAAAAATCCTCATCGAGCTAAAGTGCTTAGCCTGTTCCTTGGGGAGTCTTGATAGATTGCCGCTTTAGGAGCCGAGATTTTAGTCCCGGTGCTTGCACCTAAACCACCTCGTGGAGGCACTCAAATTAATACTACGTTCATAGTATTACAAGCCCCCGCTATTCGAACTCTTTTCTGTAGGTTACCAGATCAGATGCCAGCGGGATTGCTATCTCTGAGAATCGCAGCGCGGACCCGCACGTCGTTATCAATTCGCCTGAACGAACAACTTCCCAATTCTATGCGCCTTCGAAGATCGAGCACCCCTTCCCCTCCCACCGCCGGAATGCTTCCCCCAGTAATCAGCGGCGCAAGGTAGAATACGGCTTCATCAGCCCACCCCTCGTCCAGGAACTGCCCCACCAAGCTACCCCCGGCTTCAATCATAACGCTCAGAACGCCGTGGTCTGAAACAAGTTCGCGCAAGACACATTCGATTCTTCTGGACCTGTATATTAGGGTTCGATCGCTAAAATTATCGGCAAGAAGATGACACTTCTCCGGCACGCCATTTTCTCTTGACGTCAAGACAACTCGGAGTGGTTGGTTCTGTCCTGCTGCTCTCGAGGGCCCCCTTATTGTGAGCCTTGGGTTGTCGCTCCGCACAGTCTTGCCGCTTGTCAGTATCGCGTCCACTTCTCCCCGAAGCTCATGAACCTCTTTGCGAGAGCCTTCTCCGCTCAGCCACTGGCCTTCGCTCGCGGGGCGTGTCACCTTGCCGTCCATTCCGAATGCGCTCTTTACGATCACCCAAGGTAAACCGCTCCGCTGGACCTTTGTGAAAGCCCGGATAAGCGAGTGACAGGCCGACTCCTCAATTCCTTCTTCAAAATCAATTCCCGCTTCGAGAAACAAGGACTCTGCTTTGCCCTCATGACTCGGATTTGGATCGGTAGCCCCTACCACAACCCTGCTAACTCCGGCACGTATGAGAGCGGTCGTACACGGCCCGGTACGGCCATGGGTAGAACAGGGCTCAAGGGTCACATACATCGTGGCGCCCCGTGCTGCACCTTCTCCATGACGCTTCACCGCGTCACTCATTGCCTCTACCTCCGCATGGGGCTGCCCAGGTCCCTTATGCCAGCCACTGCCCAACTCAACGCCATCTCTCACAAGAATCGCGCCAACAGGAGGATTGGGACTTGTTGTCCCTAGCCCGCGCCTCGCCAAAGATAGCGCTCGACGCATGTATTCACTGTCGTTCACAACCCATAATTAGCTCCATCACTCGATTCGAGCAAGAGCCGTGGACAACATGGTAAGATCATGAGCGAACCTTGGGAATGAATTGAGGATGACCGCGAACAGCAACAATCTCTGACTAACGCTCGGTGCCTCTCCTCCTTTATTCCCGGTTTATTCTTCCTGTGGAACTCCGATAAAACTAGTGAGGAACGCTATTTTGGCTGAGTTATTCGCCCCTTTAAGAAGAAGAATTATAGAGTTTAAAAAAGAATCTCTTCCTTCATCCATCTGAATAACAACTCAGAATACTACCCTTTAGAAATCCAATTTTGCGTGCAGATCGAAAGTAACCGTTATAACAGAACCGCAGTGAAGCACCTCCTCCCTGCAACCATGCTGATTGCTTTGCTGGTTTCTTTCAGCTGGGCAGCACCTTTACTCCAGAGCCTTCTACCCGGCTTTAGCCCACTGCCACCGCTCTTCTTCTGTATTGCTGCCTGTATGTCAACACGGTGGGTCTGGTTGCCGGCCACCGCGTGGACCCTTTCCTACTTTATCACTAACCTGACACAGGGATATCAGTGGGGTCCGCATTTTTTTGTGACTATAGCAGGGTTGGCGGCCACCTTCTGGATTGGAACCCTGTTGCGACAGAGATCTTGGTTTTTGCTCATCGGGGGATCCCTTGGAGCCGCCCTTGCCTTTTATCTGGTCACCAACACAGGAACGTGGGCCCTTTCAGGGCAATATGCAAAAACGTGGGCGGGTTGGATTCAATGTCAGACCACTGGCCTTCCGGGTTATGCTCCTGCGTGGATGTTTCTGAAGGGCCAGTTGGCTGCAAGCGTCCTTTTTACTCCACTTTTTCTTCTCGGTCAGGGCCATTTTAGACGCCCAGAGCAAGAGATCATTAAGCCAGCAACGACTTCTCGGGCTTGTAGAGGTTAAGGAGCGGTACCTTAGCTCTTGCCCGCGATGCGCCTGAGGGGTATGCACGGCCAGTAGCCACCACCATGCAAGACCCTTCTGCAGAGCCACCGTTTGCTGCGATGGATTTTTCCAGTTCCCCGGTGAACCGCAGCCTGACCCCACAGGATAAGATCGACTTTTATCGGACGATGGTCCGAATCCGACGTTTTGAGCACCTCGCACTAGGCCAATATCAGAAAGATAAAATGGGTGGTTTTCTCCACCTCTACATCGGCCAGGAATCTGTCGCGGTTGGAGCAGTCTCCCTCATGGGAGAGAATGACCACGTGATAACGGCCTATCGTGACCATGGTCACGCGTTAGCCGTGGGGATGAGCATGGATGAGTGCATGGCCGAGCTCTTCGGAAAAGTGACTGGATGCTCCAAAGGCAAAGGGGGATCCATGCACTTTTTCGCTCCAGATAAGAACTTTTGGGGAGGCCACGGCATTGTAGCCGGACAGACCCCGCTTGGTCTTGGCCTCGGGTATGCCTTAAAGTTTAAAGGTTTGGCGGGGTGTGCGCTGTGCTTTCTCGGTGATGGAGCTATCAATCAGGGAGTTTTTCACGAATCCCTCAACATCGCCGCGCTCTTTGAGATTCCCGTTGTCTACATCATCGAGAACAACGGCTACTCAATGGGCACATCACAGACGCGTTCTAGCGCATATCGAGATTGCCTGGCACAGCGGGCGGAGGCGTACAACATGGCGTGGGACCTGGTGAATGGGGAGGACCTTTACGAGGTCAGAGCCAAGACACACATCGCGATGGAAAGAGCTCGCAAGGAACACCGCCCGAGCCTCCTCGAGATCCAAACATATCGCTATTACGGACATTCGGTTGCCGATGCGAATGCTGATAAGTATCGCACGCCGGATGAGATCGAGCGCTACAAGACATACCATGACCCCATCCGCCTTTGGGAGAGACGACTCATTGAGGAAGGCCACCTGACTGCTGAGGAGGCCAAGGCGATGGAAAAAGAGGCAACGAAGGAGACGGCTAAAGCAATTAAATTTGCCGAAAGCTCGCCGCCTCCAACCGTAGATGACATTTTACATGATGTCTACTGGGAGGTAGATGAAGATACCGAGGCAGGCAACACAGGCCGCCACTTTTTCAACGACTAAACGGCGGGGGAACAATGAGAGAACTACTCTACAGACACGCGCTTCGCGAAGCCCTTGATGAAGAGCTGGCTCACGACGAGAATGTCGTTCTTCTTGGAGAAGAAGTTGCTGAGTACAACGGAGCCTACAAAGTCACAGAAGGCCTTTGGGATAAGTGGGGAAGCAAAAGGGTGGTGGACACCCCCATTTCGGAAGCTGGCTTTATTGGGATGGGTGTAGGTGCATCCATGCTTGGAGTTCGCCCGGTGATGGAGCTGATGTTCTGGTCCTTCCACTCGGTTGCCTTCGACCAACTGGTGAACAACGCGGGATGTGTGCGCTATATGGCCGGGGGAAAAATCAACGTTCCCATCGTTGTCCGTGGGCCAGCAAATGGGGGCACTAATGTTGGCGCAACACACTCCCATTGTCCCGAGGGGCTCTTTGCGGCATTTCCGGGTCTGAAGGTCTGCGCGCCAGCCACTCCTGCCGACGCTAAAGGCCTGATGAAGTCTGCCATTCGGGATAACGACCCAGTTTTCATCATGGAGAACACCAAGCTTTATGGGAATTCTGGAGAGGTTCCTGACCCCGGGGAGGGAGAGTTTCTCATTCCACTCGGGAAGGCGGATATTAAACGTGAGGGAAGCGACGTCAGCCTGATTGCGCACGGCCGATCCGTGTTGCACTGCCTAGAGGCAGCGGAAACTCTTCGTAATGATCACAAGATATCCGCAGAGGTCGTGGACC
Source organism: Roseibacillus sp. (assembly GCA_002686085.1). Lineage (GTDB taxonomy): Bacteria > Verrucomicrobiota > Verrucomicrobiia > Verrucomicrobiales > Akkermansiaceae > Roseibacillus_B. Next base: position 39,199 of record NZAC01000008.1, on the reverse strand, counting down.
TTCGCTCAATCCGACCCCTCGATCAGGAGGCCATCCTTAAATCGGTCGTGAAAACGAACCGAGCGGTTCTTGTCGATGAGTCCAAGCCGTTTAATGGGGTCTCTTCCCAGATCGCAGCTCTTATTCAGGAGCATGCGTTTGATCATCTCGATGCTCCCGTAAAGCGGGTCTGTAGTATCGACGCGCCTGCGATCTATTCTCACCATATCGAGGATGAGCAGCTTCCGAACGCTCGCAGAGTGGTCGACCAAGTGCTTTCTATAGCCTGATTTAAAGGGTGGGGTTGCTATACAGCTTGCAGGAATAAAGCGAGACTACTCGAAGCGCAATGTCGGGGAGATTCTGTTTGCACTCTCGGCGAAGGGCCCTAGCATCCGGGCTTCCTATGAAAACCTTGGCGTTCATCCCGGCGATCCTGTTTTTAGCACTGAGCTTCTCATCCTGCGGCCTGAGCTGCAATGGGTGTTCCTCAAAGAAGTATGTGGAAATTGAAGAAGTTGAGTGGATTGAAGAAGAGGTGATAGCAGAGCCCGGACCTAAGGGCGGGACAGGTGAAACCGTGAAGGTGCGTCGTCCTGTCGTGAAGACCGTGCGAAAAGCTGCTAGCTGCGCCCCCTGTGGGTCATGGTATTGCACAGATCCAGATTGTGGCGGAACCGTGAGCAGCCAAGTCCTGAGAAGAGCAACCGGACAAGGCTCCAGTGGGGAACCACACATTGGGCTGATCCCGACAATGAAAGAGCTTGCTCCGGAGGAGAATTAAGCCCCGGAAACGAACGATTTTCCTGCGGGCTCTCCTTCATTGGGGAGCCCGTTTATTTTAAGCCGCGCCCAATTTCCGCGCTATACTAACGTGAGGTTGGATCATCTTATCTCAAAACTATCACCTCCCGGTCTTGACCGGGGCTAAGCTTTAGGCCCACCTTTCCTCACGCATCGACCCATGGCAACGCACATTGAAATGCCCAAGCTCTCGGACACCATGACCGAGGGAACCGTGGTTCGCTGGCTCAAGAGCGTCGGCGATCAAGTTGAGATTGGTGATGAGATCGCCGAAATCGAGACAGACAAAGCCACCATGGCGATGGAGGCTTTTGATGAAGGGATTCTTTCGGAAATTCTGATTGAGGAAGGAGCTAAAGCTGAAATCGGTGCCACTCTGGCAGTGCTTAGGGATGAAGGGGAGGGGGACCCCGCTCAAGCGACGCCAGTGATGGAGCCAGAACCCGCTGTCGCGGAGCCCCCTGCACCTGCACCTGCTCCTCCCGCCGAGCCAGCTGCCAGCCCTCCGGCCGAACCAGAACCCACAGTGACGGAACCCGCTCCGGCCCTCGCCTCTTCTCCGCAGGTTACCGAAGACGCTCCTCAAGCCTCAGTGGCCTCCGACAGGATTAAGGCCTCTCCGCTCGCGCGTAAACTGGCCTCGGCTCACGGGGTAGAACTTGCGGGCCTTACCGGGAGTGGCCCTGGAGGACGCATTGTTAAGAAAGACGTGGAAAGCGCTGCAAAGGGTGGATCGAACGCGCCGGCGGAAGAAAAAGAGCCAATAGCGAGCATATCTCCGCCTCCGGCGCGCCCTGAGCCCTCTCAGGATTCCGCGAAAAGTGGGCCGCCGCCCCCTCCGCTTGGGCTGGGAGACCATCGGGTCGAATTGTCCAGTCTCCGCCGGATCATTGCGGAGCGCCTACTGACCTCAAAAACAACGATTCCCCATTTTTACCTTCACGCCGAGGCGGACGCGGCTCCCTTGATGGAGATACGGCGCCAGATCAATGTTCAAGCAGAGGCGACTCACGGAAACAAATACACCGTAAATGACCTCGTTCTAAAGGCCGTGATCGGTGCCCTGCAGGCAGTACCTACTGTGAACGCCACATTTCAAGGAGATCATATTCATCAATTTGGTGAGATCGGAGTCTCCGTCGCGGTTGCTGTTGAAGACGGCCTGGTCACCCCGGTGGTGAGGAACGCGGCAGCCAAATCCCTGCTTCAGATCTCGAAGGAAGTCAAAGATCTCGCTGCCCGGGCTCGCGATGGCAAGCTGCTACCAAGCGAATTCGATGGAGGCACGATTACAGTTTCAAACCTTGGCGCTTACGGGATCGAGTCTTTTGACGCCATCATCAATCCGCCCCAGGCAGCAATCATTTCGGTTGGCAGCATTGTGGAAAAAGCGGTTGTCGAGAATGGAGAAATCGTGCCTGGCCTGCGGCTCAATCTCGGACTTTCCTGCGATCACCGGGTTGTCGATGGGGCTGTTGGAGCAGAATTCCTGTCGCAGGTGAAGAAATTGATCGAGAAGCCCGCTCTCATGCTGGTGTGAGCCTCTGGATCGTCCTCTCTGGGCGCGTATGGCAGAAACCATTCAGGAAGAGGTAGCTCCCAATTTTGAACTGCGGGATAGAAGCTTCTGCAAGCAAACCCGACTTCAGGAAACCACCCTGCGCGCAGGAGCCTTCTTTTTGCGAAGTCTCGCCATACTTGCGCTAATGGGGCTTGCCAGTCTTCTGCTCTACGCAGAACGCCCACCGACGCGGTCCCCGCATGAAATGTGCGCAGAGGCGGATGCAATAGTGGAAGGCGAGAGGGTAGGGGCGAGCAGTGTGATGGTCAGGCAATGGTTGCGCGCGCCACCTGATCTCGAAAACAGGAGCTCCTTGATTGAAATCCCGGGTCTTGAGAAGAACCAGCGGGTGGTCGTGCAGCGGGGAACAAAACGGGAGGGCTCGACAACCCGGCACCTGAAGTCGCAGCGGCTTCTGTGCTTTCTCGTTAAAAAACAGGACCAGTGGCAGGTGTTGGCACAGGGGGAAGCTGGAAGTTTGGGAATGGTGTGGATAGAGGACGACCAGTGTTACCAGTATGAGCAAACCGAGAATAACGATGGTGTCGGCTCGCCAAGTTACATTCTGGGGGTCTCCAGATTCTGCAAAACGGAAGGAGAATTACTGACACAAGTTCGACAAGGCCTTGAGGATCACAGGAACTGGGAGAGGGCATTAGCGATTGAGAATGCTGAGGAGCAAGCAATTGTGCTATGTTCATATCTGCTGCGGAGGACCTCTCCCGAGGGCGCATACGGAACCTACCGCAAGCGGGTCAGGGCACTTCTGCCCAAGCTCGGGGAGCATGCGGTTGCAGAGCTCATGATCCTTTTGCGCCGCGCGAAAGCAGGAGACAGACTCGACGAAGCGATACTTGTTCTTAAGGACCTCGGGCCGCTGGCGAGGCCCGCGGCTGGTGATATTGTCCGTCTTCTTGAGGAGCCCGGACGAGTGGATTCAGGCATTGCGATTGAAGCTCTTGGGAGAATTGGGGACACAACTGTAGCTCATCGCATTCTCCCGTTTCTCCAGGACTCGTTGTATGTAAGGGCTGTCGTCGCAGCGGCAATGGCGAGCTTCGGCTACCAGGACTCCATTCCGCTCATTGAGAAGGCGCTACCCGACGTGGAGACCGTAAAAGCAACGGATGCACACCATATCTATGCTATGCTACAGGCCCTTCATGAACTCGGGTCTGAGGAAACTCCTCGATTTACGGGAGACTACCTCGAGGCCCCAGCGATGCGACATCTGCACGACTTGCTGGAACCTTTCCTTGAAGGTCGTGACATGCGCTAGGGAAGGTCCGCCCAAAACAGCTCTACTGCCAACACAAAAGAGCCAAGCTGCTGTGTGAAGTTCGACTCGTTCCGGTCGGAGCTAGGAATGGGGCTTTACGACAGCCCCTCCCGAAACCAACTGCAACCAACTTTAGGTCCACTCCTTGAGGGTTTTGCCCTTACTGTCTTTGAATGACCCACACGCGATCATGATCAAGTCGATAAAGGACCAGATAGTGCACCCTCCCAAAGTAAAAATTTGAGCAATCCCACTTCCTGTTTTTCCAACAAAAAACCGATGGATGCCGAGGACTCCAAGAAATAAACACAGAAGAAAGGTAGGCAGGATTTTCTTTTCAGATGATTCAGAAGTAAGCCCAGGCGCGGAGGACCGGGCCGCGCCTAACGCTGTTGCAGCTGGCTGTGCGATGCCCGGCATGGAGGAAGGAATCATCCCAGGGGCGACTCGTTGAACGGGTTGAACGGGCTGAACGGGCTGAACGGGCTGAACAGGTTGAACGGGCTGGACCGGCTGGACCGGCTGGACGTGCATTGGAGCAACCTGTAGTGGCTGAGCCTGCAGTGGTTGGGCTTGGAGTGGAGCTGCCTGCGCCAAAGGCCGGGGAGAGCCTGCCGGTGCGCCGGTGAGAAGTTGGGGGCGGCCTGCTGGAGCTGCTGGAGCTGCTGGAGCTTGCTGGGCTGCCGCAATGTTCCCTTCCGGCGGAAACAATCCCTCGACGTTTTTGGCCGGGATCCATTGATCTTGCAGCGCCTCTGTCCAGATCATGGTCTCCCTAGTAATGGATCCACTCTCCACAAACCCTTCAAGCTGGTCCGCGCTATAGGGGCCATACCGCTCCTGATTAACGACGCTAATGAAGTACCACTGTTGTTCCGGCTCCGACATCTTGCGCGGATTATTAGGCCCAGCTGGCACAACTCGCAAGTAGCCAGTGCACAACAAGACAGAAAGAAAACAAAGGCTTACATCTAACAGCGCTGAACCTAGCGGGGAAGTGGAGGAAGAAGTGGGTTTGCCTCGTTGATTTGGCCCGGCAGGAAATCGGAGGGGATGAAGAGGGGGCTGGATTCTTGAACGCCCCGCTGCTCAGCGAGGGTCCTCGGCCACGCCTGATGGTCGATAAGCTCTCCGCCATATCGCATCTCAACAACCTGCCCGAAGTGCATACGCTCTCCGAGGAGATGCCGATCTCGCTCATCACCGGGCGGAATGATGTAGGTATATTGGAGCAACTCCTCGCCACTGTCGCCCCAGTCAAGAGGGGGCGTAGCCCACTTGTGACTCAGGTTACTGTCCGACGTCGCCTGATAGACCTTCCCGTTACGCTTGTCGTAGAACGTCACCTGGATGGAAAGCTTGTTCGTGTCCACTCCCTGCCCCGGCGCGGCAAGGACGGGAATCGTGAGGACCACCCGCTTGCTGCCATTGTCTCCCTGGTCGCTGTAATGGCGAATACGACCAAGCCTCATTTTGCCTTCCATGCTCATTCCCTGCTCGAATCCGAGGCTCAGTTTACGGGACGCCAATTCGTAAAGGGCCCCGGCTCTGACGGGTCCGAGGTTGAATACTTTCTGGTAGTAATCCGCAGCCTTGTCGTAGTGGCCTACTGCGCCAAAGACTTCCGCAAACTGGTAAAGAACGTTGGGTTCTTCCGGAGCGATACCCTCAGCAGCTTCAAGCTTGAGCACCGCGGCACCGATATCGTCCCGCACCCGGGCCTGACGCGCCTGCACAACGAGTCGCTCAACTTCAGGATTAGCGATAAAAGGGGTTTTCAGGGAAGGGGTCGCGTCGAGCGGCTCTGCATCGCTGTTGACGAGCTCTTCTGCGGTTGTGAATGGGGCTGGGAGAGGAGAGGGCTCGGCCGTAGAATCGGCTGCCGGCGCAGTTATATTGACACGAGTAGTGGCGGCAGGGGGCTGGATGGGAAGATATTCTGTGACTACTCGCTCTACTACTACCGGCTCTTTCTGAGAATTCATGCGAAGCGCCAATGCTAGCCCGACAGCTACCACCTCGATGAAAGCGATGACAACCAGCACCCAGCAGGCAGCGCGAAAAGTGCTGAGAGATGAATTTGTAGGGGAAGAACTCAAAGACAGTAGGCCCAATCCTATCGCTGAGCATCGTGGGAGTCAATGACCCCAGCCCAGCGCATGGTCAAGTCCAGTAATGGGCTGCTGCAGGGTGTGAGAGGGACCCAGACCTTTGCATGGAGAGGTTTGCAAGCCGTCGAGATCCGCAGTATCAATCAACAGCGTGGCACTCAGTCTTTTACCAGCACCGGAATTTCGCTCGGTTGATCTCGGCCTTACCCCGGGCGAGGCTGCAGCGGGGCTCCGCCATTTGCCAGGCTTGGCTTTTTTCGATAGTTCGGGAAACCTATCTAAATCTCAGGCATTATCTATCATCGCGGCCTGTCCCACCGGGAAGCTGGAAGGAAGAATCGAAGACGTTACCGAACTCAGGAAGCAGCTCCAAGAGCGCATGGTGAGAAGACCAGATTGCGGATTCCCTCTCGGGGCGGCTTGCGGGTGGATCGGATACGAGGGAGACTTCCACTTTGGGTTCTACGACGATCTATTAGTTTACAATCATGCCACCCAGGAGTGGTTTGAAGTCGGCTCTCTTCGTGAGCATTTAGAATGCACCCCTCTGCCCTTGCTGGAAATTCCAGGGCCCTGGCGCAGCAATGTGAGCAGGGAACAGTTCGTGGAGCGTGTGCGCCGTGCGCAGGACTATATTACCAGTGGCGACATTTATCAGGTGAACCTGTCTCAGCAGTTCCGTGCGGACTTCCCTAAAGCGGAGTCTCTTTTTCCACTTTATGACCGATTGCGAAGCGTCTCGCCGGCGCCAATGGCTGCCTATATGGCCTGCGGAGACCATGAGATTCTCTCCTCTTCTCCTGAGACCTTCTTGAACATGCATGGGCGAGCAATTGAAACCCGGCCTATCAAGGGAACTCGTCCCCGGTTTGCAGATCCCGAGCTGGATAGCAGATCTGCCTTTGAACTTCAGACTTGCGAGAAGGAAATAGCGGAGCTCGTCATGATCACTGATCTTGAGCGAAACGACTTGGGCCGTGTCTGTGAGTTTGGCACAATTGCGGTTACCGAAATGCTCAAGCATGAGCGCCTCGAGCAGGTGCATCACCTGGTTTCGACTGTGACCGGCCAACTCCGAGGGGAAGCGGACCAGCTGGATGCCCTGCAAGCCTGCTACCCCGGCGGCAGCATTACGGGTGCACCCAAGAGAAGGGCGATGGAAGTCATCGAGGAACTCGAAACCGTGCCCCGGGGGCTCTATACGGGGGCAATTGGCTATCTTGGGTTTAATGGGGAAAGTCAGTTCAATATAGCGATTCGAACCCTTGAACGAAGAGGCTCCCGATTGTCTTTCGGAGTTGGCGCAGGTATTGTGGCGGATTCCGACCCTGAGATGGAATTTCAGGAGACGCTCCAGAAGGCGGAAGGAATTCGCCTGGCTCTCGGGGAGACCTGGACCCAACCTGCGGGGGGCAAGGGTTAGCGGCGGCGGCCGCGGAAACGATTGCGGGGGTCACTTGCCTCCGGAGCTTCGTCATCCTTGTATCTGAGGATTCCGTAATGCCGGAGGTTGCGCATGAAGGTCTTGGCGTCTCCCTTCATGTCGCGGTCATAGGCGAGCGAACCGAGCAGTCCTTCGCTCGCGGTAACACTGTTGAGGGCACCCCGGGCCTCGCTGGCGACCTCTGATATCGAATCAACCGCCTCAGGAACTTTGCTGAGCGTCGGACCGAGTTTGCTAATTTCAGAAGAGGCCTGGTTGAAAGTGCCCTCTGCGGCCTTTGCCGCGTTGTTAAAGCTGGCGACTGCGTCCTGCGCGCCGGCGATAAGAGGTTTAATTTCCACACTGGCCTCCTTGATTGCATCTGTTGCCCCGTCCAGATTCTCAAGGGAGCGGCTGAATTTGGCCATATTATCCTCAGTGATTAATCCAGAGTTGATGCGTTCAAGACTCTCGGCGAGTTGGCCCGATACGGTGCGAAGGTCGTCGAGGGCACTATCGACTTTGGAGAGGGTTGTTTTACCGCGCGAGATTAGAGCGACCGCGTCTGAAGCAATCTGTTCAGCATCTGTCTGGAGCGCATCAAGCCCTCCGGCTTCTGCTCCGACGATGAAATCTCCATCCTGAATATACGTTCCTGATTTGAGCTCCGACGTCGCAGGAGGAGAGATCGTGATTGCCTTGTCCCCGAGAATACTAAGGGAAGTGATTTGAAAGACAGCATTGCGGTCAATTTTCGGGGTGCTCTTTCGAATCACCATGTCGACCACGATTTTGCCCTCTTCAGTCAAGGAGGGTTCTTCCACAACCTGTCCCACCTGAGCCCCTGAGAGGCGGACTTGGCTTCCCTTAATTAGCCCCGAGGCATCGCTGAAGGTGGCGGTAATTGTGTAGACTCCCCGGAATCGATCCGCGAAGCGTCCAAATTGCATGATAAGCACACCTAGCAGTGCCAGCCCCACGAAAAGGAAAAACCCGACGAGGGTCTCGATTCGCTTTGGGGAGTTAGCCATACCTCTATGATCCTCTGCCTAACCTCTGGTGTCAATGCAGGGAGCGTCCTGTTCTTCGGTCCCCCATTTTGATTACGTTCCTCGCACAAAATCGACGATTTCCGGGTCTTTGGAGGCCTGCAGCTCCTCTGCGGTTCCTTGCCACGAAATGATGCCTTCTTTCATGAAAGCGACTCGATCGGCAATTCTGAACACACTGCGGAGCTCGTGGGTGATTACAATATTTGTGATATTGTGGTCTGTCTGGAGATCCTTGATGAGATGATCAATAGAGTTAGAAGTGATTGGGTCTAGCCCGGCGTGCGGCTCGTCATAAAGGACGCACACCGGCTTCTCCACCACCGCTCGAGCAAGGGCCACGCGCTTACGCATTCCTCCCGAGAGGTCTGCAGGCATTTTCTTTTCTTGTCCGGGCATATGAACAATTTCCAATGCACGACCGACACGGCGGTCAATTTCTTTTCGGTCGCGTAGCCCGGCTTCGCGAAGTGGGAAGGCAATATTCTGGCCTACGGACAGGGAGTCAAAGAGGGCGCCCCCCTGGAACATCATGCTGACCTTCCGGCGCACAGGCCCGAGCGCTCGCTCCGGCAAGTCAGTGATGTCTTCTCCCTCGATGAGAACAGAGCCCTTCCACGGGCGCATGAGGCCACAGAGGTGCTTGACCAGAACGCTCTTTCCTCCTCCCGATCCACCAAGAAGGCAGAGAGTTTCTCCCCGGTAGACCTGCAAGTTGACCCCCCGCAGGACGTGCTGCCTTCCGAAGCGTTGATGAAGATCCCGCACTTCAATAAAGGGCTCTTTTTCTTCGGACATGGTGAAACGCGGTGGTAGGAAGGTGCAATGAAAGCTCCTATTCGGGCCTCTTGATTTCGTATTGATTACTGGTCCGGCAATACCAGTCTGGAGCGGCCATCCGGCCAACTGGAAGAAACATCTCCGTCTGGAGGTGCAGGGTGTCGGGGTCAAGAATTCCGTCGCGGATGTGCGCGTGGTGGACGGTTCCGACAACCATACGGTTGGAGCCAATCTCAAGGGTAGCCCACTCCCGGCACTCAAACGACACAGGAGCCTCCGCAATGCGGGGGGCCATTACAGATACGGATTTAGCGGCGGTCAGACCCGTGATCGCGAGTTCAGATTCTCCATGGGGAACGCTGGCGGAGGTCGCGACCATTTTATCGGCAAGCGTTTCATCGGCAATGTTGACGACAAACTCTCGGTTATTCCGGATGTTCCGAGCGGTATCCTTTGGGATGCCGGGCTCCTTGTTCCCGGGGGCGAAGGCAACGATCGGGGGGTTTGAGCCAAAACAGTTGAAAAAAGAAAAGGGCGCGGCATTTACCGCGCCCTCCTGATTTACAGTTGTGATCCACGCGATCGGGCGAGGCGTAATAAGGCTCGCCAGCACCTTATAGCATTCGGCAGGCCGAAGGGTGCTGAAGTCTAATTGCATTTCTCAACTACGGCTTACTTGGGAAACTCGTTAATGGTGTAGTAGGCGTTCTGGTGCCAGAGTTCGCCTCCAGACTTACTGCGAACCCCCTCGGACTTGAGATGATGGCAATGGCCGGCCTGCCGATTGGCCACCTTCAGACGCACGGACTTCTTGTCGGCCCCTACGGTGACAGACTCAATACTCTGGGCGGTTTTGTCTACCTCGGGGCTGCCATAGCCGCTCTGGTAGACATAGGTCCATGAGTTCATCGAGTAGCTGGCCTTATCGCCTGCAGTCTTAGGGTCGATTTCCTCCGTAAAGGTCAGTTCGAATCCATCTTTGGTGATCCTCATCTCGTGGATCTCGAAGGGAACCTTGCCTGTCCAACGCGTCCTCTCGAAGCTGAAGGGAAGCCCCCCGCGCGCGCCCCAGCCGCGATTTGTCGTTCCAACGAAGAGAGATCCATCATCTGCGAGTCGCAGAGGCACGATTCCAGAGCGGTATCCGCCTAGGAAAGGAAATGCAGCGCCCTGATAGACTCCATTGATTTTCTCAAGAAAGACTCTCTGGACCTGGGAGTGAGTTTGCTCTCCAACGAGAACTTGGCCCGCAAAGGGGCCGAAGGCGCCTTCGGTATGGTCAGGAATGATTCCGGTGGGGGACTGTCCAAGCTTGCCGTGAGGAAGCCAGACAGCGGTTGGAACCAGCTGGGGAATGCGCTTGCGCTCTGTTTCGATGCGGGATCCACTCTTGGGGTCTGCGGGCTTGGGCCCCATGTTGGGTGCTTGCTCCCAGAATTTGTTGCCGTTCGGATTTCCCACAAACCCGCCGGGCTTGAGGTGCTTCAGCGAGGAGGAGCCATTCCAGGTGCCCTGATTGTCACAGTAGAAGACATCTCCCTCCATATTGAATCCGATTCCTCCCGGGGAGCGAATCCCCGAACAGGTCGGGATGGACTTTCCGTCCGGGGTAATACGGAAACACCAGCCGCGCCATGGGGAGTTGGCATTGAATGATCCGGTCAGGCAGAGGACCACCCATACGTTGCCATCCTTATCCGGGGGAGTCCCGAAGGCATATTCGTGGTAATCCCCGTTAATTCCCCAGGGGGCAGCCACAGTGACAAACTGGTCGGCTCGGCCGTCGCCGTCGCTGTCTCGCATCCGCGACACATCGGGGCGCTGGGTAAAGGTGAACCAGCCGTCCTTGTGGGACATTCCGAGAGGTTCGTGTAATCCGCTGGCAAATTTGCTCCAGGTCACCTTGCTCAGGTCCTCCCCGAAGGCGCCATCGCAGATCCAGACGTCGCCGCGGCGGGTTGCGAGGGCGACGCGCTTGTCATCGATGATGGAAATGGAGGCTCCCTCCATGACCTCTCCTTCTGGCAAAGGAATCTCCTCGCGCAGATAAAAGTCTTCCATGGTGGGAGCTGCCGCGGCAAGGGCTGTCGCAGCGAGCATGGAAGAGATGCAGGCGCGGGTGGCGCTGAGCTTGGCAAAGGCGGGTGGTGTTTTCATAAAATTTGTTTCGTTTGTAAGGTTGTTTCCGATGCGGCTACTTACTGGGCCCACTTGTAGGTCAGCTCAATTTTTGCGGAGCCGTTCTTGAACTCAACGGGAAGTCGCAGCTCGTTGGCCTCGATGGTGGCCTTGCTTTTCGTGGAAATCATGAGATCGCCATTAACGATAAATCCACCGGGAGCAACGGTGATATTTCCTGAGGCGGCCCGAAAATAGAGATTGGCTGGGGCTGTCTTGGCCGAAAGCTGCAGAGAGCGGGTGAGGTGGCCATATTCTCCTCCAGCGACTGGCACAGGGGTGTCCTCGATGGAGACTTCGCCCATTTCATAGTGGAATCTGGGCTGCTGCTTTTTGTTCAACTGGTAACCGCGGAAACGGAATGCAGAGGAGCGTGTCTCTGCTTTCGGCCAGGCTGCGCCAGCTGACTCGAGGGAGGCAAATGCGGCCCCGGCGGGCAGTTTGATTACCGCGTCGCCAGCAGGGGGCTGGAAACCCTGTCCCCGGCCGTTCCAGTGGCGGGCGCCGTCCATGAAGTCTCCCTGCCAGATCTGAGCGAAGCGCATGTTGTTGGCGTCGAAGGTGAGGTTGACACCCTCAGAGTAGCCAACGCCGATGGCCCGGGGCCCGGCGTCCGAGATGAAGTTGCGATAGATGGCAGCCTCTCCGTCCGCAGCGGTGATAAGCATTCCGCTTGGGCCGCTGCCTCCCGAGGAGCCTGAGCCCGGGGACAAAGGCTGCTTTTTCACTCCCGGCCCGGCCCATTCTACAAAGAGGCTCTGCTCCCCACCCCCTTCGAAATAGCGGACCTCAATTTTTCTCTTACCGGCCTTGAGGCGAACCTGCCCCTTGGTGGCTCGGGCTGGGTGCACCCCGTCGTTGTTCACCACCCTGATGTTATCGATATAGAGGCTCGAACCATCATCGGAGGTAACCGTGAAGGTGTAGATGCCATCCTTTGGGCATTCAATGTCCCCGGTGAAGACGAAGCCGAACTCGTTGTCCCGGTCTTTTGGGCTGAGCTCGAAAAGGCCGCTGGCAAGAGTCCCCGTCTTTTTTGGTTCCATCTTGGAAAAGTCGGGGAGCTTGTCCCACTTGCCGTGATAGAACTTGTAAGTCAGGTTGGTCACCGGGTTGGCTCGCTTGGAGACCGCCATCATTCCGTTCATCAGCTCGAAGTGGCCCGGGAACGTGCAAATGTAAGGGTAGTTTCCTTCTTTCTTTGGTGCCCTGAACCAGATTACGGACTCTTTCTTGGGCTGGACCATCCCAGTGCTGTGGAGAATGCGGGGGTGCCCCTTGGGCTCCCAGTTCTGCTCGACTCCTTTTTCCCCAAGTTTGAGGACGGCATCGATGACCTCTTTTCCCTTGTCGCCACCTTTCGACTTTCCGGGAGTACACAGGATGAGGTTATGCGGGAGGTCGTCCGGGTTCTTGAAGGTGAGCTTCACCTTTGCGTTTGGTTTTACGCTGAACGAGCGGACGTCATACTTCATCGCCGCCTGCAGGGTTGAAATGGTGATTTCCTGATCGACCTTTTCAAATCCCTTTGGGGGAGACTGCGCGTGAAGAGAGAGAGCGGTGCCGCATAGAGCGGCAAATGTAAGAAGCCTGGATTTCATTGGATGCGGTGTTTTTGAGATTTCGGTCATGGGGGACGAAAAGTCGAGAGTAGCAGCGGGATGGTCTGCGATGTCCAGCGGCAGAGTATTACGACGACTTGGAGAGGATCTGGCAAGAAAGTCAGAGGAAATTTTGCGAGGGCGGATCAGTCCTTCGTCCAAGGGGCGCGGGCGTTGGAAGTAATCTCCTTGTCCAGAGCGGCCATCCGCTTTTTAAGGCCTTCAACAATTTCTGAGTTCTGACTGGCCAGGTTATTTTGCTCTCCCATGTCCTGCTCCAAGTCAAAGAGGAATATCTGGCCTGCATTCTTGGAGCCGGTTTTGCCTTGGCCCCTGCGGCCTCTTGGGCCTTTTACGAGGAGTTTCCACTTCCCCTGCCGGATTCCCTGGAGCTCCCCCCTTGAGGTGTAATGAAGGAATTCATGGCGGGGGGATTTTTTAGCCTTGTTCATCCAGAGGTCGGAGACATCAAGCCCGTCGATTTTTGTTCCTGCAGGCAGGGTGGTTCCGGTGATTGCTGCGATGGTCGGCAGGATATCAATCGTTCCGGTGAGCTCGGAACAGACCGTTCCGGCAGGGATGCCTGGCCCCCGCATGACACAGGGGACTCGTTGCCCCCCTTCGAAGGTCGAGCCCTTCCCGTCCCTGAGAGGCCCTGCGGAACCGCCATGGTGCCGGAAGGGAAGCCATGGGCCATTGTCTGTGGTGTAGATCACGTAGGTCTTCTCGGTCAGTTCCAACTTGTCGAGGGTGTCCAGCAGGCGCCCGACCTCGGTATCGATATGCTCGATAGTGTTGATGTAGGCGTTCTTTGGGTCGGGGTCGCGCACGTCGTCTGGAACGTAGAGCGGAATATGCGGCATGGAGTGGGGCAGATAGACAAAGAACGGATTTTCTTTGTTGGCTTGCACGAAGTCTATGGCCTTCTGGGTGCATCGACGTGTGATGGTGCGCTGGTCGACCGGCAACTCGACAATCTTTTCATCCTCGAAAAGCGGAGTCTTCCATTTGGTCAGGGTAGACTTTGGGTCGTCCCATAGAAGGTCCATGCCCTGCCAGCCTCCGCGGGGCTTTCCCTTGTTGTCGGGATGGTTCATGTCGTTGGAGTAGGGAATGCCAAAGTAGGTATCGAACCCGTTGGAGGTCGGAAGCACTTCCTGCTGATGGCCAAGATGCCACTTGCCGAAGCAGGCGGTAGCATAATCCTGCGCCTTGAGGTGATCGGCGATGGTATGTTCTTCCGGGTTCAGGCCTTTCCGGGAGGAAGGGAAGAGTACGTGCTGGTGCATTCCCACCCGCTTGGGATAGCACCCTGTCAGGAGAGCAGCCCGGGAGGGGGTGCATACCGGCGAGGCAACCATGAAGCTGGTGAACTTCCGGCCCTCCTTGGCGATTCGATCGATGTTGGGGGTCTTGATAGTGGTAGAGCCGAAGCAGCTCAGGTCTCCGTAGCCCTGATCGTCGGTGAAGATGATGATGAAATTCGGCTTGGCGGCGACGGCTGAATTTGAGGCCAGCGCAATGGCGGCCAGGAGAAGGAGTGGCATCTGGCGGAGAGACATCGTTTCAGGGGAGTAGTTTAGATTCGGGGACCGAAAAAGCATGGCCTGCCGGCCCCAGCGGCGAGGGAGCCTCCCAGATTTGAGGATGATCTGCGCTGAGCGCAAGATCCGATTGAGGGATGCGGTAGAGTTACTGGCCGCCAGAATGCCTCAAGCCCTCTCTGCCAAGGACGGCCGGATGGTGCGGAGTGACGGACTCGAACCGCCGACCCACTCGGTGTAAACGAGTTGCTCTACCAACTGAGCTAACCCCGCATTATAAATTTCGGCGGCGGGAGGATGCCTGTTCTGGAGACCAGTGCAAGTCCTTCCGACAGAATTCCCGCAGTTTGCCTAGCCGAGCTCGTCTCCGAACTCGCTATCTCCTGACTCGTCAAAGTCCACCTCGCGCACACGCTTTTTGTCGCGGAGGGACTCAACCTCCCGGCGCAGGATCTCGCCGACTTCCCTCGGGTCCTTGATAGCGTTGAGAGTCGCTTTTGGGTGGCTTCGGTCCGAGGTCTCCAGAATGACATGACCCAAACCAAAAAGACGATAGAGAATGGGCTGCTGGATCTGAGTGTCCTTCACTCGATATAGCTCGATTTCGTCCACGGACCGGTTGAGGACACCTTCGAACATTTTAAGGCGTTCGGTGCTGATCTCAAATCGGTGGCAACGCACAGTCAGCCATTTCCACCCGGCCCAGAGAGCCGGGATGAGCGCTCCCAGCATGATATAGTTCTGGATCTCTGGAAATCTCGGTCCAACCACGAAGAAAATACTAGCGACCACCGCGCTGGCGACGAAGGCAGGAAAATTCACAAGCTGGGAAGGGCCCCCTCGCCAAGCTGCTTTTTCAGGCTCCTCACTCATGACACTATTCTTTCAAGTCGCGCTCGATTTTCAAGGCCTTTGACGCATCGCCTCTTTGTGGTACGCGAGCGCGTAGTGCGCGGCTTGATTCACTACTAGGGTTTTGAGAAATCTAAGGCTACGCCACGGTGTCAGACCAGTTGATTATTCTCGTGATGTTTGCTGCCAGCGCGTTGGTGGCCGGGGGGGCTTGGCTGGCTCCCCGCGACAGGATTTCGCACCACCTTGTAGCCCTGGGAGCGAGCACGGGTCTTGCGTTCCCGATTGGCGGACACCTGTTGGTGTTTCATATCTATACCCTGGGGGAGTTAGGTATTCTCCTTTATCTTGGTGGGGCTGCAGGCTGGTATCTCTTCGCGCTCGCTTTCCTGCGATCGCGCTTGGTGCTGCGACGGCTAGAGGGGCGCGGCCCCATGAGCGAAGAAATTACCGAGAGACCGGGGAGGAAAGGGATTGCTACGGCTCTTGGAATCGCAGTCCTGTGGGCCTTCGCCTTGACAGGGCCGATCGCATTAGTCATCGGCGGGCTGGCGCCTCGTCGGAAAGGAGTAATGGACTGGGTGATGTTCTCTGGAGGAGCCCTCTTGCTCGCCATCCCCCTCTCCTTCGACTTTATCCCCCTTGGCCTCCTGATCTTCTCTTTCGGCTTCTTGATCGACAGCCTTGGCAGGCGACAGCGCGCCAAGGCCGAACTCCTTTACGGGTCTCTAACAGCCGGCGGAGACGGCGCGCAAGATGGCTCGTCGAAATAAAGCTTCTTTATGAATTGGCCTGTTGAAATTCCGCGCGTGCGGCAGCAAGCAGATTATTTTTCCCAGAGCGGTCCGCTCCTGCGCCACGGGCCATGTCGGGCTTGCCTCCACCCTTGCCGCCCACCAAGGGGGCGAGAGCTTTGATCAGGTCCCCGGCCCGGTTTCCGGCGCTCTGTCCATCAGACCCGCAGAGAGCCCCAAGGTGAAGTTTTTCCCCGTCATCAACTACGAGGACGGCGGAGCCGATGAACCCAGCCTTTTTCAGGCCATTAAGCAGCTCCTGCAGAAGGGCTGCGGGGCCCTCTAGGGATTCGACGATTGCTGAGGGATGGCTATCGCCTTTCAGGAGGGCCGCGAGAAACGTGTCAGCCTGTCGGGCAGCGGTCGCAGCCTGAGCTTTCTTGAGGGCCTTTTCGGCCTCGACCGCAGCGGACTTGATGGACGCCGCATCGGCCTCGTCGAGGGGCTTGAACTGCTCGATGCCGAGGGCCGAGAGGGCATCGTTGGCAGCGCTCAGCTTGGCGAGTGCAGCGTGCTTCTCTTCAGCTTCTTGTTCTACAAGCTCAGCGAGGTAGGCCTCCGCGGCGGCTCCGCAGACTGCTTCGATCCGGCGAGTGCCGGCGGCGATCGCTTCCTCGCGCCGGATTTTGAAGAGCCCGATTTCTGCGGTGTTGCGGACGTGGGCACCCCCACACAGTTCCATCGAGTAGCCGTCCAAGGCCCGGGGCTCGCCCCCGATCTGGACCACCCGGACCTTGTCGCCATACTTGTCGCCGAAGAACTGCATGATGTCCTCACGGCCTTGAACTTCGCCGAAGGAAACTTCCTGCCAGCTCACGGCTTCGCCGGCCTCAATGCAGCTGTTGACCTTTTCCTCGAGCGCGGAGATCTGTTCCGGGCTCACGGCGCTGGAGGTGAAATCAAACCGTAGACGGTCCTCGGCCACCAAGGAGCCCTGCTGGGTTGCCTCCGGGGAAACAATTTCGTGTAGAGCCCAGTGTAGCAGGTGGGTGGCAGTGTGGTGGGCTTCAATGGGCCGCCTCCGTGCAGAATGAATAGAGAGCGTGATCTTATCGCCAGATTTCAGGGAGGAAGACGGATCCGCGGGAACGCCGTGGGCCCGGGCCGACCCAATCTGCTGGAGCGCAACGATCGGGATCTCCGAGTTCCCAACAGAGACGACGCCGGTATCTCCAACCTGCCCGCCCATTTCTGCATAAAAGGGGGAGCGATCCGTCAGGAGCCAGCGAAGGTCCCCATCGAGGTGCATCTCCAGAATAGTGGCTTCGCAGCTGTCCTGCTCAAAGCCGATAAACTCCGTGTGAACTTCGGTGGCGATGTCGAGAGCGGAAACAATTTCTGATTTTTGGGCGTCGCGAGCGATTTTTCTGGCCTGCTCCATGAGCTCCTCGAAGCGGGACATCTCCAGAGAGATACCCCTTTCGCGGCAGAGAAGCTGGGTAAGGTCCACCGGGAAGCCAAAGGTATCATAAAGCTTGAAGGCGGCCTCGGCGGGGAAGGCTTCGCCGGAGAGTCTGGCGGCTTCTTCCTCAAAGAGGGTGAGGCCCCGGTCGAGGGTCTCGTTGAAGCTGCGCTCTTCACGCTGCAGGGTTTCTACTATGGCAGACTCCCGAGCCTTGAGCTCCGGGAAGGCCCGTTCCATCTGGTTCACGAGGGTCTTAACCAGTGCGGTCAGGACGAATTTATCTCCGGTGAAGCCCAGAGACCGGCCGTATCGTACCGCGCGCCGCAGGATGCGTCGCAGGACGTAATTGCGCCCGGTGTTGCCCGGAAGAATCCCATCTGCGATCGAGAAGCTGAGCGTACGAAGGTGATCGGCGATAACCCGAAATGCTACTGCCGTCTTTACGGTCTCGTCCGGAGCCTTCTCGTCAGGACCGGGATAAACGTCCTGATAGGTTTTTCCGCTCAGCTCCTCGAGGGTATTGAAGATGGGACGGAAGACATCGGTGTTGTAGTTCGAGGCCTTGCGCGAAAAATCAGTGAAGCCATTTGTGTTTTGGATAATTGAACAGGCACGTTCGAATCCCATGCCGGTATCGACATGTTTGGAGGGAAGGTCCCGAAAGCTCCCGTCTGCCTCGGCATTGAATTGAATGAAGACGAGGTTCCAGATCTCGATGCACTGATCACTATCCTTGTTCACCAGCAGGCCCCCGGTATCTCCCTCCGGGGTGAGGTCCACATGTAGCTCAGAGCAAGGCCCGCAGGGGCCCGTCTCTCCCATCATCCAGAAGTTATCGGCCTTGTTGCCATCGACGATATGGACCTCAGGGTCACAGCCGGCCTTTTCGAACAAGGCCTTCCAGTAGTCGTAGGCTTCCTGGTCAAAGGCGGCAGGGTCTCCCGGATCAGGGCGATAAACGGTGGCGTAAAGGCGCTCGGGAGGAAAGCCCCATCGCTCAACCATGAGCTCCCATGCCCAGGTGATCGCGTCCTGCTTGAAATAATCTCCGAAGGACCAGTTCCCCAGCATCTCGAAAAAGGTGTGGTGGTAGGAATCCTGGCCCACGTCCTCGAGGTCGTTGTGCTTCCCTCCCGCCCGGATGCACTTCTGAGTGTCAGCGGCGCGGGGAGGGGCGTAGGGCGCCTTTTCTGTGCCTAGGAAGTAGGGAACGAACTGGTTCATCCCCGCATTGGTGAAGAGCAATCCGGGGGACTGAGGCAGGAGCGATGCGGAGGGCACAATGGAGTGCCTCTTCTCTTCAAAGAAGTCCAGAAAGCTCTGGCGAATTTCCGCGGCGGTCATGGGGCGGTGATTTGGAGCGGCATTCGCAGCGGATGGCAAGGACGGAGATAGGAAGAAGCCGAAGTTTTCAAAATAACTCGACTGGGGAAGCTCACCACCCGAGATCGGGACAAAGGGGGTGGAGTTGCTTGGCCGAGGGGGTTGACGGCAGGAGGCCCCTTCGGTAGCTTAATCAAAGGACATCTTCTCTTTCAGTACCCTTCTTAGAATGAAAAACCACCCCCGCTGGGGCGTCAGCTTGGCCGCCGCCCTTCTCTCAATGATCATGCCGTCATCGGCAGATTCCGTGGCCCGGACGTGGAACGAACAGAATCTGGCAGCAGTGCGCCTGTCGTTTCCCGACCCCCCTGTCCATGCTCGGAATTTGTTTCATGTTTCAGTGGCCATGTATGACGCATGGGCGGCTTACGACTCGGAAGCGACCGGCTACCTTTTTCGCGAGAATGTCATTGCGACCGGAGATGTGGAGGCCGCTCGCCGGGAGGCAGTTAGTCATGCGGCCTATCAAGTATTGCGGCACCGCTACATAGCCGTCCGCCATCCAAATACCCCATTGGCCAATGCCCTTCAGGTTCAGAATGAGCTCCGTGAGCTCATGATTTCTCTGGGATACAATCCAAATAACCTGAGTACGGCGGGAAATAGCCCCTCCGCGGTAGGGAACCGGGTGGGCGAAACGGTCATCGACTGGACGAGCGGAGACAACTCCAACGAGACGGGTGGCTACACCGATAGCAGCTATACCCCGGTCAACGACCCGCTCGTTCTTGCGTTCGCCGGAACTACGCTGAATGACCCCAACCGCTGGCAGCCGCTTGAATTTGTTGAAGCGGTCTCTCAGACGGGCCAACCGCTGGCGTTTAATACCCAATCGTTCCTGGGGTCGCATTGGCGTAATGTCTGGCCCTTCGCCTTGAGCCGGGAGCCGGGAGAGATCCTGTATTTTGATCCGGGCCCGCCGCCCCAGCTGGAGGGTGACGGAGATGAGGAATTCAAGGCTGGGAATTTAGAGGTTATCCGCTTCAGCAGCCTCCTGGATCCTGCGGTTGCTCCTGTCAGGGACTTTTCGCCCGGTGCGATAGGCAATAATTCCCTCGGAACGAACGACGGAAGTGGGCATGCCCTAAACCCGGCGACTGGGGAAAGCTATGCTCCAAATCTCGTGAACGAAGCCGACTTTGGCAGGGTCGTTGCGGAATACTGGGCAGATGGTCCTGAGTCAGAAACGCCTCCCGGGCACTGGAACGTCATAGCCAATGAGATGATGGATCACCCCTCTTTTGAGAGGCGCTTCGAGGGATCTGGCCCAGAGCTCAGTGAACTGGAGTGGGAGACCAAGATGTATTTTCTGCTTAACGCATCGCTGCATGATGCGGCTGTCGCAGCGTGGACCTGCAAGCGGGAGTATGATTATGTTCGCCCGATCAGCGCGATCCGCTACATGGCGGCTCAAGGGCAGTCCACCAATGAGGCATTTCCCTTTTACAACGAGGAGGGCATTTCCCTTGAGCCCGGTCTCGTGGAAATAGTAACCAGAAGTACAGCCCTTGGCGCGGGAAGGCATGCTCACCTGGGAGCCGGCGCAATCGGCAAGGTTGCAATTTATTGCTGGCAGGGGGAGCCGGCTAACCCGGCAACTCAGATTGGTGGAGTCGGCTGGATCCTCGCAGAGGACTGGCTTCCGTATCAGCGGGATACCTTTGTGACGCCTGCGTTTGCTGCCTACCTTTCAGGGCACAGCACTTTTAGCCGGGCGGCTGCGGAAGTACTCACTCGCCTTACTGGGAGTGAGTTCTTCCCTGGAGGCCTTGCTGTTCATGAAGTGGAGGAGTTGGAATTTGAAGCGGGGCCCACTGCTCCGGTCCAATTACAGTGGGCAACCTATTATGACGCCTCGGATCAGGCTGGGATTTCCCGGCTTTATGGGGGAATCCATGTGCCGGCAGACGATGGCCCGGGCCGGGCGGTTGGGTCCAAGTGCGGGGTTGCGGCGTGGGAGCTTGGAATCAAGTATTTTGATGGGAGCATCCTAGATGAGCGCCCAAGTTTGACGGTGACCCGTTTGGCGGAGGATGAGCTCCGACTGGACTGGACGCAGCGCCGTGGCCTATTTTACAAGGTGCTGCGCACAAGTGACTTGGAGAATTTTGTAGATGAAACGTTTTTCGAGCGCGCCACGGACGAGAGAGGGACATATACGATCAGCCCGCTTGGACAGCCCCGGGAGTTTTATCGGATCGAACAGGGGGAGTAGCAATGAGGCTCCGCCGCTTGATCCTCATGCGCCATGCGGAAAGCCCTTGGGAAGGGGTGGAAGCTCCTGACCATGAAAGGCCGCTTAGTGTCGCGGGCCGCGAACAAGGCCCTCGGGTTGGAGCGTCTCTTATTGAGAAAGGGCGACTTCCCGAAATCATACTGAGCAGTGATGCCCAGCGGACCCGAGAAACATTTGCGGGGTTGAGCCAAGCTTTTGTGACGAAGGTTGAGGTTCGGTTCCTCTCCTCGTTCTATCAATTCGGGCAGGCTGCTGCAGAGGATGAACTGCTGATGCTGCCGGAGACGGTGAGCTGCGCTCTGTTGCTGGGCCACAATCCAGGGTGGGAACATCTTGTGGAGGCGCTCACAGGAAAAGCCATCGCGATGGAACCGGCTACCGCAGTAGTCGTGTCGCAGGAATTAAACTCTTGGAAAGATGCTGCTTCGGCAGGGCGGTGGGAATTAGAGGATGTGATTTTGCCGGGGCTGCCGCCTGCTGAGTCCTAGGCCTAGTAAATACCTGCGTTGTAAAGCTGACCGTTAAGATCCTCCTTTCCGAGAATTCCATACCTCCGCTCAAGTGCACTTCCATTTTTGCGGTCAAATTCTTTTACGCGAACTTTTCCTGCTCCTTCGGTCGTCTTCATGGTGGCCGGCTCAAGAATACGCCGCCACTGAAAGTAGTAATAATTGTCGTCCCATTTAGCGAGGGCGACATGGTCCTGCGGCTGGAGCCCGCCCGCCCGGTCGTGGATCAACTCAAAGGTTACATCCGGGTACGGGTCGGTTGAACGCTTGTTAAAGATGAAACAACCGGGCAGGGAAAGTAGGATAAACATGATGAGCAATTGCCTCATCGGGGGAAATCTAATCAGCTCACCGCCAGCCGGTCGAGGGGAATTCAACATTGCGGGGTCGCGGCCTGAATGGTGGGATATGCCATCCTGCGCCCCGTTAAGGTTAATGCATCTTCGCTTTACAGAGGAGGAACTCAGCGTCCTCATTGATATGATTAGCCTCGCCGCTGAGGTAGGATCTCTGAATCGGAAGCCTGGCGCTAAAGAAAATTTTGCAAGGTTTGAAGAATTGGAGAACACCATTCTTGAAAAGGTCACCCATCTGGGCTTTGGCGATATTATCGAGTTCGATGAGGCTCTTCAGCGATATCGGGTTACCACAGATTATCTGACCCGGTCCTTCGTTCAGGAAGCCATCGATGAGATGCGGAATGAAATCTTTTGGGAGGAGCTTACCCTTCGCCTCGCCGAGCGAGATGTCATACGCAAGATAGGGCTTCCGGCCTGGAACTCCCTGGATGAGGAGAAACGCAAAGAGCATACCAAGCCGATAGAAAAAAGTTACTGGGAAGAATTTACCAAGAGAGGGATCGACACCCTTCACCTGATAGCGCGATTCGAGACGGGTTGAGAAGCCTGAGATATTTTACTCCCCCGGAGGCGTTCCGGGTTCACGCCATGTCTTCCCTCATCCAGAAGCGCAAGCACTACTATCCTGTATCGGGCTTCCTTCTTCAGTATCTGCAGCACTTTGGGCGTCGTTGTGAAATTCCCTTGGTCTACGACGACTTGCTGCGCTTTTCAGAGGCCGTGCCCTACGAGGATCCGGACGGAGAAGAAACTCTCTGGCTTACCGTCTCCTATCCGCAGGAAGTAATGAAAGATCTTCGGACCAAGCTTACCGAGATCTATGCGGTCCTGAAGATCGGAGGCGACCTCTCGTTGGCGGAACACCTGAGCGTGGAGCGGATTGATTTTGGGGAGTTTGGCAATTCCCGTCCTTTTCGGATCCGGATTACGAATCAGTTTAACGGCAATTCGGATTATTATTACGTAAAGATTGCGGATGCTAACCGAATTTACGGGTTGGAGCTGGAGCACATCCTTTCCCCTAACCGGATCAATTATCTTGTCAATGGGAACACCCTGATTGAGGAGCACATTGCCGGTGTTCCAGGAAACATCTTCATCAAGGACTACCTTAAGGCCCCAGAGCTCAATAAGGTAAGGGTCGCAAAGGAGTTCGTAAAATTCGGAGAGCGGTGCTTTCTCCGGCTGCTCGGGGACATGCGTAGTGTGAATTACGTTGTTGATATCACTCCTGATTTTGAGGAGGTCCAGTATCGCGTACGGCCTATCGACTTTGACCAGCAAAGCTATGAGGGGATGCTGGAAGTATACCGGTCCCATTGTTTTCCGGACAATATGCCCGTTGATGAACTGGTTCGGGAACACCTCAACCCCACGACAATTCTTCAGTATCGCAGTGAAGAACGTAGCCAGATGGCGCGCCGCTACCGCGCCTCTCGTGTGCGTCTAAAGGGAGTGCTGAAGATGATGAGCAAGGACACCATTGCCCCTGAGCAAAAGCTTGTCAGCCTGCGGGCGGCTCTGTGCCAGAGATATGGCACTTCAGCGTTTGAGGCCTGCGATACGATGGGAAGCCTGACCGCCCGCCATTTGCAATTCATGCTAGATTAAGAGGTCAAAGAGACTTCAAGGTCCTTCTGCCTTTCTGGCTCCTAACCCGCTCACCTAGTGTCCAGCGAGGGGAAGGGGGCTGAAGGAGCTGGAACTCAAGCAGACTAGAGTAAAACGACCTCCAACGCATCTCCTTGTCTGCGCGGCCTTGACATTCAGCAGGGCTTGAGCAGCTTCAGAGCACGACTACTCCTCTGGGGGGTAGCGCTTAAACTCGACGTTGTTACATGTCCTACGATCTGGTTGTGATTGGTGGCGGACCGGGCGGCTATGTTGCCGCTATCCGGGCCGGGCAGTTGGGAAAAAAAGTTGCCTGTGTAGAGGTGGAGCGAGCGGGGGGAACGTGCTTGAATTGGGGGTGTATTCCCACCAAGGCGTTGCTCAAAAACGCGCACCTTTTCCATACGCTCAAGCATCAGGCGAAGGAGTTTGGAATTACGTTCGACAATCTTTCCTATGACTGGGGCGCGGTGATTGGGCGCTCTCGAAATGTTTCCGACAGGCTTGCTGGGGGTGTTGAGTTTCTCTTCAAGAAAAATAAGGTCGACTACGTAAAGGGCTATGGCTCGGTAGTTGATAGCACTCACGTTGAGGTAAAAGCGAGTGATGGAAGCGTGCAGGTCCTCGAGACCTCCAACATTATCATTGCGACCGGCGGGAAGGCCCGAGAATTTCCGGGACTGCCTTTCAATGGAAGTAACGTCATTGGATCCCGGGAGGCGATGACCCTACCTTCCCAGCCATCCAGCATGGTGATTATCGGGGCAGGAGCGATCGGGGTAGAGTTTGCTTATATCTACAATGCGTTCGGAACAGAGGTGACGCTGGTGGAAATGATGCCGCGTCTTGTCCCGGTTGAAGATGACGATATAGGAGATGCCCTCAAAAAGTCCTACTCACGTCAGGGGATCAAATGCCTCACGGATACCAAGGTTATTGGGACCGAGAACGCTGGAGACTCAGTGAGGGTAACGGTAGAAAACGCCAAGGGAAGTCAGGTGATTGAGGCTGATATCTGTCTGGTCGCGATCGGGGTCGTTCCTGTGCTACCCGGAGGCCAGCTCCCTGAGTTTACCGATCGAGGCTGGATCCAGATCGGAGACCGGTATGAGACCTCGATGAAAGGGGTGTATGCGATCGGGGATATCGCTGGGCCCCCGTGGTTGGCGCACACGGCAATGTATGAGGCAACGCAGTGTGTCGATGGGATTTTCCTGCCCGAATCAACCCCCAGCCGAGTTGGAACCTTTCCCGGCTGCACTTACTGCTATCCGGAGATTGCTTCCGTTGGAAAAACGGAGCGTGAGCTCCAAGAGGAAGGGGTTGCTTACAAGGCAGGGAAATTTCCTTATCAGGCGCTTGGAAAAGCCCAGGCTGCAGCGGAGACAGAGGGCTTCATCAAACTTCTTTTTGGAGAAGAGCATGGGGAGTTGCTGGGAGCCCACATCATTGGCGCTAACGCAACAGACATCATTGCAGAGATGGGTCTCGGCCTTACGCTTGAAGCCACCATTGAGGACTTCCATGCCACCATCCACGCACATCCTACTCTCACCGAGGGCGTTCATGAAGCTTCGCTCGACGCAGAGGGCCATGCGATCCATTTCTAGGACCGAGGGCTTTGCTTTTTCCCCGTGGCGGGATGACATTCGTCCCGGAGGCGATTAGTATGATGTCGATCCTGGAGTCTGGATCTGGTTCTCATGTCTGCTCCCGAAAACGTTTCAGACGGTTCTGTGCCGCCACGGCTGGGAGACTATCTGCTCGGGCAGTTGATTGCCGAGGACAAGGATACGTGGACCTATCATGCCCGCCAGAGGTCGATGGACCGCGGAGTGGTTCTGGTTAGGCAGAAGGCGGCGAGGTGTGATCAGCCGGCAGCGTCGTTTCTCGGAGACGTCAGGGCCAAGGCTGCGATTGAACATTCAGGTATTGGTTCTGTTTTTGAGGCCGGAGAGGATGGCGGAGAGCTTTATTGGACTCGCGAGCTGTTATCAGGGGAATCCTTTGCGGAGCTCCGCGAAAGCGGGCAAATGTATATCCCCCTCGAACTTACTGCGCTTTTGAAGCAGCTTGGCAGGGCGATGGCTCACTTGGAGGAGCGGGGCACTAGAGGTGCCCCCCTGAAAGCCTCAGACCTTATTCTGGGCGAGCATGGAATCCTACGCATCCAGAATCTTGCTCTCGCGGGGGAGCGGGAAGCGGATGAAACTGCTCGGGATTTGCGAGCGGCGGCAATCCTCATGCACGAGCTACTTCAGCCCGGACTGGCAGGAACGGACCTCTTCGGAGATACCCGGCTTGGGAGGCTTTTTGTGCTTATGATGGGCGAGGGCGAAGGGGTCAGATTGAGCTGGACGCAGGTTGCCAACACGGCGCAAGAGCTGGAGCAATCCCTTGTCTCCGAGGTTCGGGAGGCTTTAGAGGCGAGGTCAAAGGCCTCGCGACGTTACCGGATGAAGAAGATCGGGCTCGCCGTGACTGGAGCAGCAGTCTTGACCGCCGTTGTGTCTGCGCTCCTTGTCGTGGGGAGGCGCGATGCGCCGGCTGCTCGCGATCTGTCTGGAATGGTTCTTATACCGGGAGGAGATTATCGAGATCACGAGGGGAAATCCGCTCTGCTGTCTTCCTTTATGATAGATGCCCATGAGGTCACGATCGCTGAGTATCAGGAATTTCTTGATGCCCTTTCTGTAATGGGGGCGATCCAGCGTAAGGCCTATGACCACGGGAGCCAGCCCCGGACGAAGGTGGATCACCTTCCGGACGACTGGCTCATGGTTTTGAGTTCGGCCCGTAGCGGCGGAACTTTCAATGGGCTCAAATATGATATGAATCACCCAGTGACGGGGGTCGATTGGTGGGACGCCCATGCGTACGCCGCTTGGAAAGGAGGCCGTTTGCCGACCTTAAGAGAGTGGCTGGCAGTGGTGGCTCTAGACGATAATGTGACCCCTTACGTGGAGGGGTGGGGTCCTGTCGATCAGTCCCCGCGAAGCCCCGGCAAGCTCGAGATTCACGGGTTGGCGGGGAATGTCGCAGAGTGGACAAGGGATTCTGAGCGGAACCCTTCTTTCCCGATGAACGCAAAAGCCCCAGTAGCGTGTGGAGGCTCTTTTCTCGTGCCGGCAAGCGGAGCGTCCAGCCGTAGCTGGGTTTCAACAAGAGCTCTCAGGCGTAAGGACCTGGGCTTTCGAACCGTTAAGGAAAAGCCCCCCCAGGGGGGTGGAACAGTCCCGGGGAAATCGCCGAAGGGCAAAAATCACGCGCCAAGTAGCGGCTTTCCCTTGCGGTGACAGGATGATACGACGTAAACCCACGGTCCTAGTTTCTCCATCTCCAAGTTATGCGTTCCAACTTTAGGCTGCTCTCCCTGATCTGCTTCGTCACGGGAATTCTAAACCTGAGCG
This sequence comes from Roseibacillus sp., assembly GCA_002686085.1. Taxonomy (GTDB): domain Bacteria; phylum Verrucomicrobiota; class Verrucomicrobiia; order Verrucomicrobiales; family Akkermansiaceae; genus Roseibacillus_B. The sequence goes on along the minus strand of NZAC01000008.1, from coordinate 12,331 downwards.
ACGTATGCGCCCAGGTCCAAGCAAGCCTGAGCATGTCGAAAAGGGAATACATCGCTCACGAGCCTGTAGTTGCAACGGTGACCTTGACGAACAACTCCGGACGCGACCTTCTGATCCATACGGAGGAACAAACGAGTCTGAACTGGCTCGATTTTGAGATTAAAAATTCCCGAGGGACTGCCCTTAGTCCGCTCGCCGCGATGAATTTTGGAGCAGTAAGAATCCCAGCGGGGCGCAGTATCGCAAAAAGTGTGGATCTTACGGGGGCTTTCCGTGTGACTGAACCGGGCAGGTTTCGCTGTAAGGCCGTGATCAGACTTCCCGGGGGAGGGGGAAATTTTGTCACGAACACGACGTATTTTAGCGTGACGCTTGGGCGCCAAGTCTATACCCAGCGAGTCGGGGATGCTGCGCTCGGCAACGTGCGGGAATACAGGTTATCAATCCACAATTCTGCCCGGAAATCTTCACTCTATATGCACCTCGTCGATATCCGGACCGGCCGCAACCTCCAGGCATTTCGCATGGGGGAGGTCATCACCAGCAAGGCGCCAAAGGCTACAGTTGACCGGGACAACAATCTTCACGTGCTTTCTCTCGCGGCTCCAAATGTTTACGCGCATGGGACGGTTACCCCGGCGGGAACATATCTCGGCACGAAATATTACAAGCCCGCCGCAGGGCGGAAGCCTGCCTTGACAACCTTTAACAACGGGGAGGTCGTGATTTCAGGAGGGATCTACTATGACCCTAAGGCAGAAGCCCAGAGTCGGGCGCGGCTCCGAAAATTGTCTGAGCGACCTTCCATGACCTTTCGCTAATGGAATGGCGGGTGTGTCGGGCATGGCCTTTCCGAAAATTCTTTCCGGGTGCGTCAGCCTTGTCTAAAAGGAATTTGTAGTTGGACCCCCTTCCTGCTCTATCGCCCATGCCTATTCCCCATCCTTCGTTTCGGGCAATCGCGTTTTTAGCCTTAATACTCCTCGTATCTTCCTCCGGAGTGTGGGCGGGGTATTTCAGCAGGATCGTGATTGATCCAGGCCATGGAGGTGATGATCGAGGTGGACGATCCGGGAAAGTCTACGAAAAGCATCTTGCTCTCGATACGGCCATGCGCCTAGAGCATTACCTGCTCGCGAAGGGCTATCAGGTCACCATGACCCGCAAGAGCGACACCTTTATCTCGCTCGCCAAGCGTGCCGCGATTGGAAACCGGTTCAAGAGTGCGATATTTGTAAGCCTGCACTACAACTACACTTGGCGACGCTCCGTCTCAGGGCTAGAGACTTACTACTATAGCAAGGCAGGAAAGCCATTAGCTGAGGCGATTCAGGAGGGGATGCTGAAACGGGTAGGAGGCCGTGACCGCGGCGTCAAATTCGGACGATATTACGTTCTCAGGGCTTCGCGAAATCCGGCGGTGTTGGTGGAAGGAGGCTTTGTCAGCAATTCACGGGAGAGGTCTCGTATGAAAACAGGGGCTTATCGGGACGCCATAGCACGGGGAATAGCGGACGGAATTATTAAGTATCGCTTTCAACGTTAGGATGGGACGGACCCGTCTGGGTTCGGGGTTCAATCACCCCAGATGCAAGGAACTACTGTAGATGGGTCTTCTCAGTTGTCATGAAATGCGAGAGCTGGAACGCCAGGCGTTCCGCAAGGGCATTTCAGCAGAGAGCCTCATGGACAAGGCAGGGAAGCGGCTCGGCGAGGCTCTGGTGGATCTTTATTCCGGTCCCGGAACGGCTGTAGCTTACGTCGGCAAAGGGAATAATGGGGGAGATGCCCTTGTTGCCCTCAGGGTGCTTCGCTCGGCGGGATGGAAGGTTGTTGTGCGGAGCGCCTTCCAGCCCCTTGAGTTCGGGGCTCTTCCTCGTCAGAAGCTTCGAGAGCTTGGTGACATAGAGGTCCAGCGACATCGCTGGGAATCAGAGCGCAGCCAGGGTCCTCTCCTTCTTCTTGATGGGCTGTTGGGGATCGGGGCGAATGGCCCATTGAGGGAGCCGATTGGCTCCCTAGCAGCTGAGATGAATGCCCTTCGGGAATCCGGAGGAGCAGAGATTGTTGCCATTGATGTTCCCTCTGGAGTGAATGCGGATGATGGAAGGGTAGAAGACGGAGCTGTTCAGGCGGATCTTACCGCAACTATTGCAGTTCCCAAAAAAGGATTGGTGGCCGAATCGGCTCTGATGCACGTCGGGCGAATCGAGGTGATCGCTTTGGAGGAGCTTCCCGATTATGGCTCTGGGGACGGGTTGACTACTGGGCAAAAGCTACGCGGTCTTTTTCCGCCGCGGGACTATGGAACCCACAAGGGGGAGGCCGGGCGAGTTGGGGTAGTAGCGGGATCGCGGGGGATGCTTGGGGCGGGGTGCCTCGCGGCCCTTGGAGCCCTCAGGGGAGGCGCGGGCCTTGTCACGCTTTACGTATTGGAAGAGGACTATCCGTTCATGATTTCCACGGCGTTACCTCCGGAAGTCATGGTAAAAGCCCTTTCGAGCTACGATGAAGTAATGGATGCGCCTCATGCGGCTCTCGTTATTGGGCCTGGTCTTAACGGGTCGGGAAAGCTGGAAAAGACCGCGTTGTTGAATCTGCTGGAGAGCTGCAGAATGCCCATGGTTGTGGACGCAGAGGCGCTGAACCTGATATCCGCCATGGGACTATCCGGACGTATAAAGAGCCACATGGTCCTGACGCCGCATCCGGGTGAAATGAGTCGGATGTTCCCCGCGGCTGAGGAACTGAGCCGGGCAGAGTGTGCCCGGGCGTTCGTGAAACTGCATCCCTGCACGCTCCTCTATAAGGGGGCGAGGACAATTGTGACATCCTCCGGTCAGGACTTGCATTACAATGTCACCGGGAATCCAGGAATGGCCTCTGGCGGGCAGGGCGACGTTCTCAGTGGTGTGCTCGGGGCCTTGTTGGCCAGGGGTTTATCAGGATTTGATGCGGCGCGCTCTGCTGCTTGGCTTGCGGGGCGGGCCTCCGAAATTGCTTTGAAAAAACACCAATCCCCGGAATCGCTCGTTGCTAGCGACACCGCTCGGGCGCTTGGGGGCGCCTTCCGGGCGCTCCGTCGGGGCCGCTGAATTTCCGCTTTCCCCCCGCCCAAAAGGCCCCATTCTTGATCTAGGCTCCCAACGATCATGAATGTGGCATTGCGTCGAATTGCTGTTCTTCTCGGGGTATTCCTGCTGGCCTTTCTGGTAGTAGCTGGTTTCCGGAAGCTGCCCGGGATGGGAGGCCTTTCGAATCTCCTGAACTTTGGGGCGAAAGACCGAGAGAGCAACTATGTTCCGGAAAGGTATACCCTCAGCAGCAAACCAGCACTCTCTCTTGGGGAGGTGGAATACCTTGCAGCGCTTGACGAGGAATTTGCGCGACTGACGGCTGCGGTAGTGCCTTCGGTAGTCTCTCTGCAAACCGAGGGAGTGAAGAGAAACTTCATGCAGGACTGGCTTGGCCGTGTTTGGGTAGACGAAGGGTATCCCGTCCGCGGAATTGGCTCTGGAGTGGTCGTCTCGAGAGAAGGGCACGTAGTAACCAACGAACACGTGACGAATGGGAAATCCAGAATCACGGTGACCATGCACGATGGCAAAACCTATCCTGCTGTTGTGATTGGTGAAGACCGGGCGCTGGATATTGCGGTGATCCGAATCAAAGCCAACCGGGAGTTTAAGCCTCTTAAGTTTGGGGACTCAAATCGGGTTCGCCAGGGTCAGCAGGCTCTGGCCATTGGCAATCCTTTTGGATTGGGGGAGACGGTGACCCGAGGAATTATTTCAGCCAAGGAGAGGACGATTTCTGATCGGCAACGCGACCTCTTTCAGACGGATGCGGCGATCAACCCTGGAAACTCGGGAGGTCCGCTGGTGAATATTCTTGGTGAAATAATCGGGATCAATGTGGCGATTTACTCTCCTGATACCGAGGACGAGGGATTCGTTGGAATTGGTTTTTCCATACCCTCAAATGACGTGCGCGAGGTGTTTGAACAGATTCTCGCTAAAGGCAGGGCCACCCGGGGCTGGCTAGGTGTTCGTTGCTATGACTGGAACCCTCTCATCAGGGAAAAAGTAGGTTGGTATGAGAATGGCGGGGTCTATATTCAGGATGTTGTTCCAGATTCCCCTGCCGAGTCTTCAGGCTTGTTAGCAGACGATGTCGTGGTGCGCTATAACGGTAAAATCGTTGAGAGCCGGGTTCAATTCTTCGCCCAGATCCAAAGGACCCCGGTCGCTCGCGAGGTGGATATTACGGTTTGGAGAAAGGGCGAGGAGGTCACTCTAAAAGCCACGGTCATTGATGCGGAAGATGCTGAAACCCTGACGCAGGCGAGTGGCCCTGTGGAGCGAACCATATCGGATCAAGCCGTGATCAGGGATATTGGCATCACTGTGCAGGGATTAACCCTGCTCCAGCGGACTCGTGGAGCCAGAGGGGTTCTGATCTCCGGAATCCACCCTGAAGGGCAGGCGGCCAGCAGGGGGCTGAGGGTTGGGGATTTGATCTTGGAAATTAACAATGTCCGGGTGAATCAGCCGGCAGACTTTTATGACAAGCTGATTGCTTCAGCGACGGAACAGCAAACCTCCCTCACGGTGCAACGGGGAAGGCAGGTCTATCGGGTAAGGCCCTTTGCCCGGGCGCGTCTTCCGGAGCAAGAGGAATAGGCTGGTTCCCCATGGTTTGCTGGATAGCCTGCGTAGTAGATCGACTGTAAGCTGGCAGAAGGGCCTGCTTATCGAGCGCTGTTCAAGTTATGGGACGTGGTTTTCGTAGTGAGCTTGTAGTGGGGCTGTGCATCTTTGTGCTCTTCCTGTTGGGGGCTATCTTTTTCAATAGCCCTCGGCCACGTGATCCTATTCAGTCCCTCCGATCCTGGCAGGACGCGGATGCTCCTCTGGGATACCCGGTCGGAGCGAGTGAAGAAGCGGAAGGGCGGGTGCCTGCTTTTGACCGCCGGTTCATACTCCATGATGCGTTCAGTCGTTTCCTTCTAGCTCCGGTGGCATTACTGGACCAGCCCCTGGGATCGGAGACAGGAGCGTTTACCTACAATGCGCAACCGTTCCTAGAGCGTAATGAACGAGCGCAAATGAACCATCTGGGAGAGGACCTTAACGGAATAGGAGGAGGAAACTCAGATCTCGGAGATCCCGTCTACGCGATAGGAAACGGCTATGTCGTTTTTGCGGGTGACCGGGGAGGGAATTGGGGGAAAGTGATCATTCTTGGGCACCGCCTGCCGGATGGACGGAAATTCCACAGCCTCTATGGGCATCTGGATCGAATTGGGGTGGCTGTTGGTGGGGTCGTGGCGCGCGGGCAGCGCCTTGGAACCGTGGGAACTGGCAATGGCGCCTGGCTCGCTCACCTGCATTTCGAGATTTATGAGGGCGCATGCGTGGATCCCGGATCCGGATATTCCCTGAAAAAGGGGAACCGACTCCACCCTGCGAAATTGATTGATACCTCCCGGCCTACGGGTCCGGAAGGGGTAGCGATAGCGCCTCTGAGTGTTTTTGAATCGGTGCAGAGGGTATTCCAGCTTGCGGAATAGCTCAGAATGGCTGGCGTGAAGCCATCCAACGAGTGACAGTCAGGAGGGTAAATTTAGGAGAGTAACTCCTCGACGACCCGACCATGAACATCGGTGAGCCGAATATCGCGGCCGCTGAAGCGGTAAGTAAGCTCTTTGTGATTGATGCCCATCAGGTGAAGAATGGTGGCATGAAGATCATGGACTTCCAAGGGGTCCTTCTCCGCCTTGTAACCCCACTGATCAGTTCCCCCATACACCGAGCCCGGCTTGACCCCGGCTCCTGCCATCCAGAGAGAGAATCCGAACTCATTATGATCCCGGCCATTGCCTCCCTGCGCAAAGGGAGTCCGCCCGAACTCTCCAGACCAGAGAACGAGAGTATCATCCAGCATGCCTCTCGCCTTCAGATCCTTGAGCAGGCCCGCGATGGGCTTGTCCACGGAACGAGCGTTGTTGCCGTGATTCTTCTGCAGCCCTCCATGAGCGTCCCAGCGGTCCTCTCCGATGTTTGGAATCGTGAGCTCGACGAAGCGGACCCCGCGCTCAATTAGCCTGCGGGCAATCAGGCACTCTCGTGCATAGGTTTGAGTTCCCTTGTAACTGTCTTCAATTCCGTAGAGCTCTTTAGTTGACGCAGACTCATCGCTGAAATCCATGAGCTCGGGAATCGCGAGCTGCATTCGGGCCGCCAGTTCATAATTCATGATGGCAGATTCCAACTCGGCATTTCCCTTGGAGGAGCGGGCATTCAGACTCCCAATCAGTCTGCGCTTGAGGAGTTGGCTTCTGGCGTCGCGCTCATTGGGGCTCACGTTAGCGACCGGTGTCCCGTTGGCGTTGAGAAGGCTGCCGCGATGGGTAGCGGTGAGAAAGCCATTGGAGAAGCAGTCGAGTCCACCAGAAGGGATCCGCCCTCCGTTTATGACGACATATCCGGGGAGATTTTCGCTTTCTTTGCCAAGACCGTACGAAGCCCACGCGCCCATGCTGGGCCGCCCCTGTAATCCTGTTCCGCTGTGAAAAAAGTAGTTCGCCGAGGTATGCTCGGGGAATTTTGACGTCATTGAGCGAACGACGCAAAGGTCGTCTGCCATCCCCGCAATGTGTGGGAAAAGGTCGCTTATCCACATTCCGCTCTTGCCGCGCTGCTTGAACGCCCACGGTGATTTCATCACTTTTCCGATATTCTCAAACTGAGTTTTCTCCAGCTGGCCGATCGCTTTCCGAGGGTCCTGCCCGTGGTACTTCTCAAGCGCCGGCTTGTAGTCGAAGGAGTCCACTTGGGAGACCCCCCCTTCCATGAAAAGGAAGATAACGTTCCGGGCTTTTCCCGGGAAGTGGCTGTCGGGAATAAGGGGTGATGCCGCCTTGGCTTTGTCCATGAGCCCTGCCATGGCGAGGGCGCCAAACCCCATTGAGGATTTTTGCAGGACTTCGCGGCGGGAGAGTGGAAACGGGCTTGAACTCATGGGAGGTAAATGAAGTCGTTCATGGAAAACAGACTGTGGCAGAGGTCCTGCCACAGTCCTTCGGAATTTGGATTGCCGCCGTGGAGCTCCATGAGTCCGGGAAGGGATTCCATCAGGATGGCAATCTCGTGCCTTCCGGCTCGTCGTGTGAATGCATTTTCAAACATGCGATTCAACCTCTCCTCGGGAGTCGCCGAAGGCATTTCCTTTAATACTTTCTGGGCCCAGATCCGCGCCTGTTCGTAAATGAGCTTATCGTTCATCAGGGCCAGCGATTGCGCGGGAACATTCGTGATGTCTCTCCTCCCTTTGGTGCTGAATGGAGCGGGAAAGTCAAAGGCCAGCATCAGGGTGGGGAGAAAGTTTCGCCGAACAGAGGTGTAAAGCGATCTCCGACCTGCGCCGTCCAGTGGGCCCCCTCCGGGGCGCCCCCTGCCCACCACGAATTCGTCGAGGTAGGTTGGGACAGGCTTCCCCCCAATTTTGCGCTCAAGCCGTCCGGAAACGGCCAGCACGGAGTCTCGGATTGCCTCGGCTTCTAGCCGCCGGACAGGCATCCGGTGGAGAAGAATATTGGTGGGATCCTTCTGGTCAAATGCTGGGTCGGCACTGGTGCTGGACTGGCCGTAGGTTTTTGTAAGGAGAAGCCTCGCGACGAAAGACTTTACCGACCATTCATGGGTTTCCATAAATTCTGTCGCGAGGTAGTCTAGGAGTTCGGGATGAGAGGGGCGTTCGCCCAGCCACCCAAAATTGTCAACGGTTCGAACAAGGCCAAGGCCGAACAGCTGGTGCCAGATACGGTTTACCATGACGCGGGCGGTCAACGGGTTACTTGGGTTTGTAACCTGCCGTGCCAGTTCGAGCCGTCCGGAGTTTTTGCTGTCTATGGAGCTCAAGCCAAACGCCTTTGGGAGGCCTCTGGTCGCAGGCTCCAGTGGAGATGCGGGATCTCCGCGGTCCATGTTGTATTCGTTAACGCCATTGCCATCCAGCCATGCCACGGCCAAGGCCGATTCCCATTTAACCCCTTTACGAATAGCATCCAGCTCCTTCAGGTAGGATGAGGCGATTTGGGAAGCTTTCAGCTTTGGTTGCTCAACGATCCAACGAGCGGCATGAAGATTCTCCTTCTCGATCACCCCATCAGCCAGATCCTTCCACGCAGCGGAGAGATCCAGACGGGTCAGGTTGAGTTGCTTCTGTTCGATGGGCGGAGGCTTGTCTGCCTCGACTACCATGAGAACCTCGAGAGGGCTGCCGCCCTCCGCCCCAAACTCGATGTGAGTCCGGAGCCCCGCGTATCGGGACAGGTCGTGGCTTACCCATCGCGGCTGATCGCCATCAACCTTCGGCCGCTGGATCAGNCTTCCATGGAGTGGCCCGGTGATCATGATATGCTGACCNACTCCAGCGTAGACGGAGGCATGTCCCCGGATCAGGTAGTGCAGGCGGCCCGTTTTTAGCTCGAATGNGGGGGTTCGGATCATTTTCCCGGATCGCGAATGACTGTTGAAAGACCCGGAGTCATTGGCGCTGTCGGTTATCTTGAGCCCATTCCAGAAAGGATCCCGGCGGGCAGCACCGTAGCCCGCGATTCGAAGCCCTGGCTCGTCGGGATTAGATCCGAGGAGGAGGGACCCTTCGGCAGAGACTTCTGACCCGAAAGAGGGCCCGTCTACGATCCAGGGAGTTAGATTGGGGCGAGTGTAATCAGCAATAACCCGGACATCCTGCCCCTCTTCGAGCTGGACTCTAAAGGGTCCGGGCACCCGGTATGTGGGCTGCTTGCTTAACTCCACAAAAAGGGGTTGGGCTTCGCGGGCAAAGTTCTTCAGAACCTGGGTGGCGGTTTTTGCGCGCAGGGCCGTAAGCTTCCGGGCCTGAGCCTTGTTCACCTCGATGGACTCGTAGCGGACCTGCCGGTAGCTCGAGCTCGCAACGAATCCGGACAGAGCGTAGTAGTCCTTCTGATAGATCGCGTCGAACATGTGATCATGGCACCGGGCACATGCGACGGTGAGCCCAAGGAAGGTTTTGCTAAGCACGTCAATCTTGTTGTCTGTGCGATCGCATTCGTCCTGCCGGATATCGACCGGAGAGTGGACCTCTTCACCAAGGAATGGCCACCCGGTCGCCAAGATGGACTCATTTGCTCCTGTCTGGGGATCGAGACGAGGCGTCGCAAGAAGGTCGCCGGCAATGTGTTCAGTGACAAAATTGTTGTAAGGAACGTCGGCGTTAAATGCCCGGACCAGATAGTCTCGGTAGCGCCATGCGTTGGCGATTCCGAAATCACTCTCGTGGCCCCGAGATTCCGCATAACGAACGAGATCCATCCAGTGGCGCGCCCACCGTTCGCCATAGTGTGGAGAGCCAAGTAGATTTAGAACAGCGCTCTTGCGTCGGTCCTTGTCTGTACTGGAGAGGAACTCTTCCGTTGCCTTGGGCGTTGGGGGCAATCCCGTGATAGCAAAATTGACCCGGCGAAACCATTGACGGTCACTCGCAGGTGGAGCCGGGGACATCGCGCTTTCCTCGAGGGCTGCGAGGATGAATGCATCGATCTCATCTGTGGGCCACCCTTTGTTTGTCACCGCAGGCGCTGGGGCACTTGTTGGCGACTCCCAGATCCATGGGAGGCGGTCTTTATACTCCTGGAAGGCAAATTCGCCTCGCGCTGACCCCGGAAGGAGATTGGCGACTAGCAGAGAGAGCAGGCAGAAAGTACGCATTAGAGGGTTTGTTTCTCACAGTATCTCCCGTGCAGCGGGGACTTACAACGGGAAGTTTTAGCCTTCCTGTCGCGTGTTGGGGCGACTGTGCCGGAAACAGGGACAGAATACGGTCTCGCAGCCTGCCGAGGCCAGATTTTCGTCCAGAGGCCATTTTTTGTGGTCTCCCGCGGCCTAGATGAACTTGCCGGGATTGAGGATCCCGCGCGGGTCCATAGCCAATTTGAGGGCGGAGTGAGCAGAAACAGCTTCTTCCCCGACTGCGTCGGCAAACCATCGCTTCTTGGCGAGTCCAATCCCATGCTCTCCGGTAATTACGCCACCGCTCTTGATGATCCAATGGAAGAGTTCGTCCAGAGCGTGGTCCGCTTTTTCTCGAACTTCTGGATTCTCGTAATCCTTCACCATCAGATTGGTGTGAATGTTGCCGTCTCCCGCGTGCCCAAAGCACGCGATCGCGATTCCAGTGCGATCTTGCATTTCGCGGGCGAATTCGACGAGGTCCAAGAGCTTGGAGCGCGGCACAACAATATCCTCATTGAGTTTTGTCAGTCCGGTGTTGCGCAGCGAGTAGGAGAAATCGCGCCGCAACTGCCAGACCTTTTCGCAGGCCTCCTCGTCGCAATGGTGCTCAGCGGTAAGCGCGCCAAGCTCCTGTAGGAGGCTGGCGAGCTCTTGCCGCTCGCCCTCAACCGCTTTAGTACGGCCATCGATCTCAACGATGAGATGCGCATCCCCGGCTGGAAGAGCATCGGGTCCGAGATATTCACGAGCGGCTTGGAGAGTGAAACCATCGGTGATTTCAAGAGCGGAGGGGAGATGCCCAGAGTTGAGTATTTGCTGAACTGCGTGGGCGGCGTGCCGAAATTCAGGGAAGGTGGCAGTCAGCATGGCGCGGGCCTGAGGATGCGGAATGAGGCGGAGAGTAGCCTGACTGACGACACCCAGCATACCCTCCGAGCCGACGAAAAGGCCTACGAGGTCGAAGCCGGTTTTGTTCTTATGACATCTTGAGCCGCAGCGGAGGACGTTTCCATTGGCGAGCACAACTTCCAGCCCGAGAACATAGGGGCGCGTGACACCATACTTCAGGCAGCGCGGACCGCCTGCATTGGTAGCAATGTTGCCTCCGAGGGAGCACTCCTTCAGAGAGGCGGGGGCGGGAGGGGAATACCATCCGATCTTTCGCGCAGCGTTCTGCAAGTCAGCGGTAATTACGCCCGGTTGGACAACCGCCAGGCCATCACTGGGGTTGAGCTCGAGGATCGTATTCATGCGAGCTAGCGACAGAGCAATTCCCCCCTGCTGGGGCACGCAGCCCCCGACATAACCGACTCCGGCGCCACGAGTTGTTACCGGAATGCGCCGCTCGTGAGCAAATTGCATGACGCCCACGATATCCACAGTGGATTCCGCAAAAACGACCACCTCTGGGGGAGAAGAGGCATGCCACCGGTCGGAGGCATGAGTGGCAAGGACGTCCGCTACGGCAGAAACCTTCGCGGGGCCAAGTAACTGGACGAGCGCATCGTGCACGGAGACAATAATGGCTATTCCAGCCTGCTGGGCCACAGGTTTTTTTCACAGCACTTGACCTTCCCGAGGTAGTCGGAAGGGTAGGGGCCTTGAAGGGGTTGCAAGGCAAGACAGGAAAGTCTTTTAGCTACTGCTGGAAGGCCCGGGAGCTTCTGTTGGCTGGGGCCCTCGGTTTCTGGGTGGCCGGTTTCTGGGTTGCCGAGGACGGGTGGCACCATCGGCGGGCACTGTGGCTGGTATTTCCCTTTGTCCTCCTTGGAGCAGATCAGATCGCGAGGGCGGTGGCAGGAGCTCGCTGGCTCTGGCTGGTGGCGTTGCTCCTCGGGTGGCAAAGCCTGAGTCGGGTGTGGGCAGACCCTCTTGTTGTTGAGCAAGGTAGGATAGGCGATTCCATCGCCGTTTTCGTTCTTGCTGCGGCCCTTGTGGCCACTGGAAGAAAAAAGGGGCTCGGGGAGTGGATCGTGGGCGGGCTGGCAATCCTTGGGGCTGTGGTTGTACTTTATTCTCTGCTGGTATTTTACGGTTCTCCATCGCGCGACCTGGGAGTCCACCGCCTCCGTAATATGCTCGTTTACACTGATGGTCTGAATGCGGTTTTGACCGGGATGCTGTGCGCCGCTGGAGCTGTGGCGGGGGCGTGGTTTGCACTCTCCGTGGGAAAGAAAGCTCACCAGCGGCTATGGTTGATCGTTCTGGGGACCTTAGTCTTTGGGTTAATGGCAAGTCAGAGCCGTGGGCCAATGCTCGGGTTCATTGCAGGATTGGTGGTGATCTGCTTGTTCCACGGCCGAGCATTTCTCAGGGTTGGACTTTGGATCGGGGTGGTGGTGGGGTTCTATCTTTTATTAACGTCTTGGATGGGAGGATCAGCGGATTTGGTCTCGGCCGATATTGTCGCACGAGGGTCAACCGGGCGGATTGACATTTACCAATGGTTCCTCGAGCGGATTTCGGGTCTTGAGTTGGTGTTTGGGCGGGGGTTTGGCGCAGGGAGCTCTATTCCTAAAGAGGAGCTTGGTTGGTTTGTCCACCATCCT
>NZAC01000007.1 GCA_002686085.1 Roseibacillus sp. | reverse complement strand
ATGACCTGAGATACTCCCTGCCGGAGGAGATAAGCACGCCACGCCGAAAGCCATCCTACGACGGCCGGCACCCTGCGACTGCCTGGGTCATAGACCGGCCACCCCTGCTCTCCGAAGGCCCGGACCAATTCCCGCGTCACTCCTTCGTCTGCGGACCCCATGGCCACCTCCGTAGAGGGCCTGCCACCCTCGGCCACCTTCGCCACCGCTTTCTCCGCCTGATCCCGGGCATCGGAGGCAAGCGTCACGGACCCTTCCTGCGGCCACGCAATCTCACGCTGCGCCCACTGCGCCAGAGGCCTTCCCCATTCATCAAAATCCGCTCGATCATTCCCAGCCACGAGAATCCGGACCGGAAGGGGACAATTCTCCAGAACCCTGACAACTGCAGGAGGAAGATCCGGAACCCCTGCGATGACCACTTCCTCAATTCCCTCGTCCCACCGAAACGCTCCCTCTGCTGCTAACCGGCTCCGGCTCGTTCGTTCCCAGCCCTGCAACACCTTCTCTACCTCCTTCTCGAGGACCGCAAGATCTTCCCAGCGACCATGATCCACCGTTCCCCTCATACGACTCGCAGCCTGCTGTATGGTCAAACCAACTGACAGCAGACTGACTCGGACCTCGACCAGCGACTTGGCCAGACCAAGAGCCCAACCCGAGCCCTCACCCACCGGAGGATTGGGAAACGCTTCCGAAAAGACACCCCAGTCACTCACCCCCTCGAGAAGCTCCACCCAGGCCAATATCTCTACGGAATCGGAGGCACTATCACCGGATTCCAGGAGATAGCCCGGCATCCGCACTCTGGGAGCCAGGACGCCACCCCGATCCGCAAGCCCCTGCCTGATCCGGCGTCCACTCTGGCCCGTAGGAACAATCACCAGCATCCCGGGAAGACGAGCCTTCCGCTCCCACAGCCACTCCCCGAAGACATCATGGAATGGGCGCGCCCAGCTGATGAGCTCGCACCGGTCACGAAAGGAACCAGCCCCATCCAGCAAATCCCCTTGTTCCAATTCCCCTTGCTCCGGCTCACCCATCGTAGTCGGCCGTGATGAGACCACCGGGACTGGCTCCTGACAAGCCTGCCGTCCCAGACCAGCCCTCCCAAATATCCACTCTCACTGGAACGCTTCCGCACTCCAGACCTCCTCGATCATCTTGTAGCCCCGGGGGTCGTAGTTACGGAGCTCCTCCCGATTATGCGGGAACCAGTCATTCTGCCCGAAGTAGGCCTCGGTCAACTCGGCAAAATACTCTTCCTGATTCGTCGCGGCATAGGCTTTGACCATGCGAGTTTTATCCTTCCGGTCCGGCACCTGCAGATAGAGCCCCGCCTCCATGGCAGCCTCATAAGCCGAGAGGATGACCTCGTGCTTCAGGGAGAGTCTGACGTTCTGATAGGCGTGAGCCAGCTCGTGAAGGAAGGTCATCGGCCCCCAGTCGAGAAGCTTGTGTCTGAAAAAGACCGCCTCCGGGTTGATCACATGCACCCCCGGCGCCATGTGAGGGTTCAGCCCATGATCCCGCAGCCACTGCGGACTGCGATGGAAGGGAACGACGCCATACTCCTTCTCCCGCAATGGATAGGTGGGCTCATTACTGACCCAGATGGGAATGGTCCGGAGGAAGGCGAGAGCTCCCTCCGGCACCTTGCCAAGGAAGTTCTCAAGACCAATTGTGATCTGCTCCTGAATTCGCGCTTTCAGCTTCTGGTCCGCGGCGATCGACTCTTCGAGGTAGATCGTCCATCCATGAATAGAAAGGTTCTCGTAACTCCAAATGCGTCCCTGATCCTTGAAGACGACCAACTCGCTCACTTCCGGCTCTCCCGTCTCCTGACACCCTATGAGCGAGAGGACCAGCAGGACTCCACAACCGATCCTTTGGAGAAACGTCATGCGAGAATACCCTTGAGCAGCTCTCCATGCACATTGGTGAGGCGACGCTGAATGCCATTGTGGTAGTAGCTCAGCTTCTCATGATCAATGCCAAGGAGATGCAGAACCGTAGCGTGGAAATCATGCCATGGCACCGGCTTCTCGACCGACTTGTAACCGACGTCGTCGGTAGCCCCATAGGTGATCCCGGGCTTTAACCCGCCCCCGGCCATCCAGCTACTGAATCCCACGTGGTTATGATCTCTCCCTTTACCAACCTGATCAGCGCCTGACTGGGTAAAGGGCGTCCGTCCAAACTCCGAGGTGAAGAGCACGAGAGTATCATCCAGCATGCCTCGCTGACGCAGATCCTTGATCAGGGCAGCTACCGGCTGATCGATGCGACCCGCCTCCCTGCCATGGTTGCGCCGCATGTCCTCATGACCATCCCAGTTGATCCGGGGAGAACCAAAGGACCCTCCAGAAAAGAGCTGCACATGCCGCACGCCGCGCTCCAGCATCCGCCGGGCGAGCAGGCAGCTGCGCCCGAAGTCCCGGGTCTCGTCCTTGTTAAATCCATACATCTCCCGGGTGGCCTCAGTTTCCTTGTCGGTGCCGGTCACCTCAGGAACCGCGAGCTGCATATTGGCGGCCAGTTCATAGCTGGCCATCCGCGCGGAGAAGGCGTCCTCAGCACCATGCTCCCTCATGTGGGCCTCATTCATCTTCTCGAGAAGAATCCGGCTCGCCTGATCGACTTTTTTCCCGATCTTGCGGGCTGGAAAAAGATTCGTGATGGCCTCGCCTTCCCCCTTGGTGCGGAAAGGCACACCCTGGTGCACCGCAGGCAAGAACCCATTGGTCCAGTTACTGGTGGAACCCGCGGGCATGCCCCGCGCATCAGGAAGAACCACATACGTAGGGAGATCATCGGTCTGGTTCCCCAATCCGTAGGACACCCACGATCCCATCACCGGAAAGCCGTTCAGGCGGAAGCCACTGCTCTCCTGGAAGGTGGCGGGGGTATGGCTGGAGGACTCAGCCACCATCGAGTTGATAATCGTCAACTCATCCGCCACGGTGGCGATATGGGGAAAAAGGTCGGAGATCCAGAGCCCGCTCTTACCTCGCTGCTTAAATTCCCAGTCGTTTTTGCGCAGGAGGCCGACTTTTCCAAAGAATACGTCCGGCTTCTCGTCGGCCTGGAGAGACTTTCCATGCAATTCCTGCAGGCGGGGCTTGTAGTCGAAGGTATCCACCTGACTGAAGCCCCCACACAGGCAGATGTGAATCACCCGCTTGGCCTTGGGGGCGTAATGAGATTCTACCGGCTGCGAGGCGTAACCCTCACGAATGAGCAGCGAAGACAAGGCCGCACCGGTGAGACCCCGCTGGGTCCAGTTGAAAAAGTCCCGACGGCTTGGCAATCCACCGGTTAGTTGGCTGTTCTGGGAAAGACTCATGACAGAAAAAGGGCCGATCAGTTGAGATAAAGAAATTCGTTGGTATTGAAGAGGACCCGGCAGAATGCAGCCAAGCCGTTCTCCTTCACAAAGCGGAGACCAAGATTGAGATCCTCCGCAGTGGCAGGGCGACCAAAGGCCAGTTCAACCGCGTGCCCGACCTGATCCTTCTCTCCCCCAGGCATGGCAGCAAGCCGCTTGGCCATTTCCTCGGACATCCGGAGCACGAAGGAGGTGTTCATGAGAGAGAGCGCTCCCAGCGGGGTGGTTGTCACGCTCCGGACTGGTGCGGCGGCGGAGGGGTCCGGGCAATCCAGCGGCGAGAGAAGCGGGTGCACATTTCCCCGGGCCCAGGTGCGATAGATACTCCTCCGATTGAACTCGGGACCCTCTGGATCGATCGGGTCGTAGACCCATGATCCCTTATGATTATACATCTTAAAATCGCGGTAGCCGGGTCCCCCTGCCAGCGGATTGAGCGCCCCTGAGACCGCCAGAATGGAATCCCGGATCGATTCCGCCTCCAATCGCATGGGCGCTCGTCGCCAGAGGTAGACATTCCCGGCATCAATGGCCTGCGCCTCGGGATTCGCCCGCGAGCCCTGCCGGTAGGTGGCCGAGGAGACGATGAGCTTGTGCATTGCTTTCACGCTCCACTTCCGCGAGCGAAACTCGGCCGCTAACCAGTCAAGAAGCTCAGGGTGCGAGGGCTTGCCTCCACTAAACCCGAGATCGTTCGGAGTCTTCACCAGACCCTGACCAAAATGATAATGCCAGATCCTATTCACCATCACCCGGGCCAAGAGAGGATTGTCATGATGAGCCACCCACTCTGCAAGTTTTCGGCGGCGCTCCCCTTCCGGGGCATTGGACTTCAGCCCGAACTGAGAGGAGAGTCCGTTACGCACTGAAGCGACTCCACCCGCAGCAACTTCTTCGCCCTTTTCGAACGGGCTCCCACGCACCAGGAGATGCCGCACCGGGGCTCCCCGGGGCGTAACCGCGTACACTTTTTTCTGACGCTGCTTGCTGACTTCCGCATTCAGGCTGGCAATCTCGGCCTTCCACTTGGTGCGGGTGACCTTCTGCTCATCGCTGAGAGCTGCGATCAAGGCGTCTTCCGTTACGACTTTCACATCGGCGGACAGCGCAACCTGCTCAGCGGTAAGGGCCCGGTCATAAAGCTGGGCCCGATCGATCCGCCCGGAAAGCAGGCGCTTACTGTCGGGCGTATTCCCATGACGCATCCCGAGGATGACTTGGTTTTCCCCAGCCCCGTAAATCATAAATCCGCTCTTGTAACTCTTCCCATAGGGCCGACCGTTCCGGTAACCGACGATTGTGCCGTCCTCGTGGTAGACAATTGCAAGGTGCACGAACTGCGACTTCGCCTCCTTTTCTTCCTCACCACCAAAGCTGGAGGTCCGCCGGTGCCCGGAACTTCCCGACATCCAGCGTCTGGATTCCTTCTCCCCATAAACGATGGCATCAAATGGCTCCCCGGAGACCCCTTGTAGTCCAATGACTCCCCCCCCTTTCTGATCGAGGCTGCTGAGCTGGACCCACGCCTCAAGAGTCCGGGACTTGATCGTCTTGGTCAGGGGAGCGGTCAGAACGAAGCCGGTCTTCCCATCCAGCACCAAGGCACCACCTTCCACCCGGGCGCTTCCTCGAGCTTCTCCGTGCAGACTCCCTATTTCATCACGCAGATCCTTGTCGAAAGACCACCGCGAAACCGGCTGCGGTAATCCATCCCGATTCTCATTCCCGCCGTCGTCCTCCATCCGGGCAAGCAGGCGTTTACGCACTACTCCATCCGCCTCCGCAAGCTTTCTCGTCAACTCCTCGATTTTCTTCCTCTTCTCCGCCACCCCAAGCCCGGCTGGCACAGTGCGGTCTCCTCGATGCACTCCCGCAAGCGCGGAGGCCATCTGGAAGTATTCCTTCTGCGCGATGGGATCAAACTTGTGATCGTGACAACGGGCGCAATGCACCGTCAACCCGAGGAAGCTCTGGGCTACCGTTCCCACGATATCCTCCATTTCATCCTCCCGCATGATCCGGCGCTGCTTGTCCCCATTGGGCTTGAGACCATCGAAGGCTCCACAGACAAGAAATCCGGTCGCAGCAATCGCTCCGGGGTGATCCGGCTGAAGCACGTCCCCGGCAATCTGCCACTTCACGAACTGGTCATAAGGCATATCTTCATTGAAGGCATCAATCACCCAGTCCCGATACGTCCATGCGTTAGGGCGCAACTGGTCATATTCAAATCCATTACTCTCCCCATAGCGGGCCACGTCCAACCAATGCCGAGCCCAGCGCTCTCCGTAATGCGAAGACGCAAGCAGTGCATCCACATCTGCGGTCGCACCCGGCTCCGGCGGCAAACCGGTCAGTCCGAAATGAAGACGCCTGCCGATAATGCCTTCACTCGCCTCCGGTGTCGGCTGCAGCCCCTTCTCCTCAAGCTTTGCGAGGACGAAGGCATCGATGGGATTGCGCACCCAACTGGCATTCTTCACCACCGGAACCTCCGGACGAGATATTGGCTGCAGGGACCACCAACTCTCATCCGCCCCCTCGTCCCCTAAGACGAGTCCTCCCATGCCCATCAAGAACAGGAAGAACCACAGGAGAGAATGTTGGGGTTTCATCGTGAAAGTGTCCCCTCCCCGAAATGGCATGGCAAGGCAAAGGCACCCCGTAACCTAAACAGACCATCTCTCCCCTAGCGAAACCGGGCTGCGCCGGGGCCGGCCAACAGGGTGTAGCACGCCCGGATCTCGTCCTGAAGGTCCCGACGGCCCGTCACGAGGGCATGACTTTCCATATTACGCATAATTCGAAGGATCTTAAGACGCACAGGAGGCTCCTGCAGATGCTCATCCGCATCGAAGCCGGGCACCGAAAAGACAAGATCTCTGACCGTCATTTCCCGCCATTGCTCGAACGGGTTGATAATAATGTCACCGTCAGGCTTCCCCGCGGGAGCACGCCGTCCATCATATTTGATCATGTAGCGCCCCGGAATACCCAGTCCAACCACTGGCATATCGAGGCGCCGGGCCACCGCAACCGCAATCTCTGACAGCAGGATAGGCAAACCTTTCTTCCGCCGGAGAACGCGATGCACCGAGCTATTATCCGGGTGCTGGTAGGTCACAGTATCTCCGGAAAGTAGGAATTCCTCCTTCAGGACAAGGACCAGAGCCTTCATCGCCTCCGCCGGGGGAAGATCTCCGGGCGTCTTCCCTGCCCCCATCTTCTTCTGCACCGCCACTGCGATCTCGTCGAGGGCACCCACGATCTCTTCCTTATTCAGTTCAGGGTCAAGAAACAGAGATACCGCCCACATCGCATGCTCCACCTCAAGATCTGCATCGGCCAACTTCCCCATTCTCTCAAACTCCCGCCGGACGATCTCCCGCTGAATCTTTCGGACAAGATTTCGCGCCCTGACCCGCTTCTCGGGGGAATCGCTCTCGCTCGCCCTCTTCAGGGCTGGCAAAGCTACTCTCCCAATCTCGCGCAACGTGTGGTCCGCTTTGTCCCGGATCGCAAACCGCTCGTCATCCAACCTCTCCACCAGGGCCTCGATCTCACCATCCGGCGCTGCAGCCGACACCAGACCGAGCCCCCCGATAAGAACGACCAGAACGTTGGCTAAGCGGAGAAAACCCATTGGTTCACGAGTATTGTAGGGCAGGTTCACACGCCCGGCGATCAGGATCTCGTTTCCGCGGGGGCCTCATCTTCTCCAATTCCTCTCTTCAAGTTAAAAATAGTGTCTCTTCCCGGCAAAAAACGCCCAAAATTTTTAGTCCTTCACTCCGGCAGCCAATTCAAGTCGCAGAGTGCTGCATTGGCCTTGCCATGACCCCAGCCGGTCCTAATCTCGACCTCTTCCGGGCAAACCGGGCAGCACACCTTCATGGACCGTCTCTTCGTCGAAAAGAAACCCGAGTTCAACTCCGCTGCCGGTCCTCTCTACCGTGACCTCCGGACCAGCCTCCAACTGGAAGGCCTCGAATCCCTCCGTATCGTCCAGCGCTATGACCTCGAGGGCCTCAAGGAGGATCAGTTTGAGTCAGCCACCCGCCTGATTCTCTCTGAACCTCAAGTCGACACGGTCAGCAGCGAACTCTCGACCGGAAATGATGAACAGTGGTTCGCAGTCGAATATCTCCCCGGGCAATTCGACCAGCGCGCAGACTCTGCAGCCCAGTGCGTTCAGATCCTGACCCAACAACAGCGACCACTCATCGCCTCGGCCCAGGTCATTATCCTGAAGGGGTCTCTGGAAGAGAACGATCTTGTCCGGATCAAGGATTTTATCATCAACAAGGTCGACTCTCGTGAGGCCCCTCTCGAACCGCCGGAGACCCTCGCACTGACACCCTCTCCTCCTCCAGATGTCGAGATCCTCTCGGGGTTTCGTGAACGCGACGAATCAACCCTTGCGACCCTCCGAGCGAACCTTGGCCTCGCCATGTCAGTGGCCGACCTCGCCTTCTGTCGGAACTACTTCCGGGATGAGGAGCAACGAGACCCGACGATCACCGAGATCCGGATGCTGGACACCTACTGGTCCGACCACTGTCGCCACACCACGTTTCTTACAAAGATCGAGGAAGTATCCTTCGACCCCGGCACTGATGCGATTCAGGAAAGCTATCAGCTCTACCAATCGGCCCGCGAATTTGTCTACGGTGAGGACCAACGACCCATCACCCTGATGGACATCGCGCTTCTTGGGATGAAGCAACTCCGGAAGTCCGGTGAGCTTGCCAATTTAGAGGTCTCTCGTGAGATCAATGCCGCCAGCATCGTAGTTCCAGTCGATGTGGACGGCCGGGAAGAGGAATGGCTGGTGATGTTTAAGAATGAGACTCACAACCACCCCACTGAGATTGAGCCCTTCGGCGGCGCCGCAACCTGTCTCGGTGGCGCCATCCGAGACCCCCTTTCGGGGCGATCCTACGTCTACCAGGCCATGAGGGTGACTGGCGCAGGTGATCCAAGAGCTCCTTTTGAAGAGACCCTCCCGGGCAAACTGCCCCAGCGCAAGATCTGCCAGGTTGCCGCTCATGGTTACAGCTCTTACGGCAACCAGATCGGCCTTCCCACTGGTCAGGTTTCCGAGGTCTATCACCCCGGCTATGTCGCCAAGCGCATGGAAGTAGGAGCGGTGATTGCAGCCGCCCCACGAGAAAATGTCTTCCGAGGAGAACCTGCCGCAGGGGATGCTATCCTTCTGATTGGCGGACGAACCGGCCGCGATGGGGTTGGCGGAGCAACCGGATCCTCCAAGGAGCATACCGATACCGCCCTCGAAAACAGCGCTGAGGTCCAGAAAGGAGACGCCCCCACCGAGCGCAAGATCCAGCGGCTTTTCCGTAACCCGGAATTCGCAAAGCGCATCAAGGTCTGTAACGACTTCGGAGCGGGCGGTGTCTCGGTCGCCATTGGAGAGATCGCAGATAGCCTCGAGATCGACCTCGATAAGGTTCCCAAGAAATACGACGGCCTCGATGGCACCGAGCTGGCCATCTCTGAATCTCAGGAACGGATGGCCATCCTCGTGGAGGCTACCGATATCGACTTTTTCACCGCAGAGGCCGACAAGGAGAATCTCGAGTGCACCCACGTAGCCAATGTGGCCGATCATGGACGACTCCGGATCAGCTGGAGGGGAAAACCAGTGGTAGATCTGAGCCGTCAGTTCCTTGATACCAACGGCGTGCAGGGCAGCGGGCGTGTTCAAGTAACCGCACCATCACAGGAGATCCCCCTTGGGAAGGCTATTGAATCGGTCTGCCAGAGCGGAAGTCTCGAGGACCAGTTCGCCGCGGTCCTCTCTGACCTGAACTCCGCAAGCCAGAAAGGGCTGGGGGAAATGTTTGATGGCTCAGTGGGCGCCGGCACGGTGCTGTGGCCCTTTGGTGGCGCTACTCAGTCTACCCCACCTGACGCTATGGCCTGCAAGATCCCCCTGCTGAAAGGGGAAACCGATACCTGCACCCTGATGAGCTGGGGCTTCAACCCCCGGATTGCAAGCTGGAGCCCTTACCACGGAGCCATTTACGCCGTCACCGAATCCGTTTGCAGAATTGTCTCCACCGGAGGCCAGCTTTCCGACATCCGCCTCACCTTGCAGGAGTATTTCGAGAAGCTCCACGACGACCCCCGACGCTGGGGCAAGCCCTTCAGCGCTCTCCTTGGGGCTTATCACGTGCAAAACGCCCTCAGACTAGCCGCCATTGGGGGCAAGGACAGCATGTCGGGCTCCTTTAACGACCTAGATGTCCCTCCCACCCTGGTCTCCTTCGCGGTTGCCCCAGCTAAATGCAGCACCACCATCTCCCCGGAATTTAAGAAGACGGGGAGCATCGTTTCACTTGTCAGTGTTCCTCGTGACACCCACCTGCGCCCAGATTTTGAGGCCCTGAAGCGCATCGCCAAGCAACTCCATCAACTCTCCTCGACTGGAGAGATCCTCTCCATGCACAGCCTCGGAGAAGGTGGACTTGCCGCAGGACTGTTTCAGATGGCCGCCGGAAACGAAATCGGGTTTCGAGCTGACGATCCGACGAAAGCTTCCGAGCTGTTCCACGAGCGCTACGCCTCTTTCCTAGTCGAATCTAGCCAGCCCTTGGAGGTGGAAGGCGCGCTCGCTATCGGGAAAACTCACTCTTCTCCAAGCATAGATATAGGATCCGAGTCATTGCCCATTAGCGACTTGCTTCATAAATGGCAATCGCCACTCGAGGAGATCTATCGCACCCAGGCAGACTCACCTCACCAGACGATGGAAACCTTCCGTTACCGCGAAGGACCCCGGATCGCCCCCCCGAAAAGCGGAGCAGCACGCCCCCTCGCAATCATCCCTACCTTCCCGGGGACCAACTCAGAGTATGACTCTGCCCGCTCGATCCGGGACGCAGGAGGAGAAGCGGAAATCCTCGTTTTTCGAAATCTCACCTCCCAGGCCGTAGATGAATCCCTCCAGGCCCTTGCCTCAGCTATCCGGAGAGCCCAAATCCTCTTTATACCGGGCGGATTCAGCGCCGGTGACGAACCGGACGGATCCGGCAAATTCATTGCCACGGTGCTGCGTAGTTCAGTCGTCCGTGATGCGGTCATGGAACTCCTGACCGAACGGGATGGGCTGGCCCTCGGAATCTGTAATGGCTTCCAAGCCTTGATTAAGACCGGCCTCGTGCCTTATGGCGAAATACGAGATCCCGAACCCGATGCCCCCACCCTCACCTTCAACGATATCGGGCGTCATGTCTCATGCTATGTGACCACTCGGATCGCCTCTAATCTATCGCCCTGGCTCAGCCGCTGCGAGGTCGATGACCTTCATCGCATCCCGGTATCCCATGGTGAGGGTAAGTTTTACGCCTCTTCCGAGCAGATCCTCGACCTCTCCACCAAAGGCCAGATCGCAACTCAATATTGCGATCCAGAGGGAGCTCCAGGGATGGACATTTCCCACAATCCTAACGGGTCTCTTTTCGCGATTGAGGGGATCACCAGCCCCTGCGGCCGGGTTCTTGGCAAGATGGCCCACTCCGAGCGTCGCGGCACGAATGTTGGCCGGAACATACCAGGAGAGAAACACCAGCCGCTCTTCGAGAGCGGGGTAGAATATTTCCAGTAGGAGCGGTTCTCAGCCCTGCAACTCTCGGCTTCTAATCGAGCCATCCTCCATTCGCAGGACACAGTCAGCGAGTTGCTCGGCTTCCTGACTGCTGTGCGTCACATGGAGAACAGTAATTGCGTGCTTCACCTGAACCCTCTTGAGAAGGGACATCATATCGTCGCGCATGTCTTCATCGAGAGCGGAGATCGGCTCATCGAGGAGAAGGACTCTCGGCTCGATCGCAAGGGCTCGCCCTAGGGCTACTCTCTGCCGCTCTCCACCAGAAAGACCATGAATCGTTCGCTCCAAAAGGTGAGCAACCCCAAGATCTTCAGCTAGACGGGAAACCACCTCTGCGACCCGCTCCTTCCCTTCCCGGCGAACCTGTAATCCAAAACCGATCTGCTCCGCTACCGTCATAGTGGGAAAAAGGGCTCCATCCTGAGGCACATATCCGATCTGACGCTCGCCGGGAAGCATCCTCGTAACGTCTACATCAGCTACCAGCACGACCCCTTGATCTGGCTGCCGCAAACCACAGATAATTTCCAATACTGTGGTCTTGCCGCATCCCGTAGCTCCCATGAGAACGGCATATTTGCCGTCAGGAATCCGACAACTTACGCCCTCGAGCGCAAACTTATCGACCTCCCAGGAGACATTCTGCAGTTCAATCATTGTTCCCTCCGTTGTTACCAGCGCTCCCCCGCCATTCTCATTGCGACCAGTACAATCATCGCGAAGAAGACCATCAACAAACTTACTCCTATAGCGCCCTCTAGATTGCCCACGCTCAGCTCAAGCCAGACCGTAGTCGGTAGGACCTCCGTCTTCATCCGGGTTGCTCCGGCAAAGACAAGAACCGGACCAAACTCTCCAAGACTGCGGGCCCATGCCACGCTGGCCGCGGCTACCATGCCTTTACCAGCCGCAGGAAGAGTTACTCTCCACAAGGCTCCTCCCCTGCTACACCCGAGGGTCATCGCTACATCCTCTGGACGCTGCGACAACTGGTCAAAGGTGCCACGCATTGTCCGAATCGCAAAGGCTACCCCGATCACAAACTGAGCGAGAACCACCCCGAATACGGTGTAGGTGAAGGGAATCACAGAATCCACAAACCCTCCCATCCGAGTCTGGAAAAGGATGAGAAGACAGAGCCCAATAACCATCGGAGGCAATACTATCGGGATATCGAGAATGGACTCTACCAGCGCTTTCCCGAAGAATTTCCGGCGGGCCAGAAGATAACCTATGGGCACTGCCGTCAGGAGGGAAAGTAGTGCCGTGAGAGAGCAGGTCAGAAGACTGAGATAGATGGAGTGCTGGATCTCCCGCGACTGGAGAGCACTGAGCAGATCGCCGGGAGTGCTGTGGACCGCGGTCGCGACCAGCATCGCGACAATAAAAAGGACATACCCGGCAGTCGCGAGGGAGATTAGAAACCAAAAGCGGGCATTGGGATCACGACTCAGGCGTAACATGAAATGCCATGGAGCCCTCAGGAATTTCACCAGCCGACTCATGCCTAGGGTTTCGTGGGCTTAAGAAGCCACGGCGGAATTTCCAGCTCAGAGCTTTTCACCGGTGTCTGGTCTTCAATCCAGGTAAATCCGCTCGCCTCAAACCGAGCGCGATTCTTCTGCATGAAGGCGAGGAGTCGCGCCCCTAGAAGCCTGCGGGGAGAATCCACCCGTACAGCGAAGGGCTGTACCGCCCTCGCTCCCTCGTGATCAATCCTGATGAAGTCCAGATACTCCTCTGCCAACTTGTAATTCACCTCGTAAACCACCACCGCATCAAGACTTCCGGTCCGAATCTGATTGATCAGAAGGTCAGCTGTCGGCACTTCCGCCCGCACATTACGCCGAACCGCTTCCTCCAGAGCAGACTGCTTCAGCATTCCCGCCGTCATGAACCCCAAGGTTGACTGCTGGGCATTATTGATGCCCACCTTGAGTTCGGGCCCTCCAAGATCTGCCAGAGTCCGGATGTTCTTGGGGTTACCCTTGGGAACCGCAATGCCGATGACGGTTTGGGTGAGCATAACCGCCTCAGGAAAGCTCTCTTCAACCGGCGGCACAAAACAGAGATCACAGGCGTAATAGGCATCAGGAAAGCGTGGATTGGAGGTATCATTCATGGCCTGCATAGCGGCACACAGAACCCCACAGCCGTTGAACATCGTGTCAACGGTCACTCCTTCGCGACTGGCAAACTCCTTCAGCGTTTCACTAACTGCCGGTCGATTAACTCCTCCACTATAAAGAACCAGAACGGGTTTCTCAGCCCACTCGTCTCCCGCTATGGCTTCAAATTTCATCGCGGAAAACACCGCACTCCCCTTCCCTGGAGCGTTAAGATAGCGGGCAAATTTGAGCGCAGAGGCTGACGCCCCGGAGGCCTTGAGCACCGATACCGTGACCTTATCCTTACGGGTCGTAAAATGCTCCACTTCTACCGCTTCCAGCTTACTGAACTGGGGAACCGTTGAGTTCCAGATCACCGCGGCATCCACTGCGCCAAAGGACAGATCAGCAGCTAACTCCATTACGGTGGTTTTCGTTACTGCTACTTTTGCGAGAAGCTCTTCCCAACGCTCGCCCAATACAGCTCTGGTCGCCTTTCCAATACTTGCGGTTTCCTTGTTACCTACCGCGACACGCAGATCATCCCGGAAAAGATCCTCGAAGCCCCGGACGTTCTTGGGATTGCCAGCCTGCACCGCGATCACGGGATACTGGTAGGCCAGAGGAAGAGTTTCCTCTATGAGACCCTTCTTACGCGCGAGGCCTATTGCGTGCTCATCGGCAGCAATGAAAAGATCACCCTTGGGAGCGTTCTCGATCTGACTCAGGAGCGCGACCGTGCCACCAAACTGAAAATTGACCTGCACTCCGTATTCCTTCCGGTAATTCGCAGCAATAGCCTCAGCGGGCTTTTTCATTCCCGCAGCGCAATAGACGGTGACCACTTGTGCCGTAGCCGTGCTCTTCCGATCCTTGCGATAGGTCCACACCAAGGCCACTCCAAGAAGGACAAGGGTTGTGACAATTCCGATCAATGTCTTCATCTAGCCAAGCAGGGGTAGTCTTCGACGGTTAGGTGGCTCGAATCAACTCCCTTTCGCCTTCTTGCGCGGGGTGAAGACCAGAAAACTCACGAGGATGCCGAGCCCCGCCACCAGAATTCCTATCATACTCCCCACCTTGTTCTCGGCCGGGGAAGTGGACAGTCCATCTTCTTCTAACGAATTCGAATCAGCCTCTATTCTGACAAACTCTGCCAGGGGGGCGACTTGCAGATCCTCCTCAGGGGTTGCTCTTACCTCTTCATCAGACCCGTTTTGACCTCCCCGATCCGCCTCCATCTGGGCTGCCTGTAAGGCCTCATCCCAGTTCACGGCCAGAGCTAAGTCCCAGCCTGGATTCTGGAATTTTACCCGGCAAGAACACGCTCCAAGCAAAAAGAGGGAAACCTCATCAATCCCCTCATCCTCAAGATCATCGGCTGGCCAGGCCCCGAGAACCCTTCCTCGCCCGAAGACAACCGCTCCAAATGGCGCTTCCTTTTCCAGCAGCTCCGTCTTCTGCCCTGCCAACATTCGAATGAACGTCTGTTCTTCCGGGTCATCGCGGGATACTGCCAGACACGAGAACCCTACCTTCAAAGCCGGGCCGGGACCAAGCTTGTTAATCGGGTCCGTGGGATCTTGTTCCGGAATTGCAGCGACACTCTGAAGATACTCGAGGCGACTTTTGAGACGCTCTTCGAGGATTGTGTCAGCGCTGTCGCTTCCACTCCGCACCATCACCCATACCATCGAATCCCCTGCAAGAATCCTTCGCGCGAGCTCCTCGCGTGCAGGAGACAACAGAAGCGTTGACGCACTCTCATCGAGGGTACCACTCCAAACTTCCGGTCCGTCTTCAGGCATTAACAATCGAGAGGCCGCCCCCTCCTGCTTGAGAGGATGCATCTCAATCTGGGCCCCACTCTCTTTAATTAATTTTTGAAAACGCTCGCCGGCATCGCTGTTCATCCAGCTCACTGGGACCTCTAACCGATAAGCGTCCGGAGGCCAATGATCGAGAGCATAACGAAATACCGGAACCGTACAGGCAAGGGCTAGCCCTCCGCCAAGCCCGAACATCACAAGCCACAGCCTGAAAACTCTCTTAATACGCGTCTCCATCTCTACTTTCGTCCAAACCGTTGCACCTTCCCATCCTTAGTCGCCACGAAGAGGCTTCCGTCTGCGACCGCCATCCCATCCCAGACCGGAAGGGCATCCAGCTTAAGCTCTTCGTTCTGATCCCCACTTGATACAGAAACGGACAGCAACTTGCCTCCCGCGGCACCTTTCAGGGCTTCATCCTGACTTTTCAGAACCCGGTCGACCTCCTTGTCCTCTGCCATGATTCGCTCAAAAGTATACTCTTCATCCATGATGTCAGGTGGACCCGCAACTAGCAGGGTATCTCCGGCAAGCACCATGCCCTGAGCAAAGAGTGGCACCTGCCTGTCCCAGTCCCTCTGAACATAGGAGCCGCTACTCCGCTGATTACCGCCCGGCTTCCTATTTCCCTTGCGGAACCAGATCGCCTTCCCTTGCCGACCTTTTCCCACCTCTACACCTGACAGAGCACCATCATTTTTAGCCGGTGATTCATCCTTGGCAGTGGGCGTATCAAAAGAGAGCGCGAGCACCGCCTTCCCGTTGCTCGCGCGAGCCTTGAGTGGATCTTCGTAATTTCTCTTGATCTCCGCCGCACCCAGCTCCCGGAAGGACACCCGCAACTCGTCTAAGAGCCCGGTATAGACATGATCCATTCGATATTCTCCCACCGAGGACCCAGAATCCATGGCAAGGTCCAAACCCTGTACTGGAGTCTGCGCCACCAACCCGGAGGCCTTGCCTTCAGAAACCAGCACTCCGTTCACAAATAGCTGCATTGATGCATCTGCCCCAAGAACCGCGGCAAGATGACTCCAACCTTTTTTCAGCGGCACCTTTCCCGAGATGACCGTCAACTTTTCTTCGGACCGGACCTGAAAACTCGGCACCCGCTTTTTCAAGGTCACAGCGTAACCATTCAAGGGCCCGCCATGAGCAAGGACCACCCCCCCAGGACCATCGGGAAACACCCAGCACTCCACGGTTACGGGCTTTCCAGTCGGATCCAGACTTTTTCTGGGTTTAAACCCAACCAGCGCACTGGACCGGGTTCTCCGCCCACCCGCAGCCGGCTGGGGGGCATCAGGAATTTCCCTTGGAGCCCCAAAAAGCTGATGCTCGATGGTAGTCGTCCAACGAAGATATTTAGGGTCTCGACCGAAACCATAAACCTTATCCTCGTTGAATACCAGCATACGCCCGGCGGGGGCATACTTGCCGGCCTGATAATATCCATTGTGCCCACCTGCAAAATTCTTTCCAAAGACCCAGTAGGCCCGGTGGAAATACGTNTCATCCAGAAATCCCATGGGAGCAAAAAGATGGGNCCCCTNGCCCTTCTGCGCTCCACCCTGTGCCGCTGCATTCCCAGAGATCGGACCCACCTCNAGGCGGTCCCCGGTNTTCTTGTCGATTTTCTGGGANCGAAGATACGTNTGCTCGCCATCACTGCTGAGAATATCCGGAAGCCCGACCTGCATCTGGAGTGTTTGAAGCCGATTCTGGATATTATCACCAGTTTCCGGATCACGATGATCCATCAGGCGCTCCATTAACTTCCTGCCGGTCTTCACATCAAGCTGAAGATAACGGAGTCCGTGATCGAGAAATGTCGAGCGACCTGCCACGAAGGAGGCAACCCCATCCTCGACCAGCACTGTCCCATGCACCGGCCAGACACTTTCGATTTGCTCAAACGCCATGAGTCGCCGATCCACTGGTGCTGCGCGGAACTTCCAGATCAGAGCTCCATCCTTTGCGCGAAGACAATAGACGTAGCCGTCTGCGGAACCAAAGACCAACCGGCCCTTCCAGTAAGCTGGAGGTGAATCAATGCGGGCTCCAGCCGTGAATTTCCACTGTTTCTCTCCGGTCGAGGAGGACAGCGCATGGAGGGTGTGCTGGTCAATTTGAGCGACGTAGACCTTGTCCTTGACAATCGTAAGGGCGCTCAGCCGTCCACCAAGATCCGCGTTCCAGCTTGCATCAAGGTTCCCAACAAGCCCCTCCGCAGACGCCCCACTGCGCTGCACGTTACCTCGAAAGGTCGGCCAATCATCCTTTCCTGCCAGCACTTCATCCACTGGCTCTGCAAATACCGGTCCCTCTGTCAATCGCCCCTCCTCCGGGATTTTTGCAGGAAGCTTAAAAGTCTTCGACGCCGGAGCGAGGGCATTAAACCCATAGAGCTTTGCCTCAGGATAGCACGCACAGTTATGAGGCGGCGCGTATGTCAGGCCGTTTGCCGGCATGATCCCATAAAGGCAACCACCCCTGACCCAGTGATTGATATCCCAGTCCTCCTTATCGAAATCCACAAACTCGATTCCAGTGCGGGAAGGAATCAAAAACCGCTCGGTAGCCTTGGCGATATAACACCGGTGATGAAACCAGTAAGTCTTCACATTCGGGGGGAATTGCTTTCTCACTTCCCCGGTCCGGGGATCCCGTCCGGTGTAGACCCCACTATGGCCGCCACTGGTCAATGGCGCAGACCAGACCAGCCCAGCCACAACCAGAAGGTCCTGCGGGGACTGATACCCTGAAGGATCATGGGTAGCCTCCCACAGCCTCTTCCCAGTTTTCAGATCGTAGCTCTGCATCTTGTTGTCTCCGCCTGCGTAGAGCACCACATCCTTATAGAGAACGAGACGAGGAGCAAAATTGAACGGAATCAGAGTTCTCCGCCCTGCCTTTTCACTTCTCCAGCGCTGCTCACCAGTCCTACGGTCAAGGCAGGCCACATTTTCACCGTCATGGTAGACAAGAACGTCCCCTGCCACTGAGAGACTTAGAGGAGAGATCTTATCTTTCTTTTCCCAGAGGAACTTGCCGCTCTCAGCATCGTATACCCGGATACTACGGGGTTGGGCGTTCCAGACGAACTCACTCCGCACCCGGGCCTGATCACCGGTATTGTGCTTCGGCACATAGTCTTCCAACTCAGACTTGCCCTCTCTGACCAAAGCGAAAAGAAGACCTTCATGATGAACAATCTCCTCGGCCCTTTCCGACCCCCTGAAAACCCCCCGTGTTTCCCCAGTCGCAGCATCAATATTCTCCACCGGACCAGTGATACTCCGGGTCACAAAGAGACGATCTCCATCGACAACAAGACGACGTGCCAGTTGACTGGGCCCACTCTTAAGGGGCCATAGCTGACTATGCCATTTGGTGATTGGCCTTTTCCAGAGCACTGCTCCATTGAAGGCATCTCGCGCGATCAGTTGCCAACTGGAAGGCAGCTGAATTGAGACTCTCGAGCCCTCATCCATAATATAAAACATTCTTCCCCCGCCGGAGACAAGAGCGCTCATGGAAGCCATCCGGTCATGATGGCGTGACCACCGGGGACTTCCAACCCATTGCAGGCGCCGAGGAGGACCAACCTCACGGTCCTGAGCCACCGCATTACCGGAAGGATTATGGAAGTAATGAGTCCAATCGTCGATCTCCTCTGGACGCTTTTTGACGATCCTCTTCCATCCGCCATCCCGACGAATGAGAGCAACACCCTCTGGAACAAGCACTCGCAACAACTCCTTTTCAGCCACCTCCCCCTCTACCACCAAGAGGTTCACGAAATTCTCGATGTAAGGTAAAGAGCGGCCATTAAATTGCTCCATGGAGACAGGCCCATAGAGACCTTTGGCGTGCAGCGTATTGCGCGCCTTTTCCACGGCCTCAGCATCAACGGAGAGCCCCTGAACCATATAGCGATCATTCAAACGTAAGGCTGCCGTTTCCTCGGGATCTCGCCCCCCTACGTGCACCACAAGACCCCCTTGAACACCAGAGATGCGGACTGCGTCTACGGCAAGCTCTGCACCTGCCGGAAGAGCAAGAAAAAGCATGGAAAGAATACAGAGCCGGTAGTAGGGATTCATGAGTATATCTCGACTGTCGAGGGGACCAGACTGCGCTGCTCCAGCATCCTTCTCAACCCCTCATTCCCATAAATGCCAGCCTTGCAGGCTTTTCATGACTCCCAGAGGCCGCTAGCGTCCATCTTTCAGGTGAAAATTACGGTCCAACTCCTCGGTCAAGCGCGGCAGCTATCACCAACAGAGCAGGTGATCCTCCATGTAGAGGAAGGTGCTTCTGTCGATGAGCTCGTCCCACAACTACTCGCCGGGGCTCCGGACAGCCTTCATCTCATCCTTTCTGAACGCTCCAATGAGGTGCAGCAACTCCGCCGCAGCGTGATGGCAATCCGGAATAACGAAACAATCGAGCCTTCAGCGCGGGATCTACTGAAAGACGGTGACGAAGTAAGCCTCCTTCCTCCCATGTCGGGAGGATAACAAACGCACTATGGAACTTACCGACAGAGACCGTGCCATTTATGAGTGGCAGATCTGGGTCAACGGCCTCGGAGATGCAGGCCAGCAAAAGCTCAAAAATTCCACCGCTCTTATTACCCGGGTTGGCGGACTAGGCGGCCCCCTCGCGCAGTCACTGGCTGCAGCAGGACTCGGGAAACTGATCCTCGCGCATGGAGGAAACACCAAGCACAGCGACCTGAATCGACAAATCCTTCAGACTCATGACCAGCTGGGAAAACCACGGATCGAATCCTGCCGCAGACGATTGATGGAACTGAATCCCCAAATAGAAATCGAAACCTGTGGAGAGAACGTCACCGAAGCAAATGTCAGAGGCCTTGTCTCGGGAGCTGATCTCGTCTTTGACTGTGCACCACTCTTCGAGGAGCGGCTCCTTCTGAACCGGGAATGCGTAAGACAGCAGAAACCGCTTGTAGACGCGGCGATGTTTGAAATGGAGGGACAGCTCACCACTATCATTCCCGGTCAAACCCCCTGCCTTGCCTGCCTTTATCCTGAGATTCCGCCCGGATGGAAACGTGAATTCCCGGTGATCGGCGCCGTCTCGGCAACTATGGCCAATCTCGCCGCACTTGAAGGACTCAAACTCCTTGCAGGCTTTGGCGAGCTCCTGACCAATACACTGCTGATCTTTGACGCGCGATCCATGGACTTTCGTAAGATTGCCATCCAGCACCGTCCAGACTGTGTGGTATGCGGATCGTGCCGGCCCCCTGGCATTCAAGAGCCGCCCTCCTGAGGCCCGTGCCCCAGAGCCTCTGCGATTTCCCTCGCATAACGATCTGCTAACTCAGCCGGCGAGCCCTCATTTCCATAGATCACTCCGCGAGACACATTGACCACATTGGGAGCTTGTCTCCCGGAGCCAGTAAGAGCCGAGAGATCACCACCCTGTGCTCCCAGACCCGGAATCAGCAAAGGCACATCTGGCAGACCCGTGAGAACATCTTCTCCCGCATTCGTTAATCCCACCACAAGACCCACTTCGGTTTTCCGGCCCTCCTCGCTGGCACGACCGGCGAATTGGCCTACGATCTCAAAAATCTTTACTCCTTCACTCTCCCGACGCTGCAAATCCGCACTCCCCGGATTCGAGGTAACCGCCAGCAGGTATATACCCTTCCCCTCGTAATCGAGAAACGGCTCCAGCGAGTCATACCCCATGAAAGGATTAATCGTTACTCCGTCTGCACCAAAGCCCTCAAAGCAGGCTTCAGCATAGCGGCGCTGAGTTTCTCCAATGTCGCTTCGCTTAGCATCAAGAATGACCGGCACACACTCAGGAATTCGATTCATTACCCGCTTCAGCATCATAAGCCCCTCGGGACCCATTGCTTCGAAATAAGCGATGTTGGGCTTGTAACAAGCGGTGTTGGGGAGGGTTTGCTCCACCACTTGATCAAGAAAGCGCTCCACCTCGAGGACGTCATTCTCATGGTGTTCGATTCTCGGATCAAGCCCGACACAAAGATTAGAACCGGTTTCCTTGGACCTCGTGGCCAGCTGATCTGAATAGCCTGCACTCATTTCTGGAGGCACCATCGCCTACACTCCTCACGGACGAAAGAGTTTCCTCTTCAATTATTGACCTCTTTCGCTCCTGTTATCGCAAAAAGTCCATACGACCTTAATTAAGCGCACGAAAACACCGGACAGATGCTACGGCTTATGGTTCAACACCGAAGTGAATTGTGTTTCAGACCTACTGCAACGTCTCATCCGTATTCCTTCCGTCAACCCTGACGGAGATCCCGGGACGGACCAGTGCGGAGAGGGAGAGATTGCCGAATGGCTCGGAAACTTTCTTGGCGACCGGGGATTCAACGTAACCGCAGAGCAGGTGGAGCCCGGACGCCCGAACCTGATCGCGCGAAGCCCGGGATCCCTGACCGACTCCAGGCCCCGAATTCTTCTGGGACCACACCTCGACACCGTTGGAGTTGGGGGAATGACAATCGACCCGTTCGGAGGTGTCATCCACGACGAAAAGATCTGGGGCCGGGGCGCCTCCGACACCAAAGGTCCCATGGCCTCCATGATCTGGGGCCTTCTGAGTAATCTTGAGCGTCTCGCCGACCTCCCTGTCGCGGTGGACTTTGTAGCATTTATGAGCGAGGAGTCCGACCAGTTTGGCTCTAAGCACTTCGCCAGGAATCACGCCGAAGGTTACGATTTTGCCATAGCGGGCGAACCCACGGAGCTGGATATCGTCTATGTCACCAAGGGATCTCTCTGGGCCACTCTGGAGACCACTGGAGTTTCCGGGCATTCTTCCCAGCCAGAGGCAGGAGAAAACGCAATTCTCAAAATCGTGGATACGATTGCCGTTCTCGATGATGCCTTGAAGCCTCTTTTGGCAGAGTTCACCCATGCCATCCTCGGGCCCGCGACCCTGAACGTGGGAATTCTTCAGGGAGGAACTCGCGCAAACATTATTCCTGACCGCGCGACCGCTCAGATCGATATCCGTTACCCCCCTTCTCTGGCACGGACCGGACCCGCTACCAAAATGCTCGAGGACTTTCTTGCTGCGAATAACCTACCGGCAAAGATCTCTCTTTCTGCGGATAATCCGCCCATGGAGCTACCTGAGGACAACCCATGGCTCAGCAGGATTCGAGCTATTCATCCTTCGTCAGCCCTTGTCGGAGCTCCATGGTTCTCCGATGCTGCTCATCTCAATGCAGGGGGCTTACCCGCAATCTGCCTTGGCCCGGGTTCAATCAAACAGGCCCATACCAAAGACGAATTCATTAGCATCGCAGACCTCGAATCCGGAGCAGCCTATTTCACCAACCTCGTCTCAGGGCTCGAGGTATGAATTCGGATCACGAATCCTCTTCAATGCTGACTGGTGATAGTCACCAGCCTTTTAAGATCCTCGACCGTCAGAGCGATGGCTGCGAGCCGCTCCTCTCGTAGAGCCACGTCTCGCAACTGCTCAGCAATCAGGCGAGCCGCCCGAGCCCTCAAAAGACCTTCCTCAGCCTTCGCCCTGACAATCTCAAAATTCTGAGCCCTGTTTGCTTCGTTCATTTCTGCATTTAAGCGCTGCAGGTCGGCGACAGCCTTCAGGTAGGAGCGATTCAGCTCGCTGTCTGAGGGGGCCACAGGAAGCGCTCTTGCAACGGGACGAGCGGAACGAACCGGTGACTCTCGATGCCGTGGAACGCAGGACAGGATTCCGAGGGAAAGACCTGTCACACACCCCCATGTGCAAATGGCTCTTGTCAAAGAACAGGATCCGGGGAGCTTAAATAGCCACACCGCGTCCAAATCGTGACCCTCTGACGTCCAACCTCTGCCCCTTCTCATTTTGGTATCTCGGGTCCAGGCTTAAGGGACTTGCCTCCTGAAACGTCAAGCACTGGTGGCGGAGGCACTACTTCCTCTGGCATCACGGCCTTAAGCATTAACTGCTCCCCAACATTGTCCTTGGTCTCGTTGTCGCGGAAGGGCTGAACTACAGACCGCCGGTCCACCATGATTCCAAATTTCCTGTTTCTCTCGGCTACGTTCCCCTCCATGCCTGCAGTCGTGTCTTCCCCCTCAACCATAACCCCACCCAGAAGATTTTCCTCAACCCGGTTTGATCTGAGCACCGCGGTTGTCCCATTCGAAATACTAATCCCTACTTCCCTGTTCCGATCGATCGTACACTGGACCAGCTCCGATCGAACTCCTCTGGACATGAGGACCGCACCTGCAAGTCCATTTCTAGTGGCTCGGGATGACTTCACTGTGACTCGCCCCCCTCCCCAGGCGTCGATGCCATGGTGAAAGTTTGAATCAAAGCGGCAGCCCACCGCGTCCGCGACGCTTCCATCCCCATTGACTGCAAGTCCATCCCAGCCGCATTTCAGAACTTCGACACTACGAAGACGCGCCGATCCGCCATTAATAACGGCTACTCCATGACCCGCTCCCCCTTCTATCAGGCAATCTTCCAGAACAAGCTCACCTCCATCCGCGAGGGCCACCGGGTAGCGCTCAGCCGCAAGAGAGATACCTGTCTGTCGGAGAGTAAGAGCCGCTACCCTGCTACCGCTCGCCTGCTTAGTAGAGAGCAGGACACTGGCTTTCTCTGCCTCACATTGTATGATAGATTTACCTAAACCCGCACCTTCAAGGTCCACCTTGACGTTCAAAGACAGCGGTTCGTTAAAAACTCCTTCGCCTAGCCGGATCTTGTCGTTGGGCCGGGCAGCCGCAAGCGCCTCGGTAATGGTCGAATAATCTCCGGGCACCTTAAGAAGCCGAGTATAGGCCGACATCCTATTGTAAAGATCCTGATAATCCTTCTGATTATCCAATCGAATTGCTTCCCGCAAGGTTTCGAGGGCAGGGTCCGAGAACTCCCCCTTATCCAAGGCAAGAGCCTTCTCATACAACTCCCGAGCCCGGACCCGCCGCTCCTCAAGAACTTTCATCCCCTGCTCTGTCGCCGTCTTGAAGCGGGTAAGTTGTTTGTGCCCAGGGGCGATCACTTCCAGCTTGGCGGCATAATCTCCCAGTGCCACCCACTGCTCCTCCTTAAGAGCCTCTTCCGCCTGCTCCAGCAACCCCGCAATTCGGTCACTCACTCTCCCCGCCTGAATCACTTTGATAAAACTTCCAATCTCGGGATGACTGACTTCCATCTCCCGAAGATCTCCAAGCAATCGCTCCGCCTCCTCCCAGCTCCGACCTTCGACAGCAGCCCGAATCGATCCCACCAGAAACCCCAGTTTCTGCCTGCGGGCCTCTGCCCGGCCATCGATGACACGCGCAAGCCCTTCCCGGACCCTTGCTGAGTCAGGAATGAGGTTATTCAATTCTGCATACACTTCCTCCGCTCTGCTCCAGTCTCTGCTCTCCACGGCAAGACGAGCCATCGCCTCCAGTTGCGCGATACCCTCCCGGTCGCGCAAATACCCTCCCTCCTCAATCTTCCTGTTGCCATACCAAGCGGCAGAAACCAGGATCGCTACCACAAGCAGAGCAAGAACAAGCCTGAGCCTCATTCCCTGACCTCTTAACGATGGTTCGCGGGCACGCTCGGCTACGACCACCCGGAGAGCCTCATTTAACCGGTTCAGTTCATCCCTGAAACTTTCGCGCAGGTGCTCATCCTTGGTCGTCTTCACAAGAGCCTCCAGTTTACTGGCGACCTTTCTGAATATCGGAAGATGAGGCGAAACAATTGCTCCGGGCTCATAGCCGAGAACCCTCATGGCGTCCTCGTAGCTTAGCTGCTCCTGACCTGAATCGCTGCTCACCTCCCGAATTTTTGGACGATAGGGATCCTCCTTCCAATCCCAAAAGCCTTCGAAGTGACCCTCAACCCTGGAGCAGCCTGATGTCTTTTCCACTCATTGAGGTCAACCTGACGCTGAACCCACAGCACGGTTTTCTCCTCAAACCCATGATTCTCAGTGATCTCCTCCGCCGAAAGCTGCTTTTCCACATATAACTCAAGAATCTCATCAAGAACCTCGTAAGCCGGAAGGGTATCTTGGTCCTTCTGATCCGGCCGAAGCTCTGCACTGGGAGGCTTTTGAATTGTATTCCAGGGAATAATCTCCCGATCCCTGTTCAGCCAGCGGGAGACACTGAATACTCGCGTCTTTGGAAGGTCACTGATTACAGCAAGACCTCCACACATATCCCCGTAGATCGTACAGTATCCCACCGCGAGCTCGCTCTTATTGCCCGTTGTCAGTAGCAGATGGTTAAACTTGTTTGCGAGAGACATCAGGTAAAGCCCTCTGATCCTTGCTTGCATGTTTTCTTCCGTAACATCCTCCGGAAGACCCCTGAAAATAGGCGCCAACGCTCCCCTGACCGCCTCAAACGGCTCTGCAATAGGAACTGTGTCACAGCGAACGCCAAGGTTCGCGGCGAGGGAGACTGAGTCATCAACGCTGCCCTGAGACGAATAAGGACTCGGCATGGTAATTCCCAGAACGTTGTCGGCTCCGATTGCTTCGACCGCCACTGCTGCTGTAAGGGCAGAGTCAATCCCTCCGCTCAACCCGATGCAGGCAGTCTCAAATCCGCACTTGTGAATGTAATCTTTTACCCCAAGGACAAGCGCCCGGAACACCTCCTCGTCCGGATGCAGACTCTTCCGGATCGGTCGAACCGAAGACCTTGAGGGGGACTCGGTGAACAGCTCGGCAACCGCTATCTCTTCATCAAAGGGGGCCATCTCCACCAATGGCACCCCTTCAGAGCTCATCACGAGAGAACCCCCGTCAAATATCAGCTGGTCATTTCCCCCCACGGAATTGCAATACACAACGGGCAACCCTGACTTTTTAGCCAGGTCCCCGAGCAGTTCACGCCGGACCTCCCTCTTGCCCAAGTGGTATGGAGACGCGCTCAGATTCAAAATAACTTCCACGTCCATTTCCCTGAGTTCACTGACAGGATCCCGCTTGTAGAGAGGACGATGGAGAAAGTCTTCAGTCCAGACATCTTCACAAATCGTGATCCCGATCCTGCGTCCGTTCCACTCGACGGGCTGGCACTGCTCGGATGGCTCAAAATAGCGCCGCTCGTCAAAGATATCATAGGTCGGCAGAAGAGTCTTGAAGACGCGGGATCTGATCTCGCCATTCACCAGAAAGGCCGCTGCGTTGCGAAAAGGCTTACCGGGGCCAAGCTCCTGATTGTGATCCACGTAGCCCACCACCAGCGGGATCTCTCCGATCTCTCCCTTCAAATAATCCAATGCCTGCAAGCACTTATCCACAAATCCGGACTTAAAGACCAAATCCCTTGGCGGATAACCCACCAGAGCCATCTCTGGCGCGAGAACAATTTCTGCTCCCTGATCGAGAGCCTCACGATAGGCACTGACAATGCGTTTTGCGTTCGCCGGGAAATCGCCCACCGTACTGTTGATCTGCGCCAATCCGATCTTCATCTATAGTGCCGCTCTTTGATTGCTTCAATGACGGGTGCTCTAATATGGCACCGCTGGGGGGACTTGAAAACCGCGATTTACCGTTGGCGTCACCCGGCATGGGGGCTACCCCCTACCAGAGACCATACTTGCCAAACGAGAGGGCATACCATCCAAGAAGAAAATTCGCCACCGCGTGCATCACCACACAGGCACCAAGACTTCTTGTCCACACGGCACACCCATACATCAAGTTCCCCCACACAAAGGCTGCTGCCCAGTCAGCCGGTCCATGAATAAACACAACAAGGACTGTCACCACGAGGTAGCTTCTCCATGATGCAACCCCAAAGGGCTTCGCCCAGTAATCTCCATCCGGATTAAGCAGAAATCGCATTAGAAACCCTCTCCACAACAATTCCTCTACCAGGGAAACTACGATTACCGCCCGCAACATCCGGAAAATCGTTGCAGTCCACCATGCTGCAGGACTTTCAAATATGCTGGGGTCGAACCCTTCCCTCCGTGGAAGAATTCCCAAAGCCTGTTTCCACCCGCCGGGCTCCGCTTCTTTCATTCCCCACCAGTCATACAGTTGCGTGGGGAGAATCCAGAGACCGATCCCGACTACACCAAGCAACGCTCCAAGAAGGAATTTTCGCGGCTCCCAGCGCAATTCATAGTGACGCCACCAAAAAACCAGAAGAACTCCGGCCAGAAGTGTCTGGAAGGGATAAATCCAGTGCTCCGGAAAACGCCGCCACCATGACAGATACACATGATCACGAAACAGACCATCTAGCGAACCTGTGATAGCTGTCAACCCTCCGCCAACCAGCATGAAGGCCACCAGCGGCACGACGTGAGCCAGCGTGCGATCCTGCCTGAACCTTGAAAGGCTCATGGACTTACTAAGGTGTCGACGAAACGTTCTATGCGATCCAACGCTTCCCTAAGCTGATCAAACGCGGTGGCATAGCAGCAGCGAAGAAACCCCTCCCCACTGGACCCAAATGCGTCGCCCGGGACGGCCGCCACATTCTCAGCCTCGAGCAACCCCATAGCGAAATCCTGACTACTAATCCCCAACCTTCTAATATCAGGGAACACATAAAAGGCTCCCCCGGGAGAGAAGCACTCCAGCCCGATTTCATTAAGCCGCCTCACGACAAAATCCCTCCTCTTATGATAACTTGCCCGCATTCTCTCGACCGTAGAGGCTCCATTCTCAAGCGCTTCAAGAGCGGCAACCTGACTCGTAATCGGCGCACATAGCATCGAGTACTGATGAATCTTCATCATCGCCTCAGTCAACGGCTCTGGAGCACAGGCATACCCCAGCCGAAACCCGGTCATTGCAAATGCCTTCGAAAACCCATGCAGGAGAATGGTCCTCTCCCGCATCCCGGGGAGAGCCGCAATCGATTGGTGGCAATTGTCATCATACCGCAGCTCACTGTAGATCTCGTCGGTAATAACGATCAGATCGCGTTCAATACAAAGTCTTGCAATCCCTTCCAAATCCTCCTGACTCACCACTCCTCCAGTAGGATTTGTAGGAAAGTTCAACATCAGAACCCGTGAGTTCGGCGTGAGCGCTTCCGCGAGCGCTTCCGGCTTTAATGCGAAATCGTCTTCCCTGCTCGTCGGCACCGCGACAGGCACACCATGGGCGAGCAATACTCCCGGCATGTAACTCACGTAACACGGCTCGTGATAGAGCACTTCGTCCCCTGGATTAAGTAGGGCTCTCAGGGCAAGATCGAGAGCTTCCGAGACACCTACCGTCACCAGAATCTCGGAGGAGGGATCATACTGGACATCAAAAAAATCGCCCACATAGCCTGCGATCTTTCGTCTCAGGGACATCAGCCCGAGATTGGAGGTGTAAGATGTATTACCTCGCTCCAGGGAGTAGATTGCGGCTTCCCGGATATGCCAAGGAGCCGAGTAATCCGGCTCACCGACCCCCAGGGAAATCACGTCCTCGCGCCCCTGCACGAGTTCGAAGAAATCTCGTATCCCAGACCGCGGCACGGCGGCCACCTGCCTCGATATTTTCGAAAGATAATCCATTCTCGCTAGGGTGCCACAGGCAGCCGCTCTGGATCTTCATCGCCCGCAAAGGCGAAACCATTCTCCTTATAGGTTTTCAGCCTGAAATGAGTAGCAGTCGAGAGCACTCCTTCCATCGTGCTCAGCTTCTCTGAGACAAACCTCGCAACTTCCATGAGATCCTGCCCCTCCAACACTAGCAGCAGATCATAGGCACCGCTCATCAGGTAACAGCTCAGCACCTGATCGAACTTGGCAATACGAGTGGCGAGTCTGTCAAATCCGCCCTCTCTCTCCGGAGTGAGCTTCACCTCGATAATTCCAACCACTGCGGCATGCCCAGTTCGAGCCTGATCAACCACAGCCTGATATCCGAGCACGGTTCCATCTGCTTCCCATGCGGAGATCTGCGTCTCTACTGCCTCCTCGGATAATGAGGCACGTTCGGCCAGATCCGCGCTGGAGGAACGGCCATTGCGCCGAAGAATTTTGAGCAATGAATCGTTAGTCATGGGGAGGGGCTTCTAAGGAGATCTAACGGGCATGGCAAGCCGTAGCTGCACAAGCGCTCTTTCGAAACGACCTCTTTTGCGGCCCACCAGAGCCGGACTATCAAACATGCTCAGCGAAGAAACGCAGAGTATCCACCAAGTGCCGCTCCCAGTAAGACCATTCGTGCCCACCAGAAAACTCCTCATAAACATGCTCTATACCCTCCTTCTCCAAGGAACGATGTAGCTCCCGGTTGGCGCCCAGGAGACGATCATCAAGGCCGCAATCGAAGCGAGTTGGAGGCAGCGTTTCTCGATGCTTAAGAATCATTTGTAATACCTCTACATCCTCCCCTCGACAGAGCTCAGAAACCAAAGACTCCTCCACGACCTTATCCAGCTCGCGAAGGTCTGTCACCGAAGAGTGGGCGGAGATTGCCTGAAACTTGCCTCCAAACCGGGCCCCCAGACTCAGAGCTCCGAATCCCCCCATGCTAAGCCCCGCGATAAAGCACGGTGATGAATCAGAGACAGGCGCACCCGCCTCCCTGG
Source organism: Roseibacillus sp. (assembly GCA_002686085.1). Taxonomy (GTDB): domain Bacteria; phylum Verrucomicrobiota; class Verrucomicrobiia; order Verrucomicrobiales; family Akkermansiaceae; genus Roseibacillus_B. Next base: position 89,321 of record NZAC01000007.1, on the reverse strand, counting down.
CCGCAGCAGGGACTTCGTCTACTATCCAACGATCGAAGTCCTTCCCGTGATGGGAAAAATAACCAGAACCATCTCCCCATAGACCATCGCTTGGCATCGCAAGCACCAAGGGCGGAATTTCTCCTTCCGCGATCAGTCGCGCAGCAGTCCGATGAGCCCCGGCGCAGTAAGACCACCCCCAATGGGAACTATAGATCCCATGCAACAAAATCACGAGAGGCAGATTGCGCTCCACCACGTCCGGAAGAAAAAGCGAAAGGTCCGCGCGCTGCCCCAGTGCATTGCTCTTTACCGTTACATACCTCAGCCCGTCCTGCTCAAAACGGGGTATACTGACCTGTATTGTATGGAATTTACTCAATGTCTCTACGGGGCGTTTGAACACGCGGAAGCTGTAACGGAGCCCTCCCTCGTCTTGCTCGCACCCAGTTTACGGATTTCAGAACAAAAGGCAGGCGAACCAACCGTAGTTCGAGAGACCTTTTCCCCGGAAAACTCATCAGGAGCAAGCCTGCAAAAATTGTGAGTAACCCCTGACCCGGCAAAGCGAGAAGCACCACTCCCACAAGAACAAGAGCAACCCCGAGTAGATTTCTCAGCCCCAGAATCAACCACCTGCCAAATGACAATCCCGGAGGGGAACACTTCCTCTGATCAGGAAGAAAATACTCTGCACTGATCAACGACAGCGCCCACGGGGTTAGAAAAACAGCCAAGATGACCGAGCCTGCAGAAAACAGCCCGAGCAGAGTGAGAGCTGCCTCGTGCTCTTTTAACCAATCAATCATATGCCTCTTCCCGGAAATTCTCGCCGGGATGGAAGATCGCCCCGAGTATTCGGGCCACAGCAGCCTAGTATCTTTCCTGTGATTAAAGACAAGCAGTTCATTGCATGGAACATCCGGGCAACGGTTGCGGAAAATCTTTAGAGGCCGGCTCCTCTTCTCTCGATGATCTTTCGGCTTTTAAGGTCAAAGGCTCCTCCAGTTCGAATTCGTTCCCACTTTTCCTCTTCGGAGGTCTTTGCGACCCATTTTCGCGGATCATAGACGAGAACTTCCCCACCCTCTTTCCCGATCACCTCAAAATAATCGCCTCTGACAACGATCGCTACATCTTCGTCGATGCCGATCCCCAGCATTGCTGCACGGTCAAACTCCTTGCGCATCTTCTTTTCCGGATCTTCCAGAACCTTGATGAGATCCCGCTCGCGCCCTCTCGCGATCAAATGCTGATCAATCGCGGTATGACGTAAAAATCCAAATCCACGCTGCACATCGCCAATCATAATCGTATTTCCGCTGGTATCGCCTCTGGCCAAAAAAGACCCTTGAATCGTCGCTCCGGCGGACGATCCCCCAATCACCCCTCCACGACTCAACACCTTATGGAATTCTGTCTCGGCCCGGGTTCCACCGTAGGCCTTGGTAAGCCGCCATTGCCTTCCTCCCCCAAACCAGATTCCGGTAGCTGCCTTAACCGGCTTTACGAACTCTGCGCTGTCTGCAACGGATCGATCATGAGTGTGAAGAACGGTGACTTCCGCTACTCCCATCTTTTCCCGGGCGAGACTCGCGGCCCAGGAGCGCTCGTAGTTATATCCCGGCGCGCTGGAGGCCGCAGTGGGGATTATCACGATTCGCGCCTCTGCCCCTCCAGCAAGACTCACAAATTTCCTGAAAATGTTCGCCATCTCCCGCCCTCCTCCACCCATGATCACTAGGCTTCCTTTAGGCGGCCCCACCTCTGGAGCGCCTTGAGTACAGAGCGGCGCCATAACCAAGAGAGGCGCTATAATGGCTTGAAGTTGACGTCTCATACCCGAACAAGATCTCGGGTTCCCGGACCATTACAAGTGACAAGCGATGGAGTCTCTCCAGCAGGCCTCTCTTCAGACGGATTTCCACCACCAATAACCCCATTTCTCACCCCTTTGCCCCTTTACAGGACCCTTCCGAGGACGCCCAAACACTGGAGCCCTTGACCAACAGAGCGTCTAGCATCAATTTGTGAATGTATAACGACCTGATCGGCGATCTCAATGACGAGAATCTGGCATGAGTGACTCTCACTCCAATTACGAGCGCACCCGCAACCTCCCGTGCTAAGACAAGATTACATTCTCCGTGAAATTGAACGCACGGTAGAATTCTGCCTGCGAGCTGCTGGATTGAAAAAGCCAGATATTATTTCTGACCTGCAGCAATTTCTCGAAGAACATTGTGAGTTACTTACCGGAATCCCTCTGCAAACACTCATTGATACCGAAGCTCAGAAATTAGTCGCCCTACTCTATCATCCCGGAACTGCCAGACTTCCTCAACTGATCTCGGCGGGAGCTTGGCTTTGTGAAGCTGCGGATCTGAGTTTGCTGGCAGGGCGCCCAGACGAAGCACGCCGACTATTCCATGAGGGGGTTCAAATCCTAGCGTTCACGGCCTCTCAACATGGTGAAGATGACGGGTTTTCTCCCTTGAGAGACCATCTCGAGACGCTTCAAAAACGGCTTCCTGACTACCGATTTGAAGCAGACGAAAATCGCAGGATTCGCGATCTGCTCATCGCAGGAAGAACACCTGGACCCGCATAAGGCTCACTTGTCGATAGCAACTCTGGATCCTTGCCTCGGAGCTGAACCAACCCTAGTCTTTCTTCATGGGAATTTCACCCGGTGATCTTATTCGTCACATCGTGACCGGAGCTATTGTGGTGGCAATAGCAGTCGTTGGTTTGAAGGCGTGGAACAAGCATAAGCTGGAGAAGCAGATCGTCAGCGAATTACGGGATCTCACCCACCCCACCACTTCCTTCGAGTCGGCCTATGAGGCAGATGCTACATCCTCACTTTTCAAATCGATGGCGCTTCTCCACAGGACGAAGGCCGACCTCAACAAAGAACCCAGCGAAATCCTCCGGGAAGTCTTTCATGGCTCTGACGAAGGGGCTCTTTTTGGAGATGTGGGATCGGGAAGCAACCCATCACCCGATCCGCAGGCCGAGGTGATCGGCAAAGGACTCCTTCGAAACTACCGGCATTGCCGCACCCTCGGCATCTTCTCTGACAGCGAAAACCTTCGGATTCTCATGGCGGGAAGAACTCCGATCATCAAGAAGGGACCTGACTCGAACTCGAAGGCTGCGATACGATTTATTCTCAATCCGAGTGTATCCCCCGGAGCGGAAAGAATTATCCCCAACATGATTATATCACCTCCCAACCTCGGCGAGTCCGATAATCCCACGGATATGCAGATTAGTCAGGCAAAGGAATTAGTAAGAGCTCTCTATGATGCGCGCATTATCGAACGGGATACGGGCGATCGCCTGAATCAATACTACGAATCCTTCAACTCGTCCTCGGAACCTGTAGCTGCCCCCGAGACTGGAGCTTCTGCCGAATCCTCCGAGAACTCCGACGTAAATTCTCAACCCCTTTCCCCCGCGGACTCCCGCTCCGAAGAGGAACCTGCAGCCCCCGAGGCTTGCCCCTTCGATCAGCCTTTGCCTGACGACGGCTAAAATATCCTCCCCAAAGAGCTTGAAGTGCCATCTGGCCGCTAGGTGTGCAGAATCCACTCCAAACTGCTCCGAACCCGCTGACTACCCGTCATGGATTATACGCGTAATCCGCAAGGCCGTCTCCAGGGCTGCCGCACCTTGAGACCCAGTCACTACCGGTCCTTCGTGCCCTCGCACCGCATCGACAAAAGCACTTAACTCGGCCATCAATGGCTCTGAGCGGTCGACTTTGACCTCTGCCGTCTGGATGTCTCCAGATTCCGTCCAGAAAACCTTCCCGTTCTGCTCCTGATAGTCGAGAGACAGGTAACAGTTTTCCTGAAATACCCGAATCTTGCGCATTCGATCCGGGCTGATCCGACTGGCCGTCACGTTAGCGACGCAACCATTCTCAAAGCGTAACCGTGCGTTGGCGATATCTTCATGACTTGTGAGCACTGGAACTCCAACCGCATCGATGTGAACAAGGGGAGAGGCCACAAGGTGAAGGATGATCTCGAGGTCATGGATCATAAGATCCAACACCACTCCAATATCCAGACTCCTATTTGGGAAAGGGGAAAGCCGGTGGGCTTCAATAAATTTTGGGCGATCCAGCCTGCGCTCCAGATGTCTGAGCACAGGATTAAAGCGCTCTACGTGGCCTACCTGCAGCACTTTACCTGTAGTCACAGCAAGCTGAACGAGTTTTTCGGCCTCCTCCTCACTGGATGCGATCGGCTTCTCCACGAGAATATGGGTCCCCTGCCGCAGAAGTTGCCCGCCTATCGCAGCATGTCTGTCCGTTGGAACCGTGACGCTGACTGCTTCGCAGCACTCCGAGAGAGCCTCAAGAGAGCTTACCGCTTTGCCGCCGAACTCGGCCGTCACAGCCTCGGCGCGATCGTAGTCAACATCGTAAACCCCCTCCAGATGCACTCCGTCGAGCAATTTGTAGATTCTTGCATGGTTGCGGCCCATAGCACCCGCACCTGCTACTCCTACCCTTAAATCCATAATCTCTCATCGCAGAATAACCGGCAGCCAGCAAGCACTGGGCTTCTCGAATCTTGCCTCCATAAAGTTTCTAAGGTTTTATCGTCCTCAGCCGTTACCAACACCAGAATGAGTCTTCACGCCCAACTTAGCCAGGAAGCAGAGGCACGTCTTCAGTCTCAGAAGAGAAACTCCGTCATCACCTCGGTCGTGATAGCGCTTCTCATCATGGCGCTCGTGATTCTGGTCCTGCTCTTTATTCTCCTGCCAAACCTGCTCATCAAGTCTCCTACCATCGTGGCCTACCAAGCTGGCGCGCCTGAGGAGGAGAACATGGAACAAAAAGAGGTTAACCCCCAGATTCAGCGTAAGCCCTCTGCGCCAAGCTCCTCCATGGCTAAGGTGATCGCGTCCAGCACACCTTCGCCAACCGCCGTTCCTGTCCCAGAAACAGAGGCTCAGCCAAATCTTGATTTTGGCAGCGGAGATGATTTCGGTCAGGGATGGGGAAACGGTGGCGATGGCGGGGGTGGAGGATTTGGAAATATACCCGCCACAATGCGTAAACGATGCTCGCCAGAGGATCGCCTTCAACGCTTGAAGGAAAACGGTGGGAACGAGCAATGTGAGGAAGCAGTCGTGAAGGCGCTGCAATATTTTAAGGACACACAGGCTGGAGACGGCTCGTGGGGTGGAGGGACAAAGGTTGCTTACACTGGACTCGTACTCCTTGCTTACCTCGGCCACTGCGAGACCCCCCTTTCGGTTGAATTTGGGGTCACCGTAACTGGCGCAATAACCTTCCTGGTCGATAACTGCCAGAAGAACAAGGGCCGTATGGCATCCAACTTACAGGACAAGCACTGGTGCTACTCTCATGCAATCGCTGCCTATGCGCTTGCCGAAGCCTATACGTTTTGCAGCCAGCTCAGCATCAACCTTCCTAACCTGAAGGAAAGCGTACAGTCCAGCGTCCAGTGGATCATCGACAACCAGAATAAGTCTGGCGGCTGGGAATATTCGTATGACGAGGCGGGCGACCGAGGAGGAGACATGTCCATCACCGCGTGGCAGATGCAGGCTCTCAAGGCCGGCAAGCATACAGGGCTGGAGTTCAGAAACATGACTCGTTGTATTCGCGATGCGCTTAAATATTGCGAAACTTGCCAGGCTGCTGATGGAGGGTTCGGATATCAGGGAACTCGAGCACTCGGTGACGGACACTCCACTCTCGTAGGAGCTGGCACGCTCTGCTTCCAGCAACACAAGGGAGCGGCCAACTCGAACGCCAGAAAGGGCATCAAATACATCGATAAGAAATCCCAGTTCAATTACGAGGCAGGCCCTTGCAACCTCTATGAACACTACTATTCCAGCCAGGCCGCTATCAACAATGGAGGGAAAAGCTGGGTCCAGTACAACGAGATGTTTCGAGACCAGCTGCTGAAAGCTCAGAATAACGATGGATCATGGCCTGCACCCCCCCAACCCGGGCCCGCAGCCCGGAACGACCCTGTCTACGTTACAGCCCTTGCGACGCTCATGCTTGAGGTCTATTACCGCTTCCTCCCAGGAACAGCAGCAGGAAAATAAGCGGGAACATTCGGAAGATAGCTTTTGGTGCAGGAGCAGCCCATCCTCCGCTTGAGTCCGTAGAAACAAGTAGACTCGATCCCGGTTCTGCTTGAGTCCCGAGGCGGGACCTGCTTTGTAACTTCATGCCCCGGCATTCTTTCCTCGCCATATTCGCAGCTACCCTGCTGCTACCCGGCCTTGCCGGGGCTGCCGGGAAAAAAGCCCCGGACCTCAAGCTCAGTTTCCACCTTCAGGCTGAACCCGGAGACAGAAGGGTTTTCAAGCAGTTGACCGCGGGCAAGGAAGTCATCTTTCAGAAAGCTGCCGCCATAAGCACAAAGGACATCGTCGCCTTCCGATCCTTTCCCGCCGATGACAACAATTCCTATGGGGTGGTATTTCAGCTCGATAAGACTGCTACCAATCGGCTACGAACCCTCAGCACTGCTCACCAGGGAAAATTGCTGCTCGCCGTAGTCAACGGACAGGTTCGTGATGCCGTTGTGATCGACAAGCCGGTTAATGATGGCCTCATCGTTATCTGGAAATGGATCTCGCTTGCTGAAGTCAAACTGACCGATCAACACCTTCCGCGCATCGGCGAAGATCCACGGGCATGGAAAAAGCGAATCAAAAAGAAATAGTGACCCAAGCCCCTTTCCGCTTTCTGTCCGCTCTCGTTCTCGTTCTCGTTCTCTCGTGTGCCCTGAGTGCACCCTGCCTCGGTCAAGGCATGGCTCTGCAGCTACCGACCGACAACCGGGCACTTTTTGAGAGCAATCCCGAAAAATTCTATATGTATGTTTATCGCACCTTTGAGGGCGAGACGAGCAAGCCCTGGCAGGGGGGAGGCTACGGGTTTGTAAGAACCCTCAGGCGGACAAAGGAGGGAGTAGTTTCTACCCGCTTTCACGAAGGTATCGATATCCGCCCAGTGAAGAGAGACTCTGCCGGCCGACCGCTGGATAAAGTTCGCTCCATCGCACTTGGACGCGTTGTGTATGTGCAAAAGAGTTCCGGAGGAAGCAATTACGGGAAATACGTGGTCGTTGAGCACGACTGGGGCGATGGGCCCTTTCTAAGCCTTTATGCTCACCTGTCCACCACTCTGGTCAAGGAGGGGCAGCGTATCCCTGCTGGGCACGTACTCGGCCAGATGGGATACACCGGATCTGGAATCAACCGCGAGCGAGCTCACCTTCACCTAGAATTGAATATCCTTATCTCCCTTCAGTTTGATGCATGGCACAAGATGAAATTCGGAAGCGACAACCGCCACGGATTACATAATGGCATGAATCTATCGGGGCTCGATATCGCCAACCTGTACCTTAGGCAGGAAAGGGAACCTGGGATTACCATCCCGGAGTTTCTCAGTGCTACTTCGGCCTACTACAAGGTTACCTGTCCCCGCCGCGGGAAATTAGAACTGGCAGACCGCTACCCGTGGATCAGACGCGGAGCACACCATCGCCCCAGCCCTTCATGGGAGATCTCCTTCACCGCCTCGGGGTTTCCTCTAACCATCGCACCCAGTCACCGTGAAGTTTCCAAACCTCTGGTCACCTATATTAGGACCACCCAGTCCCGACACGAATATTTTACTCTCTCTCGCCTCACCGGGACCGGTCGTCGAGCATCCCTCACTCGCGCCGGACTCCAGCACCTCGCCCTAATTACGGGGGACTTTCCCAAATAGCAACAGCAGCCTTTAGGAGACCTGGAGAGCTGCGATTATGGAGGGCCTTCGGTGTCCGAAGACCATTCTTTCCCTCGTTCTGCAGAAAATGTCCCTTACTCCGTCAGAGTCTGTATCACTACCCATCGACCTCTCTGAGTTTGATGAGGTCATTGATGTCCGGACACCGCAGGAATTTGACGAGGATCACCTGCCAGGTGCACGAAACCTGCCAGTGCTGACCAACGAACAACGAGTTGAAGTTGGCATCCTCTACAAGGAAAGCGCCTTCAAGGGGCGGAGACTGGGTGCTCGCTACGTTAGCCAGGCGATTGCAGACCACCTCGCCGGACCCCTGCGCGACATCACCACCGGATGGAGCCCTCTCATTTACTGCTGGCGAGGGGGGCAACGCTCCTCAGCGCTTGCCACCGTTCTTCGATCCATCGGTTGGCGAGCAAGAACGCTTGAAGGTGGATACAAAGCCTACCGTCGTTTCGTGATGGAGGATCTTGCCAGCCGTCTTTCCGCCCCCTCATTAGAGTTACGCGTGATCGGCGGATTGACCGGAGTGGGAAAAACCATCCTGTTAACAGCGCTAGAAGAAGCAGGGCAGCAAACGATTGACCTTGAGAAGATGGCCAACCACCGAGGGTCTTTACTCGGATCTGTTGGACCCCAGCCCACGCAGAGAAGATTCGAGACCTGCCTTCACTCCCAGCTAAGCAAGATGAGCCCCGACCGGCCGATCTACCTGGAAGCTGAATCAAACCGGATTGGAACGGTCTACCTTCCTCCTGCTCTCTGGAAGAAACTAGCCCACGCCAATGTGATTGAGCTCACCCTGCCGATGCAGGAGCGGGTCCTTCTCCTTCTGGAAACTTACCGCCATTTCCTTGAGCAGCCCGAGTCCTTGTCTGATTCACTCGAACCACTAGGGAAATTACGCGGACGCGCACAACTGCAGTCGTGGCACGAGCAGATCACACGGGGGGCCTGGCCTGATTTCGTCACCTCCCTCCTCGAAAATCATTACGACCTCTGCTACCGACGGCCAGGCAGTGCAGATTCCAACTATCCTCCCCCAGCATACCAGCTGGCTCTTCCTGACCACTCTTTCGAGAGCTACCGCGACGCGGCGCGCATCTTGAGTGAGGCAGGAAAACTACCTGCAGCGCCATGACCACTCTGTGTGACGCTCATAACCACCTTCATGATGTCCGGTTTCTTGCCGAACTACCAGGAATTCTATCAACCATGCATGACGCGGGCATCACTCATTGTGTGGTTAATGGAACGTGCGAAGGCGATTGGGGCCACGTGATGGCCTTAGCCCGCGCCAATCCCCGGATGATCCTCCCTTCAATTGGTCTACATCCGTGGAAGGTTTCCACTCGCAGCGACAACTGGCTTGAGAAGATGACCTCCACCGTTATCCGTGAATCTGGCAGAGTATTTATTGGCGAGTGCGGACTCGACCGCTGGATGCACAAACCGAATATCGAGGAACAGAAAAAGGTCTTTATCTCGCAACTTGCTCTTGCTTCAGAATACAATCTTCCCATCTCCATTCACTGCCTGAAAGCCTGGGGCACTCTTCTCGAAATCCTGAAAACGCATCACCGCCCGCAGCGCGGCTTCCTCCTCCACTCCTATGGTGGATCTCCAGAACTGGTTCCCGAGCTTGCCGCACTTGGAGGCTACTTCTCATTCTCGGGTTATTTTCTCCGGGAAGAAAAGAAGAAGGTCCACGAGGCCTTTCGGCGCATTCCTCCAGACCGGGTCATGGTTGAGACTGACGCTCCTGACATGCTGCCGCCCGAACCTTACAGGAAATACTCCCTTGCGACGTCAGCCACTCACTCTCTGAATCATCCGGCAAACCTTTTAAGCGTAGTGGAAGGGTTGGCAAAAATTCTGGAAATAAGGGAATCGCACTTGCGTTCCCTCGTATCCGAAAATTTCCACTCTTTTTTCCCCGTTGAGCTCTCTTAGACAAAGAGTTCTACAAGATGATCTCCGGCACATTTTCGTTGGGCACCTGCGACGGATCATGCAATAATTCCGATCATGTGTTTCGTTAGACTATCATTCCGGGCTGCCCTTTTAGCCCTTCTGGCCTCACCTCTCGTCGCCCAGCAGGGAGACCGTAAGGGCCACAATATGACCAGTTTCGTTCCCGAAGATGTCATCCCCCCTGCCCCTTTCCTTAAGGTCGAAGACGCTCTCAAATCCTTTGAGCTAGCTCCGGGTTTTGTTATCGAGCCGGTCGCCGCGGAGCCCTTTGTCGACATGCCGTGCATGATGAAGTTCGACTCGGACGGACGGATGTGGATTTGTGAGCTTGTCGGTTACATGCCAGACATCGACGGAACCGGCGAAGACATCGCTCAGGGGCGCATCGTCGTACTGTCCGACACCACAGGCGATGGGGCGGTCGATCAGCGCGTGGTCTTCCTCGATAAACTTCTTCTCCCCCGCAGTCTTTACCTGCTCGATGACGGCATCCTCTGGGCAAATCAGGAGAGCCTTTTCTTCCAGAAACGCAGCGGCCTTAAGCCGATCGGAAAACGAGTTGTCGTCGATCAGGAGTATGCTCGGGGAGGAAATGTCGAACATAAGGCAAACAGCCTTGTCCTCGGGTTGGACAATTGGATCTACAACGCGAAATCGGATCGGCGTTATAAGAAAGTTCAGGGCCAGTGGGTAATGGAGAAAACTCATTTTCGTGGCCAGTGGGGTCTGGACCGCGACGACTACGGGAGACTGTTTCACAACAGCAATAGCACTCTCCTGGTAGGAGATTACACCTTTCCCAACATCGCTTTTGGCAACACTAACGCCAAGATGAAAGCTGGAATTTCTGCTCGCGTCAGCTCCAACCGTGTCTGGCCTATCCGGGTCACCCCGGGTGTAAATCGTGGATACCAGCGCGGCACCGTTTCCCCGGAGAACTACAAGCTCATCAACGCAACCGGGGCCTCCGGACTCACAATTTTCCGCAGTAACGGCCTTGGAGAGAATCTCTATGGCACGGCCTTTATCACCGAGGCTACCGGCAACCTGGTAAAAGCGATCAGCGTCAACGACGGAGAAGGAGCCATCGTCGGCGAACACACCTTTGGCGAAAAAGAGTTTCTGGCCTCAACAGACGAGAGATTTCGGCCGGTCAATGCTTACACCGCACCAGATAATTCTCTCTACATTCTCGATATGTATCATGGAATTATCCAGCACCGAACCTACGTCACTTCCTACCTCCGCAAACAGATTATGAGCCGTGGTCTGGACAAGCCCGCGAGCGGCCATGGCCGTATTTACCGAATCCGCCACAAGGACAAGCCAAGAGGACCAGCTCCGAGGATGAGCAAGCTCTCTGCAGGTGAACTCGTCCCCTATCTCAGCCATCCCAACGGATGGTGGCGAGATACAGCACAACGTCTCATTGTAGAGCGCGGCAGCAAACAGGACGAAACGCGGCTTATCGAAGTCCTCGAGAGCAGAAAGCCACTTGGGCGCCTCCATGCACTCTGGTGTCTTGAAGGCCTCGGACTTCTCCAAGCCAAGCACATCTCATTCGCCCTGAAGTCAGGTAACGAGAAATTCTCCTCTTCAGCTCTCATGGCCGCCCTCTCGCTGAGTCAGAGAGAGAAAAATGCACTTGTCCCAGCAGTGGCCGCATTGAAGGCTGGCAAAGAATCCTCAATCTATAAAGCACGCCTGCTGGCAGACACCGGAACCAGTAAGGCTCTCGAAGCCCTTGTTGAAGCTCTCCAGAAAAACGGGAAGAACCCAATCGTCAAAGAAGCTGCTTTCACGGGCCTGAAGAATCGTGAAGCCGTCTTCCTTGGCGTAAATAATGGACGGTTCAACAATAGTAGCCTCGATAAGTGGCTACAGGAAGCGCTCCAGAAAAACCTCAGGAAAGTGGAGCCGCCGAAGATCGACGGCCAGCACCTCGCCTCTTTCCAAAGGGGTGAGAAACTCTATATGGGACGAGCCGCCTGTATTGGATGTCACGGCGCTGATGGCGCCGGACTGGACAACCTTGGCCCACCTCTTGATGGATCCGACTGGGTCACTGGAAACACTACCCGCCTCGCCAAAGTCCTTCTTCATGGTCTCCAAGGCCCAATAATGGTGTCCGGCAAACGATATGCGCCTCCAGGAGCGATGCCTGGCCTGTCGATGAATCCCACAATCTCGGATCAGGATATCGCGGATATTCTGACCTTTACCAGGCACGCATGGAGCAACCGGTCAACTTCTGTAAGCGAGTCGTTCATCAAGGAATCTCGGGAAAAAAGTAAGAACCGGCAGGGAGTCCCCTACAAGGAAAGCGAGCTCAACTAGTCGAGCTGGACGATTACTCCGGGGAAGACTTTGGAGGCGTCCTCCTTGGCTATCCATTCCACTGCCCGGCCACGCGGAATTTCTCGTAGCGCTCATCCAGTAGCTCTTGGTCCGAAAGCTCGGTCAGAGCATCAACGTTGCGTATAAGGACCTCTTTCAGACTGCGAGATGCACCCCGAACATCATGGTGAGCTCCACCGACCGGCTCGGGTATAACTTCATCCACAAGCCTCATCGCAGCAAGATCCCCTGCCGTGAGGCGCATGGCCTCCGCCGCCTCGGGTGCATGCTTGCGATGCTTCCAGAGGATTGCCGCACAGCCCTCTGGGCTAATGACCGAATAGTAGGAGTTCTCTAGCATGAGGACTCGATCTGCAACACCTATCCCCAGAGCTCCTCCGGAACCTCCCTCTCCGATTACCACCGTTACGATGGGTGTTTTCAAATCCATCATTTCCCTCAAATTACGTGCAATCGCCTCTGCGATATTCCGTTCCTCAGCACCAATACCCGGAAAAGCTCCGGGAGTATCAATCATTGAAATAACGGGAATTTTAAATTTCTCCGCCATCTTCATGAGGCGCAGAGCCTTTCTGTAGCCCTCAGGATGGGCACTTCCAAAATTCCGCTGGAGATTTTCTTTCGTGTTCCTTCCCTTCTGGTGCCCGATGACAACACACCTGCGACCCTCCAGCATCGCAAAGCCACCCGGCATGGCTTGGTCGTCACCAACCAACCTGTCTCCGTGTAATTCACAGAAGTCATCAAACACCTCGGTAAGATAATCGAGCATGAAAGGCCGTGCCGTATGCCTTGCTATCTGGACTCGCTGCCAGGGAGTTAAATTGTCGTAAATCTCTTCCCGCAGCTCTCCCAGTTTTCCCTCGAGAGCTGAGATCTCTTCATTGAGCTCCATATTGCCGGACTGAGCCTTCTCGCGCATCTGGTGCAGTTCATTCTCAAGCTCGGCAATCGGCTTTTCGAAGTCGAGGGGTTCGGGGAGCGCACTTCTATCGTTCATCGTCGCTGATACTACCTCTTAGCAAAGCGGACTTCCACCTCGTTACCAACTCTTAAAAGAAGAGCTAGCTCCTCAATATCGGCACCCGAGAGAAAAAAACCCCTTCCAGCCTCTTCTTGGTCAGCAGTTGTAACCTCACGCAACTGCAGCCCACGGTGGTCGAGAATTAACACTTTTTTCGCATTTCGATAATTCTCGAACTTAACCGGTGAGACGCTTCCCCCGCCAGCTAGCAGACCTATCTTCTGCCCAATCTTTGACCTGAGCTCTCCGCTTCCCTCGCGAGCTTTCGCATGTAACAGCTCGTAGGACTTCAGAAGGCGCCCCTCTCGATAGAGACTCAGAAGCTTCCTCGGGACATCAATTTTAATATTAAAATTCAAGGGAAGTAGCACGAGCTCTTCACCAGGAAAGAGCTTATCCATCCGCTGCAACCCGTTCATGTGCATGATACAGTCGAGAGTCGTATCGTGGTTCTGGGCGATCCGCGTAAAATTATCGCCGGATTTCACCTTATACATGATCTTTCCTTCCATCACTTCTGTCGACAAAAGGTCATCAAGATTGAGCTCTCCGAGAATGCGGCGCGCCTCAGAGGCACTCGCAGAGGACGGATAGACTCCTACCAGGAATTCGAGCTTCTCACGAGCCTCTGCAAACTGACCTGTTGCGAGCAGCTCCCTTGCTCGTTCAAACGCAATTTCGCCGGGCTTTACGAGCGTCGCACCTGATGAAATCTCCGGGATCACGCCAAGTTGGGGTTCCGCACTCTCTTCTCTCAGTCGCTCAACGAGGAAAAAGGTCGCCGCGAGGACCGCCATGACGACCACTGCTGCAATGACCTTGATGATTGCCATCATATCCTAAAAGGGTCACCCGCACTCACACACCTGCCAAGCCCCTTTTCTACAGCTCAAACTCGCCAACTCGGCAAGAGAGCAACTAGAGAAACTAGAGCAGGCCTTTCCGCTTAAAATCGAATGCATTGATTTCTGAGCTCTTGTCCACTATCTCAAAGATAAACCGCAAAAGGCTGATCTCCCACGCATCGTCCACCCCCTCAATAACAACCTGCATGGGATTACCCACTTTGCGAGCATCCTCGAGAACACGCTCCCGGACTACTTCCATCGAATCGTGGAGCAACTCTTCTCTAACTTCTCCTCGTTTAAACTGGTAATTCACCATGGCGATTTTCGCCCCTTGAGCCTCCAGCCACTCATGAAAACGATCAGCCTCGTCGCTAAACCCCTCGAACTCAATGCCACTGTAGGCCTCCGGCTTAATGATGGTCGGCTTGTTCGCTTCTACCTCTCCAGAGCGAATCCGAACTTTTCCCACCGAATCCATCAACTCACTCAGGAGTAGGAACTCGAACCGGGTGTCACCAAAGGTATCAATGCGTCGATCGGGTTCGTATATGACGCGGGTTGTCTCCAGCGCGTATTGAATATCATCCGGTGAATACATTATTTGGTTGCTCCATCAGTAATTCCCCCCCAGATGCGATAACGAAAAGGGCAGGCCCTTGGACCCGCCCTGCACACTGGGATGTTACGTTCGGGATCCTCTTCAGGAACTGGCCTTCTCCACGTAATCAATGATTGCCCCAACGGTAGTCAGCCCTTCGGCCTCATCATCCGGCACTTCGACTCCAAACTCCTCTTCAACAGCCATTACCAGTTCGACCGCATCTAGGGAATCTGCTCCGAGGTCCTCCACCACTTTTGCCTCACGCGTCACTTTGTCGGCGCTTACTCCAAGTTGCTCTACGATGATACCCTTGACCTTCTCTTCGCTTGATTCTGACATGTCTCTTTAGCGTTTATTCGCTACACTTGAATTATCTCTCCGCACGCCAATTGGCAACCCCGAAAAATCACTCTTGGGTAGGGACTTCCTCAACCTGGTGATCTGGACCAGAGTTGTCCACATTTTCCCTGTTGCTTTCAGACTCATCCTCAACGAGCTCAACAAGCTCCCCCTTGAAATTTTGGAGGATTCGCTGGAATAGCGCCTCCGCCGGGGCCCCATTCTCCTTTCTGAATTGCCCGTATACCATACCGTCAACCTTGGACTTTTTGAGCGTTCCACCCTTCGACTTAGCAGAAAGAGACGCATCCTCAAAGAAAAGGTAGGCCAACCCCTTTGTCCGCCACTTGCGGACATCAATCCGGCGGATTGCCCCAAAGGGAACCCTCTCTCCACTCGGAGCATAAAACGCCTCGCCGTCTACCTTCATTGAGCGGCGGGAATTCCTTACCAGAAAAAATAGCGCACCACACAAAAGCACCCCACTACCAACGCCATAGTAAAGTTGCTCTTGGATCTTCTTCGCATCATAACTTTTCTCCGGAATAGCGGAACTCCAACCTCGCTCATCAGTATAGCTGGCCCACATCGGAGGAATTGTCTTATTGCCCTCCTCGACTACAGAAATACGGTAGCCCTCGTAGCCACATAACTGAAGAGGCCATCTTGCTTTCCTATCAACGTGCGCAGGCAAAACTACATCACCCTCTGGAAAAATCTCTCGCTTACCCGTCTCGCTCTCCCACTCTTCCGCACTCCACTCACGCCCATTAAACAGCTCTTCAGCCTCCTCGAACGCTTTATAGGTATAGTAGACCTCATTTTTTGTGGGCCACCCGACCTTCCAGTCCTTCAGGAACAAGACAAGGAAGACTCCGAACATGATGACCATGGCCCAGACCCTCAGGTAAAACCACTTCGTGGCCCGGCATTCAATGGTCTCCGCCCCCTTCATGTTTTCCATAATCTGAGGCCCTACTCCAAATGTTCAAGCGCTCAATGATTCCTGCCTAAAATAGGAACTCTCATTTTGTTGAGAATTTGCTCTCCAGAAGCACCTTATCCTGAGACCTCTTCAGACTATCAGGCCCAATACAGTCTGACTCCTTACACACAGGCCGATCGTGCCCCCTCCGTTTTCACCTTTGACATTACGCTCCGCAAATTAGACCACTCATTCCCGTGAGCTTCTCAGCGTTTTTCGCAGACCAGAGCCGAAGTTACTCTCCACTGATGCGGCGCTTCGCGTCGATGCTTGAGCCTGTGTCTTCCGGAAAGCTTGAGTCCATGGCCAGACAAAGCTCAGGACTCTCCAAGCGTCAGTTTGGAAAAACGATGCGCCTTTTTGCCCCGCTCTATCTTTCGAACGAGTGCGTGAATAACTGTACTTACTGCGGCTTTTCCCGCGACAACCCGATTCTCCGAACTACCCTTGAACTGGATCAGGTTGCTGCCGAGGCCGCTCACCTCCACTCACTCGGCTTCCGCAATCTACTCCTTGTTGCCGGTGAACATCCTAAATTTGTCTCCGAAGGCTATCTTCAAGACTGCCTCAGAATTCTCTCTCCTTCGATTCCTACCCTGGGAATCGAAGTCGGCCCAATGAAGGACTCTCAATACGCCGAACTGGTCTCCTGCGGGGCAGAGGGATTAATCGTCTATCAAGAAACCTACCATCGAGATACCTATGAAAAGCTGCACACTTCCGGACCAAAGAAAAAATTTGATTGGCGTTTAGATTGTCCGGAGCGGGCGTATGCGGGCGGCTTCCGCCGCATCGGTATCGGTGCGCTTTTCGGGTTAGCCGACTGGCGAACTGAAGCCCTCGCCCTCGCCACACACCTTGAATACCTCTATCGCACATGCTGGAAGGCTCAATTCTCCATTTCGTTCCCAAGAATGCGACCTCATGCGGGAAACCACAGGCACGAACTGGATCCCAATCTTACTCTTAGCGATCGTCACCTCGTCCAGCTGATCTGCGCATTCCGCTTAACATTTCCGCAGGTACATATCGTGCTATCCACTAGAGAACCCGCAATTCTTCGTGATCATCTCTTCTCTCTGGGAGTCACTCATGTATCGGCTGGCTCACATACCGAACCAGGAGGCTACACCGGAGTAGGGTCTAACGACCTTCACAGGACAATCAAAGGTCGCCGGGTAGAGATCGATCCTGACGAGAGAGCCATTAGTGGCTGTACTACCAAAGCTACTCCCCAATTCGAGATCGATGACGACCGCTCCGTATCCACAGTGGCAGATCAACTCGTCAGCCAAGGATTCGACCCTGTCTGGAAGGACTGGGACCGCGAGATCCTCGCTCCGGCTAACTCCTGAACGATGACAATCATACTAAACGGAGAGACTCATGAGATTCGGGAGGGATCGACTATTAGCGACCTCCTGACCGTTCTTAATATGAAAAACGAACCCATCGTCACTGAACTCGATGGACGGGCGCTGACCCACCACGACTACGCTTCCAGTATCTTGCTGGAAGGATCCCGGGTTGAAGTCATACGCCTCGCGGCCGGCGGGTAATTGCCAATTCAACCGACTCGAGGGAATGATCCGTCCCGCCAGGTCGAATCAGGCACCCTTCTCTGACCTCCACTTCTCCACCTTCTCAAGCTTCGACTTCACCGCCATGATGTTCGCATCTTTTGCCGGATTCACCAATGAACTCGCCAATGCAAGCCAGTCCAGATGCAGAGAATCATAATTTGTGAGACCCAGAAGAAACTCATGCCCTGGAAAAAAACTTTCTTCCCGCACCTGCTCCTCTGCCTTGAGCAATTGGCCCGCCAGATCTCCCGCCCTGTCGTGATCCGCCAGATCTTCCGCCATTAGCATCCCTGAAAGGAGGCAAAATGGATATTCCTGAACTACCCATCCACTTGGAGCACGATAATCTTCCATCTCCTTGGCGAGAGCGGGAAAGACCTCCAGCAGAATCTGGGAAAGCTCCCGATTTCCGATAGCCCGGGCAGACTGCACGAGGGAACAACAAACATAGTTTACGATCACAACCGTATCGAGGCCAGGCTCGACCAGAAGAAACTTTGCGGCCACTGCTCCACAAAAAAGTTTAAACTGGAGAAAGCGATCGGCGTGGGATGCCTGCTCCGGGGATCCCCGCTGGGCGATACCAAAAATTTCAAACCACTCCGGGTCTACATTCTCAGGGATTTGCTTGTTCGCTAATACACCCGCACATAAAGCAACGTAGCTCATATCTCCCGGGTCCTTGGGGCAAAAGACCCGAAAGTCCTCTTCCCTCACCTCGCTGCACGCGAAATCAAAGAGATCATCTAACCGGGACTTCACTGCGTCATGATTCTGGAACTTCCCCCTCGAAGGGAAAGGCTTATTTACAGTCCTTCAACTTCCGCCTGGATTAAGATTTGCCAAAACCTGCTCCCACCAGTTCTTTCCCCGCTCCGTAGGAGCCAGAACCCGTAATTTCTCAGTCATCGCCTTAAACTCTACTCGTTCCGCCCGGCCCCAAAGCTCTCCATCCACCTCAACCGGAACTTCCCGATCAGATTCAACGGTTAGACCAGAGGTCTGATAATACTCAACTGCTTTCCCATCAGTTTCAAACCCACCGCGGGCGAGGCTACCTAGGGATCCGAGAGCAGCCGTATAACCAGCCTTCTTGTAGACGAGAACATCGAGCAGGTCATCAGCATTGTCTGCCTTGCCGAAAAGGCGCAACTGGCCTCCGTAGAGGGCTCCATTACCGAGAAGGACGCACGCACCCTCGACCGTAAACCCCTCGTCAAAGTGAACCTTCATACGGGGAGGCTCGGAACCAAGAACCCTTACAGCCGAAAGAATATAAGCTAGTGGACCCAGGAGGCGCTTGGATTCTGTCGTAGTCTCTTCGATGACCTGAGCATCAAAGCCAACTCCAGCCATCTGGACGAATGGCGTCCCCTCTGCCTCAAATAGGTCTACTTCCTTGACATGACCCCCATCAATAACCTCCAAGGCACCCGCGAGATGCCCAAAGGGAATGTTCAGCTCGCGCGCAAAAACATTCATCGTCCCCGTTGGCAGGATTCCTAACACCGTCTCTGTTCCGATCAATCCCCTGACCACCGCATTAAGTGTTCCATCTCCCCCTGCTGCTACCACCACTTCTTCTCCCTCTTCAGAGAATCGTCGAGCAAGCTCTGCTGACTCCTGGGCAGTATTGGTAGCGTAAATGGCAAACCGCGTCGCATTCTCCATCACGAACCGCCGGGCTCGCTGCGCCCGCTCACTACGCGCCCTCGGATTCAAAATCAGGGGATACCTCAAAACCGCGCTCACAACCAATATCTCCCATAATCTTAGCCTTTAACCAATTCCCAACTTCATTCAGTTGTATTACCCCCCTGAAAAGCGAGCACCACTCGCTTCCTAGGACATTCCCGGAAGCACCCCAAACCGCGCCAACCCTTTTGAAACCTCGCTTACAGGCAACCCTACGACATTATCATAGGCTCCTTCCAGATGATCCACCAACATCTCTCCGTGCTCCTGAACTGCATAAGCACCAGCCTTATCCAGCACATTGACCCTCCCGAGATAGTCCTCGATGAGAAAGCTATCCAGATCTTTGAAACGCACCCGACTCACTTCAAAAAAGGAATACTTTTCCCCTCCACAACGAAGACATACCCCTGTGCATACTTCATGTTCTCGCCCTGATAACCTCTCCAACATGGATACGGCTTCGCTTAAGCTACCTGGCTTCCCCATGACCTCTCCCTCCAAGCCTACAAGTGTATCTGCGCCCAGAACAACCGCTTCCGGATACTTTGCTGATACCTCTCCTGCTTTCAGCACCGCATTCTCCTCGCATAGCTGATGGAAAGGAAATTTGCCTGGGGGCCACTCCTCGATTCCGGCCGGCACCACTCTGAACTGGTAGTTCTCACTCAGAAGCAGGTCCTTTCTTCTCGGAGATCCGGAAGCCAGAATAAAGTCTACCACGGGACCCTATCTCTCGATCAAAAAGATTAGTACCAGCAAAATCAGCGCTGCCACTCCTACCACTGCAATCAGGACCTTGGGAGAGATTCCCTCGAGCATTTCCCTGCCAGCCAGCCCACCCTCCCGACGAGGATCAGCTTCTACAAACATCCTCCGAATTTCTTCTCCATCCAACTTCGACCCAGAAGCCACGCCTCTTTCCAGCGGATCTGTGCCAGCCTCTCCGGGCAATCTCACCAACCCTTGTCTTTTTGAGGAAGGCAGCAGCTCTGGATCTACCGCTTCCTTTCCGCTCGGCATCATCGGCATCTTGAGTCGATGGAGGGCCACCTGACTTCCGCAATTCGGACAGGAAGAGCGAGATGCAGACCTGTCCATCATGAACCAAGTCTCACATTTCCAGCACTTTACACGCTCAGAGGGATCAGGCTGGGACTTCATCTCCCCTATTGGCCTTACACGAATACCCATCAGATTTTTTGTATTTAGCGACTATCAACATGTCAACGGTACGCGCTCTTACTTATTCACAGTTAGTCCACACCTCATTCCGATTCACTTAGTCAAAAAGGTGAAGGCTAAGCTGACGGAAAAACCGAACTTCGAAAAACTCATCCCGATTTAGGATTTTAAGATTTCTACTTGTCAATCCGCTCTCATAGTAGTGTTCTTTTGAACATGCATAGCCCTCCCCTTAATAACGGCATTACCTCGTGCAGGGCATCCTCACTGAGCGTTCTGCGCAAGCAGATGAGGGAGCAATTCCCCATGGCCCACGAGGTAAGAACTCCTTCTTCCTCCAGTTCCTCTTCCGCGCATCTTCCACCTTTTCCATCCGGAGCCCTGTCTGAATTAACCCCTGCCAGTCCATGCTCCGGTCTCTCTCTTATTCTCGCAGAAATTCTAAGAGCAGACTCTGAACACGCACACGAAAAGAACGACTCCTGCACTTCACCTCTTCTATTCGACGATCCGATCGCACTCATCGATGGGAGAAACTCATTTGATCCCGGTTCCTACGATGCAGATTCATGCTCCCGCCTTCTCTGGATTCGCTGTCATGACAGCAAGGAGTCTCTGCGCTGCTGTGACCTTCTTCTCCGTGACGAAAACCTGCCACTTCTTGTTCTTGACCTGCTGCTAACTCCTCTGAAGGAACTTCATCTCATCCCTAGGTCATCCTGGTATCGCTTACGTAATCTAGCTCGGAGAGCTAACACCTCTGTCCTCATCTTCACACCTCATCATCTCATTCCCTGCGCTGCGCTCCAAATTTGCCTGGACTCCTCTTTTACATTGTCCGCCCTGAAAAAAGATCGTCATGAACTGAAGCCTACCTACTCCCATCAGAAAATGGCTCTTCATAATGCGTGAGGAAATTCTTTCTTCCCCCTGAACGGAAAAGACTCCGGGGAAGGTCCACGCTTAAAGCAAAGAAAAAGGCTGCCCGCCTCTACTCTCTTCGCTCATCCACCAAAAAAGCTCTCCCATTGTACGCTTCTTTTCAAGTTCCACTGTTCTCTCTAGCTATCCTTCTCCGGGATAGGCCGGACCTTATTTCTGGACCCGTTGCCCTTGTTTGCTGCGCACCCGATTCAGATACCTCAACCCCTTCTACTACTGCAAAACCAGTCATTCTTGCAGTAAATCATGAGGCGGCTCGATGCCGTGTCACCCAGGGACTTTCCCCTACCAAGGCCCTAGCACGCTGTCCTCACCTTAATCTTATTTCCTCAAATCCTGCAGACGAATGCCTGCACCAGGATGCTCTTCGTGAATACCTCGCTTCTCTAGGATCTGACTTTGAAGAGACCGCTATGGGCGTCTTTATCCTGGACCTGATGTCGATTCCACACGCCATGAAATTCCCGGGAGAATGGGTCGAACAGGCCCTGCGTAAGGCCACACCCCTCCGCCTTCCCCTCGATGTCGCTCTGGCCAGAACTCCAGACCTTTCCATTCTCGCAGGACAATCTCCTGCCCTGCGTCATACTCTCCGATTTAATGCAGATCCCATCTTCTGCATGGCACAACACCCCACTTTCGCAATTCAACATATCGACTCTCAACCCGTTCACTCTCTTAACTGCGTATCAACTGAGATTACTCTGGAGGCGGAACTTCTTTCACTCTGGGGCATCGAAACTCTGGGCCAGCTTGCCAGCCTGCCGCGGCAGGGCCTCGCAGAGAGACTCGGCCCCGAAGCGAAGATAGCTCATGACGTTCTCCATGGAAAACATCACCGACTACTGCGGCTTCACCGCCCTCCAGAACGATTTAATCTCAGCCAGCAACTTGAGTATCCTATCGAAACGATGGAGCCACTGCTCTTCGCTCTCCACCGAGGTTTAAGGACCCTCTGCTCACGGCTGCAATCCTCTCAGCGGGCCGCTTCTTCTCTTAGAATCACTCTGACGTTTGACGATGGAGACCTGTATGCGCACAAAATCGAACTTCCCGAACCAACCTGCGACTCATCTCTGCTATTAAGGGTTATCCAGACTCACTTGAGCACGATTCATGCTCCAGCTCCAGCAACTGGCTGGTCTCTTCACCTGACCTCGGCCAGCCACGAAGAAAAACAATATCATCTTTTCAAGCGGTCTCTCAAAAACTCCCGTAGATTCATGAATACCCTTGGGCGAATCAATGCCCTTCTGGGACCCGGGCGTCTGGGAACACCGTTCCTTCTCGATACTCACCGCCCCGATTCCTTCCAGATGAAAGGTGCTCTTTGCAGCGAAAAGCTCGCCGTTAAAAGAGAACAAAACGAATGCACCTTATCACCACATTACAGACGTATTCAAAACAGCACATCCTTACCGCTAAGCCGGTTCAGACCAACACTTCCCATTCATGTTGCATCCGATC
Organism: Roseibacillus sp.; assembly: GCA_002686085.1. GTDB lineage: Bacteria > Verrucomicrobiota > Verrucomicrobiia > Verrucomicrobiales > Akkermansiaceae > Roseibacillus_B. The sequence goes on along the minus strand of NZAC01000007.1, from coordinate 66,531 downwards.
CGGAAGGCCGCTTTCCCAGACCTCTTGCACTACTGAGCGGCCCATACTGCGGGCCTGTCACGAAATCAAACGGGCCTTTTCCTATCTCCGGACACTGGTGGGATCCTGAGGAGCGCTGGCAGCAAGTTGAGTGGGACATTCAACTAACCAGCAATGCACTCCTGCGCATTGCCTACCACCCGCCCGACAACTGGGTCCTTGAAGGCATTTACCAATGACTCCTGTTTTTCATAAATTACTCCAGAGCGTGACCGCTTAACCCTTCCCCAAATTTGTTTACTGAACTCTATGCGAGATCCTCTTTTTCCTTCCTTCGGGGCGCGAGCCATCCACAGGATCTCATTCAGCGTGCAGCTGAACTCAACTACAAATCCATTGCCATTCTGGACCACATGGGGGTGTACGGATCCGTCCAAGCTCATCTGGCCGCACGAAGGCATGGGATTCGTGCACTCGTAGGAGCGACCGTCGAGCTACCGGGAAGATGCCCGGGAGGTTCGCCTCTGGAAATACCCGTTCTGGTCGACAGCACTAAAGGATACCAGAACCTGTGCCATCTTCTGACAGAGATACATTGTTGTTCCGAAGTATTTTCCCCAGACGCATTATCCAATAATTCAGAGACTTCTGTTTTCTTTCCATCTCACACGGAAGGAATAATTGCGCTTCTGACTCCTGAGTCTTTGCCCTCTTTGGACAGAAAAACCCTTTTGAGGGTCGCCCTGATGCTTGGTCGAACCTTCGGAAAGCAGAATGTCTACATCACTCTCACCCGTCATCACAACAGAAGCACCGATCGAATAAACCGACTGCTCATAGACCTTGCTCAATCCCTCAAAATTCCTCTGTTGGCATCCAATGCTCCTCTATTTTCTCATCGACGATGCCGCCTACTTGCAGACTGCTTCACATGCCTGCGTCATCATACGACTCTGGATGACGCAGGAACCTTACTCGCTTCGAATTCTGAGAGATATCTTAAATCTCCAGATCAGATGTCCGCGTTGTTTGGCGATCAGCAGCAAGCTCTTATCAATACTGAAATTTTGTCTGAGCGTCTCGCATTCACCCTCGATGACCTGGAATACCAGTTCCCCTCCTACCATGAAAACGGGAAAAGCCTGACACTCGAGGAGGAGGCCAGGCTTCTGCGAAAACTGACTTTTCGTGGAGCGCGAGACCGCTATGGCAAAATTGGAATAAAGGTCCTCCAGCAACTCGAGCACGAGCTATCCTTGATCATTCGTCTCCAATTTTCCGGGTATTTCCTGATCGTCTGGGAGATCGTAGAATTTGCAAAGTCTCAGGGAATACTCTGTCAGGGTCGTGGCTCTGCTGCCAACTCAGCGGTGTGTTATTGTCTGGGGATTACAGCTTGCGATCCCGTTGGTGGCGGCCTCCTCTTTGAGCGATTCTTGTCCGAAAATAGACGGTCGTGGCCAGATATCGATATTGACTTTCCTTCGGGAGAACGACGTGAGGCGGTCATACAGCACGTGTTTCAGAAATACGCTCCACGAGGAGCCGCGATGACCGCTAACGTGATCACCTATCGCCCAAAATCTGCATTTCGGGAAATATCAAAGGTCCTTGGGCTCCCCGATTCAATCGCTACACGTTTCTCGTCTCTGATATCCTCGCCCCATTCGCCTGATACTACCGGCGATAGAACCAACCCTCCTCCAGACGCTGGTAAAAAGTGCACTACAGCTCCTGAAGCAGAGGAAATTCCAGACGGCCAAATGTTCCCCATGAGAGATCTCGGGCAACTGAGAAAAACCCTGAGTCAATCGGGACTCTCTCAGGATCACCCCCGCTTCAGGCCTCTCATGCACCTTTATCACGAGATTTTATCATTCCCTCGACATCTTGGGCAGCACTCTGGGGGAATGATTATCTGTGACACCGGACTCGACTCCATCGTTCCTCTGCAACCCGCGTCCATGCCAAACCGCACTATCGTACAGTGGGATAAGGATGACTGCGAAGAGCTTGGGATTGTCAAAGTAGACCTGCTTGGTCTTGGCATGCTCGCAGCCATGGAGGACAGCCTTAGGATCTGTCGCCAGAGGGGGAAATCCATTGATTTGGCGCACATTCCCCATGATGACACTGCCACCTTCGATCTGCTTTGCCGTGCAGATACCGTTGGCACTTTTCAAGTCGAATCTCGGGCCCAAATGGCAACTCTTCCGATCATGCAACCCCGGGAGTTTTACGACCTCGTCGTCGAAATTGCTCTCATCCGCCCTGGACCTATCGTGGGTGAACTTGTTCACCCTTACCTGAACCGGCGAAACGGCCGTGCTCCCATCGACTATATCCACCCTGATTTCCAACCGGTTCTGGAACGGACCCTCGGAGTTCCTCTCTTTCAGGAACAAGTTCTGCGTATGGCTATGATCGTCGCCGGCTTCGATGGAGCTGAAGCCGATGAACTACGACGTGCGATGGCTTTTAAGCGCTCGGATGAACGAATGGAGAACATCGTGGACAAATTACGTTCACGCATGTCCGACCGTCACGTAAATCCTGAAGTTCAGGAGAAGGTGATTCGCTCTATCAGCTCTTTCGCTCTTTATGGATTCCCCGAGAGTCACGCTATCTCCTTTGCTCTCCTCGCTTATGCTTCCTGCTGGCTGAAAACTCACCATTCTGCTGAGTTCTTCGCCGGCCTCCTTAACAACCAGCCAATGGGCTTCTATCCAGTCGCCAGCCTTTTACACGATGCACGTCGACGCGGTATTAATATCAAACCGGTATCTGTGATACACTCCTCTCTCGAAACATCTGTCGTTGATGACAAAACTCTCAGACTAGGCCTTCAACACCTTAAGAACATCTCCAGCTCCACCATCTCTGAGCTCCTGGAAACCCGATCCCACAACCAGTTCATTGATCTAGCTGATTTCCTCCGTCGTGTTCAACCCAACAAAAAAGAACGCCGCCTCCTTGCTGCCGCAGGATCTTTAGATGACCTGCGAGGAGTTGCTCACCGCCGGGATGCCCTCTGGCAGGGAGAAACTCTTCCAGAAGATGATCTTCTCAACCGGTGCAACGATCTCCATTTAAACAACTCCGAAGCAGCAGCACGTGAAATGAACTGCCCTCTTCTTCCCATGAATGATTTGGAAAAACTCACCGCAGATTACCATTCTCAGGGATACACTACAGGGCCACACCCCATGGCTCTGCTACGCGAAGCTTGGACACATGAATTCAAGAACACGGAAAGCCCTTCCCGTAGAGGAAGCCACAGCACGTCTATCAACCCCTCTGCACTCGCCAAAGCCCGCGATTTCAAATTCATACCACACGGCCAGCATGTCAGCTGCGTTGGACTTGTAATCTGCCGCCAAAGACCCAGCACCGCAAAAGGACACTGCTTCATCTCTCTTGAAGACGAGACGGGAACTGCAAACCTTTTTATTCCTCGTTCTACTTTCCTGAATTACCGCCTCGTTATCACCACCGAAAAATTTCTCCTCTGTCACGGCAGAATGCAGGTCGGAGAAGGTGATTCTCATACTCTTTACACGACATCCGTAGAACATCTCCCTCTCGGGCTTTCACTGGAAACCCAAAGTCATGACTTCCACTAGCAAAGAAGCCCAATGACCACACCTACTCATTTCCCGACGCTCCAGAAGCGTTGCAATGGAGCCAGCTGTCGGACTCGAACCGACAACCACTCGATTACAAATCGAGAGCTCTACCAATTGAAGCTAAGCTGGCTTTTCTCGCGGCGCCCATAGTATATGCCCAATTACAGAGAAGCTGCAAGTCGGGGGTAGAGAGAACAGGCAACTTGGTTTACTATGTCGTCATGAATATTGGGATACTCAGGGAAGTGAAGCCTCAGGAGCACCGTGTGGGCATGATTCCGGCTTCTGCGGGAGAATTAGTCAAACAAGGGCATCGGGTAGTCATCGAGAAAGGCGCAGGCGCCAATTCCAGCTATCTAGACAAAGAATACCAACTAGCTGGCGTCGAGGTATTACCTACGGCAGAAGCTGTCTTCGAGGAAGCCCAGCTCATCGTTAAGGTAAAGGAGCCTCAACCCTTTGAGGTTCAAATGCTTGGTCCTGAACATACGCTTTTCACATATCTGCATTTAGCTGCTGATAAGTCTCTGACCGAGACCCTTACCGCGACTGGCTGCACCGCAATTGCCTACGAAACCCTCGAAGTCGGCGGGCGGCTCCCACTTCTTGAACCCATGAGCGAATTAGCCGGCCGCATGGCTGCCATATTTGGCTCCTACCATCTCGCAAACCACCGCGGCGGTCGTGGTATCCTTCTCGGGGGCGTTCCAGGCGTCGCTCCGGGCCGGGTTATGGTTATTGGCGGCGGCACAGCTGGCGTTAACGCTGCCCGGGTAGCGACCGGCATTGGCGCAGATGTGACCATCGTTGAAGTGGACGTCGAGCGGATGCGCTTTCTGGATATCACCCTGCAGGAAGCGCATACCCTGTATTCAACGGAAGCTAATATTGCATCACTCCTGCCCCGGATTGATCTCATCATTGGAGCCGTCCTCATTCCCGGAGCGGCAGCTCCAAAACTGATGACACGGGAAATGCTGAGGCAAATGGCACCTGGCAGCGTCTTTGTCGACATCGCAATCGATCAGGGCGGCTGCTCGGAGACAAGCCGCCCCACCAGTCACGATAATCCAACCTACTTTGAGGAGGAGGTTCTTCATTACTGTGTCACCAATATGCCCGGCGCCTACTCTCGGACAGCGACTCAGGCCCTGAACAACGTCACGACACGCTGGATTTCGCTTCTAGCTAATAGCGATCTTCAGACTGCATGTCGCAATCGACCGGAGCTTCTTTCTGGAATCAACTGTACGGGAGGAAAGCTAACCTGCGCACCCGTTGGAGAAGCTCACAGCCTTTCGACAGTCAGCCCAGCGGAAGTTCTCGAACTTCATTGATGGGCTCCCCGCTCGAATATGAAGGCGAGCTCTCATGATCCGCTCACACCTACTGGTGTTTTTCCTCGGAGATGAGGCCAGATCATAAGGGTTGCTATCATGATCAGAATAAATCCTGCCCCACCTATCACTCGAGGCCCCAGCAATGCGATCACAGGAAAGGCCACGAAAGGCGCGATCACACCTCTGACCCCGCACATGAAGGTGTGGACGCTCATGTATTCGGCAACTTGATCCGCTTTGGCAAACTTGGTAACCCACAAACTCCACGCGATATTCCCGCCTGCACGGCCAATACCGTGCAGTGAGATCCCAATGCAAAGGGCCCACATTCCTTGCCCGAAGAAGTAGAATAGAACTCCGCCCATGAAGAACGCATTCAAAATCATGCGTACGAGGAAAAAATTCACCCGATCAAAAACAATACCCCATATCACCACGGTAAGGAGAAACATGATCTCCGGTAGTGACCCAGTTATGAAAGCGATTGTGAACTCCGTAAGTTCATATCCGTAATCAGGATTAGAGACATACTCTACAAAGATTGACCAGCAAAGGAGGTTGCCGAAGCCGAGAATCATCCATGAGGTCAGCAAGGACCGGAAGACCCGATCTTTACGCAGATGCTCGAGAGCACCAAACAGCCTGACCTGATTCGATCTTCGCAGATAGACAGGCTTAATCGCCAGAACGCAGCTTGCCATCAACACACAACAGATCGCATAGATGAGGAGGATCAGCCTGAAATTATCTAAGTCGTTTTCCAGAACTTTCCCAAAAACAAGGGCCACGATCAAAGCCGAGGCCTTTCTCACTACAGCAGTCGACGCAAAAAGCCGTCCCCTCGACCGGTCGGGATAATGTTTCCGGTAAATTTGAGACATCAGAGGAATACTCAGCGTAATGCAGAGTAACGCGACTACCATGGCGGGCAGAAAAACCATAAAAGAGCCCCCACCAATTACAGCAACTGCCAGACCACCAGCTGAGATGATCCAGAGCAAGGCAGTTCCTAAGTTGACCGAGATCCCGGTCCTGCGGACGAGCTGAACCGGAAAAAGACTGAGGAGAAGCCCGCAACTTGAGGCCGCAACAAGAGTAGCCTTCTGCCAGGCATCTGCCTCAAAGACACGCACTGCGATCAGCACTACGAAGGTCATCGCCAACGTCTCCAAGCAACCACCCGGCCAAGCCCGCAGATTATCCAGAATGAAGGTCCTCCTCGCGGGGTTTTCTGAGGGGACAACAGGCATTCGGAGAAATTTCTAAGCGTCCCGGAAGCGCGTTGCCAGCACCCAAAAAAACAGGACCGAAACAAGGAGAGCCGCAGCTCCAACATGCAGAACCTGCACAACTGGCAATACTCCCACATGAGCAAGCAACACGCCCATTACGAGAAGGGAACCTACAAGGAACCCAATCATCTTATCCGGCCACCATATCCCCCCGGAAGTTTTCCTGAGCAAAATCAGAAGTGCCGCAGTTCCGACTACAATTAGCCACGAAAAACTTCTGTGTACAAGATAGACTCCGGATTTTTCAAGCTCCCGCGTCCACAGAGCTCGCTCATCAGATCCCGCGTTCTTAGCCAGTTCGTCGGTTAGCTCCCTGACCTGCGCCCCCAGCACCCCCTCTGCTACTGTCAGAGCAAAAACAACAATCCCTAGTATCCAGACCACTTTTCCTTTCACTCCTGTAAGAACCCTTCGCACCGGATACGCACAACCCTTCCACGAGACATAAACAAGAACGCATAGGAGGATAATCGCAAGACCCACATGAAGCGTGATCATCCCTGGCTTCAATCCACTCAGCACAACCCTGCGCCCCAGCTCCGCGTTGATGAGAACAAGTAAAAATGCCGAGATGCTCATCAGGCAAACAATNCCGCTTCTTTTTCTTCGTAAGAATGAGGCAGCCATCAAAGCCATAGACAGAAGCCCTACAGGCATAGCACAAAGACGGTTGATATACTCGACCCAAGTATGAAGAGGATTGAATTCAGCCCGAAGGGAGTCTTGGGTTACTTCTGCAGGATCCCGGCCGAACCGCTCTGCTTTCTTCCTGAACTTCTCGAGATTAATTTTGTCAAAATCTATCTGGTCAACCTTCGTGGGGGGAACGAGCTTTCCCCAGCAGGTCGGCCAGTCAGGGCAGCCAAGACCTGAGCCCGTTGCTCTCACGATTGCTCCTACAAAAAGAAGCAACAATACCGAGATTAGCGCCGCAATAGCTAGCTTCTGAAAGCGCTCCATGTTGATGCAAATTTCGTAGTGTACTTGCTGGAAAACGGGAAAATCTGGAGGAGAGCAGGCTTCCGGATCCAGATCAGCCTGGCCCTCACTGAGAAGACCCACCCTCGGGGGCAATACCTTCGGGCAACGCGCCCCCCTCAGCTGCCTCCACGGCCTCCTTAAGCTCCTGTTCTTCTTCAGACTGTTCGCGCTTTTCCTTACTGATGGCGACCGCTATCCAGCGAAACTCATAGCTGTTCTCCATGATCACTTTCAGCATCATCATGATGGGAACGGCCAGGAACATACCAACCGGACCCCACACCCAGCCCCAGAACATCACAGAGACGATCACAACCAGAGTCGAAATGCCAAAACGCCGCCCCATCATCATCGGCTCCACAAAATTCCCCAAGAATGTATTGATCGCAACATAGCCGATCCCAACTGCCAGAGCGCTCGGCCATCCCATGAGAACAAGGGCGAGAATGGTGGGAGGAATCCCTGCCAGAATGGATCCCATCACCGGAATATAGTTTAAGGCCCAAGCTAGAATGCCCCAAAGAATGAAGAAATCGAGACCAGCCGCCCAACAGAGAAAGCCAGCAAGAAAACCCGTCGCCAGACTCACCATGGTTTTGATCCCAAGAAATCTCTGAATATCTTTTCCCGCGTGCAACATTCGCTCGAAGTTAGGCCCACGGGCCTCCCCGATTAAACTTAACCGCCTTCCGAACATGCGGGCCTCGGTCAGCATGAAGACTGTACACAAAACCACTATGAATGCGGACCCAAGGAAAGAAGTCACCCGCCCAACCACATTAGTACCCAGTCCCACAATATCCTCTACCTTAATACTGCTGAGCTGCTGGGTCAGATCCTCCGTCACGTAGGCTCGAACATTCTTTCGCGCTTCGAGCTCCGGTATGTCTGACCACTTCACGATCGTCGCAACGGCCCAGTCCTCTGCCTGCTTGAGTTTCTGGGTGCTTTCCACCTGATACTTACTTTCCCACTTTTCCTGCAGGTCGCCGATCAAGGTCATCCCGATCAACACCACTCCCGCAAGGAAGGCGAAATCCACAAGGACGGTCGTTATAACGGCAAAAAACCGTGGCACCTTGTGGCGTCTGAGCCACGCCGTTATCGGAAAACTCACCGTCGCAATAAACAGCGCGAGAAGGAACGGCACAAAAAACTTTCCCGCTGCCTTCAAGCCAGCGATCACAATCACCACCGTGGCGAGAGTCAGCAGAGTTCGAATTCCCGCCTCTATGTTACGTCTTCCTGTCACTTAAACCTTTCTTGAGAGTTTCATAGACCTCTTCTGACAAATCCTAGTCTAAGTTGCCTGCTCGCTCAAAGAATTCATTCAGGAATAGTGAACTTTTTCGCCTCATATAACCTCGTTGTGACAGCTGGCGGAGAAAAATGCTCCATGGTGCCACCTGAAACCGAACTTTCTATCGAACTAGGGCTCGAACAGCCTCATGTCGGCAACAACCGGTAGAGCCTCACGAGCTGATTTTAACCAAAAAGCTTCATCGCGAGCTGCATTGCTTTGCCGTGGGGCATTCCAGCTACCCTGTCAGACATTTTGGAGACAAAGCGCACGAATTCCTCCAAGGACTTCATTTGCTCATTAAAAGCGCGCCCGCCTGCGCTCTTCATGCCTTGGCTGTCCGCCAGGCACCCCTCAAGAAGATCGAGAGCCGGATCAATTTCCCTCTTTTTTCGTTCACGGACAATTCGACGGAAAATTTCCCAGACGTCGAGCTCAGCCTCAAAATACTCCTTCCGCTCTCCCTTCCTGGTCACGATCCTCAACAACCCCCAATTCACCAGCTCTTTCAGATTAGTGTGAGCGTTTCCCCTGCTAATACTCAGCTCCTCCATAACCTCATCTGTAGTCATGGCCTCCGGACTGGTCATGAGGAGAGCATGAATCTGGGCCATGGTGCGATTGATCCCCCATTGAGTTCCCATAACACCCCACTGAGAGACAAACTTATCTTTCAGCATTACCAAATCCTCCTCCTCATTTTTCATATATTTCAGTATTTGTCGAAAATTAGACTCGCGCAAGTCAATACCCATCAAGTTCCCTATCAGACCGCATCTGCGGTTAGCTCGTTTCTCTCCTGCTTCCAAGCCGCGCGCCTGCATAGACCAGACTCGCCCCTGCCAGCATACACCCCAAGGCAGTCCAAGTCGCTCCGGATCCTATGTCGGGGAGAAACCACCCAGTAAATCCGGTGATCTTTTCCATCTCTTCGCCATCACGAATGAACTTCTCTGTGAGCGTGATTTTCCAAGGCCAAATCACAATAAGAGATCCTCCCACAAATCCTGTAATTAGAGCCATCACGAGATCATGGACCGTCCGAAAGAGCCAGCTCAGCAAACGCGACAGCAGTACTACACCTGCTACCCCACCGATGAGAAAGGGGATGAGGATATCCAAAGACCTTCCTATTTCTCCTGCGGTGAGACTGTTAACCGCATCAACCATGACGAGCCTGTATCCTCCCATAAGAAGCAGAACAAATGATCCACTAAGGCCTGGTATGATCATACTGCATATCGACACTGCCCCACAGAGAGCAAGATAGATCATATTATCACTGCCGCTAGCAGGCTGCAGGAATGCTATCGCACCACCGGTTCCTGCCCCAGCAACTACCCCGAGTGCAGGGCCGATAGTCCACCTTTTCACAAGGGATCCCAGTGAAGGAATAGAGGCAGCGATCAACCCAAAGAAAAACGCCCAGATTAAGACAGGTTGGTTCTCAAATCCCCACTCCATCAGCCGTGCCATCGTGGCTATGCTCACGACCACGCCGATTCCAAGTCCAAAAAGGAAGCGACCGTCTACGCGTTGCCACGCTCCTCGAAAATTCAATCTCAACAAAAGTCGGACCGTTGTTCCATCAAATCTGTTTAGAGCCTCGATCAGACGCTCATAGACCCCAGTGATTACTGCAATTGTTCCCCCAGAGACACCGGGAATGACATTCGCGGACCCGATCGCAAAACCTTTCAGGAACCGACGAAGTTCACACATGGCACCAATCTCCAGCCAGTATTGTAGTTTGCGAACGCATGAAACTTTTTAGCCGCTCGGCGGCCAACGCCTTCTACAATTCAAGAAGAAGACTGGCTGGGCTCTCGAGGCACTCTTTCACCTTGATCAGAAACGTCACGGCCTCTTTTCCATCAACCATCCGATGATCATAACTGAGCGCCAGATACATCATGGGACGGATCTCAACCTTGCCATCGACCGCCACCGGACGCTCCTGGATCGTATGCATCCCGAGAATCCCACTCTGTGGTGGGTTGAGAATCGGAGTACTCAGAAGTGACCCATAGATTCCCCCGTTAGAAATGGTGAAAACTCCACCCCGCAAATCTTCGAGTTGTATCTTGCCCTCCCTCGCGCGCTCCGCGTAAGCGAGAATATCGTGTTCAATTTGCGGGCAGTCCTTCGCCTCCGCATCCCGAATCACTGGAACGACAAGGCCTTTGTCAGTACCAACCGCGATACCGATATCATAAAAATGGTTCTCTACGATTTCCTGTCCTTCAATTCGTCCATTCAGGGAAGGCACCTCTCTCAGAGCATGCACCACCGCCTTCACGAAGAGAGACATGAACCCCAACTTGACCCCATACTTTTCGACAAAGCTTTCTTGGACTGTCTTCCGGAGTTGCATCACTGCCGACATATCGACCTCATTGAAAGTCGTCAGAATTGCAGCTGTCTGCTGTGCGTTAACAAGCTGGGTGGCTATCTTCCTTCGCAGGGGCGTCATCCGACGCCGTGTGGTGCGACCACCATCCGAATCGGGCGCACCCTCAGGGGCTTCTTGTAATCTTTGGCTTTGCCCTTCTGCTTCCTCAGCTGTCCTCTCCGACAGGAGAGAAGACGAGAGCAGAGCGGCGGCCGCCGAGGAGGCGCCCTGTCTATCCGATTCCGCGACTGACGGAACATGCTCCTTCTCCGATTGACCTGAGGTTAGCTTTTCAGGTTTCTCGCCGCCCGGAACATCAGAGCCCACATCCGCATCGGCCTCCGGCACCTCCCCAACCGTAACAGTCCCAATCACCGCACCGATGGAAACCTCCATGCCTTCGGGGGAAAGGATATTAAGGAGCCCTGAAGATTCCGCGTCGATTTCTGCAGACACCTTGTCCGTCTCGAGAGTAACAAGAGTTTCGCCAGCGCTCACAGTTTCTCCATCCCTCTTGTGCCATTGCGCTATTGTGGCTGAGGCGATCGATTCCCCTGCCGCAGGAACCTTGATAGCAAAAATTTCCGGGCCCTCATCCAAAGCGGTGAACCCAAAGGGCTCAGAATCGTTACTCTCCGAATTTTCCACGCTCACCATTTCCTCAGTATCCACTTTCCCTGACACCTTTGCCTCACCCGGTATACTTGGATCCTCGCCATCCTCAACCTCTGCTATTTCGGTTATCTCAGCGATAACCGTGCCAATTGCCACCTCTTCCCCTTCTGGGACCACGACTTGAATAATACCGTCTATAGGTGCCTCAACCTCACTAGAGACCTTATCAGTTTCAATCGTCGCGAGGACTTCTCCCTTTGCTACCGTCTCTCCATCCGCCTTGTGCCACTGACCAACGGTCGCCGTATTTATGGACTCACCGGCAGCAGGAATTTTGACTTCAAGGGCCATAGATCAATCAGGTGTGGGCTACGCGCCCTTTCTTACACCGAGAACGCTTTTTCCACGAGCTTCTTCTGCTCACGCAGGTGCATTGCTTTCGATCCCGCGGCCGGACTTGAAGCCCTATCCCTACCTGCATAGCGCACCCGGCGAGACCCTACGCACTGCTCGAGCCTCGACCAGATGTAGGACCATGCCCCCATGTTAAGAGGCTCCTCCTGGCACCAGACGAATGTGTCCGCACGCTTGAAAGGCTCAATCAGCTTTTTAACCATCTCACCATGGAAGGGGTAAAGCTGCTCAACCCGGATGATCGCGGTATGGCTTAGATCGTTCTCTTTCCGATGCTGCATAAGGTCGTAATAGACCTTCCCTGAACAGAATACAACGCGGTCGACCTTCTCAAGATCCAGCTCTTCAATCTGCGGATCCTGCAATATCTCTCGAAAACATTCCCCCTCAAGAAAATCCTCTTCCCTAGAAACCGCCTCCGGCCTTGTCAGGAGACTCTTAGGCGTCATGAGAACGAGAGGCTTCAAAAAGCTCCGATGCTTCTGCCTCCTCAGAATATGGAAATATTGCGCGGGCGTGGACAGGTTGGCCACGGTCATGTTTTTTTCAGCACAAAGCTGGAGAAACCGCTCGAGACGCGCACTGCTATGTTCAGGCCCCATGCCCTCGTAACCATGCGGCAGCAGCATCACTACGCTGCTGGGCACTTGCCACTTCGATTCTGCGGAAGAAATAAACTGGTCAATGATCACCTGGGCGCCATTCGCAAAGTCACCGAATTGAGCCTCCCACATGATCAGCATCTGAGGACAGCCCAGAGAATAGCCGTAATCAAAGCCAAGCACAGCAGCCTCTGAAAGAAGACTATTGTAGACACAGAATTTGGCCTGTTCCGCATCGATATGATAGAGAGGTATGTGGCGATCGCGATTTTCATAATCATAGAAAACCGCATGGCGCTGACTAAAGGTACCTCGGCGACAGTCCTGCCCCGAGAGCCTCACGGGGTAGCCTTCTTTTAAGAGAGCACCCCACGCTAGCGACTCCGCAAATGCCCAGTCGAACGGACCGCCATTCTTCAATGCGTCTACACGCCGCGGCATAAATCGTTTCGCCAGAGTAGGGTGCAGCTTAAAGCCCTCTGGGACGGACGTTAGAACGCTTCCGACGTGCTGCAGAAGATCCCGGGTGACACCCGTATGAACCGGGTCATGGTTGAAGCTTTCCTGAGCCTTGGCCGTAGATCCTGTATAGATACTTCGGCTCCCCTCCTCCTCAAGACGCTTCATCTCATCATATTCCGACTCAAACCGACTCCATATCTCATCATGCCCGGCCTGAACCTCCTCAGCGCTCATGACGCCAGTTTCAATTAGTTCATCGGCATAGAGCCTCCCGAGGGGCTTCCTCTTCGATATCTGCCGATAGATATGAGGTTGAGTAAAGGCCGCCTGATCTGTTTCGTTGTGGCCTTGGCGGCGGTAACAATACATGTCGATTACGACATCTCTGCCGAACTTCTGGCGAAAGGCGAACGCAAATTCCGCAGCCCAGATCAATTCCATGGGTCGCTCTCCGTTCACATGCAGAATAGGAGCTTCAATCATCTTGGCCACATCAGTGGCATAGGAAGAGGACCGAGCGTCAGACGGCATGGTCGTGAACCCTATCTGATTATTGATAATGACATGAACTGTTCCTCCCGTGCGATATCCAGGAAGCTGAGAAAGGTTAAGAACTTCAGCAACTGAACCCTGACCTGCGAAAGCCGCATCCCCATGAATAAGCAGGGGCAGCACCTGCTTCCGGTCTGTCTTCGACCCATCATCACCTAGAATTCGTTGCCGGGCTCTCGCCTTACCTTCGACCACCGCATTTACTGCCTCCAGATGGCTAGGATTTGCCGCCAGGCTGACTCGGACCTCTCCATCAGGAAAGGCCCGAACATTTTCATACCCAAGGTGGTATTTGACGTCTCCATCGCCCGCTACGAGGTCGGGAACATAATTTGGCGTGAATTCGTAAAGGATCGTGCGGAGAGATTTGCGAACAATCTGGCCAAGGACATTCAGTCGACCGCGGTGGGCCATCCCCATCGCTACCTCTTTGACTCCAACACCTGGGGACATCTCAAGAATTCGATTGAGAATCGCCATTAGCCCCTCTCCACCCTCTAAAGAAAAACGCTTCTCTCCCAAAAACTTTTTCCCAATGAAAGATTCAAAAAGCTCTGCTTCCAAAATCCAGCCTAGAGCCTTTTCCTTCATTTCACGAGAAGGATTGGCCTCAGTCACCCGCTCTTCAATCTTTTCGCGAATCCAGTTACGCACTTCCGTGTTGTGGATATGCATGAACTCAAACCCAATCGATCCAGAGTAAGTCGCGTCCAATCCGGAGATCATTTCACCCAACTTCATTTCCGCCCCATTTCGGAAGAACTGGGTGGATACGCGCCGACTAAAATCTTTCTCCTCGAAACCGAATTTGATGGGGTCTAGCCGGGGATTTCGTTTCGGCGAGTCATCGAGAGGGTTAATATGAGCCTGAGTGTGCCCAAGAGTCCTATAATTATAGACGAGACTCACCAGCCTGCCTCGAAAGGCTGAATGCACTGAATCAGGCAGAGCCTCCGAGTCCTCCTCGTACCCCCTCTCCGTTTTAACCGAGGCAGCGCCATTCTGGTCAGCCTCTCCAAGCACCTCCAGCTGGGCCGTTCCCAGCTCAAAGCCCTCGAAAAACGCCGCCCAAGCAGGCTCAATAGCAGTGGGGTCCTCGAGCCAGCGTTCATAATTCGCTTCGAGCAGATTAGCGCTCATGCGGGCGGTGACGGATGAGTTCATCGAGCGTGACCAGAAGGGGTTCGCAGACGGCTCTTGGGGTTTTCTTCCTTGGTGCCGGCCACGTTTCGTTTTAGTTAAGGTCTCTTACTCGGAGAGTCAATCGCACATGCAATCCGGTTCTCGTCATACCCAAGATGATCAAGGTTGACAATCTCACCAAACGCTTCGGCCGACATTCCGCGGTATCAGGCGCCTCATTCGAGGCCGCGGACGGAGAAGTAGTCGGCTTCCTGGGCCCAAATGGTGCCGGGAAGACCACCACAATCCGTATCCTGACCGGGTTTCTGCCCGCAACCAGCGGGACCGCCACCGTTGATGGGTTGGACGTAGCCGAACACCCTCTGGAAACCCGCCGCCGCATAGGCTACCTTCCTGAATCGGTCCCGTTATACAGAGACATGCGAATACGTGAATATTTGCGGTTTCGCGGTCATATTAAGGGACTAAGGGGAGATTTCCTTCGCCGCCGTATGGATGAGGTCATTGATCGGTGCGGCTTGGGAGATGTCCGCCGCAAGATGATCAAGACGCTATCCAAGGGATTCCGTCAGCGGGTAGGACTGGCCGACGCCCTGATTCACGATCCACCCCTGCTCATCCTCGACGAACCGACGAATGGGCTCGACCCAAACCAGATTCGATCGATTCGAAATCTTGTAAAGGAGCTTGGAGAGTCCCACACGATCCTTCTTTCCACCCATATTCTGAGTGAGGTGGAAATGATCTGTGACAAAATAGTGATTATTGATGGAGGAACCGTCCTCGCCTCGGACACTCCCTCTAATCTCGTTTCCACGATGCGCAGTGCTGGCCGTATCTCCATAGAGGTGAAGGCTGATCCCGAGAGAGCCCAGGAGAAAATGAGCGCCCTGGATCAGGTCAAGAAAGTCATTCACGAGCGGAATCGCGGAAACTGGGGCGAATTCTCCATTCTTGTTGAATCGGGAACCGATACCCGTGAGCGACTTGCGAATCTTGCCCGAGAAGAAGGATGGCCTCTACGCAGCCTGCATCGTCACGCAGCTACGCTGGAGGATGTTTTTGTCGAACTTACGAGGAAGGACTGAAATGGGCACCCTTTTAATTATTCTCCGCAAGGAGTTCCGAGGCTTCTTCCAGAGTCCATTTGGATGGATTCTTCTCTCTCTTATCACGGTTATGCAGGGCTGGTCGGTCTCCAGCGCTATGAAGGCTCTTCAGGACGCCCCAATCCCGGAGAGCTTGGTTTACATTGTATTCCACATGCCTCAGTTCTGGTTCTACTTCCTCGCCTTATTTCCGCTGATTACAATGCGCCTCTTTGCCGAAGAGGAGAGGGCAGGCACCCTAGAAACCCTCCTGACCGCACCCGTACAGACTGCACAGCTCGTTCTGGGAAAATACCTCGCCACCCTGTGCTTCTATCTTGTTCTTTGGATTCCAAGTTTCCTTCAATTTCAAATCTTTGGCCTCCTAACTGATCTCGACCCTCCCTTCAGCACCGGCTCTCTGGGAGGAGTATTTCTTCTGATCGTGCTCATGGGCTCCCTCTTTATTGCCATTGGCACTTTTGCTTCATCACTGACTTCCAGCCAGATTATTGCTGGAGTGATTACAGTAGGACTACTGTTCATCCATTACTTTCTTGGATATATCACAGTTATCTACGGGGATCAGTTTCCCGCAGCCTCTCTATTTCACCACATCTCGGCCAGCGAACACCTCCGCGACTTTTCAAGAGGACTGATAAGCAGCAGCACAATCATTTATTACCTCAGCGCAGCCGCCTTCGTGCTTTTCATGACTCATCACGCCCTCAACTACCGGCGCTGGAAAAGCTAACCTCAACGATCTGTCATGACTGAGAACCCCGACAAGCTCGAGGAGCAGACCCTACCATCAGAGGAAGGTCGGAAGCGTCCAAGATCTGAGGGCGGCATGATGATGCTGCAACTTTGCCTTAGTCTGGTCATTCTACTCTCCCTGAATTACTTTGCGGGCACTCATCCATCAGTCTGGGACCTGAGTCAGAACAAGAATTTTTCCCTCTCCACCCAGACTCGTAGCCTGTTGCAATCCAAGTCTTTCAGCACGCGGGAAAGCCCTGTTGAAATTATCGCCGCAGTTCGGAGAAATTCTGCTCACTATCCGAGAATCTCCTCTTTACTCCACGCCTACGAACGCCTCAGCAAGGGAGCAATCCAGGTTCAGTTGATAGACTATGTGCGCGACAGTGATACCGCGATCGCGATCGCAGACAAATACGACACCGCGTTTGTTGAAGACACCATCATCATCAACGCCCTCCCCGCTCTTGCTACGAGTAGCAGCTCCGAGACCCCCGAACGAAACGAGGAAGAAATGCGAAAAGCCCACATTCGGTTTATCCCCGTTCAAGATATGCTGGTGTTCAGCAACGACCAGCGAAGGGGGCGGCGACTGATTGGTTACCAGGACGAGGACCAGATAACAGCCTCCCTCCGCCGCGCTCTCGAGGGCGACCCCCGCCGCATGTATTTTGTGGCTGATAAAAGCCAGATCGGGGGATCTGAAGAGGATGCCCCCTGGACTTTTCTGAGCCGGACATTTGCCAGCCTGAACATCGAGATGGCACCATTCAAAATCTCAGGACTCGATCAAATACCCGATGATGCAGCCGGGGTCGCCCTGGTTGCCCCGCGCTTCGATCTTAACGCTCAAGAGATGGATGCCCTCCGCAACTATTGGAAACGACCAAAAGCAGCTCTCTTCGTAGTTTTGGATCCTACCATAAAGGAACAACCTCCCAATATTCGCGCCTTCCTGAGAGAGCACGGGGTGACTCCGAGAGCGGTGCGTTTGTCGACGGCAAAAGGAAGCCAGAGAGCCTTCGATATTCCCTCCACCTTCACCAACGCGGCAGCGGTGGGAGACCTTGGCAATGCCTCTACCCTGTTTGAGGGGGCAACCTCGTCACTGGAATTGAGGGAGAACGCCGAAGATCTCGAACTAAGACAAATCCTTCCCCTCGCCCTGATCTCCGCGAACGAAAGCGTTACCGCTCAACCGCTTGACGGCTCGAGCCCTCTACCCGGCCCACACTATCTTGCAGCCTCAGTTTCCCGCGGTAATGAGCGCAACGAGCGGACCGCGGACAATACGTCTCGCATGATCATCGTGGCCAACAAGGACTTCCTGCGGCCCCGAAGCAGGCAGAAGGAGCATATTGACTTCCTGCGCAATACTAGTAACTGGCTCATCGGCCGAGAGGAGCTTTCCGGAATTGGCCCAAAACCGATTCGCTACTACAAGCTTCTCCTCTCCTCCCAGAAAGTATCCTTTGTCAACAAGCTCAACATGTTCTTCATACCGGGGCTCTTCCTCCTGATCTCACTCTTTGTCTGGAATAGTCGACGCTCCTAGGTGGGAACTCAGGAATCAACAGATCGTCCTCAAGCGCGCTATTATAGTACATCTATCGGCACCATGCTTTCCCGAAGGTTCACCCTGATTCTTGCGATCATTGCCATTATGGCAGGCAGCATGGCCGCCATACACCTGAGCAACAAGGATCTCGGAGTCATATTCGGAACCACTTCTGAACCTGCAGGCAGCTTGCTCTACTCCGATTTTGAACTCAGCGATGTTGAAGAGCTCATCATTCAAAAAGGAGGGAGCGATCAAACAAGATTCGTAAAGCGCCAAGGAGTCTGGCAAATGATTACACCGGTGCGAGACCGCGCTGATTACGCCATCCTTCAGACCATCATTTACGCTGCTCGCCACCTCCGGATAGAAGACAGCTTCAAGAGCAGAGCGATAACGGAGGAAGAGAGCGGGATGCGCGCCTCCGCTTCCAACGCCGGCCCATACCAGATAACACTCAAAAGGGGGGGCGGACAGCTTCTCGCGGATTTTACCGTAGGCCGGCGATCAGCATGGCACCGTCTGGACGAGGAAGATGGCCACCTCCATGAGACATTCTTCGTGAAACCCCGGGAAAAGTCACTGGATGATCATGTGTATGTCTGTTCTTCCCCAAAAAAGGTCCCATTTAATATTCGTCGTATTCTTGATCGTGGCCTGAGTCGGCTTCGCGACCATCATCCTGTTCTCATAGATCAGAAAAGTATTTCGGGTATCAGGATTCGATCAGAAGGAAGAGAAATCATGCTCAGTAGAAGTCCTGATCAATCCTCCGTGTGGCGCATGATGAAACCCCTCGAAACGAGAACCAAGCCGGCCATGGTAAATGGTCTTATCGTCGGGCTCTCCCAGATGAGAGCAATTCGGATACATGAACGAAAATCAATCACCATTCCACCGCGTCCACCTGGAGCATTTTTACTCCAACTTGAACTTACATCGAAAGGCTCTGGAACCGGCCAATCATCCTCCTCGACAATTCTGACAATTGAGCCTCCTGCTCCTCCCGAGGCTGACACAGTGCTTGCAACCTCTGAGGAGCGGCCAGGACTTGTATTTGAGCTGCCTCGCAATCCAGTAGCCGGTGCAATCTCGCTTGCACAGCTCCCCCTCAAGGTTGATCAGCTCAGGGATCGAACACTCGCCGACTTCGAAATCTCTGCTCTTAGATCCATGACCATCCATCAGTCCACACGGTCTTCTTCGATTCATGTGTTCCTTGGAAAAGACCGGACCGGACGCCCTCGATGGACCCTGCAGGAAAAGAATCAGGTATCGCCCGCTAACGAAGCCCGCGTTGCAAAGGTTTTAGCATCTCTTACACGCGATGAAGTTGTCGGCTTTGCTTCGAATGCCGCTGCCAACCTATCCCGTTACGGACTTTCCCCCCCGACAAAAAGAATCCTCCTTGAGCTGAAGCAAGGCGAACCAGTCGACATCATCTTTGGCCGCTCACCAGAAGGACGGTGCTTCGCCATGAGGCAGGGAACCTCAACGGTCGCAGAGATCAGCCCTGCAAGCTACACCTCCATAGCGGCCGAAGTCTACCAATGGCAGGACTCGTTACTCATGCCGTTCTCAATTGTTGATCTCAGCGCCATGAAGATAGAGCATTTCCCTATCTCTGTTCCCCTCGGAGATCCTGCTCTGACTCTAAAATACAAATTCTTGTCTGAGGAGTGGAGCGCTCGCCAATACGAAGAGGATGTAACTCCTGCGCTGAACAAGCATCGGGCCAATCAATTGCTCAAGTTCATGGAGGAACTACGTGTTGAGCAATGGCTGAACCCGGCTAGCCCTGCTGCCGCCCGGGCCCTGCGCTCCCCAAGCTTTAGGCTGACCGCAATCTTTCAGGAACTTGATGAGGAGGGTGAGCTGAAGGGATTCCGTGAATCCTCTTTTGAACTCGCTGCCGCCAGCTCTTCTCCCAGAAATCGGATATTCTACGGCAAAGTTACAGGCAATCCCAACTACTTCGTCATTGGTTCCGAAGCCTACTCCAGCTTGAAAAGCTCTCTACTCGATACCGCAGAGCCTTGATCCACAAGGTTATCACCTCAATTGGGAGTTTGAACCCTCACACCGCAATATCTAGCACAACTGAGGAAGATTGGCATCGCCACAATTCGGTTCCGGTATCCTAATCCTTTCCCGCATGCCTTGCGAGGAGACCCTCGCCCTCGGTAAGCAGGACCCTAACGGCATAGCCTCAGGCCTCTGCTCTCTCTCGGTGGATTCTTTAGCCCCATTTCTTCAGAAAGAAGGCGATCATGCGCTCTCTTTTATTTATCCATCTTCAGAACCCGCTTATTTCATTGTGGAATCGGCTCTCCTTACCTTAGGTTTGAAGCCCGGATGGAACTCGACCTGTTGGATGTTCACTTCGATCTAAAGGACATAAAGCCCCGCGAGATCGAAGAGGCCCTTGAAGACCCTTTTTCGGTCAGGTTCCTCCCTGATCGGGATCGCAGGGATGGGGAAACTCGCTATTATGCACTCGGCCGCACTGTTGAAGACCGTTACCTGTTCCTCTGCTTCTGGTCCGACGGCAAAAAAGTTCGAGTTGTAGCTGTGAGGGATCTCACTGAGGGCGAGCGGAAGTACTACGATCGTAAATATGCTGAATACAAGTAGAGCATGAAATCCATTTCTACATGGGGTGAAATCCCTGACTTTTCGAGTGAGGCTGAGGAAGCGGAGTTCTGGAAAGACCACGAACTGATACCCCAGCTGATGAAAGCGTCCGAGCACGTTCCTGACGGCCGCGAATCAACGACTATCACTCTACGGTTCGATCCCAGAATGCTCTCCCGAATCAAGCGTATTGCGAGAGAGCGGTTTCTCAATTATCAGTCCATGATGAAGCAGTGGCTCGCAGAACGACTGGAGATTGAACAACGCGGTGACGACCGCTGATGCCTGGCGCCGGATTCTCCTCTCTTTTGCGAAAGAGCCGCCTATGGCTCTTAGGATTCGCTTTGTGGGTTTCCATCCTATGGATCCTCTCAGGCAGACCCCCTCCCGAAGTCAGCACCCTAGATCTACCAGGATTTGATAAAATCCTTCACTTTGTGTATTTCCTGATCGGAGCTGTCCTCCTGTCAATCACACTGCACCTTCGTGGGTCCTACTCATGGATCCATAACCTTGTCGTTGTCGTCATTGCCCTCGCTATGATCGGGGCCATCGACGAATGGCATCAATCCTGGATCCCTGGCCGTTCAGGCAATGACCTTGGTGACTGGATTGCGGACCTCCTCGGGGGGCTTTCTGGGGCCCTGATCTGCAAACCTCTTCATGCACTGCGGAAACCAGCGCATTAGCTATTGGCGGTCTCAGGAGATCCCTCCGTCTTGTGATTGGAGTTTCCCCACCTGAGGAGAATCATCTACCCTTCCTCCAAGCGCTATGTCTCCGTCCAAGAAGATCAATGAACTTCGGTCCCTCCTTGAGAGACACAACCACCTCTATTATGTGGAGGCCAGACCAGAAATAGCTGATGCCGAATACGACCGCCTGTTTCGGGAGCTGGAAACACTGGAGCACCAACACCCCGAACTAGATGATCCTAACTCCCCTACGCGACGGGTAGGCGGAGCCCCTCTCGAGGGGTTCAATCAGGTGAACCATCCAGTTCCTATGCTCTCCATCGACGACGTATTTACCGAAGAAGAGGTTCTGGATTTTTACCAGAGGCTGCAGAAAAACCTTGGCAGAAAAAGTATCACCGTAACCATCGAGCCAAAAATCGACGGGGTTGCTACTTCTCTCGTTTACAGGGATGGCGCTCTTGCTTACGGCGCTACCCGTGGAGATGGTCTGACCGGAGACGAGATCACCGCAAACCTCCGAACCATTCCCAGCCTGCCGCTTACTCTGAAGACTCCTTTCCCTGCGATGCTGGAAATTCGCGGAGAGGTCTTCATGCCTAACAAGGCATTTGCTCGTCTTAACGAGGAACGGGAAGAAGCCGGGCTGCAAACATTCGCAAACCCAAGAAACGCAACCGCAGGAACTCTGAAACAGCTCGATTCTCGGTTAGTGGCTAAGCGCCCCCTTGCCTTTATTGCGCACGGACTTGGCGCGATAGAGGGCCTTGATCTCTTGAGCGAGGGGGACTTCCGCTCACTCCTCAATTCCTGCTCTATCCCATGCAACGAGCCGGTATGGACCACTGACAGCTCAACTGGTGTGCTCTCAGCGATACGTGAACTTGGACAACGGCGACTTGAACTCCCTTATGCTACCGACGGCGCCGTGATCAAGATCGCATCCCTTTCGGACCGAGCTGCACTTGGAGCAACTTCTCGTGCTCCCCGGTGGGCAGTGGCATTCAAATATCCTCCTGAGCAAAAGCCCACGCGCTTACTTGATATTACAATACAAGTCGGACGGAGTGGAATTTTGACACCTGTGGCGGAACTGGAACCCGTGTCTCTATCAGCCACTACCGTATCCCGAGCGACCCTGCACAATGAATCCTTTATTCACGACCGAGATATCCGCATCGGCGATACTGTCCTTGCTCATAAATCCGGAGAAATCATCCCCGAGGTTCTGAAAGTCATTATCGAAGACCGCCCGCCTGGCACGAAGCCATTCTCGATGGAGGAGCATCTCCAAGGAACCTGTCCGGCCTGTAATTCCCCTATCGTCCGGCGGGCAAACTCTGAGAACAAGGAACGCCCCGTTGTCACATGGTGGTGCGAGAACCCTCTGTGCCCCAACAAGGCAGTCGCAGCCCTCACCCACTTTGCTCAGCGCAAGGCACTCGATCTCGAGGGCCTCGGCGAATCAGTCGCCATCAAGCTGGTTGAGTCCGGCATGGTAAAGTCGCCCCTGGACCTCTTCTCTCTTCGAATCCAAGAACTCTCGGGTCTACTACTTGACCCGGCACGTCTCCAGACCGGGGAGAGCTCCAAACCCCGACGTTTTGGAGAAAAGAAGGCTAAGCTCCTGATCGACTCCATAAATGACTCAAAGGCAGATCAGCCACTTTCAAGGTGGATTTTCGCTATGGGTATTCCCCAAATTGGGGAGTCAGCCTCAAGGGAGCTCAGCCGCCTGCACAAAACCTTACCCGACATCTCTTCCAGCGAAATCCTCCGCACCATTTGCCTTCTTGCAGATCTGGAAGAAGAAAGAAAGGAGGTCTCCCCCCACAACAAGGACAGGCCTCCACGGGATGACGCCGAGAGGAGCGCCCGGAAGAAGCTCCATGACGCGCTGAGGGAAAGAATCCAAAAGGCAGAGGATGAAATCGCAGACTACGAGATCTCCCCGGACATCGGAGCAGTCGCATCTCGTAATCTGATAGCATTCTTTAGCTCTCAGCACGGAAAAGAATTCATGCAGCAATTCGAGAGACTCGGACTTTGCCCCGAGTCGGCAAACTTCCTTCCGCGGCCATCGGAGGCATCCGCTGCGACTGACATGCCTCTAGCGGGGAAAACCTTTGTCATAACTGGAACACTTTCTCAGCCCCGTTCCATCTACAAGGAGATGATAGAGCAAGGCGGAGGGAAGGTGAGCGGATCTGTTTCTGGCAACACCAGCTACCTACTCGCAGGTGAAGGAGGAGGGTCAAAACGAGACAAGGCAGACAAGCTCGGGGTCGATATCCTCTCCGAGGACCAACTGATCTCTATGCTCAAATAAGAGCTCCCAGCCGTAGCCCTAGACACACCTTGACATTATAGCTCTGGTCCAATTGCCTGCGCACCGTATAAGCCGTATTCAGCTCCAATCAAACTCGATGGCTCTTCTTTCCTCCATCCTTTTTTCCCTGTCCCTCACAGTAATTTTAGCCGCAGAGCAAACCCTGTTTGAAGACTTCGAGAAGGGAGGCTTTGAAGCATGGCGCATGACAGGCAACGCCTTTGGGGAATCTGCCTCTTCCACGCAAGGCGGAAACCAGCCTGGCGAAGTTACCGGGTTTGCAGGGGAATCCTTCGCCAGCTCTTTTACTCAGGGCCCCAAAGGGATGGGTTCGCTGACCTCATCTCCCTTCACTATTCGTAAATCCTATATCAGTTTTTTGATCGGGGGTGGGAACCTAAAGGGACTCACCTCCATTCAGCTCCTGGTGGATAAGAAAATTGTAAGAGAGGCCATTGGTCGGTCCGATTACAACATGCTCCCGAAGACGTGGGATGTCAGCGCTCTCAAAGGGAAGGAGGCCGCACTGAGGCTTGTCGATGCCTCAACCCGCCCGCACGGTTACATCCTGATTGACCACATCCTGTTCAGCAACAAACCAGAACCCTCATTCCCCCCTGCTACCAGAAATGGCCTTCCAGTGATTCCGGGGCTTGCTGCCACCTCCCAGATACCAGGATTACAGATTCCAAAGGAGAGCAATCTCAAGATCTTCGCTACCTATGCAGATCACGGCCTTTATTCTCCAAATGCCCTTTCCTTCGATACGGACGGCAACCTGTTTGTAACAGAAGCGCATCGTTTCGGGCATTGCGTACCAAGCACCAAAAACCACCCCTATTGGCTCAATGACGATCTCGCAGCCGTGACATTAAACGACCGAAGGAAACTTCACCAGAAATGGAATCATCGGTATCCCATCGCAAAAATGACCGATCGGTCCGACAGAATTCGCCTTCTGAAAGACAGCGACAAAGATGGCATCGCCGACCAAAATACGATTTACGCTGATGGATTTGACGACCTCCTCGATGGAGCAGCAGGTGGCGTCTTCTCTCTCGACGAGAGAGTCTATTTTGCCTGCATTCCTCATATCTGGTCCTTTCGCGATACCGATGAGGACGGAAAGGCGGACGAGCAGAAAAAGTTACTGTCCGGTTTTGGGCCAAGAATTTCGCTGGCGGGACATGGTCTCGACGGATTCGCGCAGGGCCCTGATGGCCGGATTTATGGAACCGTTGGCGACCGGGCCATGAATGTCTCAACGCAGGAAAGCCGCCGATTCTCTTATAATGATCAGGGCGCAGTTTTCCGGTTCGATCCAGATGGCTCGAACTTTGAAGTTGTTCATAGTGGATTGCGAGATCCTCAGGGCATCGCCTTCGATCGCTGGGGCAATCCTGTGACGGTAGATAGCGATTCTGGCCAGGGTGACAAAGCTCGAGTCATATACGTTGTCGAAGGTGCGGACAGCGGATGGCGTACGGGCCATGAAAATCTCCATACTTTCCATCGGGAAATAGGCTATTCCAAGCGACCTGTGAATCAGTGGATGCAAGAGCGCCAATGGGACACCTTTCACAACAACCAAGCAGCTTTTCTTCTCCCTCCCGTTGGTGTCCTCGATGTTAAACCCGCAGGATTCACCTATCATCCCGGAACGGGATTTCCTGATCGCTTACTAAACTCCTTTCTTTTGTGCGATAACGGCGGCACCCCGGAAAGCTCTGGAACCTGGTCTTTCCAGCTCACTAGAAAAGGTGCCGGTATGAGCATGGAAACTCCGCAAAAACTGATCTGGGGCACCATGGCAACTGACCTCGTATTCGGAACCGATGGTCACCTCTACATCTGTGATATAATTGGGCAAAGCAACTCAGAGCGTCCTGGAAGAATCTTTGCTCTTTCAGCCCGACAAAGTCCAAACCGTCCCCCCGATCATCCCGGGGTGGCTCCTCTATTTGCCGGAGGCGACATCCAGAAACTCGCCTCCATCAAGCTATTTGAGCTGATGAAACACGAGGATTACCGCGTCCGCCTACGGGCCCAGCTCACTCTCGCCGACCGCCCGGAGGCCGTTCCCTACTTCATCAATGCAACTCGACAAAAAGAGAGCCTCAATCTTGCTCTCCACGGCACCTGGGGCCTCTGGATTCGAGCACGACGCCGTGGATCGGCAGCATCCACCGAACGTCTTTTAGAGCTACTTGCAAACCCTGTAGAAGAGCTTCGCGCTCAAGCGGCTCGAGCCCTCGGGGAGTCTCCCCTCAAGGACGCGGGACGATTGGTTAATTCCTTGCAGGACCCCTCTTCGCGAGTGCGCGCCTTCGCTGCTATTTCACTCGCTCGCCTTCGAGTGAGAGCTGCATTCAACCCCACACTCCTTTTACTCGCCGAAAACGGGGACAAGGACCCCTATCTCCGACATGCAGGCGTCATGGCACTCACACAATCAGGCACCGAGGGTGAACTTGTGGCCTTGGCCAAGCACTCCAGCAAAGCAATCCGCATGGCATCTGTCTTAGCGCTCAGGCGGTTGGCCTCTCCAGGTCTCATTCATTTCTTTTTTGACGAGGAGAGCGAGATTGCGGATGAAGCCATCAGAGCAGTTCACGATCTTCCGATCGAGAAATCTCGTCCCGCCGTAGCCGCATTATTGGACGAATACGCCCCCGGCCAGCAGGGACGCCCGCTATCCCGTATGATCCTCAGGAGAATTCTCCATAGCGCATTCCGAACGGGAGGAGATCAAAACGCTTCCCGTCTCCTTCGTTTTTCTGCCAATGCAGAAATGCTTCTCAGCGATCGAATGGAGGCACTACGACTCCTCTCTATCTGGACTAATCCTCCAGCTGTTGATCAGTCCCTAGGCCGACACGCACCACTGCCTCCCCGGGAAAAAGGACCAATTGAGTCCTCTTTGACCCGAGAACTTCCTTCTCTTCTTGGCTTGAAGGATAAAATTTCTGAAGCCGCTCTAAATCTCGCAAGGCAATACGAGGTAGCTCTCGAAAAGCCATGAATGCAGCCGATAGGGTGCCTCATAGCAGGGCGACCCACCGCGCAACGGTTCAGCAGGACATCTTCTGAGGCTGTCTAGATAAAGGGCCTTGGTTCCACACAGGCCAACGATCCCCCATTACCAGCCAGCCAAAATGTTTCCATTGCGGTGGCTATCTACAGTCTATGGCTTCTCGCTGAGGGAATTCAGCATTTTCAGACGTCCATTGGCAGGAATCAGCCAATCGATACTCTTCACACCTAATCCTTCATCGCCACTCAGTAGCAACAGAGCGGCAGCACCCAAGCCGGCTTCACTCTAACCGGAGTAGATCTCTCCACTGATGCAGCTCAACGCCTTCCCCCAGGCCTCCGACCCGATTAATAAGCTCTTCACAACGTGCACGCCAACGCCCGTAGTCAGGAGCACTCTTCGGGTCATCTGCACTCCGGGGAAACACAAGATAAGTAACGGTTAGGTCTGATACCGGGCGACTGTATGGGGTTGCATTAGCGTTGATCTCACGAGCCATCCGCAAGGACGCCTCTCCAACCTTGTAGGTGGGCCCCGCATCCCCGACGATAGCCGGGTAGGCCACTCGTCCATGAACAACGACCGCAAAATCTCCAATGTTCGGAGCGTAGGGGTCCCGTCGATCTTTCACTATATTCGTTGGAATAACAATGAATGGGTCATACTCAGCAATGAGAAAGCTCGCGAATTTCATATCCGCGACACCTGCCTCCAGCATCTTCATCCTGCTCCTTAGCCAAGCAGCGCGATCCTTTCCCACCGAGGGATCCTCCAGCTCCTTTTTGGCATTGCCGATCCTAGCCTCCCACCCTGCAATCATGGGATTAGGCGTGGATCCTGTTTTCCTCCATCGGTAACTGGTGAATGGCTGGTAGTTTGTTGAGTTTACAATCGCATCTGGCATCTGCGGCAGCCTATCCCCATCCGACCCATCAGAAACGACATCCATCTCAGCCTGCATCATGAAGAGTCGCTGCCCGGTTGCCTCCGAGCGCAGGTTCAAAATCGTTTCGCAATCGTAAAAGTTATGCCTGCTGAGGATCTCACTCAATCGACCTATGTCACTTTTGATTCTGGCAGATTTATTCGCATACAATTGGCGATACCAAGCCGAGACTTTTCCTTGTGGAATCATGTCCCTCAACCCCGGAAAGAGCTCCATGAGGTGGGGACTTGTCAGTACTACGTCTGACAGTGACGTCGCCGGGCGAGGCATACGCACTTTCAGGGAATACTCGGCAAGATAGGAGTCCCCGTCATCTCGTTCCATAGATGCCAGCTCCCCCTCTTCTGCATCGAACACAACTTTCAAATTAATCCCCTTAGAAAGACTCCTGATATTCGTGCCGGAGAGAGGCCGAAGAGTTCCACGGGGAAACTTTGGATCGGGATCCGACTCGAGCGGGGAGAGCGACTCTTCCGGTCCTCTCTTCATCAACGCCTTCTCTCCGTTGCTTTTTTCAACCGCAGCTGACCTTTGCCTCACGATTTCTCTAAGACCGTTCTTCACCTTCCCACCCAGTGGCGTAAGCAGGACAAGAAGCCCGAATACTCCCACAGCCAAAAGACCAAATCCAAAAATTACCCCTCGATAATCGAGCGGCAGGCGAGCTGACTTTTTACGATTTCGGGACATAGTAAAGCAGACTCAATCTCCCTCTTCCGGAACAGCGCGCGGTCTGTTGCGCATGAAATACCGCAATATCCCGGGCGGCATGGTGGCAAGCGCAGTGGCAATCAGGGAAACCTTCAATCCTGGGTATGAACGAGGCTGCTCACGCTGCAGTGCGAGCAACGCTTCCAAGACGACCTCCTCCTTGGAAACAAAGAACCACTCGCGGACAGGACTCTCCTCAAGGGATCCCTCCCGGTCCGCAATCTCTCCAAAGCCAGTGTGCACCGGACCCGGACAAACGGTCAGGACTGGGATCTCGTGATCAATCAGCTCGAGCCGCAGGGCCTCAGAAAAACTGGTCACGTAGGATTTGCTCGCTGCGTAAACTGCGAAGTCTGGAATAGGAAGTAGCGAGGCGAGGGAGCTGACGTTCAGCACTGCACCATGGCCCGATTGGACCATATCAGGAAGAAACCCATGGGTCAGGTGAGTCAGAGCGATGATATTCAAGCTCAACATCTGCTCCATCTTATCCCAGTCCCCTGTCAAGAACTCTCCATAATCTCCCATTCCAGCGTTATTGACCAGAAGACTGGGGGCCCAATCATGCTCCTTCACGGTGGCAATCAACTCCTCTCGCGCCTCCGCCGAGGTCAGATCAGCATTCACAACCTCTACCTTGAGCCCGGAATGTTCACCTTGTAACCGATCTCGCAAAAGCGCCAACTCTTCCTCACGACGCGCTACGAGAACAAGTCTTCGACAATGAGGGGCAAGCTGACAGGCGAATTCCTCTCCGAGGCCACTTGAGGCCCCTGTAATTAGCGAACAGTCGTAGAGAAGAGGGGAATCCACCGTAATATTACTATACTTACCTATTCCCCTGGAGGCGGCCCCGGAGCGGCCTGACCCTGGACTTTCACAACTCGGAGGGGAAGCCTGATAACAAGTTCTCCATCTACTGTAACGTCGACATGATAAATTCCTGCACTGGAAAACTTCAATCCCTGGAAGTTGAGAACAAGATTTCGGGTCAGGAAAGGCACCTCATCCGGAACCTTGATCGGCATATCCGCACGAATCGGCATCTTGGATGGGTCCACTGAATTTCCATCCTCATCAATAATATTGATCGTCATCCGGTGATCACCAGAGTCCTCTGGAAGAACACATATCCGCATCGCAAGAGAACAATGGGGATGCACTACCGGCAGCTTCGTAGCGCGTAGCGCATCGAAAGTACCGTTAATCACCATTTTACCGTTTCCATAGTCGGCGGCAAAGTCACAGAGAGTTGCTATTTGGATATCCATTACTAATCAGACCTGTTGTGTGTGGACCTATGAGCATGAAACGTCCAGCGCCAAGTCGCCAACCTATTCATCCTCTTCAACCGGTATCGCCACGGGTGCGTCATCAACAGGAATAGCAGGCAAGGCTTCCCCCACAGGATCTACCGGCTCGCCGTCCTCCTCCCACTCTTCAACAGGAATTGCCTTCAGTATTTTTCCATTCAGAGTGATCAGGTTGCCATCTTCGTCAATTGGCTGCGCTGCGGGGATCGCTGAAGAAGGCTCCTCTCCCTCCTCAATAACGACAAGCGCCTTGGACGGAGGACGAATCATATTCTCGATGACTTCCTTAAATTCCTCGAAAAATGCCGGAATCATTGGAGCTGCTTTCCTGCCCCCGGAAATATCCTCTCCAGGATCCCCTTCGTAAAGTGCTGCGAATGCAAGCCTCGGGTTTTCGGCAGGGAAGAAGCCTGCATACCAAGCAACCTCCTGATCGAGCGCGGGGATCCATTGACCTGTCCCTGTCTTTGCACAAACCTCGGCAAATGTTAAACTTCCCCTCCGCCCAGTACCCCAGGCGGAATGGGCGACATCATACATACCCTGATGAACAATCTGCACTGCATCCGGATCCAGATCCAGAGCATTACGAGACTGCGGGTCAGCCGCCTCAAGGACTCCTCCTGAGGGGTCCTGAACCTGCCGGATCAACTGCAATTTCGGTAATACTGATCCGTTCGCTATACCAGCCATGGACTGTGCCACCTGAAGTGGAGTAGCTTCCCAGGCCTGACCAATGGAGTAATTCGCTGTATCTCCATCGGTAAAAGGTCTTCCGTAATTCTTTAGCACATACTCATTAGTCGGGACACGTCCAGAGGACTCCCCGAACAGAGGCAAGCCGGAACGGGATCCATACCCAAGTCTTCTCGCTGTTGAAAGAAATGAACTTGGCCCCGTATCAATCCCAACCAAATAGAACCAGCAGTTGTTCGAACGTGCAAGTGCTCGGGTGACGTTCATAAGTCCCTCCGGCTCTTTAGTCCAGTTCCACATCTGAGTTGGTGGGTTTGCCCCTACTTCAATAAACTCCGGACAGTCGACCTCCGTCCATTCCTCAACTACTTTCTGGGTTAATGCGGTAAGAGCTACCACTGGCTTGAAGCTTGAGGCCGGAGGGTATAACCCTTGGAACGCTCGACCAAACATGGGACGGGATGTATCCTCCGTGAGCACTCCCAACTCCTCGTTACTGATACGCGGAATCCATACATTAATATCGTAACTAGGTCTCGAAGCAAGAACCAGAACTTCGCCTGTAGGAATATCGACAACAACGAAGGCCCCACGCTGACAGCTATCTTTAAGAACTTTTTCCGCGTGCTGCTGCCAATCTAGATTCAAGGTTGTGACAACCGTCCGACCAATCCTAGGACGCTCGGTCAGCTCATCACGAATTTTCCGACCGTTGGAATCAAAAATCAGCTTTCGCTCACCCGCTTTTCCGGTCAGATCTTCATTCATCGTTCTCTCGAGACCAGCGTCTCCACGAGTATCCTCAAAAAGAAGATCCCCATGAACGATAGGACCGGTAGGTAATCGACCTTTGCTTCTCACATACCCGATGACATGAGCAGCTAAGTCTCCACCCGGATAATGTCGCAAGTAGACTGGATGCATGATCAAGCCGGGCATAAGTTGCTCATTAAAGACCTTTTCCTTCTCGGGCGGAACCGGGGAAGCACCAAAAACAAGTGGAAGCCAGCGCCGGTGCTTGTAGTGAGAGAGTAGATCCCTATCTGCTACTTCATAATTCTTCCCCGCGATCTTTGACGCATGCGCCAGACGCTCCTTTGCCCAATTCAGGATATCGGCATCAACTGGATCGGTAAAATGCACAAACTGAAGCGCGAGCTGATATCCGACTCTATTTTCTGCAAGGGGCCTGCCATTACGGTCGGTGATCAATCCTCGAAGACCGGGTATACTCAAGGTCATCGTCCTCGCATCAGGACGTGTGAGAACTGAAGCCTCTCCTCCCCCCCCTTCTTCGGTGGTTTCAAGAGCCTCCTCCTTAACTTCCTGCCCGAAACCAGCACCCAACAGGTTTGGCAACATCAGGAGGAGAGCTATCCAGCACTTGTTCATGGCTCAGCGCCAAATTACCTCAGGTTTAAACTCACGGCAATCCTGAGATCGATTCCATGAGCGGCGAAAGAACTCCACCATACAGTTCGGATTTCTGATCCATATTAATTCGCCTCAACGCGGAGCCGAATAAACCGGGGAGTGACCCCATCGTAAGGGTAAAGGTCCTCAGCCTGGACCCATTCCCCCTCAGCGTCGGTCCAGATTACAGATTCCGAGACCGACTCAGGCCCTGCTTCCCAAAAAAGCAGATCCGAGGAGACCTCTGGAACTACTCGAGTCGCTGCGGAGAGATAAGGGCGAAAATAAACCAGAGCAAGCTCTCCAGTCGGAGTCAAAAAAGGAGATTCGAGAGCGCCTCTGTCCCAAACACCAGGATCGAGTCCCAGGCCAAACTCTGCAAGATTGCTCAACCCATCCGCGTCCGGGTCTGCTTCGCTCTGCGCGGCCAGCTGTCCAGCGTCTCCAAACAGACGCTCGGCCCATGCCCCATAAGAATCTCGGAATATAACAGACACGACCCCTGCCTCAGAGGCACCATCCACAGAGGTAGCTTCTAGAACAAAGGTATACCGCCCTGCAACAGCAGCAGATACAACTGTATCTTCGTTATCTCTATTTCCAAACGTTGCCGGGGCAGGCCCTTCCTGCTGACTCCACCTGAGCGTCACCGCATCCCGACTCAATGACCCATAGCTCACCGTCGCATCGAGCGTTGCTGCCGCAGGAAGGTCAACCTCCTGATTCGCCCCTCCAAAGACAAAGAAACCACTACTTATCCCGGGCGATCCGCCACCTGCCACTCCTGCAGCCCAACTACCTGACTCCTTCCATGTCTCCGCGCGCAGGGACTCATCGACGATCACCAGAGAATACCCGTCCCCATCGGTAGAGGGATACCACGAGTCACGATAGGTGAAATCATGCACTGCTGCGTTGAGCTCAGAAATCTCCAACCTCAACCGATCATTGTCGTTATCGAGCCGCCCAGACCACTCTCCCAGAACATTGACACCATCACCGTATGCAGCCTCAAATTCGTTTATATCGGATACAACCACCGCGTAGGCCCCCGGACCGAGGACAACATCCGGAAAACTGAATCGGACACCTCTTGTGAATTCAACTCCAGCAAGACTTATTTCCATATCTCCCACATTTCGTAACTCAATATACTCTGAATCAGGAAACTCTGCCGGATGATACATAATCTCGGTAATTCTCAGGGACTGAAGGATCAAATTCTCTCTGGTAAGATCCAAGGTGTTAGAGAGACCAGGAGTCGGCAGGTCAAAATTACCAAAGAGAGCGGCACCGTCAGCCTCACGACCCCGAGACTGATCGGGCGCATCACAACTCGCATGGACCCGATCAATTTCGACATCATTAACTCCATAAATGGCCAGCCATTCATGCCCCGCCTCAAGCTTGAAAGGCAATTCGGACGGCCCCTCAGCCCCCGCCCCTACCGCTTTCAGCACCACAAATCCACCACCTTTGATGAACGTCAAAGCTGGCATTACTGCCCCATGAGTAGCACTCATTGGTTCATTCGTAATTCGAAGACCCCCAAGCGAGACCGGGAGAGGGTCTGGATTATAAAGCTCTACAAAATCTTCGCTGTAGACCAACTCCGGCTTGCTCAACCACTCATTAATCCGAAGACCCGAGGGAAGCCCGAGGGAGTGCACCTGATTGACTGCCGAAGGTGTTGGCATATTCAGGCTCCAGCTGCTTTCCGAGGCTCCACCCCGACCGATCGAGAGATCTGGTATCTGCGCTCCAAAGGTTACGGAATCAATGAGCACACCCGTGGGATCGTAAAATAGAACCTGCTCACCCGCCGCGCTAAGAGAAAACCCCAGCCGAACACCTGGGCCATCTCTTGAATCCGCGTAGAGCACCAATCGTTCACCTGAATCAATCTCTATACCTGGCGCAAAGACAAACTTCCGCGGATCCGCCGGGTCATCGGTAAGAGAGTAGCCTGTGAGGGAGCGCCTTACCCCGGAATTTGCCAGCTCAATATAATCCGGATATCTTCCCGCAACCTCATGTGATGATTCGTTAAGCACGAGTAGCTCACTAAGATACAACGCACCGCGGGGAGACTCTTCCGTGGTTAAGGTTGCAGGAGCAAGTCGGGGTGGCGCCCCTCCAAGCTCTCCATCGACTACCCGTCGCACAAAGGCACGACGGGAATCCATGAAATCAATCATATCCTCGATGACTCCCGACGGCACCCATCCCGAAAGATGATTGATTAACAGGGCGTCAAATCTTTCTTTGGAAAAACTGGTTTCTATCAAGTTGCGAAGGGCCTCGAAGTAGCGAATCCTGATTGAAGGCTCTTCAAAAAGCGGCACCAAGGGGCCCAGAGATTCTCCCGATCGCACCATATCGAACAAGGTGTGCTCGGGATCCGTGATCCGTGAGTCATCACCTCGTCCAAGTATTGTGTCTAGATCGTGGGGAATAAACTGAAACCTTGGATCGAGACGCCCCCGATACATGCTGTAATCATCGTCCGTGCCGTTACTCGCATTTGTCTCCCCATTGGCGATGAGAGTCTCAACAGCGAACCAGCGCATCCACTGATCCAGATTCGCGACCGCCTCAACTTGATCAAGATAGTCTGGATCCGAGTCTGCCTGATTCATGATCCGGAGGAACTCATCGAGGTCCGTCCAGTCGTTTTCCGATTCGTTGGTCTGCTTGCCCCACCCGTCTCGAGAATACCGCGTGAGGTCCCCACCCCGATAGGCCCAGTTCACATCTGGGCGCACCTTCTTGTAGAGGTTACCTTGCGCATCATCCGACAACTTATCATCTATAAACTCAGAGTTCAGAGGCTGCAGATGTACGAAGCTCCCATAATCTTCTTCCGTATCCTGCGCGAGATCCTGCCCGTTCCTCCGGATGGCAACTCGTTTACTATCCGGCGCGGGAAGGTCGCTGACCTGAAATAACTTCATGCCGATGAACTGAAGCCACGTAAACTGTGTATTCAGGTTGAGCTGGCTTTCTCCATTCCACTTCCGATCTCTGGGAAGACTCAGTCGCATCGGCGGAGGGGTATCTCGTCTGCTACTCGCCCCTCGAACCCGAACTCCGCAAAGATACCTTACAACCGGACCACTGCAGTCATCTGCTACCAGAGTGCAGTTGTGCTGAGCATTCGAATCGCGATCTATTCGGTTAAACGCACGGTTTTCCGAAGCGGTCATAATTAAGCGGTAAACCCCCTCTCCCGGCGGATTGGGCGCATCGTCGACCTGATAGTGGAGGTTCGCCACCTGCCCTATGTCGGTCGGAGCAGGCCACGTCCTGACATTTGCTCCATCGCTTGCTGACAGGTAGAACTCAACAATCTCCCGATCAGCCATGGCGGGCAGGGTAACACCATAGACTCCGTCGCCAGCGGATCCATCATTATGCAGACCATCGTCTGACATGACCACTTCCGTGAAATCCCCGGGATCCAGCGTAGACACCCTGAAGAATACAGTCACGGAAAGACCTTGAGATGTGCTGTCATTCAGCCGGGCACGAATCGTCACAGGATCTGTCGAGCTTGGAACCAGAGGACTGTGACCAACATCCAGAATAAAAGGCGCAATCTCGCTTTCACCGAGAGCATTCGAGTTCACCTCACCGGGGGTTGCCCCACCATCGCTTGCGCTCCAATTTTGCCCGGACTGATTGGTGAGATATGGATAAATGAGCTCGAGAGACTCTCCCTCACCATCATGCCTTGCCTCCCATACCCAACCCAGCTCTCCGGTATCAGTCACTCTCGTTCTTTCCGCCCAATCTCCCTGGTCATGATATCCTACTTCATCGACTTGCTCCCCTTTATCATCAACAAGGCGGATACGTTCACCCCGATTACTCAGAGAGCCACTCCAACCTCCAACAAGGAGGTCTACCGCTCCATAAACGGCGACAAATTCCTCGATATCTGCTGCCACTACTAGCAACCCCCCAGCCGGAATAACAAGGTCTGGAAGAACCATTCCGATCCCACTGGTGAATTCCCATCCTTCAACGCTCACCGGTCCGTCACCAATATTGAGCAACTCAATAAATTCATGTCCGGTGGCCCCGCTGTCTGGGTGATACATGATCTCATTGATCACGATCGCATCCGAGGCTCCACCCACCTGAATATTGACCGTCTCCGAACCGGAATACAGAGCCCCATCACTGACCCTGTAGGTAAAGCTATCGCTTCCGGAAAATCCTGGCGAGGGCATATAGGAAAACGATCCGTCCTCATTCATTATCAACTGCCCATGAGCAGGCGCCCTCGTCACCGATACACTCAGCGAGAGACTATCCACATCGATATCATTAAGAAGGACTCCACTCTCAGGCCCAATTACGAGCTCCTGATCAGCAATTGCCAGATAGTAATCCTCACTGGCCAGAGGAGGATCATTCACCTCTGAGACGCCAATCCGAACCAAAACCGGCTCTGAAGAGCGCGCACCGCCCGCAGCGACATAGCGGAACGAATCTGGCCCGTCAAAATTCTCTTCCGGCGTGTAGGTAAACGATCCATCAGAACGAAGATCCAATACTCCATGCGCAGCAGGAGAAAGCAGAACCGCGGCCAAAGAATCCCCCTCCGCATCACTATCATTGGCCAATACCCCTTCGTCGCCAGTAATCTCGAGCGTCTCATCCTCAGAGACAACATATTCATCGGCAACTCCTGCAGGAGCTTGGTCCAAATAAATTCTCACCGTCGTTACCGGGGATGAAAGAGCTCCATCACTGGCTCGATAAGCAAAGGACACAAGACCCGGGTTCTGATCGGCCGGGCGGTAGAAGAACGCACCATTCGGGTTAAGAACCAGCTCCCCACTCGTAACTCCATTAACCAGCACAGCTTCAAGGGCTGACTGATCCGGATCATAGTCGTTAGCAAGAACCCCATCTTGGGCATCTACTATGATGGATCCACCGGGATCTGTGGCGTAGGTGTCCTCGATGGCCATAGGAGAATCAGGCACGTTGCTGACATTCAGCATAACTACCTCTACCGGTGATATGGAGATGCCGTCAGATACGGTATAAGTGAAAGAGTCGGGACCGAAATAATCACGGTTAGGAGTATAAGAGAACGAACCGTCTTCGTTGAACACGAGCTCTCCATGAGCCGTTGTTTCCACAAGCGTTGCCTGAATTAAGTCCCCATCGGGATCTACATCGTTGGACAACACGCCCTGCTCAGGGTTACGAAGGTATTCCACATCTTCTGCCACCTGATAGACGTCTGGTTCCGACTCAGGGATATCATTCGCTCCCGGCATCACATTGATAGTGACAACTCCAATCGAAGCCCCCTCTTGATTAACAGCTCGATAGGTAAATTGATCCTCTCCCTCGAAATTAAGACGCGGCGTATAAGTGAAGGCCCCGGTCTCATCGAGATCGACCACCCCATTGACAGGGCCAGTTTCGAGAACCGCAACGAGCCCCGCCTGATCCAGGTCCAGATCATTCGAGAGCAGGCCCGACCTCCGGGCTCTGGTAACTTCAAGCTCCAGATTAAAGCTGATATCGGAGCTTTGTCTGTCGCTCTGGTGAATCTCCACTGCGAGAATATTTTCTCCCTCAACAAATAGGCTTGGAGACACCGCCGAGAGCTCGATCTCAAGATCCCCGTCGTCCTCAGCACTACTGGCAAAGTCGTTATAAGACGGGTTCTCACCAATGTTATCGCGACCTACTTCTGTCCCATTTAGATACACGACAATCCCGTCATCCCGGAAAACACGACACCTTGATCCTACGATTGAATTTACCGCCTCAATCGTAAAAGTATGCCGGAAGTATGTGGTTGGGTTTCGGTTTCTGGGGCTACCCCCAAACCCTACCTGCGTATTTTCATCACCATCACCATAACCCAGTTCGGCGGGACCACTCGCCCACTGAGAATCATCAAAATCAGGCTCCCGCCACGCCTCACCGAGGTCAGTCCCCGTATCATCGTAACGCCAATCTGCTCCGTAGGGAATCACCGCCTCCTCGCCACTTCCTGTTCCACCATCGACAATCGCCTGGAGGGCAACATTCTCTCCAACCTCAAAAAGGTCATCTCTTGCAACCGGCGCGTCCGGTGTCGGCGCAACTAGGAGACTGACTCGCACAGGCTCCGACTCCAATTCTCCATCGCTTACCCGGTAGGTGAAGGAGTCGTTACCGAAAAAGTTTTCCTCGGGAGTGTAGACGAACTGACCACCCGCATCGAGAGACAGAGTTCCCTGCATAACCCCATCCACAAGAATCGCCGAGAGGTCATCTCCCTCAAGGTCCTCGTCATTCGCGAGAAGGCTATTCGCGGCAACATCAACAACAAGCACCTCGTCCTCATCAAGCGCAAAGGTCTCAGGCATTGCGACCGGGGCATCATTCACGGGCATGACCTCGATAACCACTTCGGCCGCTCCGGAAACCCCGGCAACATCGGCAACTTGATATGTAAACCGGTCCGTGCCGAAGAAATCCGGGTCCGGAGTATAGAGGAACACCCCACTTGGATCCATGTTGACGTCCCCATTTACAGGAGGACTGATAACCGACACTACAGGTTCACTACCGACCGAATCGTTACTCAGGACGCCACCAATCGCTCCATCTCCCTGCTGAACAAGGACGTCATCAAAATACACGTTAATAACCTCATTGCCCCGGCTCGTTCCACCACTGTAAGCACCAAGCGCAATTGTATGACTACCAGCTTCCAGCGACAGCGTAAAACTTGCAGACCTCCAACCGGAATCTCCGCCATTACTGATTCGAACCAACGAATTATTCTCATCGCTACCATAGCGCACCCCATCAACCTCAAAGACCGCCTCGCCGAACTCACTTGCCTCGAGCGGATCGGAGTTTACCAGCCTGTATCTGAAATCCACTCGAACAGCTGCAGAAGACGAAATCGAGAAGCTTCGGGTGAAAGCTCCCGAGGTGGCATGGGGCCCTGGGACAAATCGATTATCGAGGCCTCCGATTGTGATCCGAAGCCCCGAACCAGCGAACCCTCCATCAGGATCAAGACTACCGGCCGCGTAATCCGGTTGATTTGTGCCGAACACATCATCAGAGAACACAAAACCTCCAGAAGCCCCCACGCCCCCCTCGAGCGTTAGGTCGAGGCCTATATCAGAGCTTCCAAGATTGGCTTGGTGGACTTCGACTGCAATCGTGTTCTGCCCTTCTCTCAGCACACCGGCAACGTCGAGCTCAACAGAAAAGTAGGACGACTCATCACTGTTCTCTGCCAGAGTATTCGAATCGATGACCCCATCCGGCATAAAAAGCGAGCCAGCCTCAACTCCATTGATAAAAATCACGCATCCATCGTCAACCGCGAGATTGGCAATCCACTTTTGCTCACTCACCTCCTCTGCGTTCAAGGTGAAGGTATTTCTAAAAAGGTAGGTGGTCACCAAATTCTGACCATTTGGCCCATCGCCGATCCCAAGCAAAAGATTCGGAGTGGCGGCCGGAAATGCCTGAACTACACCTCCCTGAAGGGGGAGAACTCCCGAGCCCCATGGACCAACAGTGGATGACCCCACATCAAAATCCACACTGTTCCAATCTCTGCCAAATCCGTCAACCGGGTAGCCCATATCAGCTCCAAGCTGGTTCTCCATCTTGTCGAGATAGTCCCAATCTCCATCAAACGCCGGAGTGATCGTCTGACTACTGCTGTCAAGATCTGTTGAGATGAGCGGCCCTGATTGTGTGTTAAGAACCAGATCCTCGGCGGTCTGATATTGATCATCTACCGCAACTGGAGCAGAGGCAGCAGTGATAGTGAGCAGCAGAGGCAGAATTCCAATGGCCAACGCAATAGGCTGACCAAACAAGACTCGTCGAAGGCTGAGGGTTTCCATCGGGGGCTTTAGGACAAGGAGGATAAACCTCCGTAGTTCAGCGAGGATACACCAGAACGATAGGAGCTGCACAGCCAATACCCACCATTACATCAGGATCGGTTCTGAAGAGAATCACTCTCCCGCTCCCCCTCGTGGGTTATTCCTTCAAGAAATGGTCAAGCATCCAGAAATGAGATTCCTTCAATCCCATGGGCGGCCGCGCCCTCGAGAAACTGCATGATCTTGCAAGAAGACATGACATTCCCCTACGCTCATTAAGGAGAGAAAACGAAAGGCTTCCTGACCTGTTCTTGCTTCAATCGCGTGACCGGGCTAAACCCTTGAAACCTCCTATCAGTCCATGCCTGAGTTTAACACCGTCGCCATTCTGCTTCTCATCGCCCTCGTTATTCTCTGGAATTTGGACTTTGTCGCCACTCTTCTTACACTCGGCTCCCTCAAGCCCGAACTCCCAGAGGAATTCGCCGATACTTATAACCCTGCGAAGTATTCCCAATCTCAGGAATACACCAGGGCCACATCCCGCTTTAGTATTCTCTCATCGATTGTTTCACTCACAATCCTCCTTTGCTTCTGGTTTTTCGGCGGATTCTCCTGGTGGGACTCGTGCACGCGCTCCCTCTCCCTTGGAGAAGTTTCCACCGGACTCATCTATGTCTTCGGCCTCCTTTTCGGAAATTACATTCTGAGTCTGCCTCTAACAATCTACGCCACCTTCATACTGGAAGGACGCTTCGGATTTAACAAAACAACACGGGCTACCTTTGTAACGGACCAGCTAAAGACCGTTCTCCTCACAGCGTTGATTGGGGGCCCTCTCCTCGCAGGCATTCTTCTCATCTTTCAAAATGTTCCCGATGCATGGCTCTGGGCATGGGTCACCTTCAGCGTCTTTGTGCTGGCGATCACCTACCTTGCTCCCTCCTTGATCATGCCGCTCTTCAATAAATTTGAACCTATGGAGGAGGGAGCCTTGAAAGACGCCATCTACAATATGGCGAAAGAGTGTGAGTTTCCTCTCACTGAGATCACGGTAATGGACGGCTCGCGACGCTCGGCGAAGTCCAACGCGTTTTTCATGGGTTTTGGTAAGAACAAGAAAATCGCTCTTTACGATACGCTTGTAGAGAACCACTCAACCGAGGAGCTCGTAGCCGTACTGGCCCATGAAATCGGGCACTTCAAGCGCAAGCACATCATACAGCGAATCGTCCTCTCTTTGGCTCAATTCGCCATCCTGTTTTATCTCCTCGGTCAGCTTATCGACCCCGAGAGCGGTTTCTCCCGTCAACTTTTTGCTGCGTTTGGCCTCCCCGCAGCCAGCATCTCACCTCATGCTGGTCTTGTCTTTTTTGGAATTCTCTTTAGCCCGGTGAGCCGGTTCCTCGGAGTCTTCCTCAATGCATGGTCACGCAAACATGAATTTGAGGCTGACGCCTACGCTGCAGGAGCACAACGAACTCCGGAACATCTGATCACAGCGCTGAAGAAGCTCTCGGCAGACAACCTGTCAAACCTCACTCCCCACCGATTCCGCGTTCTTCTTGATTATTCACATCCACCCGTTCTCGTCCGAATTCATGCACTCCGGAAGCTCCCACCGGGCTCGACAACGTGACCAAGCCTCTCTTTACCCATCTGGGATCTGCTCTGGCAGGTGGATTCATCTTCCTGCTCTGCGTCCCGGAGGATTTCAAACGAGGCATTCCTGACACCAAGGATGCCGCTCACCTCTCAAATCCTTCCCGCAAATCGACCCGACATTCTGCATCAGATACCGGCTCTAATCACTCTTCTCTTTCCCCGACGGTCCTGAAGACGCTTCCAGAGGGCGATAGCCTTGAGGAACTCCTTGCGATCACGGGCATCAGTCTTCCAACCCGGGCAGAACTCAACACCTACCTTGCTGATAAGGGTTACCCAGCCGAAGGATATCTCGCTGCAGGCATGATTCTGCAAGATGCCAATCTCATGAGGAAAGCCATTATCCGGGAACCCTCTAATCCGCATATTCTCTTTGCCCTCGCCTCACGTGATGACTTCCCTGACGACGATCGGATCCATTGGGCCCGCCAACTTCAGGAAGCCCAGCCTGACAACTCGCTCGCATCCTACCTCCTTGC
The DNA here is from genome assembly GCA_002686085.1 of Roseibacillus sp. Taxonomy (GTDB): domain Bacteria; phylum Verrucomicrobiota; class Verrucomicrobiia; order Verrucomicrobiales; family Akkermansiaceae; genus Roseibacillus_B. The sequence goes on along the minus strand of NZAC01000007.1, from coordinate 24,639 downwards.
AGCGCTCACCTGGAAAAACGGGGCTAAGAACCCGGCTCTGGAGATCCTCAGCCAAGTCGATGATCGCAAAAAGTTCCAGACCTTTACGTCAGAGTCAATAATTGGCCTCACCGAGGCACTTCGTGCAGCGGGCAACAATCCAGAGGCATCCGCATACTATGCCATGCTGACAGTGGATTTACCCCACCTCGCCCAGCTCCTTTCCCTGAGCCATAACCTTCAGGAGCATGCCCAGCAAAGCTCTCGTGGGGAAGCCTTCATCGCAAGACGGCGCAACGCGATCCTCGGCACCTCTCTCGCCCGGGAAAACGATGTGATTTCGGGATTGGTTGGGCTCTCCATCCAGGGCAACGCCTACGAAAATCTTCCTCCTGACGCACCATTCCCCATCGAAGGAATGGATCCCGAGGCGCTGTCCCTTTCCATTGAGCATCGCCGGAATCAGATCAGGGACCTCCCCATCGTGACCGACGCACTCCGGACTTCACCCGAGCTGATCGAAGGATATGGCATGCGGGCACTGGCGCTTGGAGAAATCGAGGCCCTTCGCTGGTTACGGTCACGAACCACTCCTCCTACGCAATAGCGGGCCGACCATTCAGGCATCAGGCCTCTCCTTTGAGGGGCACTGCGATAGCCTGACATTCCTTTTCCCATCCGGGAAAATTCCATGTATTGGGAAATCCGCGACATTGAATAGGCTTCACCTCCTGAATGCGGCATGTATCCCCATCCAGCATTATACATTCGTTGCTCGAATCTTTATCGATAAGAGAAAGGCCCTTCCTATTCGACCTGATTCTGGTGAACTCCTGAACAAAATTATGCTCTTCCATTCCGAGAAAAGAGGCGATCTCTGTAATTTCTGAGTCCCCTACTGCCACGTCTCCGGGCCACTTGCAACATGCCGTGCAGCGCTGGCAGACATAGTGATAACGGGGTTTGTTCGGCACTGATTAGAGGGGGTTCCCGGCCGGAGGCAGCTGCACACTCATCATAGTCAACAACAACGCTGTTCCCACAGCATCGCCAACCTTGGATCTTGCCACGGTTTGTAATCTCCGGTGGAAGTCAAATCCCATACGCGAGCCTGACTTGAAGCTCACCGAACCGCATAAGACGGCCCCGGGATTGTGATAAGATCATGGTAGTATTTCACCCTGGCCTGAAACCCTCTCCACTTTTTCCCAGGCCGCCCGTTATCGAGAAGAAAATGAGGGCAGTTCTTATGCGGAGGATTCATGCCGTAGCGGGGCCAATGGTAATGAGGAACGACCTTGGAGAGCGGAATTCCGTGCTTATACATCAGGTAGGCCGCGAGCTTGGCCGTTCTATCAATCGTCCTGCTCAGACTGTTCCCCTTGTGCTCGCACATCTCGAGCCCTATCGAATATTTGTTTCCCGGCCCATTGAAGTCGGCATGCCGCCCCGTAATGTTCGTAGGCAGATGCTGCACCGCGACACTTTGATCGATAGTGTAGTGCCATGAGAGGCTCCCAAGCTTGCTGCGTTTCAGAGCAAGTGAATGCCGCCACGGATCCGCACCCTTACTCCAGTTCTGGGTGCTATGGATAGTAATATAGCGGGGGCGCATCGAACTTTGCCCTTTCCGGCCACGAGCACTTTTGGGAAGGTAATCCTTGTGAACCCTGACCTCTGACAAAAGCGTCATCGGGGCCTTGCGCGGAACTGATGCAGAGGCACTAACAGGAACCCTCTGCCGAGCGAGCCCGGAACTCGTGATTGCGGAAGACCTCTCACCTGTCACAGAAACGCTACTGGCGGAAAGCATTCCAGCGGGTCCTCCTCGATAACCCGGCATCCCGCCGACCGTTAAACTTCTATGCGATGAACATCCCGTGAGAACGAGAGATGCAAGTGTGATGACAAATATTAACGGATTGGCGAGGAAGCTCCCCATGTGCTTTCAGTTATTTACAGGTTATTAACAAAATACCTAATTATTCACATTTGTGAAGATCTAAGTTGCCCAAGGCCATTCGTCCTGCCTTCTCTGCCCACGAATCAACTCAGATTCCCCAGCTCCAACAATCTACTCGCCTGCGGACGCCCTTGCTTTCGCAAGGGAGAGATGCGCCCTCAGTGAAACCTCCAAGATAAGTGAAAGCGAAAAACCCCTGTCTGTAGGGCCCATCGAACTTTCTGCGCAAGCCTTCGCAACTGCTCTGGTATCCCTGTCGCTCAACTCCGACTCACAGCTCTGGCTACTGGGGGGCTCCGCACGTCGTAGAGAACGAATCTCTTCCGAACTGGCAGCCTGGGGCCAGAAGGTGGTGGTCATTCCAGACCCCCCATCAGGCCTCCTTGACGCTCAAATACTCGACCCCGAACCTGACGCCGAGCGTCTTGCCGCATTTCAGCACCTTGCCAAATGTCGCGAAAAATCCGGCAAGAAAATCATTGTCGCTTCCGCTGACGCTCTGTCCCATCCAGCCCCTGCGCCGCTTCAACTGAAATCTTCTCTCCTTCATCTGCGGACAGGGCAGGAGTGCGCTCCTGACTCCTTGCAGCAGCAATTCCTGGCAGCCGGCCTTGAGCAGGTGCCCCAGGTCCACGCCCGTCAACAGTTTGCCCGGCGAGGAGGAATTCTGGATGTATTCCCCACTCAGGCAGCCGACCCATTGCGCCTCGAGTTTTTTGACCTGCAGCTAGACTCTCTTCGTGAATTTGATCTCGATTCGCAGACCTCTATCCGCCGACTCGACCATGCTGAACTGATCCTTACCTCTCCGGTAATGGAGAACAGAATCTGCGACTGGCTCTTTAAAGGTGACACCATCATCGCGCTTGAAGAAGGAATCAAAAACGCGGACATGATTTTTACTGACAACCCCTCCGGCGGAGCCCTCATGGTAGAAGCTTATGGAACTCCCTTTGCCCACTTCAATGCCGGCGACTTCGTGCTCCAAGAAGCACAGCAGAACACTGTATTCCATCACATCAACCAATGGCTTGCAGAGCAGTGGACCATTTACATTGCAGCGGGATCCGAGGGCGAACGTGAACGTTTTCGCGAACTAGCCGGAACTCAACTTCCGGAAAGCAACTATCGTTTCCTCGACCTCTCGATTCCAGAAGGTTTCGTTCTACGCTCCGCAAAGATGGCGGTTCTTTCTCTGGGAGAGCTACTCGGCCGTCCGCAACCTTCCGGAGGAAACAACCGCCTCCGCCGCCTCGAGAAGGTGCGCTCTCATGCCGCAGCTACCGAACTGGATCAACTCGACGAAGGCGATCTTGTTGTCCATGCGGACTACGGAATCGGACGCTTTCGTGGTTTGACAAACGGAGAGAACGGGGAGGAAGAGCTCTCCATTGAATATCGGGACGAGAGCACTCTGCATGTGCCTATCGACCACTCCCACCTCATTTCCCGATATGTAGGAGTGGGAGGCAAGACCCCTGCCCTGAGCCGGTTAGGCGATGGCCGGTGGGGAAAAGTCCGCAAATCCGCAGAAACAGCGATCATGGACTATGCCGCTCGACTTCTCCGAACACACGCCGAGCGGGACTCTAAACAAGGATATGCACACCCCGCAGACAGTCGGTGGATGTGGGAATTCGAGAACTCCTTTCCATTTACCGAAACAGCCGACCAGGCTCAGGCCATCTCGGAAACCAAAGCGGACATGGAGTCCACCCAGCCTATGGATCGCCTCATCTGCGGCGACGTCGGCTTCGGCAAAACCGAGGTTGCCATTCGAGCGGCCTTCAAGGCGGTCACGGGAGGCTCTCAGGTCGCTATGCTCGTCCCGACCACGGTACTGGCCGAACAGCATTGGCGAACATTCCGTGAGCGAATGAGCGACTTCCCCATCCGCATTGACCTCCTTAGTCGCTTTCGCAAACCTGGCGAAATCACCGACACCATCCGAGGCGTGGCGGAAGGGAGTGTGGATATCGTGATCGGTACTCACCGCCTTCTCTCCGGGGACATAGTCTTTCATAATCTCGGACTCGCAATCGTTGACGAAGAGCAGCGGTTCGGGGTTAAGCACAAGGAGCAATTCAAGGAACGCTTCCATCAGGTTGATCTCCTTTCTCTCTCGGCCACTCCGATACCTCGCACGCTCTACCTCTCTCTGATGGGCGTTCGCGACATGTCCACAATCGACACTCCTCCGCCGAACCGCATCCCGGTTCACACATCAGTCTGCTCCTACGACGAACGTGTCATACGGGACTGCATTCGCCGGGAGTTGGAGCGCGGCGGACAAGTTTTCTTTCTCCATAACCGGGTTCAGAGTATTGAAATTATACGAAAGCGTCTGCTCGAACTGGTTCCCGAAGCCCGGATTCTGATTGGCCACGGCCAAATGGCCCGGGAGGACCTCGAGGATGTCATGCATAAGTTCGTCGAGGGGAAAGCGGATGTTCTTCTCTCTACCACCATTATCGAAAGCGGAATTGATATTCCTAACGCCAATACCATCATGATCGACCGGGCAGATCGTTTTGGGCTCGCGGACCTCTACCAACTGAGAGGCAGGGTCGGCAGAGCTGACAGACGAGCATACGCCATCCTCATGCTGCCACGAGACCAGATCTCTACGGGCGATGCGAAAAAACGAGTGAGCGCGATCAAACAATATACCGCATTGGGATCGGGCTTCAAGATTGCCATGCGCGATCTCGAAATCCGCGGCGCTGGCAATTTGCTCGGCACGAAACAATCGGGCCATATGGCCGCTGTAGGCTTCGACCTCTACTGCCAGCTGCTACGACAATCTGTCGAGCAGCTGAGCGGCCATAAGGTTCGCCGAAGGGTCGACGTAGTCTTTCGGGCGGACTTTATTGTCTTCTCCGAATCCCAATACCATGAAGTTGATGATGAGAAGCTTCCAGCGTATTTCTCCGCAGAATACATTCATGATTCCAAGGCCCGCGTCGCGGCCTACCGAGAGATGGCCAGCCTCACCTCTTTGGAAGAGCTGAACGCCTTTGAATCAAGACTCCAGGATCGTTATGGCCCATTACCGCGGCCCACGAGAAATCTTATTAAGGTCACCCGACTTAGATTTGAAGCTACAATGGCAAGTGTGGAAACTGTCGAGATCCGTGGAGATCGCCTCATGGTCCAGCGTAACGGCGGATTCCTCATGGTCGATAACCGCCAGTTTCCCCGCTTGAGGTCAAAGCATCCGGGCAGTATGCTTTCTGAGGCAATCGAGTGGTTAGAGTCCCTCAACCGACCATGAAAACTATTCTCTTCTTTATCGCACTCCTGACGTTTCCTCTGACGGCTGCCCCTGTCCCACTCCTGAAAACCGCAGCCACGGTGAATGGCAAGATGATAAGCACGAGGGAGGTCGAGCAGCAGCTTGCCCCCACCATCTCCTCGCTACTCGCGAAATATCCTCGTCGTGGGGAAAAGTTCCAGCGGGCCTTCGCAGAGGCTAGAGAAGAAGTATTAGAAGAACTCATTGAACACAAACTGGTCCTGAGCAACCTCGAAGAGCGCAAGCTTCAAATCCCCGAATACATCGTAAAACAGGATGTCGAACGATTTGTCCGAATCAATTTCGACGGCGACGAACAAGAATTCCGGAAGTATCTCCAGTCCACAAGAATGACCCGGCGGGAATTCGAGCGGTCGCAACAGGAAAAGATTCTGGTTCAATCCTTCAAACGGGAACAGTTCAAGGATGTTGCGCCTGCTACTGAGAGCGAGATCCTATCACGCTTCAAGCAGCGTGCAGCAGATTTGCGCGATCAGACCGAGGACAAGATTACTTTTCGCAAAATCTACATTCCCGCGATCAATCAGGAAAACCCGGTCGCCACCCAGCAGGAACAACTCGCCCTCGCTGAAAAGCTTGCCGAAGAAGTTCGGGGCGGAGCAGACTTCGCTGCTACTGCCGAAACACACTCATCAGGAGCTTTTGCTGACAAGGGCGGCCTCTGGCAAGACACCTTGCGCTCGGACCTGGAAGTGGGCTTTGCTGATATCATTTTCGAGGCTTCCAAAGGGGATATTGTTGGCCCGCTTAAGGACAGGATCGGCTTTACGATTGTGAAAATCGTCAAGATCAGCCCGGGACCAACTCCTGCACTCGATACGGAAATGCGCGAGCGGATGCGCAAGGAGGTCGAGATGGAAAAACGCTCGGCCCGCTATGATGAATGGATCAAGATGCTGAAACGAACTGCCATAATCCGGCGGAACATCTAAGATCTCCGACCGGCAGGCCAGTAATATCATGCACACGGCTGTTTACGCAGGGAGTTTTGACCCTCCAACCAACGGTCACCTCTGGATGATCCAACGCGGATTAGAATTGTTCGACCGCCTGATCGTTGCCATCGGAACCAATCCCGGAAAGCAATACAGCTTCAGCGTCGAGCAACGGCTTGAGCTACTGAAAGCTTCAGTGCCCTCCTGTGAACGCCTTGAGATCTCGCACTTCGATAACCGTTATCTGGTAGATTACGCCAAACAGAAAAAAGCAGCTTACATCCTTCGCGGTGTAAGGACTGGCGATGATTACGAATATGAGCGTGTGATGCGTCACATTAATGCTGACCTTGCTCCAGAAATAACAACCATTTTCCTGATGCCTCCCCGCGATATAGCAGAGCTTAGCTCAAGCATGGTAAAGGGATTGATCGGGCCGGAAGGATGGGAAGACACAGTCCGTCGCTATGTTCCTGAGCCTGTATTTGATGCTCTCTCTCCCGCTCACTGTGATCCAGACAAGTCAGACCGGTGAACTTCTGATCGTTTGCCGGCCGTATTCTTCACGTCCTGAACCTCTCCGACCATGCAGACTCTTGCCATCGCTCTGGGCGCTCTCGTCTTTTACCTTATCGCCTATCATACCTACGGGAAATTTCTGGCTCGGAAGATCTTCAAACTAAACCCGGAAGCTCGAGTTCCTTCTGTAGAAATGGAGGATGGTAACGACTACGTTCCTACTCGTAAGGGCGTCATCTTTGGCCATCACTTTACCAGTATTGCAGGAACCGGGCCAATCGTCGGACCCGCCCTCGCCGTCATCTGGGGCTGGTTACCAGCGCTCCTCTGGGTTCTCTTTGGATCCATTTTGATCGGCGCGGTCCACGATTTTGGAGCTCTCGTAGTCTCCATCCGCAACCGGGGCCAGACCGTGGGAGATATCGCGGGGAGAGTCCTCAGCAAACGCACCCGGCTCCTCTTCCTCTCGGTCCTCTTCCTCTCCCTGACCATTGTGCTGGCCATCTTCGGACTGGTGATTGCCAGCGTGTGGGACCTCTATCCGCAGTCGATTTCCCCCTGCCTTATCCAGATTCCACTCGCCGTTCTGATTGGAGTGTATTTGCACCGGCGGGGCGTCAACATTCTCATTCCCTCCATCATCACCCTGGGTCTGATGTATCTCACGATTTTCTACGGAAACGTGGGCGTTCTCGGAGCCTTTAATGAACTGCTAGGAGGCGAACCCGGAGTCATCGACGGAATTCCGACCATAGCGTGGGTCGCAATTCTTCTCCTTTACTCCTACATTGCGTCCGTCCTGCCAGTCTGGACCCTTCTTCAGCCTCGCGACTTCATCAACTCTCTTCAGCTCATCTCCGCTCTCGGGCTCATCGTGATTGGTCTTGTGGTGGCCGGCCTCATCGGAGGGGCGCCCATCACCCCGGGAGGCGATCGCCAGAGTCTTGAGATCGTGGCCCCGGCCTTCCGGGCAGCTCCTGAAGGAGCTCCCTGGATCTTCCCCTTCCTCTTCATCACCATCGCCTGCGGAGCCATCTCTGGGTTCCACTGCCTCGTCTCGTCAGGAACATCCTCCAAGCAGGTAAAATCCGAATCCGACGCCCAGTTCGTGGGCTACGGATCGATGCTTACTGAAGGATTCCTCGCAACCCTCGTTATCTTGGCCTGCGTTGCNGGTCTCGGACTCGGAGCGAAGGGAGCAGACGGTATCCTCCTAGGCAGTGACGCCTATGAAGCTCGCTATGATTCNTGGGCCGCAGCCGGGAGTCTCGGAGCAAAAGTCGGGGCTTTCGTGGAAGGGGCCGCGAACTTCCTCGTGGCTCTCGGACTTTCGGCACCCTTCGCGATCGCACTCATGGGTGTCTTTGTCGCCTCCTTTGCTGCCACGACCCTCGACACCGCCTGCCGACTGCAACGTTACGTGGTGCAGGAACTGGCTTCCACCTTTGTTCCAGGGGACACATCTGGACCTTCCCGTCATCCCCTCTCCATTCTTACCAACAAGCATGGAGCCACCATCTTTGCCATTATTCTAGCCGGTGCTCTCGCAGCTCTTCCCCCACCAGAGGTGACTTGGACCCTCAACTCTGCCGGAAAAGGCGGACTGATTCTCTGGCCACTCTTCGGGGCCACTAACCAGCTCCTCGCTGGCCTGGCTTTTCTTGTAATTACCTTCTGGTTATGGCGTCGCTCCCTGCCGGTCTGGTTTATTATTCCCCCTACCATAGTCATGCTCATCCTCCCCGGAATTGCGATGACGATCAAAGTCTATGAATTTCTCCAGAACTCTCAATTCCTCCTCGCGGTTCTGGGACTAGCGACTATCGCGCTACAACTCTGGATCATTCTGGAAGCGAAATCCGCGTGGCCTCGTGCCCGAGGCGTAATTGAAGATCTCTCTGGATCCACCGAAACTCTTCCCGATGGCGGAAGAAGCTGCTGAGAAAGGTTCTTATTACCACTCGCCTGAAACCTGCCACTCCTCCATCAATTCGGCAGGGCAATCATCCAGGAAGCGGGAAGGCCTCTGAATAACCTCACCAGAGTAACTTTTGGGATTGATCTGCGGATAGGTGAGATAAAGCTCATCCTTTGCCCTCGTGATCGCCACGTAGAAAAGCCGGCGCTCTTCTTCAAGCATATACTCATCATCCGCATCAAGCACTCTCCCGTTGGGAAACATTCCATCTGTCAGGGAGATCACAAAAACGACTCTCCACTCAAGCCCCTTTGCCTGATGAACAGAGGAGAGCACAACCTGCTCAGCATCTACCTCAGCCTTACTGCCACTTGGATCTCCATCCACAGCCGACATGAGGGAGAGCTGGGCGAGGCATTCAAGCACATCGTCGAATCGATCCGCATAACTCATCAATTCCTCGAGGTCCGAGCGCCGGTGTTCGTAATTATCAAACGACTCGCGCATGACTTCGTCGTAAACCCCCTCCAGGACACTAAAAATCATTTCGGCAGGTCTCGCAAAGCCATCTGCACTGACTAGCTCATCAAGAGTGTGTCCCAGCTGCTCCCAGTGAGATGCCGACTTCTTGGGAACCGCCAGATCTCCAAGAATATCAGAAAAAGCCGCAGGAGGATTCTCTGCCGTAGCGTGAGGGGTTTCCGCCCACCCTTTCCATAATTTGCTGGCACCCTTTGCTCCAATTCCGGGGAGCAGGCAGACCATTCGTTTGAAACTCACTTCATCGCGGCGATTGGTCACAAAACGCATGAAAGCTGCGACATCCTTAATATGAGCTTGCTCGAAGAAGCGCAGACCGCTGGTAATCTGAAAAGGAATACCCCGATTCCTTAGCTCCATCTGAAGAGTCATGCTCTGATGATGAGCCCGGTAGAGGACTGCGATTTCCTCAAGCTCCACACCCTCCTCCCGCAACTCAAGAATACGCTGGGCCACGAACTGAGCCTGCGAATTAGGGTCCTCCAACGACACCAAGGCCGGCATCATCGCCCCCCCCTCCCGCGCTGCCTCCAAGTCCTTTTCGAAGCGATGACGGTTAGCTTTTATGGCCGAGTTCGAGAGCTCGAGAATCTCTGGCACGCTGCGATAATTCTTCTCGATCCGGTAGACCTGCGCGTCCGGATAACGCTCAGGAAAGCTCAGAATGTTATCCATGTCTGCGCCCCTCCACGAGTAAATCGACTGGGCGTCATCTCCTACCACCATGAGACTCTGGCCCTCTCCGACCAAAAGATCCACCAGTTCACTTTGCACATGGTTCGTATCCTGAAACTCGTCTACGAGGACATACTGGAAACGCTTCTGGTAGAGTCCACGTAATTCCTCGTTTTCCTGCAGAAGCTTTAGAGTCAGCACAAGAAGATCGTCAAAGTCCATGGAGTTAATCTGGCGCTTCTTGACACGATAGCGCGCCTCCACTCTTGCGATCTCCTCTGCCCACTCTTCAAAATAGGGATAGCGATCTTCCAGAAGCTCCTCAAGGGCAATTCCCGTGTTCTCAATCAAACTGAAAATCGAGATGAGAACATCCGGCTTGGGAAAACGTCTCGCCGTAGTATCGATCTCACACTCAGCGATCACCGTGTTCATCAATGACTTCTGGTCATCACGGTCCATGATCGAAAACGATTTCGTAAATCCGATTTCCTCCGCGTGCCGCCTTAGAATCCGATTTCCAACCGAATGGAACGTTCCTCCCCACATTTCACTCACATCCCGGGGAACCAACGACCTGACTCGCTCGAGCATCTCCTTGGAAGCTTTATTGGTGAAGGTTAGAAGGAGAATATTTCGAGGGTCGATTCCACGATCGAGGAGATAGGCGACTCGATAAGTCAGGGTTCGGGTCTTACCAGAACCTGCCCCTGCAATCACAAGGGACGGTCCGGGCGGAGAAGATACCGCTGCGAGCTGCTGTTCGTTCAGGTCCTCAGTAAAATCAATCCCGGACGCACCACTGGTGGTCGGACGCTCCAGAGTGTATTTGCGCGCCATCGAATCAGCTTACCCCTCTTTACTGGTCCGGAAAGGCCTTTTCCGCGGAGGCATCCGCTTCCTCCAGGGACGATCCCTTATCAACCCTATCGGCAAAATGTTGGAACTTGGCGTATTCCCTCCTGATAATTGGAATCATAAAATAGACTCCAATAAGATTCGGGATACTCATTGCAAACAAGGCAGCGTCCGAGAAGTCCACCGCATTACCGACGTTAGCCGAGGCTCCAGCGATAATTATAAGGCAAAAGACTGTCTTATAGGCAAGCTCGAGAATCTGATTCTTCCCAAAGAGGTATTGCCAAGCCTGCAGCCCATAATAACTCCATGTCACCAGAGTGGAAAACGCAAACAGAAGGACGCAAACGAAGAGAAGATACCTGAATCCGGAGTTCACTGTCTCGAAAGCGGCAGAGGTGAGACCAATTCCAAACGAGGAACTGTTGTTCGTGCCTCGGCCAAGTTCGAAGGCCTGTCCGTTCACCGTAAAGTTCGCTGTGTCGCCATCGAACTGCATCGTTGTGACGATGACGAGGGAAGTCATCGTGCAAACAATCACCGTATCAACGAAGGGCTCGAGGAGTGCTACCACCCCCTCCGATGCCGGCTTACGTGTCCGGGCTGCAGAATGCGCAATAGGTGCAGATCCGATTCCCGCCTCATTAGAAAACGTAGCCCGGCGCATCCCCCATATAAACGCTGCCAGAATACCACCCGTCACCGCAGCACGAGGCTGAAACGCCTCGGTGACGATCATGCCTATCGCTCCGGGAATCGCTTGAGCGTTTACGACAAGCACGAGGAGAGCGCTCAGAATATAAATCACGCACATCGTTGGGACCAGTTTCGAGGTTACCTTGGCGATTGATCTGATTCCTCCAATAATCACGAGTGCTGTTACCAGTGCCATCATCAGACCGAAAACCCACTGATTCGAGGCGAAGAAACTTTCCTCTCCGGTAACATTGATAAGTTGCTGGGTGACTTGGTTGACCTGAAAGATGTTTCCACCTCCAAAGGAAGCGAAGACACAGAAGATCGCAAAGAACACCGCAAGGACGGCACCAACCGGACCCAGTCCACGCTCCGCCATTCCTCGTTTCAGGTAATACATGGGTCCGCCCTGAACATGGCCCCCTCCATCGATACTCCTGTATTTCACTCCAAGAGTGCACTCGGCGAACTTGGTAGCCATTCCCAGAAACCCACTGAGAAAGAGCCAGAAAGCAACTCCCGGACCAGCGATGGAAATACCAATCGCAACTCCGGCAATGTTCCCAAGGCCAACCGTTCCCGAGACTGCAGTCGCAAGCGCCTGAAAGTGCGAGATATTACCAGGATCGTCAGGCCCACTGTATTTCCCCCTCACTGTTCGGAGTGCTAGGGGGAAAGCCCGTAGATTGACGGCTTTGAAAACCGCCGTGAAAACGATTCCTGCTGCAGCCAACCAGAGAATGACCCAGAGAACTTCATAATCTGCGATTCGAATTGAGGAAAAAATAGCTTTCACGAACCAACCAGTTGCTACACCGAATCCCTTGTTAATGAGCTCGTCGACCGATTCACTCTCCTCTACCGCTGGCGTGGCTTCCTCCGCCAATCCAACCTCAGCACTTGGAGACAGAGAATTCGTCTCCGTATCCTGAGCGAGGACAATTTCATTACCGAGGAAGAGAACGGCAATGAGGGGCAGTGATCGGCGAAAGCAGCCGGGGAAAACCTTCATTTTTGAAGGCTGACAACTCCGACTCGCGGGAACAAGGCCGAAGGCGATTTTTAACCTGTATCTCTTACTATTCTAAAAAAACTTCCGCATCGACCCTTTCTGTGACCATGCGAGGATATCGTTCCAAGATGGATTCCGAACGTCGCTCCCGATCTATCTCAGGATGGACCCCAGCGGATCATCCAAAGATCACACTGGCTGCAGTAATCCTTCTTCTTGTGTTTGGGGGTTACCTCTCAACCAGATATGATCCGCCCCCCGTCGTCGGCATTGAAGGCCCCTCTCATTCATTTTCCGGAGAACGGGCATTCGAGCACCTGCAAACTATTCTTCCACAGGCCAACCCTCATCCCCTCGGCTCACCTGCCAATGACGGAGTTCGCTCCAGAATTCTTCAGGCATTCAAAGACCTTGGACTCGATCCCATACAAAATGACCATTGGGTCTCTAGTCGAAGCTCTACCAAGGGTACTAGCCTCGCCCTCGCCCGGAATCTTCTTGTCGAATTACCCTCGTCAAATCCGGATCTGCCCGCCATTCTCCTCGCCTGCCACTACGACTCTGTCGCTGCAGGTCCAGGCGCTAGCGATGATGCTGCAGCAGTAGCGTCACTCATAGAAATCGCCTCTATTCTGATGAGGGAAACACCCCTCGCCCGTCCTGTCTTTCTACTTTTCACTGACGGGGAGGAAGTTGGCCTCGTGGGTGCTCGGGGATTTGTTCGCTTTAACGAAATCGCAGATCAGATCGGCGTCGTGATAAATTTGGAAGCCCGGGGCAACTCCGGCGGCAGCCTCATGTTTGAAACCTCAGAGGGAAATTCATGGCTCGTTGAACAAATGGCGCAAGGCCTTGATCGCCCAATGAGCAGCTCTGCTTACGTCTCAATTTATCGCGCCATGCCTAATTCTTCCGACCTTACCGTCTTCATGAAGAGGGGCCTAAGTGGGCTCAACTTTGCCTTCATTGGCAACCCAAAGCAGTATCATACCCCCCTCGACGACACCGGGAACCTCGACCTTGGCAGCCTGCAACATCAGGGGAACCATGCTCTCGCAATGACCCGTCAACTCCTGCTCTCGGAGTGGACCGATCCTTCTTCCCAAAAGGATGCGATCTACACTGATCTCGGAGCTCACTTCATCCTCTCGTGGCCTGAAGGGCGCTCTCCCTGGCTTGCGGGAGCTATTCTACTCTCCATCGCCCTCTCCTTTATGTTCGCCGGTAACGCTCACTGCTGGCAAATACAAGGACTCCTCCGTGGAGGAGTTTGCTGGGCGCTAATCATACTGCTTGGGGTAATCGTCGGCTGGCTCTCAGCCACTACCCTCCAGCACCTTGATTCGACTCCAACACCATGGCCCGATCGCTTTCATTTCGACCTCCTTGTGCCCTCACTGGTTGCCGCCATGTCTGCCCTGGCAATCGTCGTATTTATTCGAACCGATCCTATCATCTTCTATTTCCTCCACGGAATTGCTCTCTCGCTCGGCTCTTTGATCCTGAGTTTCATGGCCGAGGGGTTCTCTTATGTTCTCATAATCCCGGCCTTCATGGCTTCTCTCGCATCGTTTCTGCTTGCCGGGCATAATCGGAGGCCACGTCTTATCCTTCCTTTCTGCTGTCTCCTTCTCACAGCAGCCACCTCTCTCGTCGTAGTTCCCTTCATTAAATTTCTTCCACCCGCCCTCGGAGTATTCGCCGCTCCACCATTAATCTCATTTCTTGTAGTTCTCCTGCTCCTTCCACTCATCCCACTTATCTCATCCCTGGCAAGACCCCTAATCGCGAGCCTTTGTTTTCTCCTGCTAGCGGGAGCTGTCGGGGCCGGATACACCGCGCTACAATCGCCCTGCTTCAGCCCGGATTCGCCACAGCAGATCAATCTGACCTACTTTGAAGCCTCTCACCGAAACGATGCCCAGATCGCACTATCAACTTGGGAGGGAGACATTCCTCCGACGCTGACCAGAACCCTCGACCCGTTCCCCAACGCTGAGGAGCTTCCTTATCCCTTGGGTCCCTCTCTCTTCACCGCCCCGAAGGCGAAGCTAGCCAGCCCGGATCTTGAGCTCCTGAAGTGGAATACGATGGAGCAATCCCACAGCGCAACAATCCGTCTTCGCCCAACTATCGTCTCCCAGGAGATTCAGATCAGGCTTGATCAGGCGGAAGGACTCTCTCAGGTCACCGCGCTTGGCATGGATATCCCTTTACCTGAGCCGGATGTTCATGGCCAGCAGTCCCTGCTCTTCCGAGGAGTCCCGGAGGACGGCCTTGAAATCACTCTGACATGGACGTCGGGCCCTTCCCTTGCGCTTTCTCTTATCGGCATCACTCCCAACGTCCCTCCCCAACTCAAAGGCCTACGCGCAAACCGCGATCGGACCCCAGCCTGCCCAGCCCATGAGGGAGACCGCTCCATCACTCTTCGCCAGATGACCCTCAGGTCTCCCTTATTCTGAACGAGTAAGCCGAGCCACATCAAGCCGCTCGCTTCTGAGCGAGCTGACAGACGATCTCCCCATTTTGCATCTCTACCTCGACCGTGTCACCTTCGGCAAAAACACCGTCAAGAACCTGGAAACTAAGGGGGTCGAGAAGATGCTTCTGAATGGCTCTCTTGAGCGGTCTTGCTCCGTAAACGGGATCATAACCTGCATCCGCAAGGAAATCCTTTGACTCCTTACTGATCCTCAGGCTTAGCCCCTTACGGCGTAATCGTGCCTCTACCCTCTCCAGCTGCAGGTGTACAATTCTCTGCAACTCCCTCCTACCGAGACGTTGAAATAACACTGTTTCATCGACCCGGTTAAGAAACTCCGGACGGAAGTGGCAGCGAAGGGCATCCATAACACCAGCCTCCTGCTGTTCCGAATTTCCCTCTCCCGCAAGTATGTCACCGCCGATATTCGAAGTCATGATCAGAACAGTGTTGCGAAAGTCTACTGTTCGCCCCTGTCCGTCAGTGACACGTCCATCATCAAGAACCTGCAGGAGAACATTGAATACCTCCGGATGCGCTTTCTCGATCTCGTCGAGTAGAATAATCGAGTAAGGGTTCCTCCGCACGTGTTCGCTTAACTGGCCTCCTTCCTCATAACCTACATATCCCGGCGGAGCACCAATGAGGCGGGAGACGGAGTGCTTCTCCATATACTCTGACATGTCAATCCTGACCATTGAACTCTCGTCATCAAAAAGGAACTCCGCAAGTGCCTTGGAAAGCTCGGTCTTTCCCACTCCTGTCGATCCAAGGAACATGAAGGAACCAATCGGTCGATTCTCATCCTGCAGGCCCGCCCGGGCCCGCCGGATAGCATTCGACACCGCTATTATGGCATCCTTCTGACCAACAACCCGTGCCCCCATCCGAACTTCCATCTCTACCAGCTTATCTCGTTCTCCTTCTCGAAGTCTATCGACGGGAATACCCGTCCAAGATGCAACCACTCGCGCGATATCATCCTCAGTCACCTCCTCTCTGAGAAGCTGCAGGTCAGAATTTCGTTCGCCAAGGCGGGCTTTTGCCTTCTCGAGGTCCCCTTGCGCACCGGGTAATGCCCCATAAGTTAGTTCGGACGCGCGTGTAAGATCCCCAAGGCGCTTTGCCTGCTCTGCCTCCGTCTTCAACTGGTCAATGCACTCTTGAAGCTCGCGCACCTCCTCAATCAGCTTTTTCTCACTACGCCACTGCGCAGTCAGGCCTGAAGATTCTTCCCGCAGGCTGGATATCTCTCGCTCAACCCGCTTTAAGCGCTCAGAGCTAGCTTGGTCTGACTCCTTCTCAAGCGCCTGCCGCTCCATCTCAAGTTGCATTATTTGCCGTTCAATTCTGTCAAGATCTGTCGGCATGGAATCCAGTTCGATTTTCAACCTGGAAGCAGCCTCATCAACGAGATCAACGGCCTTGTCGGGAAGAAAGCGAGCCGAGACATATCGGTCCCCGAGCTGTGCTGCCGCGACCAGAGCACTATCCTGAATTCTAACGCCATGATGAATTTCATAGCGCTCCTTGAGACCGCGAAGGATTGCGATCGAGTCCTCCACTGAGGGTTCCTCGACCCTAACTGGCTGGAAACGGCGTTCAAGGGCTGCATCCTTTTCCACATAATTTCGATACTCCGAGGGCGTTGTAGCCCCGATAGTGCGTAGTTCACCACGGGCCAGCTGAGGCTTGAGAAGATTGGAAGCATCAACCGCTCCCTCACTCGCACCAGCCCCGACGATGGTGTGTAGTTCATCAATAAAAAGGATAATCTCGCCATCCGCCGCTGTAACCTCCTTCAAAAAGGCTTTCAACCGGTCCTCAAACTCACCTCGATACTTTGCCCCTGCTATCATAGCGCCAAGATCCATCGCTATAATCCTCTTATTCTTCATCGAATCCGGGACATCTCCTCCCACGATTCGCCGGGCAAGGCCCTCAACAATAGCCGTCTTCCCTGTGCCTGGTTCGCCAATCAGCACGGGATTATTCTTTGTCCGGCGGGAGAGCACCTGCATCACCCTGCGGACCTCTCCATCCCGTCCAATGACAGGATCAATTTTACCCTCTCGCGCAAGAACACAAAGATCTGTCCCATACTTCTCAAGAGCCTGATACTTCTCCTCGGGATTTTCATCAGTCACAGTCTGACTCCCCCGCACCTCTCGTACCGAGTTTTCCAAAGATTCCTTAACAGCTCCTGCACCTACCAGGAGCTCATTCCCAGATCCACTTACTTTCATCATACTCAGGACGACATGCTCAATACTAAGAAACTCGTCACCCATCTCCGACCTGACCTCATCAGCGAAATCCAGCGTGGCACGGAGATTTCTCTCCAACTGCGGCTGCTCACTCACCCCCGCCACCTGCGGCTCCTTATCAAGGACCGTGACCAGCCTTGCTTTCAGCACGGTAATATTAACACCTGCTTTCTCAAGTAGATGGACCGCCAGCCCACCTTCCTGCTGTATCAGCCCAAGCAGGAGGTGCTCGCATTTTAACTCCGCATGACCAGACTTGGAGGCCAGTCGCTGCGCCCCTTGGAGCGCCTCTTGAAGTTTGATTGTTATTTTTTCGAGACCCATGAGGCACTTATTGCAATTCCCGGTCCATCAGGATTTCCCTCTATTCTAAGGGTATCATGTGGATAAAGGGACACCATGACCCGCGAAGCGGGACAGCATGTCGGGTCGATTTGTCTCACGTCACCTTACTTGCCTCCTAAGGCCTTACCAGAGATGATTGGCCTGATGACCCCTCGCGAGCGTCTTCTCTTGATCGCACCTGGCGTGCTCTTTCTTGTTGCTTTTGGATCATTCGAAATCGGTCGCTTTGCTAGCCGCAAGGAAGCCGAACGGAAGGCCGCTGCGCAGCAGGCAACAAGCGAAAGCCAAAATCTTATTACCGTCCTTCGAACGCCGGAACTCGGAGAGCGCCGCTTCCACTTTGCCCGCCTCGTCGAAAATTCGACGGGAAGGAAATTACCCCCCTTTGATAAGGAGAACTCTGCCTCATTGGTCATCCTGAAAGCAATCCGGGAAGCTGCTAATCATGCAATGAAGATTCATAGTGGAGAGGGGTCTCCGATCAGGGGTCTCCGCCGGATTAACGAAGGCTCACGTTTCTTTGAGGATACCCTTCGAGAGCATATTGACGCTCACCAGGACCTCTTCTGCACCATTCCTGAGACGGGTGAGGGAATAGAACAACGTAGTGGATATCCGGATCTCCGTATCGAACACGTGGAATCCGGAACAATTGCTTATCTCGATCCCAAACTCTACGAAGCCAAAAGCCGTGCATCTACCCTGAGGAGCTTCTACTATAAGATTGGCTCAAGTGGCTCATCCAAGATCACAGATGATGCCCATCACCTCCTTCTTGGTTTTTCACATGATGGAGCAGATGGAGAATGGACCTTTCTCAGCTGGGAACTCCTTGACCTCAGCGCCTTGAAAGTAAGGTTGAAAGCAGAATTTCATGCATCCAACAGCGATCTGTATTCTGATGAGTTATTGATTGAATCTTCCTCCCGCTAGAGGCCCTCCCCACGAATTCTCGGGAAATTCCGTGCGCGCTCCGAAATACCAAGTTAGCCTGCCTGAGTGGGTAACCATGCTTCCAGAACCAGTGGCAGCGTCGCCAAGGACGACTACCTCGAGCAAATCCTGAACCTCATAGAGGAAAAGGGATACGCCAGACCAGTGGACATCTCCCAGCGCCTCGGCATCTCTCAGGCCAGTGTCACTAACATGCTCCAGCGCCTCGATTCAGAGGGCCTTGTTAAACACGAGAAATACCGTGGCACAGCCTTGACCCCACAGGGCGAGCAAATCGCGAAAGCAATCATTGATCGTCACGAGCTCCTGACAGAATTCCTTCGGATTTTTGACATCGACGAAGATACTATCTACAGAGACGTGGAAGGGATGGAGCATCACGTCTCGAGAGCGACCCTCAGCGCACTGCGGGCTGTTACTGAAACCCTCCGAGAGACTCCCGAATTTCGCCAGCAGGCCCTCAAGAGACTCGGCAAATAGCTCGAATCATCTGGTCTTGTCCCATCCGACAATTACCGCTCTCTCCATTCTTCTGCGTCTCACGTAACTACCATGGTTGACAGATTGAGCTTTGAGACTTCAACTGTGCGGGAAACATGACTTGGGACTTACAATTCACTGAACTTTTTGACCGCTGTGTCGAACTCTACCGGAGCGGCAATACCGACTTCGAGAGGTATTACAACGAAGACGATCTCAAATTCCTCAGAGGCATCGGCTGTAAGCCTCGGGAGCTATTTGACTTTGTTGAAGACCATGTCGACGAAAGTGCCCCTGCGCCCAGCACCGCTCTGTTGATTACAGCAGTTCGTCGTGATTACCTGCATGTCGTCCAGAATGGACAACTCAGTGACCACCAAATCACGAGGGACGACCTTCCGTCTTTCGGAGACACCTTGGGAGAAATTGCCTATCTTCCCCGGGTCTTGACTAAAGCCCGAGCAAAACTCAGGGGAGAACTTGACCCTGACATTATGTATTGCTGTGGCGGAGATCGTAAATTTCTTCGTGAACATGGTATTCACCCGGCTGATTTCCTTCGTCACGTCTGGGCTGCTGAAGATAATGACGAGAAAGTCCTCGAGCTCGTCAATTCTGCGTCTGTAAACCAGCGATGAGGAACCGGGAAGATTCTCGAGTTTTTAACAGCTGTTCCCATCCAGTCTCTGATTTAGGAGTTCGAATCACCACGTTTCAGCCACATTGTGTCGCATGTCCAAATATGACGGGGAGGAAATCCTGGTGGTTCCGCGTGAACTTTTTGATGGCCTCGGATCCTTTCAAGGTCTGACCACCGAAACAGATCGCTACATCCCCACTCTATTGGACCCTGCCAATAACTTCTTCATGGATCGGGAAGCCGCTGAGGAGGATCCCGCCTTCAAGCAGATTATTCCATATTCCATCTTCCGATTTAGAGACCATTACCTTCACTACGTCCGTGGAAAGTCTGGCGGGGAGAGCAGGCTCCACGCTCAGGGGTCACTAGGGATTGGAGGGCACATCAATCCAGTCGACGAGAGGAGCGACCCTCTGGGCCATGCAACCTACATCGCCGGTGTGGCACGAGAAATCGATGAAGAAATCATTCTGCCGTCTCAACCAATACAGCGCATTGTGGCTCTTCTAAATGACGACAGTAACCCCGTGGGCCGCGTTCACCTCGGGGTCGTTCACCTTTTCGAACTCGAAAGCAAGGAAGCGCAAGCACGCGAAGACGCACTCTCAGATCTCCAGTTCATAAGCGCCGAGGATCTCAAGGGCCCGCTTTACGACAATCTGGAGTCGTGGTCGCGATTTTGCATCGATGCAGTGGGCGAGTTCTAGAGGCCTGCGCGAAGCGCAGCCTGCTTCCCTAGCTGGAGTAAGAGGACTCCACTCGATGAGCAACATCCCGGTAACCGTAGTCCACCTCGTAGATTTGCTTAAAGCAATTGAGCGCGTCATCCTTGCTCGCCACCTTGTCATGAATTAATCCAAGTTCATACAAAACTTCCTTTTTGGTCTTATCCATGACCGTCAGCTCCGAATTAGCATCTGATAGCTGCTTGATGGCCATATCGCTCATACCTTTGGCGTCAAATGTTCTACCAAGCAGCAGCAGCACTCTTGTTCGAATGTGAGGGTTGCGGGTCGCTTGCTGAAGGTGGGGAATAGCGTCACTGTATTCGCCTGCATGGTAGAGAGCCTGGCCTAGATCATACCGTAATTGCGGATCGGTCGGGTTCTGCTCTACCCGCTTACGACGCTCATCTACCTGGGCGGCTGCCCGGGTCTGCTGATACTCGTCAAGGGCCGCCTTTGCCTCTTCATCGTCGGGATTTTCTTCAACTCTAGCCTCAAGCACCCGCACCTCTTCCTCTCCAGCCCGGTCCTTCATGTTATTGGACTTCATCTTAAGGGCTGCATCACCCGCTGAAAGAGTATGAGCCCACTCATACATCTGCTGGGCCATTGCCCAGTCCTCTAACTGCTCGTAGAGAGCAGCCAATTTCTTGACGACGTCGAAATTATTAACGTCTTCGTTGTACTGCTGAACCAGCTGGTCTCGCCTTTCCTCAAGCTGATCCTGAGTCATCGCGGAACGAGCTGCCTTTTCAAGTGCCAGCGTCTCCTTGTCATCCTTCTTGACCAGAGATCCAGAGGCATCCTGGCTACGCGCCATCGAAGCCCGGGCAGTCATATCTTTTTCACCCTTCACGGCTTCGGTATCGGTAGGGTCGACCTTAACGATATCCTTGTAAACAGCAGCAGCCTCCTCGGGCAGGTTCCGTGCCTCGTAAAACAGAGCCAGTTTGTGCAGAAGTTTGGTGTTGTCCGGAGTTGCTCTTCGGATCGTCTCGAGCGCGAAGGCCGCTGTATCGAGCATGTTGAGATTAAAGGACACATCATGAAGTAGCTCGTTAAGAGCCGCATTGTAGGGATCCTTCTCCAGCTCCTTCTCGATATCATCGATCGTCCCCACAGGATCCTTCTTCGCCTTTCCCTTCAACTTCCCAGCTCCACCTCCACCGAAAAGGCCCTTTTTCTTTGGCGGTCCCGCGATTTTCATCTCAGCCGCACGAAGCTTTTTTCGACCGTCAACAAACCCAGGCTCGGCCTTGAGAACCGACAAAAGAATTTTCACCGCATAGCCCAAATTATTTTGCTCAATGGCAGCATCTGCCTTGAGAACTAGATCCCCAAGATTCTTGGGGAGATCCGCTACTGAAATTTCAACAGGACTCGATTCTTGAGGGGATTGGTCGGCCATGGAGGTGGGATTTTGGTGGGGCGCTAATGAAGCGATTCCGGGGCCACATGGCAAGCGCCTCGTGCGAGATGGCTGAAAACCATCCACAATAGGACAAAATCTGGACTATCCGGGCCTTAGTCTAACGTCCGCTCTGCCTCCGCATGGCACGATGCGCGGGTGATGTCATCATGCCACTTGGGGCAGGCTTTTTCTTTGCGGTGTCGTCAGGCGTCAGCGCCCCACGTGGCGGCAGAACCCCCTTCTGGACCGAAGCGCGGGCTCTTGGAGCAACTTTGCTGTCTGAATCAAAAGCTTTCTGGTAAGCGGCCACCTCGGATGGATCCGTAAGAATTGACGGATGAATAAGAATCACCAACTCCTCGCGAAGAATATCCTTGCTGTTTACGCCAAGAAACTTGTTGAGAATCGGGATCGAACTAAGGAACGGAACCCCTGACCCCGTCCGGGTGTCTGACTCCGTGATCAGACCTCCCAGAACAATCGTCGACCGGTTAGGCACTGTTACTCTGGTAGAGATTTCATCGGTATCGATATCAGGCACTTCTCCAAATCCCTGAATAGCCCGGTTCTCTCCGATATTGTCCCTCACGAGAGAGATCTCAAGAGTTACCTCATCCTCCGAATTCACCAATGGTCGAACTTCCAGCTCGAGAACGATATCACGAAACTCCACGTTCGTTGAGAACCCCGTCTGGGTTCCACCCTGGAAAGTGCTCGTTGGAACCGCGATTCGCGAACCAGAGCTAATTCTGGCCACGCCATTGTTCGTAGTGAATATCGTTGGACGTGAGATTGCTGTAAAGTTTCGGTTACTCTCCAGCGCATTCACGAACACCCCAAAGTTGTCACCGATGACAGCATATGCCGAGAGCCCACCTGCGGCAGCTCCCGGAGCACCAAGAAGGGAGTTGAAATCGAGAAGGGTATTAGGATCAATTACCGAGGGAACCCCATTCCTATTCTGTAAAGCGCCTCTGAAATCGCTGTCACCGGTCAGCAAGCGCCCAAGATCTACTCCAAAGCTACGGTCCTTACCAAGATCATAACGCGCAAAGACGGCCGTGATCGCTACCTGCTCTGACGGCTGATCCAGCTCATCGACAAGACTTTGGACAATCTCGATATGGTGCGGAGGACCGTTCACTACGATGCTGTTGGAAATGTTGTCTCCCACCAGCAGAGTCTTACCGATGAGAATTGATTCTGGAGCAGTCTGAATATCCTGCTGCGCGAGTTGCGCACGCGAGCCTCCTCCTGTTCCTCCAGTCCCAACGTTGGAGCGGCCCGTGGTAGTGGTCCCGGTGGTCCGGCGACTGCTTGTTCCACTGGTCCGGCCGGTAGTTCCGGTGGAACGCCGTGAACTTGCCCCCGCTCCTCCTACTCCACTTTCAAGGGTCCTCTCAAGCGCATCCGCAGCTACGGGTATGAACTCGGTTACAGGAAGATACCTCAACTTTTTGCGCAGGAAGTTCCGCTTGGAACTCGGCGCATCGAAGTCTGCGATCAAGCCCTCTACGAAGAGAATATCCACCGGACGACCCATCAGGAAAATACGACTCGTTCTCGGTTGCGCAATGATATTGATCGGAGTGTCCTCCCCCGCTGAGGACGATCCACTTGCGGCATTCGCAGCGGCATTTCCAGCAGCAGCAGCAGCAGCAGCAGCCGGCAATGGTGGCGCAGCTGGATTTGCAGGATTACTCGTCGTCCTGCGTACCCCTGCGGTGGCGTTGCTGTTCTGGCTCTGGCTGTTAAAAATTTCATTTAACCGCGCTGCCAGGTCCTCCACATCAGCAAAGGTAACATCGACAAACTTGGTACCTACCTGTGCGGATGGAACGTCAATGCGCTCCTTTAATTCTACCAACATGCGCACGAGAGGCAGGTTGCCAGAAATAACAACGGAGCCAGCATTGGGGATAGCCGCCACGGTTCCCGCTGAGCCAAACTGCTGAACGACTGACTGAAATGCCCGCAAAGCGTCATCGGGCTTGAGATACGTCAGAGCCATCACGTAGGTTACGAAACCATCGGCGGACACCTTTCCTTCCAGCTGATCAATGTCGTCACCAACCGGAGGACCAAGGGGTTTTGGTCCACTAGTTGCCGAGTTGGCAAGGACGAGCTTTACGAAGCTTGGGTCGTCGTCGTCAGGAACAATTTCAAGACCTTCCATGACGAGGCGTTTTTCGATCACTCTTGCGGCCTCAGCATAAGTCATCTGTCCGGGGACTATGAAAGATACCTCTGCTGCGGAAGCCTCCTGGCTGACCAGGACTTTCTTACCAGTATAGGTAAAGTAGAGATCCGCGATATCCTGACCATTCAAGTTCGCTGCATTCAACTGGGCTGGCTGATTTGGATCTGGCGCATTATCTATCGCCGGATTGGCTTTTACTGGAACAGGGTCCTGCGGTTCCGGGTTAATCGGGTTTACCCCGGGAGCAGGAGGCACGAGTCCCGGTGGCGGCACAGCAGGAACTGCCGGATCTTCTGCTGGAACCGCCGGATCTTCTGCTGGAACTGCAGGATTCTCCGCTGGAGCGACCGGAGCAGGAGGCACAGGCGGGGCAGCTGGGGGCTCACCCGCAGGGGCAGGAGGTACTGGCGGATCATTTTCCTGCGCCATCGATGGGTGTAGCAGGGCGAACAGGAGGGAGATTGCTATTATTGGTCTCATCATTGTGCTGCTGGGTGAAACTTTCTGCGCGTTAGCGACTTGGAGGGCTCGGAATACGTCGAACACGAGGCTTGCCTCCCGAAGAAGAGCTGGTACTCGGGCGCTTTGATGTTGTTGTCGGGCGTTGTGGAGTGGTTGGCTTCTGACCCGGCTTCACCGTGGGCTGCTTGCCTGCGGGAGCCCTAGGTGTCGCCTTTTTAAGGACGATAAATTTTTCGTCGTATTCGACAGCTCCGATCTT
>NZAC01000006.1 GCA_002686085.1 Roseibacillus sp. | reverse complement strand
ACGAATCACGCGCAGAGGTTAATCTCTGTTCTCGCAGAGGTCGAGTGCCCAATGGGCATCGCCAAGTGCGGAAGGGGGGACCTAAGCCCCATCCAGACGCTAGCGCCTGTCGGCGAGGGCCGAGATGTCGGACGAAAAAGACTACTGTTTTTTCGCGGTTTTTTTCTTCGCGGCTTTCTTGCGCGGCGGAAACTCAAAGGTGGGCCGCCCCTGCTCAAAGTCGTACTTCAGAAAGGCATCAAACTTCCGCTTGGTGCGGTTGGAGACGAACCCTTTGAGGAGCTCGCTCTTCTCCCCGTTGAGCATTCGGATCGCTGCATCGCGGGGAATTTCGGCGGAAAGGATGGTGCGTGAAAACTTGACGCCGTCGGGTTCCTTTTTGGTTTTCAGAGAAGGAACGAGGTAACTTTTCTCGGTTTCGTAGAGGTCGTGAGACGTCTCTTCGTGGGTGACTCTAGCCACGATCTGGTCCTCAGACAGTTCCTCCGGTTCGTCCTGCTCGAAGACAAAATTGGTTTTAAAGCGACCCTTCTTTCCAGTCTTGCTGACAGACTGAACCAATTCGATGGCAGCTTCGAACGGTTTATTAAAGCGAGAAATAAATCCTTCCCTAGGCCCAAGAAACTTTGTGGTGAACAGTTCCTTGGCTTCATCCTCGCTGAGTTGACGGCCGGCAATATATTTGGAGATCCGAAACTTGCACTCCAGTTCCTCGCATTCGTAGGTTGCGTCCGTCTGTTTCAACTCAGTCACCCCGCATTCCGGGCAGGTGCATTTTAGAGGAGGGAACGAGCGAGAGACGGCTTCGTCGTAGTGGGCCCGGGCCTTCTTCACGACCTCCTCGGTAAAGGTCTTGATCTCCTGCATGAATGTCTGACGGTCGAGCTTCCCATCTTCCATCTGGTGAAGTTTGGCCTCCCAGTCTCCCGTCATGGAGGGGGAGGTCAGGGGCTTGATATCCATTTCGTCCAGGAGTCCGATCAGTCGCTGTCCCTTTCCAGTGACATTGAGATCCCGTCCATCGCGAGCGAGGTATTTCTGTCTGAGCAGACCCTCGATGATATTGGCTCTGGTTGCCGGGGTGCCGAGACCTCGCTCGGACATGGCCTCACGGAGTTCTTCATCATCGACTAGTTTCCCGGCGCCTTCCATCGCGGAGAGGAGAGTAGACTCCGTGTAGCGTGCAGGAGGATTGGTTTCCTTTTCCTCCAGTTCGATTTCCCGGGTAAGAGCAGGCTCACCCTCGGCGACAGGTACTAGCTCATCCTTTCCGCTGGCTACTCCAACGGCACGGCCGTAGACACCCAGCCATCCAGGGGTCACAAGAATTTTTCCATCTGTTCGGAAGGTATCCTCAGCCTCACCATGGTTGATGGTGGTGAGTCGCTTGGTTACCTCAAACTCTGCATGGGGGAAGAACACGGCGACGAAGCGCTTCACGATCATGTCGTAGATGTGCTGTTCCTGTTCCTTGGCGAGGCTGACTACCCGTCCCGTCGGAATGATGGCGAAGTGATCTGAGACCTTGGCGTTGTTGAAGACCCGTTTTTGGAGGGAGATCCGGTTGTTCTCGAGGGAGTCGGCTGCCCATTTCGCCACGGGTAGATTGGACTTTGCCAGTTCCTCGGTGGTTCGAATGACGTCCTGCAGGTAATCCTCCGGAAGATATCGGGAGTCGGTCCGCGGATAAGTCACCATTTTATGCCGCTCGTAGAGGGCTTGAGTAAAGGACAAGGTGTTTCTGGCCGTGAACGGGGCCTCTCTCTGGAGGGTAGTGAGATCGTAGAGCTGTGGTGAGATTTGCTTGGTCGGTTTTTTTTCCTCGGTAACAGCACCCGTCTTTCCCTCGCAGCGAGCACGAATTCTCTCCGCCTCTTCCTTGTCCCAGATGCGCTCCGCTCTTGAGAGCGGGTTGGCGGGATCCTTCTTCCATGCGGGATCAATCCAGCGCCCGCTGTAGTCGCCTGCATTCACTCCGAACTCGGCATGAATTTCCGCGTAGGGAGTCGGGCTGAAGGCTTGGATCTCGGCTTCGCGTTTTGCGAGGATTGCGAGGGTCGGGGTCTGAACCCGTCCGGCGGCAGTGATATTAAACCCACCATGACGCGAGCGGAAGCAGGTCAAAGCACGAGTTGAATTCAGACCAACCAGCCAGTCTGACTCTGAGCGGCACTTGGCTGCATCCGCCAGGTCGCCCATGTCCTCACCATTCCGGAGGCTATCCCAGGCCTGCTGAATAGCCCCGGTGGTCATCGATTGCATCCAAAGGCGTTTTACGGGTTTGTCGATATCTCCAATGTCGAGGATGTATTGGAAGATGAGCTCCCCCTCCCGTCCGGCGTCACAGGCATTGACAATGAGCTCAACATCCTTGCGACGGGCCTGCTTCAGGACATGGCGGAGTCTGCCCTCGGTTTTTTCAATCGGTTGAAGCTCGAATGAGCCCGGGATGGCGGGAAGAACGTCAAATTTCCAGGGAAGATTTTTTCCGTTAGGACCGGTTGGCATCTTGAGTTCGACAAGATGCCCGACTGCCGAGGTGATGATGGCTTCGTCGTTTTCGAAGTATCTAGCATCGAGCGATTTCCCCTTTTTCTCGAACTTTCCGAGGTGTTTGGCGAGGGAGCGGGAGAGGTCAGTCATGACTGAAGGCTTCTCCGCAATGATGAGGGTTTTGGGCATTCGGTGAGGGCACATACGCGCCGGAAGGCGGGTTTGAAAAGAGGATTTTTTTCAGAAGATCTCTTTGTTGGGCTCTCAGGGCCTCGAACAAAGTCGTTCTGGGGAGACCTCTCGGTCGTTGAATCTCTGGGATTGTGAGTGAGTTGCTGCAGGGCGTATCCATTGCAGGAACTTCCTGAAAAAGGATGGTCTGGCGAGTCCGAGCTGGGGGGATGAGCCCATAAAACAGGCTCGAGAGGCTTGGCTAATCGCCTGTAAATCAAGAGGATTGTACAAAATGAGAACCAGGGAGCTGAACAGCAAGCCCTCTCATCTCAAGGCGGAGGAGGGTTGCGGCGACCACGGAGGCTTCGAGCTCTGCGTCCTCGATAATTTGGTCCATGGTGCGCTCTTCTTTGCTCAGGGTGGCGAGAACAAGGCTTTCATTCTCGCTCAGGCGCAAATTTCCCGAGGCAGAGTCAGGGTCGTGTAGAGGAGCTCTGGTTCTGCTTTCCGGCGGCAGGGGCGGAAGTTCGTCAATGATCTGAGAGCCCTCAGTGACCAAAATCGCTCCTGTCCTGATCAGTGCGTTACAACCCTCTGAGCTGGGGCGGTCGATTCCGCCCGGAACAGCAAAGATATGCTTGCCGTATTCTGCGGCGAGATTGGCAGTGATCAGGGCACCAGACCGTTTGGCGCACTCCACGACCAGAATGCCCTCGCACCAACCTGCAACGATGCGATTGCGCTGGGGAAAGGTATAGCGGGTGGGACTGGCGTTGATTGGGAATTCGGATACTACCGCGCCGTTTCCATCAGCAATCCGCTCCGCAAGGGCCATGTTCTCGGGAGGGTAGAGCTGGCCCAGTCCGGAGCCCAAGACCGCAATAGTCCGGCCTTCTGCGGCCAGTGCTCCCTCATGGGCAGCGGTATCGATTCCGCGTGCGAGCCCCGAGATGACGGTCAATCCCATATGGGCAAGCTGGAACGATAGTTTGTGGGTGCAGTCTCGTCCATAGTGAGTTGTCTTTCTGGATCCCACCACGGCAAGGGATCGAGAATCGCTCTCGAGGACGTTTCCCCAGACGTAAAGAAGAAGAGGTGCATCTGGAAGGTGATGAAAAGGACGGGGCCATGCTGAGTCCTCCGGAGTCAAAAGAGTGAGACCCCTTGACTTAATAGAAGCAAGCTCTCCCTGAAGGTCGACGTGGTCCTCCCAGGAAGCGATCATGCTTGCGATGTCAGATCCGATTCCAGAAACAGCAGTAAGCTTGTCTCGATGGGCGCGTAATACTCCCTCTGCCCCGCCGAAGTGTTGGATGAGCCGGCGAACTCTGATGGGCCCGATACCAGGAAGGAGGTTGAGAGCCAGAATGCTTTCGAGGAATGTCATGATCACGGATCCCGCTTCGTGATAGCGGTCAGCAGATAGTGTGGTCTATCAGTCCGGTCTTTCCGAGATCGTAATAGAGAACGATAGGGTTATGGGTGCTTGGGGAATTTCTGTTTTGGCAGTCTTTTTTCAGGCTTAGTCGGGTAAACCGAGGCTCAAAGCCTCTGGATGATTGACATCCGTTCTCTCGATTGAGAGCAGACGGTAATGAAACAGGTGGTGATTATCGCGGGGGCTCTTTTTATGGGATCCCTCATTGGAGTTTCTTCGGGAAGGGAGCCGCTCAGGAAAATTCCGGATGGTCTGGTGGTGCTGACCTTTGACGATTGTAACAAGTCTGACCGGTCCTTTGTGGCCAAGGTATTAAAGGAGAAGAAGTTTGGCGCTACTTTTTATGTGACCGAAGGGCTCGGATTTCTCCGGAACAAGGACAACTATGTTACGTGGGAAGAAATCGTCGAGCTGGACAGGATGGGTTTCGAGATTGGAAACCACACAAAGACCCATCCGCATATGCCGAGGCTTTCTCCCGAGCAGATGAGAAACGAGCTCCTCCATATCGAGAAGCGGTGCAAGGAATACGGAATCCGCAAACCGGTGACCTTCTGTTATCCCGGATTCGGACATAGTCCCCCCTGCGTTAGGGAGTTACAGCGCTTGAATTATCTTTTTGCACGGCGGGGAGTAGGACCGGAATTCAAGGACGGCGGCCGGGGTGGACGAGGGCCAGCTTATGATCCCGGGGTTGATCATCCTCTACTGGTTCCTACTACTGGATACGCTGGTCCAGACTGGAAGATGGAGGATTTCGTATGGGCCGTCAGCCAGGCACGGGAGGGGCGCATTGCCGTATTGTGCTATCACGGTGTGCCAGCTCGAGAGCACCCCTGGGTCAATTGTGATCCAGAGGAATTCCGCAAGCAAATGGCCTACCTGAAGAAGAAGGGATGTACGGTTATTTCGATGCGTGATCTTGCGCTCTTTGTCGACCCTCGCAAGGGGCCCACCGACCCCTATGCGCCGATCAGAGCTCGTCAGCAAAGGGATAGATAGACCCTTTATCTGTGCTTGTTATCGCTCCGTGGTGCACTCGGGTTCTGTCAGCGTTTCTGCCGAAGCTTAACCGGGGGAGGAGAGGGAGGGTCAAGAATGTTGAGGAGCGCGTTGACCGCCTTTTCCTCGGGGATCTGTGAATTGTTTTTCCGGATTTTCTGCAGGAGAAGAATGGCTGTTTCTTTGTTCCCGGCCCCCCGGTAGACGTCGACAATGTGGAGATCCTGACGAAGCTGATCTGCTTTGCCGGAATATTTATCCCGGGCCGCAGTGAAAAAGGCATTGGCCTCTTCCTCTTTCCCGTTAGCTCTTGCAAGCAGGCCAAGAGACTCAAATACAATGCCGCTATTGGCTTTGTTCGCGTAAGTTCGAAGCTTTGGAATCAATGCTTCCTCGTCGGATCCCCACCGGAACTGAGCATGCCGGAGGGCCTTGTAATCGCGGTCTTCCTGGTCGCTCAGTTTGATTTCCAGATCTGCCCGAAATGGACGATAGAGGGGGTCGCCAAGAAGAACGGCCTGCCAGGAGAGGGCGGGTAGAGCCATGTAGGCGGCTTCGCCGATGGAATATCCTCTGAGGAGCCTGTGGTAGAGGATGTTGAAATGATGAGTCAGGGAGAGAAAGGGCTCGTAAACATTTCCTACCGTAGCAGTGGCGCCCTTGGCAAGAATGGGGCCACACCAGCGGCGATCTGGATTCTGCAGTTCAAAAGCGCTGTAGGAATGGAGGTGGACTGCTACCGCGCCGCGCTTAAACTGGAACGATTCATTGAGGAGCGGTCCGTTACGGTGGTGAGAATACCATCCGAAATAGAGCGCTGCATCGTTCATGGGATAATTGGTGACGTAGGTATCAATGTTTCGATCAACGACACATGGAATGCCAGCGGTCTTATTCATGAGCGCGATTTCCTCAAGCCATTGATCTCCTTGTTCGTAGCCCTTTCCCTTCTGTGAGAGGTCAAGATAGGCTTTGCCCCAGAGGCCCGATTTCTCGACGGCAATTGCGTCGTCAACCATACGCATACAGGTTTTGAGTGAGGGCCCATCTATTCGTGAGACCAGAAGAATTCCGGGGTTGGCCAGGTCCAGGAGAGACTGGTCCTTCCTGAAGTAGGGATTGGGGATCTGGCCCGCGATTTCATAGCCCTCGATTCCCATAAGGCTCAGTTCCGAATCTACTGAGGCCTCGTTACCCTTTGGGTTTGGTGTGAATGGGCGTTTGTTAGCCTGACCCTCGGGAATTGTGTCCAAAGTGCGGGCGATTTTAAAAGGAACCCCGCGCATGGTGACAAGGACTCTGCGCTTCAGGGTTATCGGTTGTTTTTGGCCGTTGGATCCTACCTTGCGGACCCACCAGCTACGATCGTCAAAGATTCTGCAAAGTGGAGTCCGGATTTTCTGGTTGAACTGCTCGCGTGAGATTTCATCGCCGGCCGGAATCGGAAGGCCCACAAGATTATCTTCGGGGATGCTACGTGCTTTCGCGTAGTGCAGGGCGAGGCGCTTCGAGTTCTCATCCTCGGTATTATACAGAACGACGACTACCTCTGGAGGTAATGTGGAGGGCTTGGATAGAAGCTGCCCCGGAATAAGCAGGGAAAGACAAGGGAGGAGGACTCTCCGGAGGGTGAACAGGTTCATGATGGCTCGGGATACAGGATAGAGCAGGGCTGTTGTCTCTCAAAGGTTAACTTGAGTCCATCGCATGCCAAAGTAACGGCCTCGGGAAGACTCAGCTGAACTGCAGCTTCGCGGGCGTCGATCTCGTGGGCAAGATGAGTAAGAAAGGATTGCTTGGGATTCAGCTGTGTGATGACGGCAAGGGATTCCTCAACATTCATGTGAGTTGGATGGGGCTGAGGTCGAAGAGCATCTACAACGAAAACATCAAGGTTTTGTAGCAGTGCGATACTAGGCCGGGGAATCTCTTTCACGTCGCTGATATATGCCAGTGAATGGCCAGTGGGAAAATCGAAGCGGAACCCAAAGGTCTCCACAGAGGAGTGTATTACGGGGATAGGCGTGACCAGCAGATCCTTGATCGTAAAGGGGCCATCGATGAGGTGAGGGTCGGGGCGAACATAATTTCGTGAAGTGTTGGCCATGGCCCATGGAAACATGCGTTCGAGATCTGCCATTGTTTGGGGCCCTGCGTAAAGTGGTAGCGGCTCTTCCCGGTGCCAACAGAAGGCTCTCAGTTCATCGAAGCCTGCGATGTGATCGAGGTGGCAGTGAGTGTAGAGAATGGCATCAATTTCGAACAGGCCTTCGCGAAGTGCCTGTTGGCGGAGGTCAGGACCACTGTCTATCAGGACGGAACCTTCGGGGGTGTGCAGGTGGAGAGAGGATCGGGTTCTCTGGTTTCCGGGGTGGTTGGAGGTGCAAACCGGGCACGAGCATCCAATGACCGGGACCCCCACTGATGTCCCGGTGCCCAAAAAGGTCGCTGTGATTGGGCCCTCCTCCACGGGTCAAAAATGCAGTTCCCCAAATGTTTCGCAACGAAAGACCGGGGTCAGGTCGAAACGAGGAAGCAAGGGAAGGCCCGGCAGAATGAAGATTTCCCGAGTGGCTGGAGAAGAGTCTTGGTATGGCTAATTCGGGTGTTGAAGCCTCAATGGTAAGGTTTTTCGGTATTTCCGGCCTCTGGGAGGTGGATTGCCTTCCTCAATCCGATGAGAGGGGAGACTTGCAGTGGTCATGGGCGCTAATTCTTTGAGTAATACCTGCTTGCAGCCGATTTCTGGTAAAATTGCGCTGAACGGAGCGTGGCGATTGTCACGAGGTGAGTTGGTTGCATAATTGGGGTGCTGCAGGACACGATCAGATGCTGAGTCTCTTAAAAATCCGGAACCTTGCCCTCGTGGAGCGGCTCGATTGGGAGATTGGTGCCGGGCTGGTCGGAGTCACCGGCGAAACAGGCGCGGGTAAGTCTGTGATAGTCGGTGCGCTCAAGCTGATTCTTGGAGAAAGAGCGGACAAGGGCTTAATCCGGACGGGAGAAGACACCTGTCACGTGGAGGCAATCTTTGACCTGCAAGACCCTTCGGGGGTCAACTGTCTGCTTGAGGAGATGGGGCTGGAGGCATGTGAGGAGGGGCAGCTCCTTATCAAGAGGGTTGTAGGATCCACATCGAACCGGCAGTTCGTTAATAATTCACCTGCAACGCTTGGCGTCCTGAAGGCGATTGGAAGAAATCTCGTGGATCTGCATGGGCCGCATGATCATCAATCACTTCTATCTCAGGATCGTCAGCTCGTCATGCTTGACGCGTATGCGGGAGTCGAGAGCGAAGTGGAAGAATACCGGACGTGCTGGGCCTCCTGGAGAGAAGTAGAAACACGCCGGCGTGAGATACGGGATGCGGAGGAAGCGGGTGAACAGGAGATTGAGCTCCTGAAGCATCAGGTCGCGGAGATCGAAGCAGCAGAAATTGACCCTGAAGGAGAGAACGAGTTACAGGAGCGTTATCAACGAGCTGCCAACAGCGCAAAGCTTGTGGGAGTTGCGGCAGAGGCTCTAAATCTTGTTAATGGAGATGGCACAGGAGTGCTGGACAGGATGCAGGAGATGCAACGGCTGGTAGGAGAAATTGAAAAGAATGACCCGGCGGCACGGCATTGGACTGCCGGGGTGACAACGGCAGTGGTTGAAATGGAAGACTTCTCCAGGGAATTAGAGCGCTATCTGGGCGAGATTGATCTCGACCCTGTGCAGACCTCAGCTTTGGAAGCGCGGGTGGACCTGCTCGAAAGCCTCAAAAGGAAATACGGGCCCTCGTTGGATGAAGTGGTGGAAAGCGGTGTGAAGGCGGCAGAGCGACTCGGGGCAGTGGAAAACCGGGGAGAGCTGTTGGAAACGCTGGAGAGAGAGGCGGAGGTAGCTCGCGGTGCGATGATGAAGGCGGGAATGGATCTAACCGAAAAACGACGAAAGGCCGGCCCGAAGTTGGCTCGTGACATCCGGCAACATCTTGCGGAACTCGGTTTTCGGCAGGCGGCGTTTGAGGTGAATCAGCAACAGCACACGGAGCCTTCTGCAAACGGCTTGGACGAAATTGAGTTTTCGTTCGGGCCCAATCCCGGAGAGCCTCTTAAGCCGTTAAGGCAGATTGCTTCTAGTGGCGAAATTTCAAGGGTGATGCTTTCCATCAAGAGTGCTCTTGCCCAGCAGGATCGAACTCCACTGATGGTATTTGATGAGATCGACGCTAACGTTGGTGGAGAGGTCGCCCGAGCGGTAGGAGAGAAGATGGCTATCCTTGGTGGTGTGCATCAAGTCGTGGCGATTACCCACTTCCCACAGGTTGCGGCTCTTGCTTCCCAGCATTTCCTCGTTGAAAAAAGGGTAGAGGGTGGAAGGACTATTTCCTCGCTTAAGGAGGTGAGGGGTGAGGAGCGTGTTGCCGAGTTAACCCGTATGCTGGGAGGGCAGAGCGAGGAGGCTCGGTCGATGGCGAAGAGTCTGCTCACTTTGCCTAAGGGTAGTGCCTAAAAACATTACGACCCTTTCAACCGATTTTCAGCAGTGTTGAAGTAATACCTCAACAGGCGGCAGACCTCAGGATTCACCAACAAACACTGGATTGACTCTTGAGGCTATAGCCTTTCGGACATGACGTGCCCCTCCTTGATTGATTTCCAGTTAGTGCTACCCGTCACTCTCTCCTCCGATCCTGAGAACAGGATTTGAGGAGGATTATGGCTCAATTTTTTTCCTGCTTCGTACGTTCTGAATGAAAAATACGAGGGGCAGGATGGCCAGAAGGAACAGCCAGGGAGGCTTGGATGCTGGAAGAGCTGCTCTGGCAGTCATAGACATAGGGCCAGTGGTGTTTTCCCTGAGCAGGAAGTTCCATTCATGGCGGAGTTTGTCCTCGGACTGGGAAGAGGCATTCGATTCCTGAGCTTCTCCGGGGAGATTCAGGATAAATGTCAGACTGGATTTTCCGAACAGAGCGGGCATTTTCGCAATCGATTTTGTCGCCGGGTTCGATTGAAGAAGCCAACTTATATCCACTTCTCTGTCATAGATAATGTTCTCATCGGAGATGACCATGGCTGATTCCCCAAAGAGGACCTCGGCTTGAACCCGCTTATCGGGTTTCGACGCATCCCGCAGTTGTCGTTGAGGGAAAGAGGCAAGCTTGTTCAGGTTATCGAAAGTCCCGGCAAAGGTAAGGGTGATTCCGCCGCCCTCGGTAGTGTGGGTCAGGTCCGTGATTTCGACATGAGAATCTCGCTCTGCCGCTTCCTTCAGGACTCGGACCAGCTCGTCTGGCTCCCCGATCCTTTTTGCTACGGCGGAGGGCATCTTGTAGCGAGCCTCAATGTAGCCCGAACCATCCGAATTCAGCCAGATTTGCTCCTCACCCTCGATGCAGCTGGCGAGCGCAAGACAGAGCGCTCCAGAAATGAGGAGTAAAATACGTGAGAACACCAGAAAACTGTAGTCGGCGATCCTTAATTGTCAGCCTTGGTCTTTCGAGGATTCGATCCCAGGTCCCGAGAGATCGCAGTGTCTCTTTCAATTACAGGCGAAGGCCTTTTCGGCGCTGCATTCTCTCCCGCCTTCGGCGTTCTTTACGGCCCATCACCCAGTTCAGGAGGGCTGGCAGGAAGACCAGGTCGCCAATCAGCGCCGCGACCATGGCTGAACAGGCAAGCCCTCCAAAGAAAGAGATCCCGGGCATCGAACTGAAGGTTGCTGCCAGAAAGGCGCTTGAGATCACAGCGGTGGTAATCAGGAGAGCTACTCCCACGGTCCGGAAGGATCGATCGATAGCAAGGCGAACATCGGCCCCTTCCCGGCGCTCCCGGATAAATCGGATCAGAAAATGGATGGTATCATCTACGGCAATTCCGAGGCAGATGCTGAAGGTGAGAACGCTGCTGATCTGGAGGGGCTTGTCTAGGTAGTAGAGAAGACCCGTGTTGAAGAGCAGAGGAAAAGCATTAGGGATGACACTGAGAAGTCCCAGAGTGAGGGAGCGCAGGGCTACGGTAAGAACAAGAAAAACGGTGATCGAGGCAAAGGAGAGGCTCCGCACGAGATCTCTAATCACGTTGGACATGTTTTCTGCGGCAATCACGGCGGAGCCGGTGACATGCAGGGAGAAGCCTGGATGCAGCTGCTCGAGACTCCGGAGGTCCTTTTGGAGAGCCTTTACCGCAGGGCGGGTTGCGGCTGCTCCGGTGTTTGGCAGCCGGACGTTGATGACGGTTCGTCTGAGATCAGGCTTCAGCATCCGGGCAGATAGTGCGGCTGGCATTGCCTGCATGAAAATCTGTTCGCGGGCGCCTGCCGGTAGAGCACGCAGGGACTCAGGCATGAAATTTAGGATGGAGAGCGAAGGTCCAAAGGTAGGATCCGCCTTGAGGAGGGTCTGAATCTTGGCAATGAGTTCAAGCGTCCGGGGGTGACTGAAGGAAAGGGACCGGTCCCAAGTTACAATGATAGGAACCTGCATGACGCCCCCAAACGCTTCATCAGAGAGGTCGGAGGCTCGATTGATCTCGGAATCGACGGGAAGGGTTTCCGTCCAGACGATATCTGACTTTAACTGGGTGGCGGTCCAGATGAGGACCGCGGTAACTATCAGCGTCAGCACGGAAAGTGGTCGAGAGAGAGAAGTTACCAGTCGCGTAACAAGAGTAAGGGGTTCTCTGGACTCACCCTCTTCTCCAAGTGGCCGGGTGGCTCGCCTGCCGGGCAGGCGAATAATGGAAGCCAGTAGTGGAACGATGGTGATATTTGAGATCAGCCCAAGGATTGACCCGGCGGCGGTAGCAAGTCCGAACCTCTGCACGCTACCGGTTTCCGCGAGCGTCAAAGAGGCAAAGCCAATCGTCGTGGTGAGAGCTGTAAGAACGCATGCAGTAGCGAGGAGGCTGATTGCCCGCCGTGCTGCCTCGGAGCGCGAGCAATCTCTCGTGCGGCGAATCTCAATCATGATATGAACGGCGTTTGCAAAGGCGACGACGAATACGATTGCTGGTAGCGGAATGCTGATTCCATCAATCTTCAACCCAATCCACCCCATAAGGCCCAGGGTCCAGAGAACTGCCAGCCCAGGGCCCGCAGCGACAACGAGGGTCACGCTCAGACTTCGAAATAGCCCAAATGCGACAAGCATGGCGAGGAGCGCGCCAAGGGAGCTGGTCACGAAAAATTCTTTTGGGAGGCTGGCAAGGGTTTCAACCCTCACGGGAATGCTTCCGGTAAAGTTCGCCGTGCAGGAGAGTTGCCCAAACCACTTTTCACGAAGCTGGAGTAATTCTTCGTAGATCGGGGCCACCCGGTTCATGGTCTGCGGGCCATCCTCAACCAGCTCAATAGTGACCAGAATGGTGTCGCCATTTGCTGAGACGAGGTGGCCGGAGGCGAAGGGGTGAACCTTTGCAAAGGCTCGCGCCTGCTCGAAAAGAGCTGGCTCGCAGTCTGGAGACGGAAGGAGGGACTCTTCGTTGGGTCCGGGAACATCGAGAAGGCTCAGGACGGAAAGGACGTCAGGCATGGTCTGCACGTCACTGGCGAAGCCCCTGAGAGCCTCGGCGAACGCGCTGTTGAATATTTCCCCATCCAGAATGAGAACGATGCCGTTATCGTCCGGTCCGAATTGCTCAAAGTATTCTTCGAGGAGAGCAAACTCCTTGTCTCCCTGCTTGAAAATTTCGCGCGGTTCACCGTCAAAACGGAGTTGAGTCAGTCCGGCAGCGGCGAGGAGGGTTGCGATAGCAAGAAGAGCTAGGAACCAATTTTTTCGCCTGAGCAGGAAATGGGAATACCGCTCGGAAAGGTGCAGGGAGGTCTTGCCCCTGTCGCTGCTGTCGGGGTGCATCGTCAAACCGGGATTAAAGGTGAGGCATGCCTATTGGTTTCTCCACGGGGACTCAGGTTGCAGGTGCAACTCGCTGGAGAACCAGAGATAGAACCATACATGATAATGGCAGGCAGGGGAGAAGGGTGGGGCAGGAAATTACTGAAGTGTTGGATGCCTGCAACATGATCGTGATTCCTGGAAACGCCAGCAGATCCACGAGGCAGATGCCTGCGAGTGAGCGCGAGACAAATTCCGGAACAGATTTTCGAAGAACGGAGAGGCTGCGAGCGGTCCAGAGAACAAATACGGCGAGAGCCGGGAGGGCAGAGAGGAAGGCAGAAGTTCCTCCAAGGTCTCCGGATTGTCCGCTGATCCACCACCAGTTGTGAGTGAGAAGGCAGGCGAAAAGAAGAAGGCGCAGGGTGAGTCGGGGAATAGTCCCTCCGGCGGGTCCACTTTCGTAACGGGCTGCAAGGGTAAGTCCGGCCACATAGACGAGAGATCCTACGCCGATAAGAATGATTATGGGAAGAGGCTGAATAGAATGAGCCAGTCCGGGAGACGAGCTTGCAGCGGTGAAAAATCCAAGCGGATAGAGGAGGCCCCGGCAGAGTCCCATCGGAATAATTGCCGTCGGGGTTTTCTTATGCAGAACGGTATAGCAGACGATGCTGATAAGAAGCGCGGTTCCGAGAAGAGGGACAATGGTAGAGGAGAGGCTGAGGGGTATAAGACAGGCCGTAGCGAGGATTGAGAGGACGAGTGCGATACTGCCAATCGCACGGCGTGACCAGCGTCCACTTGGAATCGCACGCTCGGGGCGGTATTGCTCGTCAAACGAGGCATCCTTCCAGTCGTTCAGGAAGGTGCCGAAGAGGTAGGCGCAGCTGGTGGATCCCAGGAGAAGAGCGATAAGGCCAATTTCCCTGGTCAGATCCTCCGGTGCTTCGTGGAAGCATCTTGCCACCAAAAACCCTGTGAGCCCGTTCGACCAGACAGTAGGGAGATTGGACACTCGCCCAATGGCAAGGAGATCAAGAATACGCTGGCTCT
The DNA here is from genome assembly GCA_002686085.1 of Roseibacillus sp. Lineage (GTDB taxonomy): Bacteria > Verrucomicrobiota > Verrucomicrobiia > Verrucomicrobiales > Akkermansiaceae > Roseibacillus_B. The sequence continues at coordinate 110,856 of NZAC01000006.1, read as the reverse complement.
TTTCTCTCATGGGGCAGGAGGACCAGTTTGGCCGCAGTTATAGTTGAGAAAATACCCATCGGTATTCTTCAGCAATCTGCCTAACGATTGGTTTCTGAAGGTCTCCGGGAAGGACGCCCCAGGTGTAGGTTTCTATTTCGAAGTGAGAGCAGAATTCCGGATGGGATTTGCGGTAATCAAGGAGATCGCCGACGTGATCTTTGGTTGACCGGAGGGGCGGTTCTGGCTCGGCATACAGCGGTATGTGAAAGTGAACCCGAGCTTCTTGCTGTCCTTGAGAGCCGAATGCAGGGTCTCTGAGCTCCGCAAGGGCTTCCGGAAGGTCCGTAAAATACAGATTGGTTCCGTTTCCAGAGGTTATCAGCTGATGCAGGTAGGTGGGTTCGTGAAATTGAGCGATCGCCTCAAGAGCACTGGGGGTGTCGAGATCGAATGCCAGCGCGTTGGAAAGGTGAACCTTGGAAATGCGTAATCCGGCCTTCCGAAAGGTATCGAGGGCCGTGTGACAGTCATTGAACTCTACGGCGAAATGGCAGGTGTCATAATTAATCCCAATTCTACGGAGAAGGAGTTCTGGATCGTCAGAGCTATCCAGCAAGCGATCAAAAAAGGAAACAGTGTCCCGGGTGTGTTCAAAGTGGCCGAGAGGCTCTGGTTCCAGCCCGAGGTGCAGATCCCGTCCAGTGCGCTCTGCCAGTAGCTCGATATGTCGCGCGCAGGCCTCGAGATGCTCGAAGATGGCAGACTCATCAGCTTCGAAGGATTTGAATGAACCTGGCAGGGTTGAAACGGATCCCTCCACGCCCTCGGGTGCCAGTTGAGCAATAATATCGAACAGGTTGTTGGTATAGAGCAGGCGGTCTGGTGAGGACCAGTCGGGTCGATAGACGTTCTCCTTCACACGGGTCCCGTGGAAAGATCCGTAGGGGAATCCGTTGATAGTGAAAACATAGCAGTCGTGTTCAGAGAGCCAGGCCTTGAAGGATGGAAGGTTGTCGCCCTCCAGAAGTTCTCTGGCTGCGTCTGCAGAGAGGCGAAGTCCGATCGCATAGGGTTTGTCCGGACTCACTTCGTCCCTGACCTTCAAGGTGTGCTCCTGCAGTGCCCCCAGAGTTTCCACCCACGTTTCAGCAGGATGGATATTCGTACAGTAGGAAAGGTGGTGGTTGTGATCAAGATGCACGATACGAACGAAGTGATGACAAGATTCTCTTTATGAGAAAAGGTTCATAAAAGTACGAGTTGAAGGCCGAGTGAAGCTTGGCGGGAGCCGTGGTCAACCCCGAATCTCTGCGGCCAGTTCTTTATTGGGGTCCGGGGATCCGCTGTCATGGCCCTTGGCATAGGAGAAGAGATCTCGATGTCCATATTCGATAAACTTTTCCTTTTGCTCATTATCGAGCTTCGACCAGATGGCGATATTGAAGGTCCGGTTGATTTTCATCATCATCTTGAGGGTCAGCTGGCGTCCTGACCGTGCGCGCCTAACCTGCTTGTGGGTGAGCTGCTCCGGTGAGGTTTCAACCAAGTTCGTGTTCGTGAGCCCCCAAGCCTCCATCAGAAGGTCAAAAGGTTGTGTTCCCAAGTCGCGTTCTCCCATGCCCGGACCTGTATTCCCCGGGAAACGAGAATGGGCCAGTAGATTTTATGCCAAATTACTCCTTCAGAATTCTTTTCCGGGTGGCTACATTCCCCGCATGCCCAGCAAGACAGACATCCTCGACCTCTATTTCATGGATGCTCGCTACAAGTTGATCGACATTGCCGCGTTTCTTGACCGGCTCGATCGTCATGAAGGAGAAAGTGACTTTCGCCATTCCGGCTTTCTCAAGGCTATGGAGGCGATGTTGAATCCGGGAGATCAACCCCGCGCCAAGGCGGTTCTGGAATCACTCTCCGATCATTCAACAGAGCCGGTGGAAAGCTCCACGATCCAGTTTGCTTACGGTGCACCCCAAGACTAGGGCGTAGCACCTCAACATTCATCTGCACACCCGAGAATATCATGCGTTATATCGAACCGCACGCTCATATGGTCAGTCGGACCACAGACGACTACCAGTCTATTGCGCAGGCCGGATGTGAGGCTCTTTGTGAACCTGCTTTCTGGGCGGGATACGACAGAGGATCAGTAGAGGGGTTCAAGGATTATTTCCGTCAGTTAACTCAGTATGAACCTGCCCGAGCTGCAAAATTTGGAATTCCGCATTTTACCTGGCTCTGTATCAATCCGAAGGAAAGCGATGATGTTGTTTTTGGAAGAGAGGTCTTGTCGATCATCCCGGAATTCCTTGATAAGCCTACCGTGCTCGGGATTGGAGAGATTGGCCTGAACAAGAATACGAAAAACGAGCATACGATTCTAGAGGAGCACATCGCTCTCGCAAAGGAGCGAGATCTCCCCATCCTCGTTCATACCCCTCACCTTGAGGACAAGCTCAAGGGGACGCGTTTGATTGTGGACGCTTTGAAAAACGCTCAGGTCAATCCTGATCGTGTGGTTATTGACCATGTCGAAGAGCATACTGCGGCCATTGCTCTTGATGCGGGCTTCTGGGCGGGGATGACGCTGTATCCTGAGTCAAAATGTACGCCAGGTAGGGCCATCGACATTCTTGAGACATTTGGGATGGAGCGCATTTGGATGAATTCGGCATGTGACTGGGGAATTTCTGATCCTCTGGCCGTCATCAAATGTGCCTTGGAGATGAAGAAGCGCCAACACGCTGGTGAGCTTGTCGAAAAAGTGATTTACGAAAATCCTCGGAGCTTCCTCAGGCAGAGCCCCAATTTCACGCTCTAGCAAGGCTCCTGTTCCAGATCGTGATGCGGTGAGCTGCGGTTCAGATTGACCACTCACGACAGGCGGTGCATTCCTAGTGGCGCACGAATGACTTGGGAAGTAATAGTGGTATACGTGATGCTGTTGCTCACGGTCGTATTATTTGTCACCGATCGGGTCAGGACAGATATTGTGGGGGTCTTGATTATCGTCGTTTTAGGTGCTCTTGGCATCTTGAAGCCGAAGGATCTTCTTCTTGGATTCAGTAATGAAGCGCTGGTGACCATTGCGGCAATGTTTGTCCTGAGTGCCGCTCTGATGAGAAGCGGTCTGGTTCGAGCCCTGGGAGCAAAATTAGCGGATTTTTCACGCGGCAGCCCGATGCGTTTCATGGTGATGGCCCTATGTGCGGTATGCTTCATGTCCGCCTTCATCAACAACACCCCTGTAGTAGTTGTCTTTATACCGGCAGTGCTGACCGTTTGCGCGCGTCTTGGGGCAAGTCCATCCAAGTTTCTCATGCCGATCTCGTTTGCTTCAATGCTGGGCGGCAGCTGCACTTTGATTGGGACCTCGTCAAATATCCTTATCGCTTCCTATGCTGCCGAGATCGGGTTCGGCGTAGGGATGTTTGAGTTCACAGGGGTAGGCATCGTTATCGTTTTGGTAGGGATGGCCTATCTGCTTCTGTTTTCATGGCGCCTCCTACCCAATCATACGACGATTGCCTCAACTCTGTCAGCGGATGAGGCCAAGGAATATATCACACAGGTGAGCATAGGATTGGATTCAGATCTGATCGGAAAGAACCTTGCGGACACACCGCTTGCATCAGCGGGGATCAAGGTGGCCGAACTCATCCGAGGTGATCGTGTCCAGCGTCTGGAGTCAGAGATGCTTCTTCATGAAGGCGATATTCTTCTGATCCGCGGTGAACTTAACAAGATTCTCGAGCTCGACAGGCAGCACTCCATCAGTATCGCACCTGATCTCCAGGACGATGGCTCTGAGGTGAAACGGGTAGAAATGACGCTCTTTGAACTGATGGTTGCGCCGGAGTCGCCTCTCATTGGTCAGAGTTGTCGAGAACTCGGGCTGCGCCAGCGCTTTGATGTTTCGGTATTCGCTTTGCAGCGGCGTGGGCGGCACCATCAGCGTGAAATTGCTGACCTCGAACTCAGGATGGGCGATATTCTACTCGTCCGGGGTACGTCCGATGCGCTGGAGAGTTTAAGGAGAAAGAATGAGTTCATCTTGCTGGAGGGTGTCCATGATGAGGTCGTTGAGCCCCATAAAGCTCCTCTGGCTCTGGGAACGATTCTCATGGTGGTTCTGCTTGCTGCCACTGGCCTTGCCCCGATCAGCGTGCTGGCGCTCGGAGGAGCCGCATTTCTTGTGTTGTCGGGAGTACTTACTGCTCGGGATGCCTACAGCTCTATCGACTGGTCGGTTCTGGTCCTGATTGCGGGAATGATCGCGCTAGGCACTGCCATGGATAGGACCGGTGCTCTTGAGATAGCGGCAGGGCAGCTCTACACGGCTACTGGAGGGTGGGGCCCACACGTGACGTTATGGGTGTTTTATTTCATGGCGGCAGCATTGAGCCTTTTAATTTTGAATAAGCCCGCAGCTGTTCTCTGTGCGCCATTGGGGATTGAGCTTGCCACCAAGCTAGGATGTCATCCGGAACCTTTTATCATGGCAGTTGCCTTCGCGGCCTCCACCGCAATGGCCACGCCTATGGGATATCAGACGAATCTTCTTGTCTATGGACCCGGAGGCTACAATTACCGGGACTTTGTATTCTTTGGGTTGCCCCTTAATATTCTTGTAGGAATTATTGCCTGTCTACTTATTCCGTTGGTCTGGCCTCTCACGTAAGGGAGGATTGACGAGGGTTTAAGTAAAGGAACAAGGCTCCATGCAAGGACAACTTACTATCGTTGGACAGGGCTTGGCTGGAACGTGTCTCGCGTGGCGCCTTTGGAGCCGGGGGAAAAAGTTTCGATTGCTCCACCTTGGGGAGGGGCGGAGCGCTTCTGCAATCTCAGCTGGGCTCCTCACCCCGGTAACTGGGCGAAGTCTGAATCCTAGCTGGCGCCTTTCTGAATTTCTTGATGAGGCTCTGGGTTTTTATCGAGAGGTGGAAGGTGTTCTCGGTGAACAGTTCTTCTATGAGATTCCGATCTTGCGTCTTTTTGCCGGCGCAGAGGAGCGCCGAATGTTTGACCGCAAGCACGAGCTGTTACAGCCTTGGACAGGAGCATTTCTCGAGGGGAAGGATTGTCCCTGTGAGGCACCCTACGGTGGGGTTATCTGGAAAGGTGGTGGCCGTCTCGATACTAGACGTTTTCTCGAATCCTCCGGTATATTCTTTCGGGATTCCGGTCTCCTGGAGACTGGAGAGGTTGATCTTGCCAGTGGCCTGGAGGTTGAGAAGCCCACTATCATGTGCGCCGGAGCAGCAGGCCTTGGCTCGGAGCCATTCGGGTTTCTTCCCGAGCGCAGGGCAAAGGGTGAAATTCTGACCGTTCGAATTCCTGGGCAACCCGAGAATCGTGTTCTCAGCCGGAATGGCTGGATGATTCCTCTTGGGCAAGGTCTCTTCCGGGTTGGGTCTACCTACAGCTGGGATGATCTAACAGATTCGGTAACGACTTCCGGCCGGCTTCAGGTTGAGAACCTAGTGCGCTCATTTACGGCTCTTTCCTTTGAGACGGTCGAGCATGTAGCGGGTATTCGTCCGATTATCCGACAGAGTCGTCCGGTGATCGGCTCTCATCCGGAGAATGAGAACCTTTTCGTCTTTAATGGTCTGGGTTCAAAGGGCGTGCTTTATGCACCGGGAGTAGCAGATCGACTGGCGGCCTTCCTCTGCGAGAATCGTGAGATTGAAGAGGATTTGAATATAGATGCCTTCGTGGGGTAGAATCATAACGATGCGAATTACCGAGAGAGCGCATGAAGCTGTGCGAGCAGCGGTAAAAGAGGGAGAGGAGGTTGTTGATGCCACTGCGGGGAACGGACATGATACCGTATTCTTGGCGAAACTTGTTGGTGCTGGCGGGCGGGTGTTCGCCTTTGATATCCAAGAGGAAGCCTTGATTTCCACTCGAGCTAATCTTGAGGCGTCCGGTGTTCCGAGCAACAGGGTCTCTCTTATCCGGGAGAGCCATGTGAGACTAGGTGACTATGTCATTAATCCGGTCGCTGCCGTGATGTTTAATTTAGGATACCTTCCAGGTGGGAATCATCAAATCCGCACTGGATGGGAGGAAACCGTGATTGGCCTAGAGCGGGCCTGGGAAGTGATTCGGGCAGAGGGTATTCTTACGGTCGCATGTTATCGTGGTCACCCGGGTGGGCAGGAGGAAGGCAGAGCCGTACTGGAGGCTGCCCACAAACTAGCTTTGGGGGGAGCCATGATGGATACCCACGGGTTAGCCGGAACGGATATAGGCCCTTTCCTGGTGGTGCTTCGCAAGGGTTAATGTCCCCGCAGATCACGAGGTTCATTGCCTGCCGAACATGCCGGCAGGTTACCGCTGCATTCAGGCGAAGATTTCTCCTTCGTTGAAAAACCGTTGAAGCTCGGCTTCAGCGGCCTCGGGACTATCAGAGGCGTGGCAGATATTCCGCGTTTTGGAAGATTCATCCTTACAGCCATAATCACCACGGATCGTTCCCGCTTCCGCCTCCTTGGAGTCGGTGGGTCCAAGAAGCTTCCGTGCTCTGCTAATGCCGTCATCGGCTTCCAGCGCGAGGGCGATAATCGGGGTTTCCTGCATGAAGGCTTGAATCGCAGGGAAGAAGTCAAACTGTACGATGTGAGAATAGTGCTCGTTGATGAGTTCATCGCTGGCTTCAAGCATCTTGAGGCCGCGAATACGGAACCCCTCTTTAAGAAAGCGATCCAGGACAACACCCGAGAGACCCTGCTGGATGCCGTCAGGTTTGAAGAGAACAAGAGTAGTTTCAGTAGCCATCAGCGGCAGCTTGCATCGCGGGGAGGGAGGGTCAAGTCAAAGGGAAGAGACAGGAGATTGAGAAGAACCGCGGTTTCAGAAGGGAGCAGCATAGGTATTACAGCGATTGTGCCAGCCAGCTGTCCAACGTTGTTCTCCTCTGTCGGGGGGAGAGTTTTGAACCCGGCGATCCAGGCACCGCTTGGCTGCAGCTGCGAATTCCCGGGCCGCAGCCTGACCGCGTGGAACCGGTCGCATTTCCGCGAGAACCCACATGAGACCCCAACCCTGCCCTTTGTATCGCTCTCTGGGATTGGTTCCATCACCCTTGAAATTCACGTAATCAATCAAGGCGTAGATGCCATTGGGCGTCGTAGCAACCTTTCCATAGTTGGCCTCGATGCGTGTCCGCTGACTTGCAGGGGCAGCTGCCATGATCTGCGGCAGGGCGGCCCGTGACTTGGCCATGATGAATTCGGTCTGAACATCGATGTTGGATACGAGCCAGCTACGAAGCGCTGTGAGGGCCTTTCCGTTAAAGTCGCGCTGAAACACCACTCGGTTATTCCAGGGGCAGTCGGGAAGGAGGGCAGGGGAAGGAATGCCCCGCACGCCCTTGTTCTGTGCGAACTTCACGAACTCAGGCCAAGTCTCAGTCCAACGTCCGTTGAACCTGGCGGGATACCAGATGAAGTGCCCAATTCCGAGGGAAGGGAACTCTTCTCCCTCGTTCCAGTGGGTTAGTCCGCTTATCTTGCCTCCCGATTCATTCTGCCATATTTTCATGCCCACAGACTTTCGCTGGGCACCGTTTAGGGTGACGCCTGCGGGATAATTCCGGGCCAGATCCTTCTGAAGTCGGGGTATCCCTGAGCTATTCTGCGCCGGGTTCTCGTAGGTTGTCTGGTCGGGAGAGCAGGAGATGACGAGCAGGCTGATGGCTAGTGTAAAGCTGAGCTCTTGCATGACGGGTTTATAATGTGCAAGGTCGGGCTTCATCAACCGCAAGCCGTATACCAGATGAGCAAAATTCCTTGGGAGAAGGTTATCAGTTTTTCCGGGCTGGATATCACGAAGCTCATCCTCACGGCTCTCGTGGTCCTCTTTGTGACCAAGATTCAGGTCTTCAGCGACCGTCTTTCGGCCCTCCTGATTGCGCTGCCCCTCACCTCCCTGCTGGCGATGATCTGGATGCGTCTGGAAAAACAGGATCCCGAGCGGATAGCCAATCATGCCGAGGGCACCTTCTGGTTCGTGCTGCCAACCCTCCCCATGTTCCTTGTCCTTCCATGGATGTTACGTAACGGGTGGGGCTTTGGAATAGCGCTCGCAGTCAACTGTGTCCTCACGGTGGTTCTCTTTTTCGGATTGGTTGCGATTCTCAAGCCCTTTGGCATCAAGCTTCTGTGACTGGAGTGGGTTCGTGGGAGCCTGCCGGCTTGGATTTCCTGATCAAGTTTGTGTGATATTCTATTTTTCCTGTCTAGCTGTCCGGGTTGTTCCGGGGAGCCTCGTTATTGGGGAGAGGTAATGTTCTGCAGGTCCGTTAGAGGCTGATTATGGTGCCAAACAGCTAATCCGAGCAAAATTTCTTGAATGAAGGCTTGAAGTGTGGTCTTTCCAGCGTCCCGAGCGGGAGAATATATTTCTCCCCAATGTAAAAACCAGAACGTGCTGATGGAGGCTGATAACGTAATTCCCTTCGAGCAGCCGAAGCCGGTACCTGAATTTTCCGGTAGACCCATGAAAAGTGATCTCGTAGAGCAGGCAGCAGAACTCGTCACCGATCCGCAGATTCTCATCAATATGGTTTCCAAGCGGGTTCAACAACTGAACACCGGGCGGGCTCCCCTAATTGATACTGTGCCAAGTATGGGAGCTGCAGATATTGCGCTGACCGAAATTATCGAGGGCAAGGTCAAGCTTGCCGAGGAATCAAATGGTTAGTGACCAGGCAGGCTTGCCTGCGGTGGAGTCCGGATCATGAGTCGAGATGTTGCCAGAAATAAGAAGGCACGCCGCGACTATTCTATTTCAGAGGTCCACGAGGCAGGGATTCAGCTCAGGGGCACAGAGGTCAAGTCCATCAGAGAGGGCAAGGTAAACATCTCCGATGCTTTCGTCCGCATCGAGCGCAGGGAAGCCTTTCTGTATGGATGTGATATTCAGCCATGGCAGGCAGCAGGCGAGTATTTTCAGCATGCACCGAAACGTCCTCGTCGATTACTTCTTCACAAGAATGAGATCCTCAAGCTCGCTCAGTCAACCGACGAGAAGGGATACACTCTTCCCTGCCTCCGGCTGTATTTCAAAGGAAGTCGGGTCAAAGTCGAGTTCGGGCTGGGGAAGGGCAAAAGCCATACCGACCAGAGACACGACCTGAAAAAGCGGGCTGAAATGAGAGAGGCCGAACGAGAGGTGGCAAGGTTTAACCGGCGTTAGCTCGGGATCAGGAACAGGTGCTGGTTATCACAGGGTGACGCCTGTGACAGAAAGGATCCCACCCACTCCTCTGAGCGTATCCATCACCTCAGGGGCAAGTGGTTGGTCGATTTCAATGATGGTGAGGGCACTCCCGTCCTGCTTGTTGCGAGCAAGAGACATGTTGGCGATGTTGACCTCGGCCTCTCCGAGGGTGGAGCCGATAGCCCCGACGATTCCTGGCCTGTCATCGTTGGAAACTATCAGGAAGTGTCCCTCGATATTCGTATCGACGAATGTGCGATCGATTTCCACGATCCGAGGGGTTCTCCCTATGATAGTACCAGCGAGGCGAAACTTGGCATTACCCTTCGTCAGTTCCGCCACGAGGAGCTCCGAAAATTCTGTAGCCGCACTAATTGTAGACTCCGTGAGGTCGAGTCCCATGGATTTTGCTACGGCTGGAGCATTCACGATATTCACCTGTCCTTCGTTACATGCTGCAGAGAGGAGTGCGGTGAGAACATGGCGAGAGACTAGTCCAGTGTCCTGCTCGGCGAGAGCTCCATGGTAAGAGACCCTCAGGGAATCAGGGCTTGCTGGTCCCAGCTTGGCGAGCACTTTGCCAAGCGCAGTCGCAAGATTCAGATAAGGTCCGAGCTGAGCCAGGGCGGCGGCATCGAGGGATGGCATGTTGATGGCATTCCGTATCTCCCCGGTTGTCAGAAAGTCCCGGATCTGTTCCGCAACCTGGATTCCAACGTTTTCCTGGGCTTCCGCAGTAGAGGCTCCAAGGTGTGGGGTAAATGCGACGTGCTTTTCGCAGGCAAACAGGGGGTGATCTGGGGACGGAGGTTCGTTCTCGTAGACGTCCAGAGCGCAACCGGCAATGTGCCCTGTATCGATCGCAGCCTTGAGTGCGTTCTCATCGATGAGCCCGCCCCGTGCGCAATTTACAATCAGTCCACCCTTGTTCATAAGGGCCAGTCGCTCGGCATTAATGATGTGTCGGGTATCATCAGTTAGAGGCACATGGAGTGTAACGACATCTGCTCCGTCGAGGACTGCATCCGGCGAATCTGCCAGTTCGATCTTCAGTTCATCGGCTCTCGCCTGCGTCAGGAAGGGGTCAAAAGCGACGACCTTCATGTTGAACCCCTGCGCCCTTTTTACAAACTCGCTCCCAATCCGCCCCATTCCGATTACAGCAAGACGCTTGCCGTTCATTTCAATGCCAGAAAATGCCTTTCGGGAATTCTTGAAATCCCCGGCAAGGACACCAGCATGTGCTGGGGCAATATTGCGGGCAGTTGCAAGCATGAGGGCAAAGGCATGTTCGGCCGTGGATACAGTATTGCCAGTTGGGGTATTCATGACGATGACCCCATGAGCGCTTGCCGCTTCCCGATCGATGTTATCAACCCCTACTCCAGCTCTCCCGATTGCGCGGAGCCGGGATGCACGAGCGATAACCTCGGCGTTGGGCTTGGTCTGGGAACGAACGATTAGAGCGTCGTAATCCCCGATAATCTCCAGCAGTTTATCGGGCTGAGAACCGAGATCGGGAATAAAGTCGGCAGTAATGTCGGGGTGGTCGTTCAGGAGGGTGACCCCATGCTCACTGATGGGATCCGCGACGAGGACACGGTGACTGGCCATTTGTTTGCGTTGGATTTATGCCAGACGAGAGAGAAAGGCAAGGGCAGGAGGGCTCTTCCAGCCTGTCAGCCGGTCTCTGGGAGGGTGGTGCGGTGGATTTACGATCAGGGAGGCCTCGTAAGCGCCCGTGGTCTGTTTACCCCGGACGCCAGGGTATGAGTTTGTTCACTCCTGAGCTCCTCCTCGCTTGACCCCGGTGCGAGGTCTGGAAGAGTCCCGCTAATGACCGACAAACCCAGCAGAAAGCACTCCTCCGTTGTGCTCGATGGTCCCGACCGAGCCCCAAGCCGTGCCATGCTCTATCCAGTGGGCTTCAAAAAAGAGGACTTTGGAAAATCTCTCGTCGGCGTGGCCTCTACTTGGAGTCAAGTCACTCCGTGCAATATGCATATTGATCGTCTTGCTCGGGAAGCAGCCAAGGGTGCTGATGCAGCAGGAGGAAAAGCCATGATATTCAATACGATCACGATTTCGGACGGGATCTCGATGGGAACCGAAGGGATGAAATATTCCCTTGTCAGTCGCGAAGTGATCGCGGATTCCATCGAGACCGTGGCGGGATGCGAAGGAATGGACGGGGTGATCACTATTGGTGGCTGCGATAAGAACATGCCTGCATGCGTAATGGCCATGGCACGCCTCAACAGACCGTCAATTTTTGTCTATGGGGGAACCATCCTCCCGGGATGCTCAATGGTGCAGGGAGAAGAAAAGTCTCTGGATATTGTCTCGGTGTTTGAGGCGGTCGGAAAACATGCGAGTGGTGAATATACCGATGCCGATCTGCAGGCGGTAGAGGAGAGTGCGATTCCCGGGGCAGGATCCTGCGGCGGAATGTATACAGCAAACACGATGGCAAGTGCGATTGAGGCATTAGGGATGAGTCTTCCCAACAGCTCGGCCCAGACCGCTGTGGGAGAAGACAAGATGAGGGATTGCTTCGATGCGGGTGCGGCTGTTCTCATGATGCTGGAGAAGGGAATTACGCCGCGTCACATCATGACCCGGAAAGCCTTTGAGAATGCAATCACCCTTGTCATTGCCCTGGGTGGTTCCACCAATGCGGTTTTACACCTTCTTGCGATGGCTCATGCAGCCGAGGTGGAATTAAGTATTGATGATTTTACCGAGATTGGGAAACGGGTGCCAGTTTTAGCCGATCTCAAACCAAGCGGTAAATTCGAGATGGCTCCTCTTGTGGATATTGGAGGTACGGTCCCTCTGATGAAGATGCTTCTCAAGGGAGGATTGCTGCATGGCGATTGCCTCACCGTAACCGGTCGGACGATGGCCGAGAACTTGGCCAATTCAGACCTCGAATATCCTGAAGACCAGGTGATTATTCGGCCACTTGACAACCCTATCAAGGCCGACAGTCACCTCCGAATTCTTTACGGGAATATTGCTCCCGGGGGAGCGGTGGCCAAGATTTCAGGAAAGGAAGGGCAAGCCTTTGTCGGGCGTGCCCGGGTTTTTGATTCTGAGGAAGGTGCAATGAAAGCTATCCTTGATGGGGATATTGTTGCTGGGGATGTGATCGTTATTCGCCGTGAGGGACCCAAGGGAGGGCCGGGGATGCGGGAAATGCTTGGGCCCACTGCGGCTGTCATGGGCAGGGGTCTTGGGGACAGTGTCGCTCTGATTACAGACGGACGGTTCTCCGGAGGCAGTCACGGATTTGTAGTTGGTCATATTACTCCGGAGGCATACGAGGGTGGGCCAATAGGTCTACTCGTGGAGGGTGATCAGATTACGATTGATGCGGTTGCCAACCAGATCACTGTGGATCTCGATGAAGGGGAAATGGAAAAACGAAGAGCGGAGTGGACCCGCCCGGAGCCCCACTATCGCCGAGGAGTATTGGCGAAGTATGCGGCCTCTGTCACCTCTGCCAGTGAGGGGGCAGTGACGGACAAGAATCTCTAAGATTGACCCCAAAGACGGGGTCTACTGGTCGGGAGCCTTTTCGGGAAGAATGGCCATTTGAGCTGCATTGGCTTTTGCGAGGTGCTTTTTGGCCAGAGCGTTGATCTCTTCAAGGGTGATAGAGGCATAGTCCGCATCACGTTCGCGCGCCCAGTCGAGTCGGTAGGGTTCGGATTGGGATTGGGCCATGACGGTGTTGAGCCAGTAACCATTATCCCTGAGGGTTTTCTCTAGATTGGACAGAATTGGTTTCAGCGCCCGGTCCAGTTCATCCTGGGTAACCCCCTCGGAGCCGAGCTGGAGTCCCATTTCGTGAATCAGTCCCGTGACTTTTTCTACGTCTTCGGGTGCGCCGATCGACATCGCCATCAGGTTGCCGTAGTCAAAGACCATGCTCGCGCTCGCATGAGCCTGTGGGCTATAGGTTGCTCCGAGTTCCTCCCGCAGTTTGGTTCTCAATCGGTCATCAAGAATCGTGGCAAGGACATTCAGGCGTCGCAGTTCCCCAATATCTTCTCGCACTGGTGGAATCTTCCACCCGACAACAGATGCTGCCTGAGGAATTTTAGAGGTATAGGTGAATTTCTTGGTAGCCGGCAGAGAGGGAGTCTGGATTTCTCGCTCCTTACTCAGGGCTGGTTTGGTGCTGGATCTATCAGGGAGTGCACCCACTGTTTTAAGAAGAAGCGGGATTGTTTTCTCTACATCGAAATCCCCAACGAGGCTTATTTCGAGGTAGGCCTTTTCGAATTCCTCGTTGACCCATTCTTTGACATCAGAAGCTGTGTATTTTGCGAGCACCTCGGCATCCGGCTTAGCGAAGCGGCCATCGCCTCCGCGCGACCATTCCTGCATTTCGGCCATTGCTCCACTGATTGTGAATTTCAGCTGCGAGCTCATCATGGGCAGCATCTTACGAAACTGCCGAGTAGCCTCCTCCCTGTATCCAGGATCGGTAATCCTTGCGCAAACAAGCTGGAGCTGCATTTCGAGATCTTCCTGAGTTGTGCGGCCATCGACAGTAAAGGCATCTTCGTCGACTCCAAGGCTGGCACTCACGTTCCGTCCTGCGGAGATTCTTTTGAGGTCGTCACTGCTGTGCTTCCCTAGTCCTCCGGCATTGAGGAGAACCGTCGAAAACATATCCAGACTTGGCTTGTCGACAGGTTGAGTCAGCTTGCCGTTTCCGAAGCGGCCATGCACACTGATCGAGTTTTTTTCGAAGTCCGTGGTCTTGAGATTTATTCTTACATTGTTCGAGAGAATTAACTGGGTGATTCCAAGATCTTTGATCTCGCGTCTGGACGTTACCGTTCCAGGATCGCCAAACTCGGTGTAAGCAAAGGAGACCTCGGCTTTTTTCTCCGGCGGATCAACCTTCACAGCCTGACTTTCCTTATAGAGGGCCGTTAGAACGCTGGCTCCATCTTTGGGCGCGCTTTTTGAGGTAAGCGTGATTGTAAGGTCCCGGTCTTTCCAGAAATTGCGGAGTGCCTCGTGGCATTTCTCTGGGGTGAGGGCCTCAACGGCCATCTTCGTAATGCGGAGGGACTCAGCTGGACTGGTGAAGACCCGGTTAGAGTTGATGCTGTTGACAAGGCCCATGGCCAAAGAGGAGGACTGCCGGGTGTCGGCTCTTTGAACGGCCTGCTCTGCTTGATTGATGATTTCTGCCTTCGTTTCGTCCAACTCCGTTGCGGTGAAGCCAAATTGCAGGGCACGTCTCAGTTCCTGCTCCATTACAGGAATGGCCTCCTTCCATTTGCCCTCTACCGCGGTAACATCTATCGAACCAAATTCTATGGCGTTGAACCACTCGAACCTCCCTGCGCTTCCAGAGGAGATTGGAGATCCCTCCTTCTTGGCGAGGATGTCGAATCGGCGGCCAATGATTGAGTTTGCAACGCTGAGAGGGTATCGCTTGATTCGGTTTGAGACACTATCGGGAGTGGTCTTGTAGGCTTGGACGAACCCTAGTGCGAGATCGTCACTCTTGACCTCCTTGTCGGAGAAAACGGCGGCTTGAAATTTGAAACCCTTCGGGATCGTGCCCATTTCTGGCGCGGTTCCTGGTTGGTCTGGATTCTTCATGGATGAAAATGTGTCGATAATCCGTTTTTTGTAGACCATCGGATCAATGTCACCCACCACGATGAAGGTCATGCTGTTTGGGGTATAGTAATCCTCGTAAAAAGAGGTAAAGCGCTCGCGCTGGGCTTCCTTAATTACCTTTTCGGTTCCGATTGGAAAGCGATGAGCAATGAGAGAATCGGGAAGAAGGAAGCTGAACTGCTGCTCCATAAGACGCATTTCAACGGAGTCTCTCGATCGCTTCTCAGAGAGAATGACTCCGCGCTCCTTCTCGATTTCCTCAGACGAGAGTAAAGCTCCATCGCCAAAATCCCTCATGACGTCGAAACCGAGCTTCAGGGTTTCTTCCTCAGTATTCGGAAGGTCGAGCATGTAAACGGTCTCGTCGAATGACGTATAGGCGTTGGCGTGCGATCCGAAGGCGATACCGAGCCGCTGCATCTGCCCAAGAAGATTCTCAACATCCGGGAAGTTCCTGCTGCCATTGAAGAGCATATGCTCTAGGAAGTGTGCTAATCCGCGCTGATCATCCGCTTCGTTGAGGGAGCCCGCAGCTACGTGGAGCCGCAGAGAGACTCGCCCCGGGGGCTCGGCGTTTCTGCGGATTGCAAAACGCATCCCGTTTTTCAAGGTTCCAAACTCGACCTTTGGATCGACCGCGATATCGCTGTCTTCTTGGGGCCATTTGGCTGGCTGGGCCTCATTTGCGGGGAGAAAGGCGCTTCCTCCCAAGATCAGGAGGAGAGAAAGGAAGGGGATTGGCTTCTTCATTGCAGGGAGATGGTTGGCTCTTCAGAGAAGTTTGCAATGATGAAACGGCGCCGAGCGCGAGGATTGTGCAAAAGGCATTGCAATCTCAACGTGTGGGTGCTTTTCTGCCGCCCCGATTTCCGGGCGCACGTGGCGGAATTGGTAGACGCGCTAGATTCAGGTTCTAGTGAGTGAATAACTCGTGGAGGTTCGAGTCCTCTCGTGCGCACCACTTTAAAACTATTTTTCCTCCTAAAGGCCTTGGCTCCCGGCCTGTCGTATGGATCTTGGGAAGAATGAAGAGACCCTGCTTCCTCTCTGTTCTGGCCTGCGGCCTCCTTCTTTGGTCTCCAGCGCTGTCGGTATCAGGTCAGGATAATGAGGATCACGAGACCATGCGGGTTTTCATTTTCGCAGGCCAATCCAACATGGTGGGTTCTGATTCTAAAGTGGGAGACATCAAGCGCTTTCCGCCATATGCCGGACTGGAAAATCCGCAGGAGAAGGTCCTGTTCAACTATTGTATCGGCCGGGAGAACAAAAGGCGATCAGAGGGATGGGTGGCACTTCAGCCTGTCAATAAAGTGGTCGGGCCGGAACTGAGTTTTGCCCGGAAGATAACCAGACATATTCAAGCTCCTGTTGGCATCATCAAGGTGGCCGCCGGGGGGACTCATCTCGGAGGAGATTGGAATCCAGATGATCCTATCGGTTTTAAAATGTATCCGCTCGCGCTTGAGGCTATCCGGCAGGCTCTGGCCGGGCTAGATGAGAAGGGGATCAAGCATCGTCTCGAGGGGTTCATGTGGCACCAGGGGGAGAACGATATGTTTAACGGAGATTACATGGAATCCTATGGCCGGAATCTGAAGAACTTTCTCGCGAGCTGGCGCCGGGACCTAAGGGCTCCGGATCTCAAGTTCTACATTGGGGAGTTATGCACCAAGACGATCTGGGGAATGGATCTGCGACCCCGTATGTATGCCATCAGCCTTGGGCAGCGAGAGGTCACGTCGAGCGATGTTCGGGCGGAGTATGTACCCACCTCACATGTGGGGGCGGAGATTGGCCGTCCGGTCGGGTTGCACTACCACTATGGGACCCTTGGGCAACTGCAGCATGGGGAAAACTATGCCGCTGCCTATCTGCGCACGATTGGCCTGACAGTCAGGTCGCCCCGCCCTCTGAAAAAATGGCCTTATAAAAAGGGTAGTGCGGTGAAGCTCTTCATTCTTGCGGGGCACCGTAACATGGAGGGAGAACGTGCCTTCGTGCAGGAGCTGGAGGCGCTCAAAGGGGGCGCGGCGCTGCTCAAGGACAATCCCCTGATTGCCTACAGATATAATCTCGGTGGTGGCTATTACCGCTCAAGAGGATGGGAGCCACTCGGGTATACCGGTTACTACGATACCTTCGGTCCGGAGTTGAGTTTTGCTCGGAAAATTGCGGGATCCATCGAGGGCAACGTCGCCATCGCCAAGTTTACCCACAGTGGCTCGCAAATCATCGACTGGACTCCGGAAGGTAGCATGGCGAAGAGCCGGCATATTTATCCGAAGTTCATCCAATTCGTAGAGGACTCAATAAGCGAACTGTCGGCAAAGGGACATGAAGTGGAAGTCGAGGGTGTCTTTTATCACATGGGTGAGAATGACATGTCCTTTCATCCCTACCGGAAAGAGGCGGCTGCGCGGGTGCAGGGTATCATTGAGCAGAGCCGGAAGGACCTGAAGCGGCCCGGACTGAGATGGTTTGTAAGCCAGCAGCCCCCGACCGATGTGGAAAACCTCAACAAGCTGGATGTGGTGGGGAACATGGCAGGGATCGCCTCAGGGAGCCCGAACATTTTTCACCTGAAAGCCTTTGATCTGCCGCCACAGGAAAAGATGCTGGTTATTACCACAGCTGGTATTGTGCAACTGGGAGAATTCATCGCGCGGGGCTATCTGAAGAACCGGTAATACGGTAGCTATGCGGCCAGGTTTGGTAATTCCTCTGCAAAATTTGTCACAGAGTCTTAGCTCCCCCTTTGTGTTCGTAGGTTACCTTTCCTTCCCGAGGTCGTCTTTCCAAGGATGCATCTCCTTGGTTCCGTCAGCGAGCTTGTGAAGGCGAACGGCATCGTAGAGTTGACCGTTGGCCATGAAGGCGCGGTAAGTCAGCCACTCACCCTCAACATCAATCACCTGGAAGAACGGAGTCTTAACCGCCTTTCTCGCGAGGAGGACTCCGTCTGGCTTATAGGTGTTCCATCCGTCTTTACGGAAATCATACATTTTTGGTCCGCTAACCGAGTTTACGTACAGTGATTTGATTTTGTTGTTTACAGTATCACTCATGCGCACAGGAGTGTGCCCACGGGCATAGGTGTGATCATGGCCCTGCAGGAGGAGGTCGACCTTGTACTTATCGATAATCGGTTTGAGGACCTTTCGATTCTTAGAATTGTCCCTCCCAGCTCCTGACGAGAACATGGGGTGGTGCATGGTTACGATCGTCCACTTGCTGGTGTTTTCAGAGAGAACCTTTTCAAGCCACTTGGCTTGGGCTTCAATCTCGCGGTTGGAGTTTAGCGCGATAATCCGCGCTCCCTGGTAGGTGAGAGTGTATACGGTCTCTGCCAGAGAATCGGGCAGATCACTTGCAGGTGGGAGAGAGAACTGCGACCGCCATTGGATGGCCAGCTGCTTCCCCTTATCCACTCCGTCGACCTTAAGGTTGGTGTATTCATGATTTCCCGAAACAGGGATGGAGGGCACTGAAGAGTGAATCCACCCTCCCGCTTTGAACCATTCAGCCCATTCCCGGTCTTTGTGGGCAGTATTGACAAGATCGCCCGCATGGATCGAGAAAGCGGCATGAGGAGCTTTTTTGTAGGCCGCCCTGATAATGCGCGACCAGAAGGACAAAATGGAATTCTGGGCGTCTCCAAAGTAGAGGAAGGAGAATGGGGCGATCTCTGCCTTGGCGGTGCGAAACTGAATCCATTCACTCCAGCGATCCCCGCTGCCAACTCTGTAAGCGTAGAGGGTATCTGGCTTTAGCTCCGAGAATTCAACAGAGTGGTAGTGAACGACCACCTTGGCGGGATCAACAAGTTCGAGCTTCTCGGTTCGGGCCTTGTAGCTTTTCGCGCCTTCGTCGAACCGCGCCTTCGGGAGGGCAAGCGCGATTTCTGCTGAGGCCTCCTTCACGGAAGTATCGGTCCGCCAAGTGACGGATTGGCTGGTCGCGGTGCTTCCCGTCCACGTCAGGATGATTCGATCTGGGTCGGGACTGGCTTGCTCCCAGTGACGCAACTTGTGGTCGGGATGGGCTATTGCCGTGATCGTGAGGGCGAAAAGAGCGAGGATGGTAGGGAGTTTCATATCGAGTAGTGCGGGTCAGCTGGAGATTTTGACGTCGCTGCCATGAGCCTCTTAAGCGTAGACCGCTCGGAAGGTTCCGCCGATTTTGAGCGCAGTCTAGCCCTAATTAGTGACCGCGGTCCAAAATGGAGTGATATTCCACTTGCACTGTCAGCCAGCCACGGAAGCAAGCATCGTTTGAAGGGCTTTGGCAGAGGCCTTGAGCGCTTGCTCTTCTTTGGGCCACAGCTTCAGCTCAAGGTGCTTCTCAACCCCGGAACGACCCACCACGGAGGGGACACTGAGGCAGACATCCTTGAGGCCGTAGGCCCCGTTCTGAAGTGAAGAAACTGGCAGAAGCTGCTTTCGATCGAGAGCGATGGAGTGAATGACCTCGGCCATCGTTGCTCCGACTGCCCAGCCGGCGCCACCTTTGCGGCTGATGACCTCCGCTCCACTTTTCTTGGTGCGCTCAAAGATTCCCCTCTGAAAATTTGCGTCACATCCTTCCACTTCCGTAAGAGGCAGACCGCCGACGGTGGCTGAGGACCACAAGGGAAGCATGGTATCTCCATGCTCGCCAAGGATGAGAGCTCTGACCTGCGTTGGAGCGAGGTCGAGTTCGGACGCGATCAGGGAGCGAAACCGAGCAGTGTCGAGCATTGTACCCAGCCCGATCACCCGTCCTGGAGGCAGGTCCAGAAAGCTGGCTGCGAGATGCGTCAAGATGTCGACAGGGTTTGAGACGACGAAGACGATGGCGTTATCCTTCATGCCGGCCGCCTTAATGCTTCCGATTACCTCTGAAAAGAGACCGACGTTGCGATTAATGAGATCAAGACGACTCTCGTCAGGTTTCCGGCGCAGACCGGCCGTAATGACAAAGATGTCAGAGTCCCGGGCACGGTCATAGTCTCCCTCATAAATTCGCTGGTCTGCAAGTGATGACGCTCCATGCACCAGATCCAGTGCTTCGCCCTCCGCCATTTTCCTGTTGGCGTCGAGAAGCTGGATTTCGGATACGATTCCCGCACACTGCAGGCAGAATGCAGCATTGGATCCAACCCTTCCGCCTCCTCCGAGGATAGTAACTTTCATGGGTAAGGTTTGTTTTATGGTATCGGTGGCGCTGCTCAAGCGTTGAGATCCACTTTTCTGCGTGGTATTCAGAACTGAGAAGGCGCGAACTGACAGAGTTTCTCTGCGGTATGCCGGAGCCCTTTAGGAATAAGATTAATTCTTTGCCTTCTTTCCGAGCCGGGCCCCGTATTCATTAGTTGGATCCCGATACATTGAATGCAGATGATTGTGGGGATCCCCCCCAAGATCCTGACCGGCGTATTCGACAATCACGCTGGGTCCCTGAATGCGGTAGGAAAAGTCACCGCCTTTTTCCCCAGGGCCCCACCAGGCAAAGTTCATCTGGTCTATCTCAGCTTGAAGTTCCTCCATTCGGTATTTGGCATGCGCACCTGGGAGATCGCCGACATACGATTTCAGGACGTTCATCAGAATTGCACGTTGCTTGTCCTTGAGGTTCTTGCAGGGTAATCCTAGGGGATCAGGAACAAATCCATCCTTGCCAGCTGCCGCCACCAGATTGGCCCGTTTTGGGCGGATGGTAGCCTGTTTCTTCTGGGATGCGTCAAGCGCCTCGAAAAGTGCCAGGCCTGTCGGGGCCTCGTTCTCCATAGGCACAATCTTCTTGCCTGCGAGTTGAAACTCCCGGGGCTGGGTTCCAATGAAGGTTGGCGACATCGACATACGCTTGCCGTGGAAAGCCAGATTGATCGCGATGTGATGTCCATCAAACTGGAGAGCCCATGGCTTGTCCTGAGATGGCTCGCCAAAGATCGCCAGCCAGTAGTCCTCCGCTCCGAAACCGGGACGACGTTGGCCATTACGGAGGAGGCGGTCATCGGCAAGAGGGATGTTACGGGCTTTCCCATAGCCTTGCGGGCTGAGAACTGCGGCAAGGAGGTCGCAAGCGCTCTTCAATTGCTTTTCATTAAGGTCGCCAAGTCGAACTCCTCCCTGGGGGCCGCGGGGCGGGACGTTGGTCCACTTCGCTTTCTCAGGGCTGTCAGAGGAAAGGGCTGCCTGGGCCCGGAGTTTCTTGTCGAGCGAGGAGAGGAAGGCGTTAGCCCGATTGGCCATTGTTGCCGAGTCATGGGAATCGACGCTGCTGGGCGTATAGTTGGAGAGAACCTTGCTCGGAAGAGAGGGGTATTTTCCTACCGGGGCCGCAACCGAAACGGAAAGGGAGAGGATCAGGGTAAAGGCGGAGCAAACCAGATATTTCATGATCAACGGATCATGTTCAGCGCTGGGGGAATGTAAACCCACAATGTCGGTAGCGCTGGATTACAACCACTCGTAGTTATTTTTTTCTCCCGGAGAATCTAGATATAAAGCAGAGTCAGAACCAAGATTTCTTCAGAGAGGTACGATAGTGAAACCGTTGAAAGCTAACAGCCATCTGGTGCTTCTCCTGCGTGTTGGAGCTTTCCTCTGCCTTGCAGGATGGACGTGGGTCCATTTCTACTGGGAAGGGCCCTATGGAGTGTTGCTGTGGCAGGAATCAAGTCAGGCGCTGGCAGAGCGTGTGGGAATTGACTGGGATGAGTTTGTTGGTACGGGAGCTAATGATGGACTCGTTCAGCGGTTGATTGGTTTCACGAGCTGGTTTTACCTTGGGGCTACGATACTCACTGTAACCGTCCGAAAGAAATCCTATCTCCAGATGATGGGCTTGCTGGGCGGAGGAGCCCTTCTGGGGATTCTTGCTTACGCTCGTTTCGTAGGCGCGCAGTCCCAGATTCCAATGTTGGTGGAGCATGGCGGTCAGGTTCTTGCTCCAGTGTTGCTGGTTCTGGCATTGCATATGGGAGCACGGCATCGGGTGACAATCGCGGCTGCCATGGTGGCAATGATGATGACATTTATCGGTCACGGGTGCTACGCGCTGAATCTCTGGCCTATGCCGGCAACTTTTCAGGCGATGACAACGGAGATTCTGGGGGTGGAGCATGAGACGGCAACCAGCCTGCTCTGGTGGGCAGGAATACTCGATTTTGTCGTGTGTGTTGGAATCTTTCTCAAGGTTTCGCGCCGGTCCTGCGCTCTTTATGCCGCCATTTGGGGGTTATTGACTGCTATCGCACGGCCGGTGGCAGGAATGTCTCTCAGCCTCAATTACTGGGGTGCGGATCAATTTATTCACGAGGCTGTCCTCAGGGCGCCGCATTATGTCATCCCCCTTTATCTTTTTCTTGTCTGGCGTCGATCGGATGAGCTTGAGACGGTAGCAGGAGATTCTAAAACTGAGATCGGGCCGGATGGCTGCCAGACGGCCGGTCCGGGCAAGATCACGAGATCACCGATCGATTGAAATTCAACACGCACTCAGATGAAGTTTATTAAATGGCTCACAATTTCCGCTCTCGTCGTCCTGATCGCCGGTGTCGCGGTCTCCCAGCAAAAAAATCAAAAGAGAAAGGGACGGGCTGTGCTCTCTGTTCCCAAGGTTGCGAAAAAGGACCTCATCTGCTTCGCCCTGTATACGGTTCATGACAATATTCTGAAGCTGACTGCTCAGCTTTATCCCCTCGCTGCGGGCGACAGCCGGATTGTGCGTCTTGAGATCAAGAAGGAGGGCGAATGGGTCGAAGTTGCTCGCACCAAGGCCATTGAACCCGGATGGACGGCTCCGTTCAGGGTGGAAAAATGGAACGATTCCAAGGCGCACGAATACCGTGTTATTCACGAAGCGGGTGCGACCTACACAGGAACGATCCGGAAGAACCCGGTGGATAAGGGTGAAGTAGTGGTGGCTGCTTTTACGGGGAATTCCATCCACCCAGCTCATGGTGGAGATATTTCGAGGAAGGATATCATCGAAAACGTGAAGAGAATTGACGCTGATGTGCTCTTCTTCGCCGGAGACCAGGTTTACGATCACTTCAAGCATTATGCAGGATGGCTGAAGTTTGGTCGGGATTTTGGCGAGATCATCAAGGACCGGCCAACTCTTTGCCTGCCCGACGATCACGATGCCGGGCAGCCTAATCTCTGGGGAGAGAGTGGCAAGGTATCGACTCTCGGAGGTGCATCGGACGGGGGATACGCCCGGCCGGGGGTTTATGTTCAGGAGGTCGAGAGAGCTCAGACCAGTCATTTTCCTGATCCCGTGGATCCCCACAAGATTGGGCAGGGTATCGGAGTCTGGTTTACCAACCTGAACTGGGGGAATGTGGATTTTGCCATCCTCGAGGATCGTAAATTTAAGACCGGCCCCGCCGGACGCGTTCCCAAGCAGGGTCCTCGACCAGACCATATCCGTAATCCGGAATATGATCCTGCAAGCGTTGATGTGGATGGGGCTATCCTGCTGGGTCAGCGCCAACTGAAGTTCCTCGACCGCTGGTCACAGGATTGGACCAACACGGAGATGAAGGTCGCTCTCTCGGCTACAATTTTCTGTGGAGGAGCGCATATTCATGGCGGTGCCAATGGACGACTTCATGCCGATATGGACTCAAACGGTTGGCCTCAGTCGGGTCGGAGCCGAGCTCTTTCGGCACTGCGGAAGGGCTTTGCCTTCCATTGTGCCGGAGATCAGCACCTCGCGACGATTTTTCACCATGGGCTGGAGAATCATCGAGATGCCATCTGGTCGTTTTGTGTGCCCTCAATCGCTAATTTATACCTGCGGTGGTGGGAGCCACTTAAACCCGGGGCGAACCGTGAGACTGGTGCTCCCGACTACACCGGGGATCACCTCGATGGCTTTGCAAACAAGGTCACGAACTATGCCGCTGCTAACCCAGAGAAGAAGCCAGCTGGAAAGCTTCTCAATACCCGTTCTGCCGGGTTTGGCGTTGTCAGGCTGAATACAAAGAAGCGGGAGATTACCATGGAGTGCTGGCCTCGAAATGTTGACATCACTGATCCTGCGACCAAGCAGTATGCGGGATGGCCCCGGACGATCTCGCAGTTTGATAATTACGACCCTCCCTCGTGGGGTAAACTCGGGGAGATGACCTTCGATGTGGAGAATCCTGTAGTCCAGCTCATTGATGATCTCTCCGGTGAGATTCTTTACACCGTGAGGGCTCATGGAAAGACCTTCAATCCGGGTGCACCCAAAGGGAGGTCCTTCACGGTTAAGGCCGGAAAGAATGAGCCTTCTACTGTCATTCTGGAGAAGGCTGAGGTGGGTGCAGGTTCTCGTGCGATACGCCTTAAATGACAGGTCGAGGGTAATTAGCGAGAGGAGGCCTGCACCGAAATTTCGACGGCTTTGCTGGTCGGGGTATTAGACTCCAGGGCAGTGGAGTCGATGGGGACAAGTGGATTGGCTTCAGGAAAATATGCAGCAGCGCTGCCGCGGGGAATGTCGTAAGGGATGGCGTAGAAGGACTGCACGGTGCGCTGCTCTTCCTGCCAGTGACTGGTGATATCAATGAGACTTACTGGCGCAATGTTCCTGTCCTTCATATCGTCTGGATTCATGAAGAGAACCCGGCGCCCGAGTCCAACCCCCCGATAGCGATCGTTGAGACCATAAACCGTGGTGTTGAACTGATCGTGGCTGCGCAGGGTCTGCAGAATGAGGCGCCCCTCGCTGACCTCGAATTGCTCGAAGGCCGCTGCGGAGAAACAGGCCTTTCCATCTGGAGTGTCCCAGCTTCGCTCTTTCGCTCCGTTGGGCAGATAGAAGCCCCCATCTTTCCTCGCTCGCTCGTTGTAACTTTCGAATCCGGGCACCACGCGTTCGATGGTTTCCCGGATGTGATCGTAGTTGTCACGAAACCGCTCCCAGTCAACAGAAGTTCGCTCAGCGAGAGTAGCCTCGGCCAGGCGGGAAATGATGTATGCTTCAGATCGTAATGCAGGGGAGGCTGGTTCAAGCGTGCCCCGAGACCTTTGGACAACTCCCATGGAGTTTTCACATGTGACAAATTGAGGGCCGGATTTCTGTTCGTCATGCTCTGAGCGTCCCAGACAGGGGAGGATCAGGCCGATGTTGCCCGTGTGAAGGTGCGAGCGGTTGAGCTTGGTGGCAATGTGAGCGGTCAGGCGACAATTCTCCAGAGCGGTAGAGGTGAAATTCGTATCCGGTGCGGCCTGGAGAAAATTTCCTCCGAGGGCGAGGAACACCTGCCCGGGGTTCTGGTGCATGGACAGGATGGCGTTGACGGTGTCATGGCCGTGCTCCCTCGGACATCTGATATCGAATTCTCTGTCGAGAGCGGCAAGGAAGGCTTCCGGCATTCTTTCGAAAATTCCCATGGTGCGATCTCCCTGCACGTTAGAGTGTCCCCGAACGGGACAGAGCCCAGCGCCTGGTCTACCGATAGCGCCAAGTAAAAGGTGGAGGTTCGCGATTTCCCGGATCGTGGCTACCGCGTTACGGTGTTGGGTCAGGCCCATCGCCCAGCAGGTAATGAGTTTTTTTTCTCCACGCAGAATTGTATCGGCGAGTTTTTCGATCTCCGCACGGGGGATGGAGCATTTATCGGTCAGATCATCCCAAGATGCCGCTTCGCAGATGTTACGGTAGGCATCAATATCGCGGGTATTCCGGGCGATAAATGGGTGATCGATCACAGTCCCCGGCCGGGCATTTTCGCGGAGGAATAATTCTTTGCCAAGGGCCCGGAGCAGAGCGAAATCTCCGTTGATTCGTACCTGCAGATATTGAGAGGCGAGGGGAGTCGCTTTATTCAAGAGGCCGCTTATTTTCTGAGGGTGAGCGAAGCCGAGAAGTCCAGCCTCCCTGAGTGGGTTGATGGCAACGATCTGGGCTCCATTCTCGACCGCTGTTTCAAGGGCCGAAAGCATACGGGGGTGATTGGTGCCGGGATTCTGGCCAATACAGAGAATGGTGTCCGCCTCGTAGAAATCATCAAGGGTGACGGTGCCCTTTCCAATACCAACGGATGCTTTCAGGGCCGCTCCGGAGGATTCGTGGCACATGTTCGAGCAATCTGGAAGGTTGTTAGTGCCAAAATGCCGGACAAAAAGTTGATACAGAAAGGCAGCCTCATTGCTTGCACGGCCCGAGGTGTAAAAGATCCCTTGATCCGGGGAGGGGAGAGAATTGAGCTCGTTAGCAATCAGGGTGAGTGCATCATCCCATGAAATGGGTTCGTAATGGGTGGCATTCTCCCGGAGAACGAATGGTTCGGTCAATCGCCCACGTTGATCGTGCCAGTAGTCTGACTGCTCACGCAGCTCAGTGACCGAGTAGCGGGCAAAAAATTCCCGGTCGACTCGGCGCAGAGTTGCCTCAGAGGCAATTGCCTTGGCTCCATTTTCGCAGAACTCCGTCTTGGTCCGATGATCGTCCGGGTCGGGCCATGCGCAGGAGGGGCAATCAAAACCATCAACCTGATTAAGCCCGAGGAGTGCCCTAGTCCCCTGGGTTGCCCCTGCCGAACGAAGAACGTGGTTGAGGGAGGAGGCAACAGCTGCTGCTCCGGCGGCCTTGTCCTTGGGGGCAGAAACCCTGGGTGGTTGGTCGGAGGCCATTTTTCTCGCACTCGCTGGATAAAGCTCTGCCGCTGGAGCGATCGCCGATCGGATCACGAGCTACGGCCGGAGAGCTCCAGCGATGGTCTGACCTAACGGTCTGGTTGCAGGGAGCTTCCTGGGTGTGCCACCATTACCGGCATGGGGGTTTTCAGAGGCAGGTTCTCTGAATGGAATGATGTGCGACCAGTGTGCCAGTGGTACGCTGAATGGCTCCTAGTCTCGTGTCTTACGTCACTCAACCGGAGCCTTTCGGTGCGGGAGAATCCTACCATCGCAGGGCATGTTAATGCTGCCGGCGACTTGGGATTATTTGACTCCCAGTTGTCCTAGGGCTCCGGGTAGGAGTGGCGTGAATTAGAGGGATTCGAGTCTACTTGGAGACTTCGTTAGTTTTGCCAGCCACCTTGGCGTTGCCCTCGATTTGAGGAAGCAACCCGGCCGCCAGAGCCTTCTTCAAGGAATCCTCCGGCTTCCGGCTCCAGCGACGAACTGCGGCCTTGCTGAAGAGGTAAACCTTCTCTCCTTGGACATCAACAGTTGGAGATTCCGGAGTGACGATGCGATCAGGGTAGACGGGACAGAACTTCTGCGGGAGGACCTTGATCTCGTCCAAGCCGAGCTCTTTCTCCATGCCCTTGAACTGAGGAAGAAGCTCACCCATCACCTTAATATAGTATTTTGGAGACTGATTCCACAGTTTGATACAGGTTCCGCAGCAGAAGAGCACTTTCTTTCCCTCGAACTCGACGACTTCATCCTCGTAGGTCTCGTCTTCGATCATAATCGGACACAGCTTGTTATCCGCGAGGGCCAGAGGGCTGAGGCCGAGGGACATAAGGGCAAATAGGCCGAGGAGTTTTTCTTTCATCATTCAGTCAGGAGTTAAGGTTTCTGGGGCGGGTTATTTTCGGTCCGCCCTATGTGTTATACGTGTACCAACCATTGATTATTCGGTCAAACACTGAAGTTTGTCGCTTTTTGCATCGATTTCGCTCCAGAGCTCCGGAAGATATAGGGACAATTTCGCGCTAAACTGGTACAACTGGAGAGCAGACGACAAGCGAAAGTGTGTCATTATTATCCCATGTATCGAACGTCCCTTCCTCTTGTTATTGCTCTGGCGGCTGCCCTTGTGTCCTGCAAACAGGCAGAATCCGGATCCGATGATCAGGCTGGCGCTAATGGCAAAGCACCCGTAAACGATCAAGCGGTGACGGAAGCCGAGGTTGTTGAGCATTACGCTAACCTCGTTTCAGCGACCTATACCGACGCGTTCGCTTCCGCGAAGGCGATGCAGGGTGCCGTCAATGCCTTCCTCGCCGAGCCGACAGCGGAACTCATGCAGAAGGCCCGGGACTCGTGGACGGCAGCGCGACTGCCTTACCTGCAGACGGAAGTCTTTCGATTTTACGAGGGCCCTATTGATGACGAGGATGGACCGGAGGGACTCCTAAATGCATGGCCGATGGATGAGGCCTACATTGACTACGTGGAGGGAAATGCGGGTTCAGGTGTCGTGAATAATGCGGCCGAATTCCCGAACATTGACGCGGCTCTTATAGAGTCTTTGAACGAAAAAGATGGAGAGGCCAACATCAGCTGCGGCTATCATGCTATCGAATTCCTTCTCTGGGGTCAGGACTTTTCTGCAGAAGGTCCGGGAGAACGGCCTTTCACCGATTACACGACCGCGGACAACGCAGACAGGCGCGGAGACTATCTGCGGGCTGTCACCAACCTTGTAGTGGAGAAGCTCGAGGGACTCGTTGCTGAATGGGTGCCCGAAAAAGACAACTATCGGGGAGAGTTCCTGAAGCTGCCCACCAGTAAGGCTCTCGAAAAGATAATGACCGGTATGTCAATGCTTAGCGGGTTCGAAATGGCTGCTGAGCGCTTGAACGTGGCTTACGACACCCAAGCGCAGGAGGACGAACACTCTTGCTTTTCCGATACCACCCACAATGACATGGTCTACGACCTCGTTGGAATCCACAACGTATGGACCGGTTCCTACAAAGAGCTGAGCGGACCTGGACTGCAGGTTCTCGCTCAGAGCCTTAAGCCCGAACTTGCCGGGCAGCTTGGCTCCAAGATCGAGGATTCTGTTGCAGCCGCGAAAGCGATTCCAGTTCCATTTGATCAGGCAATCCTCGGGGAGGATGACGCGCCCGGACGGAAAGCAATCCTCCACACGATTGAGACACTGGAGGAGCAGGCCAAACTTCTCGTTGCCATGGCTGAGGAGATGGGCTTTGGTGTGCCTATTAGCGAAGAAGAAGGATGATATATGCACTTCGGTCGACTTTTCATGCACTGATCTGGCTCCTTACGGCCTCGATTGCATGGAGTGACGATCGGTTGAGTGGAGGTGATACCACGGTTTTTGTCACCAACGACAAAGCATTTGCCCGTCCTCTTGCAAACATCAGCCGACTGACAAGACGGCAACACACCGTCGGAAATTCTTTTTTTAACCAGAACTGGGTTGCGTCCCCGGCGTCTACTACTTCGAGGGATGGGCTGGGCCATCTCTTCAACGCCCGCTCCTGTTCGGCATGCCATGTGCGTGACGGGCGAGCTGCGCCGCCTAAGAAAGGGGAAATTTCTCTCGGGCTGGTGATGAGAATCAGCCTTCCGGGTCGTCTCAACACGGGCGGGCCGGTTCCGGATCCGGCCTACGGACTGCAATTGAGCGAGAGAGCCCTTCCGGGCCTGAAGCCAGAAGGGCACGTCCAAGTTCGGTATGAAGAAGTAGGCGGAACATTCCCCGATGGGGAACCTTTCAGCCTCCGGCGGCCAACTTATGACATCGTTGATCTGGGCGCTGGTCCCCTTAGTCCAGATACAAAATTCAGTCCACGGGTAGCTCCAGCAGTTCACGGGCTAGGATTGCTGGCGGCGGTAGACGACGAGACCCTGAGAGCTCAGGCCGATCCAAACGACCTGGACGGTGACGGAATTTCAGGGAAAGTGAACATGGTGTGGGATTATGAAGGGAAAAAGCTCGTCACAGGCCGCTTTGGGTGGAAGGCGAACCAGCCCTCCCTCCGTCAACAGACAGCAGGAGCTTTCGTTGGAGATCTAGGGATAACGTCGCCCCTGTTCCCTGATGAAAATCACACAACTTCCTACGCCGAGCTTCACAAGTTCGTGAGCATGCCGAATGATGAACAGCCCGAACTAACAGCCAAAATCCTGCAGCGGGTGACGGCCTACCTTCAAACACTTGCGCCTCCAGCACGCCGCGATGTGAGTGACCCGGCTGTAAGGCAGGGCCAGAGGCTCTTCGCGGCAATGAAATGTGCATCCTGTCATACCCCGGAGCTCAAGACGGGAGATTTTCATCAGCTCGCCGAATTGCGCAACCAGACTATCCGGCCTTACACGGATCTCCTTCTCCATGACATGGGAGCGGGCCTCGCTGACGGGCGGGAAGATTTTGAAGCAAGCGGGCAGGAGTGGCGCACTCCACCACTCTGGGGAATCGGTCTGCAAGAGCGGGTTAATGGTCATACGACACTGCTTCACGATGGTCGCGCCCGCAATCTCACCGAGGCAATTCTCTGGCACGGAGGCGAAGCTGGAAATTCGAGAGAGCGTTTCCTCAATTCTACCAGAGAAGAGCGTTCGGCTCTGCTGTCTTTTTTGGAGAGCCTGTAGGGAAGTGATAATGAGAAAGCGTTAGCGCTACTGACTAAGCTCTGCTAGGATATACAACGCTCCCAACAAGCTCCTTGCCGACGAATTTAATGTCACCCAAATCACACCTTTTACAGGCTTTGGTCTTCCTTGGCCTCTACTGGGCAGCCTCTCCGAGCGGAGACGGCGCGGTCCTGTGGTCGGAAGCGTCTGACGGGGACCTTTCTGGCGACTTCAGTGCTCCCCAATTGCTGACAGTTTCGCTGGGTGATAATATCATCGCAGGGCGGATGGGACAGACCGGTGATCTTGGCGCGACCAATGGGAGCGACGCTGATTACCTTGCCATTATTGTCCCGGACGGCCTTGAGGTTGTAGCAATTACAGTGGACAGTTACTCTTTCTCGGACGGAGGAAATCCAGGGAGTGGGTCCTTTCTTGCCTACGGGGAAGGTCCGGAATTTATGGGACAAGGTTTTGGCGATATCGATGGATATGTCATTTTTGCAGCGGATGCGGGGAATCTGCTCCTGGGGTTGCGTCAGGATATTTTCGGGGAGGTGAGTGAGACTTCCCTTGAAGCTGGGGAACACGCTTTCTGGCTTCAGGAGACTAACCCCACCGTGGTTGAATATTCACTGGCCTTTACGGTAGTGCCTGAGCCCACATCTTTCGGACTTCTCGCATTGGCTTTTTGGTTCGGGCTAGGAGTGAGGCGCCGGTCATGGAGCATATGAGATCGGGGGTAAAGCTCATCGGGCATCACAAAGGGGCAAGGGACCGCTAGCGTAAAGGTAGAGTGGGTGCTTTCCTCTGAGGTGATGTATCCCAACGCCAAAAGCATCATCGGCGCCCTCTCCGAGGAGGTCTGGGAATTGCCTTAGGAGCTCAGTTCGATAGTGGATTTTTTTGAGAAACTTCCGTTCTGTTGGGTCCAGGTAATCAATCGCGAAATATCTTACACATGGCTCAGCAGGTGTCCGATGGTGCTCTTGGAGGAATCGGGACTCAGCTTTCCAGAGCTTGGACTGACGATCAGTGATTATGAAGTCGCGGGCGTGATAGTCCGGCGTCATCCTGTTCACGCAGGGGTGGTGCGGGTGGCCATTACCTCATCCAGTGGTGGAGAGAAGGTCTTTGTGGACGCTCCGGCATGGGCAGAGGAGGCAATTTCTGAGCTTTCGCGGAACGTCGTCCAGATTCATTCATCTGGGGATATTACGGAGAGCAATGATCGCACTTCTCGAAAACTTTGTAAGTGCTGCAATGAACGACGCCGCAAGACACGACAGGACGGAAAAAGCCACCCGCTCTATGAGCTTTTGTCGGTCGCTAGCCTCAGTGAGAATGGTCTCCGGATAGATGTTGAGGGAGAGCTTTTTCGCTTCAGCACTCATTTTTATCCGCTCAATCACGGGCAAGATGGGGGCAAGATGTCCCTTGGCGCTTCCCGGTCAAACCTGACTCTTGATCTATCGGAGTTTTTCCGTGCGGTGGCACGGATCGACACTATCGAGCAAACTAGATGCTCGGTCATTGAGTGCTATCATTCCTATGGGGATCTTCTGCTTTCTGTTTCACAGGAGGGGAGTGAGCTCTATGCGCTATGGAGCTCAATGGCAAAGCGCGCAGGATCAGGGAGATAAACGGGAGTGACGGTTAAGATAGATGTAGCCCAAAAGATACACTCGACATCTCTAACCATAGTAGAAAACCATCAGGCCATGCGCACCACAACTGTTCTTTCTCTCATGGCCCTCTGCGTAGGTTTCAGTGAGCTCTCTGAATCCAGTCCAGCTCTTGGCGAGGAGTTGAATTCGTGGCCAGGATTTCGAGGAGAGGGCAACAGCATCACATACGACGAGAAACTCCCCCTTAAGTGGAGCGAGAAGGAGGGAGTTGCCTGGCGGGTTTCACTGGAAGGGTTTGGCCAGTCAAGTCCGGTAACATGGGGTGATCGGGTTTACGTCACCAGCACGGGAGGTGAAAATAAGGAGCATCTATATATGGAGTGTTTTAACCTCACTTCGGGGAAGCGATTGTGGAGGCAGCGGATGGAGGCTTCTGAGAAAGTCGAGAAGGTAACCAAGATGATCTCACAGGGAGCTCCTACTCCTGTAGCGGGCCCCCTCGGAGTGTATTGCTTCTATGAGAGTGGGGACCTGTTTGCCTTCGATCATGAAGGGAGGGAACGGTGGAATCGGAAGCTCACCAAGGAGTTTGGACAATTTGAGGGAGGGCATGGAGTGGGATCCTCCCTGGTGGGAGCTCCGAAGCGGCTTCTTCTTCTCATTGATCATGACGGACCGTCCTACCTTCTTTGCGTTGACCGGAAAACCGGTAAGACAGTGTGGAAAACTGAGAGGGAGTCCAGAGTGTCATGGACAACGCCGCTCTATCTCGATCGAGGGGACGAAGCACAAATTGTGATCAGCTCTAACGGGGCGCTGGAGGGATATGACCTGAAGAATGGCAAGCGAATTTGGTGGTTGGAAAATATAAAAAGAAACACCGTCGCATCGCCGAGCAGTGATGGAAGTATTGTCGTGATTGGTTCATCTAGTCCGCGGCAGTGCCTCGCGGTCAAGCTTGGCGGAGAGGGGAATATTGCAAAAACTCACGTGGCTTGGCGCGCCGAATCAGCCACCTCCAGCTTCAGTTCGCCGCTGCTCTATCGTGGTATAGTGTATTTCATAAACAGGGCGGGAACCCTGCAGGCGCAGTCCCTCTCTAATGGTAAACAGCTTTGGGAATACCGGCTTCCGGATGGCTGTTGGGCCTCTCCAGTCGCAGCGGGAGACCGTGTCTACTGTTTCTGCAAAAACGGCGAAACCGTGGTTTTGGGTGCGGAAGGTGATAAGCCTCAGATTCTTTCGCAAAATTCCATCCAAGTCGCTGAGGATGACAAGGTCTACGGGTTTGCAGTTGCGGGTAATCGATTCGTTCTTCGCGTCGGGAAGGAGCTGATTGCAGTGGGAACCTAGACGGGTCAGTTCCGGTAAACTGCATGATGATGGTTGAAAGAGCAGGGTTGATGTTGAGTTGTCCACATCGGCCACAGGGCAAAGTGATCGTTAATCTTTAGTCATTTACCGTTGAGCCAGATCCCAGGCGATTAAGGTAAAAATGAGATATGGATCAGCCGCTCCGACTTCGAAATTGCCACGAGGCTCTTATTAACCAGTTCTTACACTTTGATCCAATGCACCTTGTTGTTCGGAGTAGAGGCTTGTCCTTTGTGCGGGAAACCAATTTTGGTATTTTTGGAAGCGAGCGGGGAAGAGGCTGCCGGATGATCCGCGATACACGAAGTGGATTGGCCTTGTGTCCGGAGCGCATTCAGTCGGTTTATCTTTTCTCTCTTGGGTCTCGCCGCCCTCCTGTCTTTGAATTCGACTTTGTTGATTACGGATTCGGCATTTCTATTCAACCAAGGGAAACTCCAAGGAATCTTGAAATTGTTGAGCGCATCATCTCCGCGTTCGGCGATATTGTAGTGCCGGCAAGAGAGCTGGTTGCCAGAGGGGCAGGCTCATGGCTCGATGAGTGGGGGCATATTGAGCCCAGCGGAAGGAAGGGGTCTACAACTACGAAGGTTACCGGAGATGTGGATGGGGGTAAGATTGCGGCTCAGATCGTAACGTCCGGGTTCGAGGCCAAGATCGAGATAAAGCCGGCGTTTCAGGATCGCGATGGGAGCAAACGGAGAATCGCAGCTGCAGGAGGATGCGACGCTATCGTGATTAATAACGATATTCTTTTGGCGGGAGATCGCAGGGATGATCAATGGGGTTCCCAAGAACTTTCACAGGTGGGAGAAAGGCCGCTGCGTCCCGGGGTAATCAACCGTTAGGTGGCTCCGCTCGCCAGCGAACTCCCATCGTTTCTCCTTCTTTGAGAGATTCTCCTGAAGGAGTGTCAACGCTGAGAGGCTCCTCGGAGGTGCCCAGATCCAAGGTTACTCGCTGAACGGCTCCGAGGAATTCAACCCTGCGGATCGTTCCCTCAGCGAAACACCTGCTAATGTCAGAATCGAGGACGAGTTGGTCAGGACGCGCGAAAGATGGGCGAGACCTGTCATCCGCACATGGAGGTAGCATATTGATTGTGCCAAAGAGAGCAGCTACCGTTGGTGACGCAGGCGCATGCCAGATCTCTCTTGCCGGAGCGGACTGCAGAATGTGGCCGCCCTGCATCACGGCGATTTGGTCGGAAATCGAAAAGGCATCGTCGCTATGATGAGTAACAAATATTGCGGTGGTGCTCTGGGCACGCAGCAAATCCGCTGTGAGCGTGCGCAGTGTTTCCCGAAGCTCGACATCAAGATTACTGAAGGGTTCATCCAACAGGAGAAGTCTGGGCTTTGGGGCGAGGGCCCGGGCGAGGGCAATACGCTGAGTCTCCCCTCCAGAGAGCTCGTGAGGCAGCCGTTTTCCAAATCCCACAAGGCCAACCTGCTCAAGAAGTTCATCGATCCTTAAACTTCGTTCAACGCGAGACCAATGGCGGATTCCATAGGCGATATTACGAGTAACGTTTAAATGAGGAAACAGATCGCACCCCTGAGGAACGAGGCCAATCTGGCGGCGCTCAGGGCGGATAAAGGTATTTGCTCCAGCTAACGTTTCCTGACCGAGCGTTATCGATCCGCTGGATGGACGGTCCAGTCCCGCGACAAGGCGGAGGAGCGTTGATTTCCCGCTGCCACTTTTACCCAGAAGAGAAAGTAGCTCTCCCTCTTTGATTGCTAATGTCGCGTCTTCCAAGGCGCGCTGCTTGCTGCCGGGATAGGAGAAGCTCAGGCTTTCTAGGATAAGTTGTGCGCTCACGCTGTGCTCGCTGTAGATGGTGAACGGGAAATGGCAAGGCCCACGTGGATCTTTGATCTTTCCTGGGACAAGGAGGCGTCAGTTCCGGGTGCTTGGAACGATAGTCGGGACAGAGCCGATCGTCTAGCTTTGAAAGTGAGCGCCGCACTTTGGTGAGGTGCTCGTCTGACTCACATGACCTACGGCTGGCGTCGCCTCTGGTGGCGCCAGCCGAACATTTCCACGAGGGTGAGCCCCAGAAGGCAGGTGAGAATTAACACCAGAGAGGGCGCGGCGGTGGCCCAGATCTGCCCTTGGTCAGCGAGACCCCAGGTCCAGGTTCCAAGGGTTTCAAAATCGAAGGTCCGGAGCATGAGGCAGAGTGGGAGCTCTTTGCAGACGTCAACGAAGATGAGGATGGCTGCCCCTGCAAGCGCGGGCCGCATCAGAGGGAGATGAATCGAGATGAAGCTCTGGAGAGGGCTCCTGCCTAAGGTGCTCGATGCGCTATCATTGACGAGCGGGATAAGAGATTGCGACTGTTTTGCCATTTGAATGGCAATGGCGATGTAGCGCGCGGTCAGGCCAAAACCAAGCCAGAGCAGGGAGTCAGAGAGTAGTCGTGCTCCGAGCCAGCTTTCCGGGGGAAACCATGCCCGCAGTGCCGCGGCTAATGCGAACACTCCGGCTGCCATCACAGCCCCCGGTGAGGCGTAGCCTGCGATCCCTGAACCGTGGGCCATCAGCCGATCGCTCCGGCGCTTGGTGAATCGGGCGACCCCTGCGATGACAAGGCCGAGGAGCAGGCAGGCTAGGGTTACCCCAACGCCGAGAAAGAGGCTGTTGCGCGCGGCTGCAAAAATTTCCGGGGCGGCATCTGGCATCGTGGACGCTCTCCACCACTGAACAAGGATTAAAAGGGGAACAAGGAGGCCGAGAACCACGGGAATCAAGCAGACGAGCCAGCATATAATGGATCCCATCACACCGCACTTAGGCCGAGGTGGGATTCCTTCCTGGCCTGACACAAATCCGCGGCGTCCTCGCTGCCACTGCTCAAGTAAGACAAGAGTGAAAATTCCCAGAAGCATCCATCCAGCCAGTCTACGGGCGGTCTCGAGTTCACCAAGGCTGAACCATGTGCGAAAAATCGTCACCGTCATGGTGTTAATGCCGAGGTGATGTACTGCCCCGTAGTCGTTTATCACCTCCATTGCGACAAGGAAGAGCCCCGCGACAAGAGCAGGGCGCGCAAGAGGGAGGTTAATTTTCCGGAAGGTTGCCCATCCACCGGAACCCAGTGCCCGGCTGGCCTCCGCAAGGCGCCGCGAGGAACCCGAAAAGGCGGACCGGCAGGCAAGGAAAACATAAGGATAGAGGACCGCTGAAAAGATGAGGATGAGCCACGCAAAACGGTGAATCAGCTCGATCATGAGAAAGGCATCAACACCCATTTCCTGTCGAATCTGGGCGAGAGTTGGAATGAAAGCTTCACGGGCCTCAGTTGATGCGAACGCGGCAACATAGGGAGGAACTGCGAGCGGAAGGACCAGAAGAACGGAGAGAAGTCCCCGACCCCGAAACTGCAGGGTGGAGATGCACCAAGCCGCAGGGACCCCAAGAAGACCGGAGAACAGGCAGACGCCTGCAACCAGAATGGCAGTATCGCGGATCGCGGGCCATAGCAGGTTGGCTCGCACATGGTCCCACGACCCTGCGTCACTACCGTGGCCCGGTACAATCGCTTCCCAAAGGACGCATACAACCGGGGCAAAAAGGGTGAGGGCACAGAGCCAAGCGAGTATTCGCCAACTCAGTAGACTACCACAGATTTGCCCACTCCGGGAGCGAACCAAGGCATCGGAGCCCGCTTTCGGGGGTTTTTGCACCCGGTCTAGATCTCACTTCCAGCCTGCGAGGTCAAAGATCTTCACAGCTTCTTCCTGATGTCCTGCAAGTTCGTGGAGAGAGGTGAGGTCTGGCTTGAAAGTCCCCCATTTTGCCTGAAGGGGTTCGGGCTTGATCCCCTCGGCGACTGCAAACTCAGAAGTCATTTTCTGATAACTGGCTTGGATCTTCTTGGATGTCAGAAATTCAAGTAAGGCAACGGCGTGGGGACGATTCTTGGCTCCCTTGACGATTCCAGCTCCGCTGACATTCACGTGAGCTCCACGACCTGCCTGATTCGGGAAGATCACTCCTACAGCGGCCCGTGCAGCTCGATCTTTGGGGTCATCGGCGTTCTCCAACAAGCCGAGATAGTAGGTGTTGACCACAGCTAATTCACCAAGACCCAGTGCAACACTACGGACTTGATCACGATCATTACCTTGGGGCGGGCGTGCCATGTTGGCTGTGACTCCCTTGGCCCACGCGAGAGCAGCATCCCGGCCTTCAGCAGCCAGAATCGAAGCGAGGAGCGATTGATTGTAGGCGTTGCTCGATGATCTGATCAGAACTCGCCCCTTCCACTGACTGTCGGCGAGATCCTCGTATGTTTTCGGAAGATTGTTTCCAGCCCGCTCCTTGGAGTAGACAATCACCCTGGCGCGCATTGTGATCGGCACCCAAGTGCCGTTCTTCCCTTGAAGCCCTGCAGGAATTCTGTCTGCCAAGGTTTTATTGTCGAGCTCGTCAAGCAGTCCAGCGGCATCGGCGCGGTCGAGTGCACCGGCATCCGTAGTGATAAAAAGGTCTGCCTGCGGCGCCGCTTTTTCTGACTCAAGCCGGGTGAGGAGCTCGTTGGCTCCGGCCTTGATGACTTTCACCTCGATGCCCGTGTCCTTGGTGAACTGCGCAAAGAATTCTTTGTCTGCGGGGTAATGGCGCTGAGTGTAGAGACGGACTTCCTTGGCTTGTGAAAGGGCACAAAGTGAAAGCCAGAGAATGGCCGAGAGATGGAGGGTGGCGTATTTCATATCGGATCAGGTGGAGGGTTAGGACTGTTTGCCAGGAACTTTTGGAATCGAAGCGGTGTCCGCGGATGTCTGGCTTAAGGGTGATCGGGTTTTTCCTCGCTCCTTGGAAAGGCTGGCCCTTTCCGTCATGGCAGGGCTTTTCCTTTTCGTGACGCTTTTTCTCACAGTGGAGGTTCGGATTCGGGAGTCGATATTAGAATAATTCATGGTCGGGCACCAATGGTGAGAATGTCCTAGAACAGTGACATTCCTGGTCCATTTGCGCTCGCGATCGGAAGGCGAAACTTAGCGATAGATTGTCCATTGCAAAGTCAATTGACGATTGAAATCGAGGGAAATGAGACACCCGCAGGATGATTAGAGGCGGATATCAGGCGCTCTAATAACAGGAAAAAGCGACAAGCCCAATAGGGATAAACGAACTGCGAAGGGCCGGTTATCCGATCATTTGTTCGTCGGCGCGCACAAACTCCGACGGGAGCAACCCCTTTTCTACTTCGAAAGCCTTTGAGAAATGGCTCAAGGAAGAATATCCCACAGCGAAGGCTGCCTCGGTCACGTTAGCTCCCTGGGTGAGCATCCGTGCTGCGGCATCAATCCGTATCGAGCGGAGGTGTTGCTGAAGAGTCTTACCGGTCTCTCTCTTTACACTCCTGCTAAGATATGGCCCGGAGCAACCGCATTTCCCTGCGAGGACGTTAAGGTCCAGTGTTTCCTCGTAGTTTTTCCGAAGGTAGGTGAGCGCACGATCGGAAAACTGATTGCTTCGTCGGTTGTGTTGAACCGGGAAAGATTCGTTATCACTCGCAAAGAGGTGAATCGCGAAAAGTTCTCCGATCTTGGACTGATACCAAAGGTTTCTGGCGGCTTCAGGAACGGGCGGATTCCGGAACCATCCCATGAGTCTTTTTTCGTCGGACCACATGGGCCGAACCACTCCGAAGCCGGCAGTGTTCTGCCTTTCAATGAACTTGTGAAACTGTGGATGGAGGTGAATTAAATCGGAACCGAAGAGGGTGCTCAGGTGGTCTCTCGGAACGGTAATGAGCACAAAATTGTGATGGCCGGCTCCGATCCGTGTAGCGATTGGCGGTAGCTCCATTCCGACCGTGAACAGGCTCAAAGATTGGGGGCGTAAATAGATTCGAGTATTGCCTTCGCCCATTAACAGAGCTTCGCCAGATTCGTTAAAGCAGAAGCAAATACTGTTCGTTCGGAGGGATGCTGCCCACGATTGTGAGGCTTTTAGCTCTCCATCGAAGAGCTCGACTTGCCCATCGGTCAAGCCAGCGATCTCATGAAGAACAGAAGGAGTTAAGCCGTCCACGCCTGCTTCTATTGAGACTGTGTCTCAATAGCAATAAAAGTATTGAATTATTTCTCTGCACTTCCGAAATTGCCTCTGAATTTAGAAGAATCGTTGCGCGGATGAGCTGCCTGAAGGTCCAATCAACCAAAAAGGACAACACCCCTGGTGTGAGCGGCGAATTTGTCGTGTGTCATTGCCATGGTGTGACTGAGGGAGATGTTCGGCGGGCGATCTCCGAAACCGGTGCCTCCTCGGTAGAGGAGGTCAGCATGTGCACACGAGCAGGGACTGGGTGCAGGGCATGTCAGTGCAAGCTTAACCGGATTCTTAGTGGACTCCCGGCAGATTGTGGGCGTTTTGGGTTATGTCAGCACTGCGGGTATGCGGCGGTTCTTTGTAACTGCAGCGCGGCTTAGGCTGGAATCTCCCGATATGAAACTGGTCCCAGCGATGGTCGGAAAGTGGCAGGAAAATAGGAGTGTGAATCATTATCGACCTGACTACGTTGCACGAGTGACTACCTCTCTAGGACAATGTTGCTTACGTTTCATTTCACCCCGGCTTGTTTTTGGCTACTGCGCGCTTTCACTGGTGGTTCCACTTAGCGGGCAGGAGGACGGTCCTGTGGTTAGTTCGTTGGGTGCGAAGCTGCGGGAAAAGACGACGTATCTGAACCCGGAATTCCTTCTTTTCTCGGTCGATGCGAAAAAGGAAAAGAAAGTTCCGGTCGTTATTTACCTGCATGGAGCCGGGGGAGTGGGGAACGATATTGGTAAGATAAAAGGGCAGGTTCAGAGGGTCGTTTTTGGAATACGTAAATTTCGAAAAGGGCCATGCCTCGTGGTGGCTCCTCAGTGCCTCAGGGATACTCCGAAGGGTCGCGGAACTTGGACTCCACCCGATCTCGATGTGCTTCTGGAGCACCTAAAGGCGACTCTTCCGTTGGACGAGCGGCGAATTTATCTGACAGGAAACAGTATGGGGGGATATGGG
The DNA here is from genome assembly GCA_002686085.1 of Roseibacillus sp. Lineage (GTDB taxonomy): Bacteria > Verrucomicrobiota > Verrucomicrobiia > Verrucomicrobiales > Akkermansiaceae > Roseibacillus_B. Next base: position 70,709 of record NZAC01000006.1, on the reverse strand, counting down.
TGCTGGGTCTGGGGCGGGCATAATCCGAAGCATTTTGCCGCTATTGCTCCCGTTGTTGGGGGTATTGGTCGAGGCGGACCCAAGGCAGTAACGGATGAACTTGAGGAGTGGGCTGCCAATCTCGCAACTGTTCCCGTTTATGCCTTTGCGGGGGCAAAAGACCGGGTAGTTCCGGCAGAGCGTTCCGAGCGGATGATTACGGCAATTCGAAGAGCAGGAGGCAAACGGGCGAAAATCAAGGTTTTCCCCGAGGAAGGACATGGTGTTGGTCGAATCGTATTTTCGACTCGGGAGGTTTACGACTGGATGTTTTCACAGAAACGCGAATGACGAAGGCCTGCGATATGTGCTAGACCAACGCAGATGAAAGCTACCAAATGCATTGGACTGACAGTGAGTTTAGCAGGGGTTCTACTTGGCTCAACTTGGGCGGATCAGGAAAAAAAAGCGGAGACACCGAAAAAGGAGGCAGCAAAGTCCTCGGAGGGTCAATGGATCAGTCTCTTTAATGGTAAAGATCTTGAGGGATGGACTCCAAAGTTTGTGGGATACAAGGCCGGAGAGAATTACAAGAACACCTTTCGGGTTGTGGATGGACTCCTGACCGTGAGCTATGATCAGTGGGAGCAGTTCAACAGCGTTTTTGGCCACCTCTTTTACAAAACGGAGTTCTCCCATTACAAGATTCGCGCCGTTTATCGTTTCATAGGGGATCAGGTGAGTGGAGGGCCAGGATGGGCTCGGCGGAACAATGGACTGATGCTTCATGGGCAGACTGTCGAAAGTATGACCCTCAAGCAGGATTTCCCCGCTTCGATTGAGGTTCAACTCTTGGGTGGCTTCGAAGAGGGCCGCCGGACCACCGCGAATCTCTGCACTCCGGGGACGCATGTGGTCTTCAATGACCGGGTCGATAAGCGGCACTGCCTGAGTTCCCAGTCAAAGACCTTCCGTGGTGATCAGTGGGTGACCTGCGAAGTGGAAGTCCGTGGCAGCGAGGGGCTTCGTCACTTCGTAAATGGAGAGCTGGCCATGGAGTACAAGCTGCCTCAGTTGGATGATGGGACACTGCTAGAAAAGGGAACTATTTCGATTCAGGCTGAAAGTCACCCGACTCAATTTAAGAGTATTGAGGTTCTCGAAATCAAAAAGTAATCTGAAGTGTGGTGAGCGGCCTGAGTGGAATTCAGGTCGGGAAATGAGGAGGCACTACAAGTTCGATTCCGGGGAGCCGGGTTGGTTCTCCGGGAGTTTGCTGGGCTGATGATAAGGGGGATGTATCAAGATGCGGTGAATCGGAGTGTCACTGTAACGCTGGCTGCCATCGTGACTACCTGTGCTGGAGTTATGGCCCAGGATCGTAGTTGGCGGGACTGTCTTAGGGAGAATCCTGATTGGTATGGTTCGGTGGAGGCGCAGCGCATTGCGGATAATGTTCTCTTCTACCAATCAGAGGTTGGGGGCTGGTATAAGAACGATAATCGCATTCATCCTTCAGGGCATGCGGCCACTGAGGATTTGACGGAGCAACAGCGTCGGGCTCATCGGGATGTGCTGCGCGCCATGAAATTTCCCTGCACCCTTGATAACGGGGCGACTCACTCCGAGATGCGTTACCTTGCGGCAGTCTGTAAGGCGACCGGAGAAGCCCGTTTCAGAGAGGGGTTCGCCAAAGGTGTGCGCTATCTCCTTAAGGCCCAGTATCCGAGCGGAGGATGGCCTCAGTTCTATCCGCTCAGGCCCGGGTACTCGAGTCTCATTACCTTCAACGACGGAGCTATGATCGGAGCGCTTTCCGTGCTTGATGGGGCCGCCCGGGGGAGGGCTCCCTTCGATATCATCGACCTGCCGCTTCGTAAGGAATGCATGGGGGCTGTGGAGCGGGGAATCAGCTGTATCCTCCGGTGCCAGATCAGGGATGGAAAGCAGCTGACCGCATGGTGTCAGCAGCATGACGAGCTCACTCTGGCCCCGGCTCAGGGCAGAATTTCCGAGTTGCCTTCGATTTCTGGCGCGGAGAGTGTCGGCGTTGTTCGTTACCTCATGTCGATCGAGAGTCCTTCTCCGGAGGTCATCGAAGCTGTGGAAGGTGCAGTGCACTGGTTTCGGCAGGCCGCCGTCAACGGAGTGCGGGTTGTTACGGTAGCGGATGCCTCACTGCCTGGGGGGAAGGATCGAAGGCTCGTCACGGACTTGGAGGCCGACCCAGTGTGGGCGCGGTACTATGAAATCGGAACTAACAGGCCGATGTTTATTGAGCAGGGGGTCGTGAAGTACTCTCTCGCAGAATTGAGTCATTCACACCGGATAGGCCATGGGTGGATCGGGGGTCGCTGGCCCGCGGGACTTCTCGCTGCGGAGTATCCAAAGTGGCGCCAGGAACGAAGGAAGGCCCGGGATTAGCGGGAGAGGTCCTCACTTTGGATCCTTGATCGGCTTACGGGCTACCCAGCGCAGGGCCCGAAGCGTCAGTTTCTGTAAGGCCGGATTGGACCAGGCTTTCTCGTCGTGCCCCAGGCCAGTGCTAAAGAGTCGGCCTTTGCCGTATTCGTGGACCCAGATCATGGAATGCTTCTCGTTGCCTCGGTTGATGCGGCCGAGGTGGTGTAGTTTGTCAATTGTTGCAGGGTGGAATTTGTCCCGATACGACTCATCAGTGATCTCGAAGCCTTTCATCCCCTTCGTGATGGGGTGTGTGGTGTCAGTGAACTCGATAGGGAAGGTGCCACCTCCATGGCCAATAAACTGACCCCCAAAGATCTTCCAGTAGACATCGGACTTCTTGAAGGCGTCAGTAGCATGGATGCCCACGACCCCTCCTCCGTTCTTCAGGTAATTCTCAAATCCCTTTTCCTGAGCGGGATCGGTGAAATCGCCGCCGGACCCGAAAAAGAGGACCACATCATACTTTTCGATGGTCCCGGTTCTGAGGTCATCCAGCTTATTGCTAATCACAAGGTCAAATCCCCCTTGATCGGCCAGGAAGGCGGTCAGGAATTTCTCGTAGCCGGGGGAGTCATGCCCCCGGCCCCCCATATAAAGGACCTTGAGCTTCTCATGGTCATCGGCGTAGAGCGGGGAAAAGGGGATCAAAAAGAGGAGTCCGGCAGCGAGGCAGTAGAGGAGCGGTTTCATTGTCAAAGTAATGGAATACGTGGTGAATCGCCCGAGTTTGTTGAAAACCACACGGGTGGTTACGGCTCGGGGACCGGGACTCTTATCAGAGAGTCAACAACGGAGTGCATTTTGACGGACTGTGACCTGGGGTCGTTATAGAGGAATACGAGACCACGAGCTTTCTCGAGAGTTGGCCAGTTAGTGGAGAAGAACGTGCGCCATTTAGTGGCCCGTTTATACTTCAACGACGCAAAGCAAAGATTGTTTCCGCGGTCAGCCTTCGGCTTGATGATCGTATGTTTGCCGGAGTTCAGCCGAAACTGTTTCCCGCCTACCAATCCTGCCACCTGCTCCCGGGCGAGATTGACAAACAGCATCTGAGAGGGACCGAATGACTTCTGACTTCCGTCCAAGGACAAAATATTAAGCCCAGCGGCTGGACTGGATCCTTTGACGACAATCACGAGAAGCTGGTTCCTTGCTGCTCCGGGTTTAACTTGTCCGTAGGTCTTGAAGGCGAATTCACCCGCTGCATTTGTTCCGCTTTTACCGAATCTCCATGATTGGAGTCTGGGAACTTTTACCGGCTCGGTAAGGGTGTGGCTCTGGAGGGTGATGGGGATCGTCTTGCCCGGCCCGACGAGCAACTCGATCGACGTAGGGGCCTTCTTGGGGAAAGAGAGACAGCTGACCGAGATTTCCTCGGCCCCGGAGGGGGAGATGACGAGGCACCAACCGGCGGCGGCGCTAAGAAAGCCTGATAGGAAAGGGAGTCGCTTCGCGAACATGAATGCCTATATCGCCCGGTCTGTCCCACTTCGTCAATGCCGGTCACATAATCTCTGGAGCTCCTTGAAATGTGCCTGATTTGTCGCAGGCGTGACGAGATGCGCATTGACAATGTGTTTACCATGGATCATCCTAACGAGTGAGCGGATTTAGGCATAAACGCAGAGGCCCTCTCCTTATGAATCTGAGCACCACATCGCGGCCTCCACTGAGGATGACCGCAGGAAAAAAGGGATTTTCCCTCGTGGCGACGGTGGCGGTGCTCGCCCTCCTGGCGGTGATTGCGATAGGTCTCCTAAGCTTATCCTCTGTGACATTGCGTTCCACCGGTGCTCTTGACGCTCAGTCCGAGGCGCAGGCTAACGCCCGACTTGCCCTGATGCTGGCGGTCGGAGAGCTTCAGCGTCAAATGGGTCCCGATCAGCGGATTTCAGCTTCGGCCTCGATTCTCGATGCTTCATCGGGTTCGGCGGATGCTGAGGGGGTGACCCATCCATACTGGACGGGCGTATGGGATGCGTGGTCTGCGGGATCAGAAAGTTTTGGGAGTGATGAACCAAGCGAGCACCGGACCATCGCAGGTGCGTCGAATAGTGGGTTGGCTCCCTCGTATGAGGAAAACCGCAGAGACCACTTTCGCTCATGGCTTGTTTCACTGAGTCGGGAACAGAGGGAGGCACTTGCAACGGCTCGTACGTTACCTCTTCGCGGTGAAGCGATTCCCGATGCAGATAGCAATGGAGTGATCTTGATGGGCCGAGGTAGTGCTGGTGAGGACTCTCCTGACACGGATCTCGTTTCGGGGGGATTACTCGGAATTCGTTCGCAGGCTGGCAGTGGCTCAAGTCCCGACGGGCGCTACGGGTGGTGGATTGCTGATGAGTCGACAAAGGCGAGAATTCTGCCCGATGCATTCGATGCTGGAGGGGAGCTCCAAAAGGCTGATTGGATAGCAAGGTCGATGAGCGCCGGGTCGACAGGGCATGACTCGATCGATGTGCTTGAGGACCTCACGGATCAGGCTGACCTACGGCGCATTCACACCCGACGCTCTCTTGAGTTGCCCACCGAGGATTTACGAGGGGTGAGAAGAGCATTCCATGATGTCACACCCTACTCCCATGGAGTGCTTGCCGACGTCAGAGAAGGCGGCTTGAAGCGGGATTTGAATGCCCTCCTTGAAAGGCCGATCCTGCTTCGAGAGCAGCGTGACGACTTCATGTTGTATCGCTTCGGGAGAAATTCGGACCGGGTTCCGCTGCAGGATCTTGCTGCGTATTATCAGCTTTACCGCGAACAGGTTGATTACGATGGAAGCAGGGCGCGGAACCCTCTCGGGCGTAACCTGCTACAGATCAACAATCCAGATTTTACCCCAGGGTCCAGGTTCAAGAGGGAATATACTAATCTCTACCGGATGCCGGTACCGGTAAAGGTTCAGTTTCTGCTGAGTTATATTGGGTCGCAGCGCCAACGCCCCGCGCGCAACGATCCCAATCAGAGCCGATACAAGGTGCACATTGGGATTACTCCGGCGGTGACCCTCTGGAATCCCTACAACGTGCCTCTCGTTCTGAATCATGGTCCGGATCGCTCGACCCAGATTCGGTTTTTCAATCTGCCCATCGCTCTCCGCTGGAAGAAGGTTGGAGCGAATGGATCATATGAGTCTGCCCGGCCTACTTCCCTCTCGTGGATTACGAACCGGGATCGCTATGGTGGCGGAGTGTTTCGTGCGGGTAACGGGGACCGGCATACCGGGTTCGAATTGTTCGTAGGAGGGCAGAAGCCTATCGTATTTTCTCCGGGAGAAGTACGTGTATTCTCCCTTCGCCAAACGAGTGGACCTGAGGGCGGAGCTCAGATCGAAGATACAAATCAGTATCGTCCGATCCGTGAAGTGGATCCGGGGTGGGACCCGACGAACTGGCTCGAGCTTCCTCGTTCCGATCGGAATCAGGATCCTGTCCATGTAGAGCAGGAAAGAGATAGCCCGTTGGGGAACAACGATGATGGAATAGGTGGAGCGCTGAGCTTTGATGCGAACGATCAGATTTCTTTCAGTGTCTCCGCTGCTGAAAACGTCGATCTTGCGAATGGGGCTGCATTACAGTTTTTCTTCCGGCAATCCAGCGTCGTGAGACAGGGCGAAGGTGGTGCGGGTGATAATAAGTGGATGCGTCGGCAATTCCAGATGATCTCTCGGATGCACGAGCGCGGCCCAGGAGGAAGAGAGAGTCAGGCCGCAATTGATTTTCATCGTGAATTGATGCGGAAAGGCTTCCCCGGACAAGTGGATGAAATTGATTTCCCACCGATCTCGGGCCGTGAGATCGTTGGGCAGACTCGCCCCTTCCTTCTTGTGAGTCTCACCGCCGGATGTGAGGTGTATCATAGTACTGCAGGCGATGCTCACGGGCGTCGTTTCGCATCCCGACCATTTCTTCACTCCACGCCGATCGTGGCGTGCCCGTTCGTCGATCGTGAAGACTATGATTCCTTTTACCATCATGGATGGAACTGGTGGGTGCAGGATATCAACTCGGTGCTTGAGGCGGCAGTGCAGGTCGATCCCAACAATGTGAACTCATATTACGGCGGGGGCTATTCGGCGGAATACGGCACCACCCACATTGTGCAGCAGGAGGTGCCTCTAACCCCGCTCCACTCGATTGGAGCCCTGAGTCATGCGCGTCTTGGCGGATACAGTCTTGCGAACGAACATCTGGGTCCGGGGGCAGGAGAGACGCGAGTCAGTTACCAGTTTACCACTGCTACTGGAGCCAATGGGCTGTTTCCGCACATGGTTCAGGCGATTGGAAATTCCTATGCCCACCCGTATCTCGGACCGGCCGATGCTGTAGGATCGTGGACTCGTCAATACAGCCAATCAGCCGGACCCAAAAACATACCGATGGTCGACCACTCCTATCTCGCAAACAAGGCGCTCTGGGATGATTACTTTTTCTCGTCAATCGCACCCCGCCTTGTCGACGTCTACGGTCGGGATCAGAAGATCACGGCTGAACAACTCGCCCAGAGGGTATTCTTCGGATCCGGACAATTTCCGAACCGTCGCATCGTGCCATATCGTGATGGACTTACGGAAAATTCGCTTGGGGATCTCTTTGGGGATGATGACGCCGCATTGGAGCGGGCGGAAACGATGGCCTCTCATCTGCTGGTCAAAGGCCCCTTCAATGTCAATTCTACTTCGGTCGATGCCTGGCGTGCGTTGTTTTCGAGTTTGAGGGGCAAAGCGGTGGCAACTCTCGGGCTGGAAGAGTCCCTCGAACCCAATGCTCCAATCACGCCGGAGAGGTCTAATGGCTCGATGGTTGCGGCCACTAGCTTGGCCAATGGTGAGGCCTTCGAAGGAAGTCCGGCCGATCCGATCGAGGTTGAGCAGTGGACTTCGTGGAGGTCTCTAACGGATGAAGAAGTGGATTCTCTCGCAGAGGCCATGGTCAGGCAGGTGAAAGCTCGGGGGCCATTCCTGTCACTGTCTGAGTTCGTGAATCGAAGATTGGATGGAGGTGACCGCCAGCTAAGTGTGAAGGGGGCTCTCCAGGCTGCCATCGATGACCCGGACGTCAGTATCAATGAGGGATTTCGCGGGCCAGTCAGAAGCTTCTCTCAGGAAGAGGTGAGCCGAATGGACCCTGCATTTCCTGAGGCACTAGAGGGTCCGGTGGCGTATGGTAGCTCGGCCTATGTGGATCAGGCAGACATTCTGCGTAGTCTTGGGGCTCAGCTGACTCCTCGTGGGGACACGTTCGTGGTTCGGGCGTATGGCGATTCCCTTGATCAGAATGGTGCGGTGCGTGCGCGGGCCTGGTGTGAGGCGGTAGTGCAGCGGGTTCCAGAATATCTCGAGGCTGCTGGAGAAAGAGCAGATCCTGCCCACCTTAAGCAGGCAGAGCTGACAAATGAAGCAAACCGTAATTTCGGGCGCCGCTTCCGAGTTGTCCAATTCCGTTGGCTTGCTGCCGAAGAGGTATAGTCGGGGTCATGGATTTCTGAAGGAATCGGCCCATTGAGTTGAGCCTTAATGCAATCAGTTGAAAGTCAGTAGTTAGTGACTTTCAAAAACACTTGGAGAGGTTCGTTGCGGCGCGGAACCTTTGCTTGCAGTAGAATCGCTTTTCTTGTGTCCTAAAAGACTCCAAGCATACTGTTACGCACGCCGCTTGTTGATCTTTCGAAAATCGACCTTCCGGCGCGGATCTCTACTCAAAACTACCAATACAATGCAGCTGAATCAAAGCCTTCGTCAGGCACTGAATATACTGATCGCAACTTTCTTGCTCGTGTTATCTTTGGCATCCCTGAACGCCCAACTAGCAGACTCCGGTACGCCGGGAGATCGAGCAGTCTACACTCTGGGCACTGGAGCTACCTTGGCCTCCGGTATCGGAACCAGCGTCATCCATGGATTTGACGCGGTGACAGTTGATGACACTGCGGACAGTTTCGAACTGCAGGCAGGAGGCTTGGTCGGCCTGACCGAGGGCCATCACCTCGTGCTTTATGGGACCCGCTACATCAACGGAGCGGGCGGCGCCAGATCTGGACTCGACAATACGATTGTCATTAATGGCACCGACACTCTCGTTTACGGATCGAGCTCTACCTACACGAGAGACGGAACGAATAATAATCACTTCGTCAGGGGTGGCGCCATCGTGGAAGTGGCGCAGGGTGATACGCTTGAGATCCAGTCGCAGAGAACGGATAACAATGCACAGACTATCATTCAGCAAGATGCGGATCTCCAATTGGTAAAGCTCGACGATAATCTCAGTTATGCGCGGCTTGGAGTTCTCTTTGATTTTCAGAACTTCATGAGTAGCGCCTCTGCGGGGCCAGCTGCGGTGCCCTACGACATTCAGGATGAGCTGGATCCGGGCTTCGGCCACAACGAGGGAGAGAGTCAGATTACTCTGAACACTCCCGGGCGTTACCTCGTCTTCGCGAACACAGGTGTGCGTATCAGTGGTGGTAACCGTCACAGGCAGGCGATCACACAGCGACTGACTCTGGACGGAAGCCCAGTAGAGGATTCTTCAACTGTTGTCTACATACGCTATGCGGGAAGCGGTGATAGCCTGGGCGGGCTGTTGGAATACGGTTCCGCCTCATTGGGTATGATCGTTGAGACCGAGTCTGCCAATTCCGTTCTGGAGGTTGAGCTTCTTCGGGATAACAATGTTGGTTCCACCAACACGGCTGTGGCACTCGAGGCTGCTCGCAGCGGAATAACGATTCTCAAACTGCCGGCCTATGGAGATTACCTCTCTCTTTCTGGCCCTTCTCAGAATATCAATTTCAACCAAGGTAATCCTGAGACTCCACTCAGTCTGGCAGGAGGGCTACCGGTTTCGAACCCTTCCTTTGCCTACGATCCTGCTATCAACAGTTCTCAAGTCACCGTAAACCTTGATGGCGACTATCTTTTCCTCGCTTCACACTTTGCCGATAACTTCAACACGGCCGGGGCGAACGTCAGAACGATCTTCCGGCAGGGATTCCAAACCATTCCCAGCGGTGGGCTGGCGGGAAAAATTCCTTACGGAAACGGCGGTGCCTACAACCGTGATGATGATGCCGGTGGAGATCGGGCTCGGGACTCTGGAAGCTGGGCGGGGGCCATCCTTCCCCTGAGCGCCGGTGATATAGTGGAGACCACTTCGGCCCGCTACGGGGGAAATCCCGCGACTTTTAATGCGACTACAGTTGGTCTTCAGGCGCTCAATATCGGAAGTATATCTTCGCCTCCTCTTGATCCACAGATCAGCCTGAACGGACCTTTCAACATTCTTGTGGAATCGGTGGGGAATGTGATCAGCGGAGAGAGCGATCTCCTGACCTCCGATGCAAACACCGGCCCAGAGGCGCTGGTTTACACCGTCACGGGGGCAGTGACAGGTGGAACGCTCCAGCTTGGAGGAGTCCCGATTTCCCAAGGGGCCTCCTTCACTCAGGACGATGTTAATAGTGGTTTGCTGACATTCGATGCGGCAGCCTCGGCGCAGACCGGTGGGTTTGAATTCAGCGTGGCAGACGGAGGAGTAAGACCCGACGCAGGAACCTTCGTGGTTAATGTCGGTATTTCGACTGCCCTCGCTGCAGACTCCGCAAGCACAGACGAGGATACGGCAATATCTGCCCTTGATCAGGGCGCTACCAGCGTGCTTGCCAACGATGTGGGAACGAATCTTACGGTAGTGGGCCACGACTTCCTGAGTGCGCAGGGGGCTACGGTTACCGTGAGCCAGGATGGGACCTTTACTTATACTCCGGGTGCTGCTGCAGCTCTTCAGGCTCTCGCGATCGGGGAGACCTTGAGCGACAGTTTCAGCTACACGGCAGCGGATTTCCAGGGCGCGACTTTCGTCGGGACGGTTACAGTGCTTGTCACGGGAACCAACGATAATTCCCTCGTAACGAACGAGAGTGTTGTCAGCATTAACGGTTCTGGGAGTAGTCTCAACCTGCTTTCCAACGAGTCTGATGTAGATTCTTCCGATCTTCTTTCCATCAGCGGGGCAACCCAGCAGGTCTTTGGCGGGGGAGGGGCGGTAACCGATGACATCTTTGATTTCAGTCTCGTGCCTCTGGTGTTTACGTCCCAGTTTGGTGCTACGGTCAGTCTTTCCTCGGATGGGACCTTTGACTACGACCCCAGTACCTCAGCTATCCTCCTGAGCCTGGCTCCAGGGGTCATCCTCTCCGAAAGTTTTATCTACGACGTCTTCGATGGAACTGGCACGGTTTCGGGAGTTGTGACGATTACTTCCGGTGGTGCCAGCCTGCCCACCGTGGACTATGGCTCCACCAGCGCGGAGAGTAGTATCAACATCGATATACTCGAAAACGATTCAGTGGGGGGAGCCGCAGGGACCGCAACCCCAGGTGCCGCCCTTAATTTGAACGCGGCTGGTGCTGCCAACACGAACTCGAATTGGGCGAACACGGGTTCCGGTGGGGGTGCTCTTACCATGGAGGGAGCTGGAACAGCCTCTGTGCTGATCTCTCCGCAGAATGCTCCGGTAGGAATTACAGCGGCTTATGATCTCTCCGGGAGTGGTAGTGGCGACCAGATTCTTGCCCCCGATGACGCAAACAATCTTTATGGGGGGAACATCAGTACGGGCTCCTTCTCGGTGGAAGTCGCTATTCGTCCCGATGATCACGTTGGACCGGAGCCGATCTGGGGTGCAGGAGGAAATGGAACTGGATCCTCTCTCATCCTGATTGACGATCAGCTGATTTTCACCATCGGAAACAATGCGCTGGTGGCGCAGGCGGTTGCCGCCATCCCCTCGAATGCGATTGCTGGCGGAGATTACGCCCAGGTGATTGGAACGTTTGACATAGTCTCGGATGTCGCTTCGCTTTACGTGAACGGGGTTCTGGTTTCGCAGGGGAATGCGATCAATATCACGACAGGGAACGCAGCCAATATTGTCGACTGGTCCGGCACGGACGATGAAGGAATCGGCCGCTCGGCTGGAACCACCGGGGGGGACATCAACATAGCACCCTACCTTGGCTCTAATGGGACAGTCGATATTCCCGACTTTAATGATGCCAATGACCGTTACGATGGGGAGCTAGCCATCGTCCGGGTCTATTCGAGCGTCCTTTCTGCAAGCCAGATCAACGCCAACTATGAGGCGATCTTCGGAGCCGGAATTCCCGCTACTTCTGCCGATCTGGTAGATCTCGCAGGATCTGGCGCTCCTGTGGTGGGTAGTGCTGTAGCCCTGCCTTCGGGCGCCACCGTGACCCTCGAGTCTGATGGAAGCCTCACTTATGATCCGAACGGAGCTTTTGGATATGTCGGGGTTGGGCTTTCAGCCCGTGACTCTTTCACCTACACCCTCAACACTACGACTAACGGAGTCGTCACCGTAAATATTGATGTAGAGGGAACGAACCCCGATCCTCAAATTTCGATCTCGGGAGGCCCAGATACAGTGGGAGAGGGAGACGCTATTACGCTTTCCCTTGAATCAAGTGCGGCGGTTGTCGGTCCTGTCAGCGTGGAGCTTAGTTTTAGTGGCCTGTCTACCGTGGATGCTGACTTTTCAGCGGCAACCACAGTTGAGATCCCTGATGGAGCAAACTCTGCGGAAGTGACGATCAACACCTTGACTGATAATCTCTACGAGGATCTTGAGAATATCATCGTTTCTGTTGAGAGTGTGAGTGGGAATGCTGTCGTTGGGGCCTCATCAGTCACCGAGGTTCTCCTCAATGACGGTGACCCGGAGCCTGAGTTTTCCATCGCGGCCAATCAGGTCGAGGGAGCGGAAGGAACCACTTTTGAATTCACAGTGTCGCCAGATGTGGTCTCTCAGGCCGATCGTTCGGTGACCTTGAATTACTCTGGGACTGCAGTTAACGGGGAAGACTTTTTCGGTGAGACTTCTCTGGTAATTCCGGGCGGCAATCAGTCTGTGAGCATTAGTCTTCTTCCCTTCGACGATGGGCTTCCAGAAATTTCTGAAACCGTGACAGTAGGGTTAGAGGCGGTTGACACAGGAACCATCGGGGGAAACTCCTCGGCATCCAGTGAGATTACGGATGGTGAAGGTACGCTCCTCTTCTTTGCCGACTTTGAGAACGTGGACCCCTTTGGGGACCCCGGAACGCCAAATTTGACGAAAGTAGGATCTGATGCCCCATTCGCTGCAAATTTAGGCACTGCGGTGGGCTCATGGGAGGATATCCCGGAGCAGAATGTCTCCGGGGATATCCCAGGAATTTATCTCGAGGTTGATGATTCGAAGGGAGACGGAGTTGATGAGGCTCTGGTGCTGGACCGGGTCTTGCCGGGTGAGGGTGACATTACCGCCCGTCTCGCGGCTCCCGCCGACATCTCGGGAACCAACGCGGCCTTCATCTCGATGGATCTTGGAAATCGTCGGACCCAGAATACTAGCGAGGCCAAGAGTTGGAGAATTATTGGTCTTGACGATGCTGGCGAGAAGTCCTTCGAGCTCTACGTCAGCGGGAACAACAGCGGACCTAACAACGAGCAGCTGCATCACGTCAGCTCCGAAGGTGAGCTCACTCCTCTCGGTCGCCCTGCAGACTTCGACAACACGGGTTCCATTGAGGAGGAGTCCGAGCAAAGCCGTTTGATTCTCTCCCTGACCTCGGAGGGTTATCAGGTCGCGATTGATCGCTGGCCTATCGAGGGCATCATTGATTCGGTCAGTGATGTTCTGCCTTATGCAGGAAACGCCACCCAGATCAGTGCGATTCTCTTCAGCCTTAGTGCGAGTCTGAACGATGTAGAAAGTAGCGGAATCATCGTTGACGATCTGACAGTGGGCGGAGTGCCCGGGAATGGGGCCCCAAGTATCAGCCTTAATGGAGAAACGTTAAGGGATGGAGAATCCACCTCCCTTGCTGCAAGCTTCATCGCCACCGATATCAATCTCACCGGTCTACAGGTTGCTGATGCCGATGCTGGACAGGGTCAGCTGACTGCGACCTTCCAGAGCGCGGGCGACGCGCCTGTGACTTTTGCGGCAGGTGGTCCTGCGGTTGTTACCGGTAGCGGATCAGCCTCCCTTGCCCTCGTGGGAACTCTTGACGAGATTAACGCGAGTCTCGCGGCCGGAGTGGTCTCAACAACGGATGGGGTGACGGGCGGAAATGCGGCGATTTCCTTCACCATTGACGATGGGGGAAGTAGTGGGCCGGGAGGGCCCAAGGCGGCTACCCATGATCTTGTATTTTATGTAAACGAGGGACCTACGGTGACGATCAATCAGGCCGCAGGGCAGGACGACCCCACTGGAAGCTCTACGATAGAATTCGAAGTCTCTTTCAGCGAAGCGGTCACAGGTTTTGCGGAAGACGACATTGACCTCTCTGGAAGCACGGATACGGGTAACCTTGTTGCCAGTGTAAGCGGGACTGGCGAAACTTACATCGTCTCGGTTACCGGAATGAGCAGTGGAGGGCTGGTCATTGTTTCGGTCGCTCAGGGCGCTGCAAATGCAGCCGCAGGTGGAGCGCTGACCGAGGCTAGTATCGCGGTAGACTCATCTGTCCTGTATATTCCTCAGCTGGCGCCAACGGCAACGAACCTCGTGCAGAATATTCAATACGAGGTGGGCCCAGTTGCTCTTGGAGACATCCAGATTACCGACCCGAACGATTCGGTAGTAACAACCGCCCAGGTAGCTCAGTATGATTATCCGGCGGTTCATGAAGATTCGCTGCTTCTGGCCCCAGACCCGGACACCGATGCTGGATTTGCGATTGATCTCACGTTCCAGCCTTCAGGATTTGATGATTTTGGAACAGTGCGTGTCGCCGAGATCGGGGGAACCTCGAATGGAAGCGGGATCTATCTGATCGACGGAATCCCTCACTTTGTCAGCAAGATGGAGTCCACCCCGAACGATGTCCCGTCCAGCCTTAGTGACACGGACTGGACGGACGGGAACATCTCGGTGCCCCTGACCGGTGCCCCGGTGAGCCTTGATGAACCTGTCCAGCTAGCGCTGATATCCAGTCTCGATACGGTCACGTTTTCCGTGAATGGGTTTGGCCAGACAACGGTCGAACTCACCGGTCGAGGAACGCGAGGGAACTGGAGTGGAGACGACTCAATCAGAGTCGGACAAAACATTGATGGAGGCCGCGGGGGACTGGGAACGGATCCCGAGGGAATCTTTGATGACGTTGGCTCCTTCCCGATGGAGGGAACCGTGAGCCGTGCCCTACTCTGGCATGCACCCGATGCCAGCCCGTTCGCGATTCTTGCTTCCAGCTCTCCTGAAGAGGTTACAGCTACCCTGAGCCTGACTCCCGGGGAGGGAGACCTCACCGAGCCAACAGGAGTGGTTTATGACGCGGTGACCGGAGTCTGGAGTATCACCGGAGCAGTGCGGGAGGTAAATGCAGCCCTCGCAGCCGTCGAGTTCCTCCCCAACGGCAGTTCGCCGGTGACCATTGCGGTGACAGTAGACGATGGTGATGAAGATGGTGGTGGCCCGCTCACAGGTTCGATCACACTTTCTGCCGGGGTAGTGATCGTTGGCGATACTGATGGCGATGGGATTCCTGACAGCTACGAGCTGGCCAACGGGCTTGACCCCAATGACCCGGCAGATTCTGGAAGTGACAACGACAATGACAGTTGGGACGCTCTTTCCGAGTATCTCATGGGCACAAGTGCCAACGATGGTGCGGAGCGACCCCTCTTCGAGATTGTTCCTGTCGGCGTTGGCCAGGTCGAAATAACTTACGGACCGATTCTGGCGGGGCGGACTTATGACGTTCTCTCCTCGAGCAGCGGGCTTCCTGAAGCCCCCGCTGCAGATAGCTTCACTGCCGTCCAAGACGGTGCTACGAATGTAGTGGTTGATGTCACGGCTGATGCCGCACGAAAGATCTACCGTCTGCAGGTCACGGTGCCTGCTGCGGAGTAATCCTTCTTGTTGAGCCTGTCAGGCCCGCTAGCGGGCCTGACAGGAAGAGGGGGCTCTCGGTCAGATCATGGGAATCATTTTAGTAGGCGCTCTTTCCCATGGATCGGCCATGCTGCCGCTCCTAGCGGAGAATGGCCCGCAACCGAAGGAATTTTGTGGAGGATTCCTGCGGGGTTAGAGCCCTGTAGACGACGCTTGCGGTGCCTTTCGCTTGGTCGCGGATAATTGCAATGCGTTCGAATCCCACAAGAGGTTCCCAAGTGACAAGGTCAGATGTTTGCTCGAGACTGATGTCGATGTCGGATGCGCTGAGGTTAAGTTTTATGGCGATCTCAAGATGCCCATCGTGAGATACGGATAGAACTGGGGTAGCTAGATCATTTCCCGGTGAGCGATCGTCACCCCCGGTTGCATACTCAAGGAGGGATTCAACCCCGTCTCCATCTTCATCTGTAGAGGGTATGCCAGAGAAACGTGTGTTATCACTTTCTCCGGGGTTACCCATACGCTCGTCGCTATCGCGCCAGCTCAGAGCATCACTCAGATTTGAATCTCGACTGACAAGACTGTATCCCTCCCCGTCAGATCCAGATGGCCATTCGGATCCGTCATTATAGGTGAAATTGAGGATTACATTTCCGGTGGAATTCTCGATTACAAGCTGCTCTCCACTGTTATCGAGTAGCCCGTCGTATTGTCCGACAATGGGCAACCCCAGTCCGTAATGAGAGACGAAAGCCTCCTCATCAGAAACCAGAAGAAGGCGGCCGCCTGGAGCCAGGCGGGTGTTGATAGGAAAGGCAAATTGCACGCCCTCGGTGAATTTCGCACCTCCAAGCTCAATGGTGTCAGTTCCGGAGAGATTGACCAGTTCGATAAATTCAAGGTCCTCGGAGGATCCTGGTGGATTGTACATCAATTCCGAAACGGTCAGATTAGAAGGTTCTGCGAGCTCTCCTGCGAAGAAGGTCGCTTCGTTCATGGCTGACCAGTCCCCCCCACTAAGGACGCGGGCCCGAAGCAGAGCGCTTTCATTGAATACCGGCGGCCGGGTATATCGAATTGCGCTTGCCGATATACCATTCTGTCCCGCGGCAGGGTCACGAGGGTCGGACCCGTCCATGGTATAATAAACAATACCCGCCGGGTTCGGATTGCTGATCGCTAGAGCCTGACCTACCGCGACGCTTCCTCCATGCTGGCGGAAACGAGGGGCCTCAGTGAGGGGATAGAGGTTACGGCTTCGAAGTTGCTCCAGAAGGACTGCGCCCCGCTGAGGAATATAGCTACGAAGAATCCATGCCTGATCTTGACGATAATGCTGGTTGCGGGTGTAACGGGCAAAATCGCCAGGTTGCCAGCGACCGGAATCGGTATCATAGCGGAAGTCCCCCCACCGGGCGGACTCAGCTACGACGGCCTGATCCATGAGATCCGAGCGCGCCCGCCAGAGGGCTCCTGCGATTGTCGGGGAGAGGGCTCCATCATTGAAAAGATGGCGATGTACTCTGTCGGCAAAGCGCATCCTGTATTCAGCGTTGGCGGAGAGATCCTGGTGGAGGCCGCTGGGGCGGCCGGTGCCATCTCTGCCGGTGACATTGATGTTCAGGGCGTTGGAGAGTGGTTGGGGATTGTTAATGACCCCGGGGCCATTTGGAGAAAGAGCAAATTCAGAATCCCATGGGAGCATCAGGTAGCCGGCACCAGCTTCCCGCTTTCGGGCTGCGCGCCAGTTGTGTCCATCCCAGTCGGTATTTCCCACAAAAAAATTAAGGAGCATGTAATCGATGAGCGAGTCGATATCGAGATACTCCTGGATCGCGGCATATTGTGAGGGGCTCGTGATATTCCCCCTTGCGATGGACATCATGGTATTCCACGCAGTGGTGTCTCCGCTTTTAGCTTGCCCGGAACTCAGGGCGTCATAGTCGTCACTCTCGCCCCCGAAATATGAGGCCATGAAATCCCCATCTGGTCGCTCATGGACATGATAGAGGCCCCAGTAAAGACCATTAAGATAGAGGTGAACCCAGCGCCCATGACTACCTGGTTGCCCCATGGCGAGATAGAGGTCATTCACCCACTGATCACGATTGTACTGAGCATGTCGCGCCTGATAGTAGTGGCGATGCGTCCAGGCAAAATTGAATCCTGCTCTTAGCTGCAGGAAATCAAATTCCTCCACGGCGGTGTCTCCGAAGGGTGCATCGCGAAAGAGTGGATATTGTAATTTTCCGGCACCGTAGTCCCTGCGGAAGCGAAGGCTGAGGCTATGTTTGGGAATGTCAGGATTACGGCTGCTTCCTCCCTGAAGCCTCATCCCGGCATCGATTTGAAAACCTGGTTCGGATCCGTCAGCGCTGATGAGCTCCGCTGAAACAGGACGTTCCCATGAGCGGCCCTCGCTCTGGGGGTTCTGATAGATCCCGGCTCTTCCAAACATGTGGGCAGGGTCGATCGCAATGGAAAGAGTGGGGAAGGTCTTCAGCGCTTCCTCCATCTCAGGGCCGTAGACTGGGTGGGTAACAATATCGGGATCCATCTGATAATGGGCAGGTTTGTTCGCCCACGTACCCGGATAACCGGTGATGTTTTGGGGTTGCCGCAGGATATCTTCTAGAAACAGGTAGGTCTGGGTATCTACGTTGGTCGGCTCGTATCCTTCTTTAAAGGCCGCAGCGCGCAGGGCTGTGGTGGATGAGATACGAATTGGATCAAGGAATAGAGTGCCATTTCGAGGTGATGGTTCGGTTCCGTCAGTGGTGTAATAGATCTCTGCACCTGGCGTGGCGGTGGTGATTTCCACGCTGAAGGGATCGGTGTAGAACCCGCGATCCACACTGAAGGTAGTATCTGCCACGAAGTCGATCACGCCAGATCCCTGACTGGGAGCTCCCGGGGTCGGGATTGCATAGAATCCGCCTGGGCCGTAGGAGAGATCTTCCCGCTGCTCGGGGTAGGTGGGCGAGAATTCGCTGACAGGGCTTCCTGAGACTGGGGAAACGAGAGCAAGGTATTCTCCGTCGGCCCTCAGGGAAAAATTGGAATGGAGGTTACCATCAGGATCAACGTAGTCGTCACGTTCCTGTTGGGAGGCAAAGACAATAAGATAGCCACCCGCTGGAATGCTTGTTCCGGAGGGAAATGACCATCGGAAAGGATCCTCGGCACTATCTGTCAGGGAGTATCCTCCCAAGTCAATTGGAATGAGGTTGGGATTGTGGATTTCAATCCAATCCGAATAGTCTCCGTCACCATCTTCCAGAGTTTCCTGGTTCCGGGCCATGAACTCGCTAATAACCGGAGGTAGTAACTGCTGGTCGACGGTGATCTGGATACTCGCAGCAGTAGTCCGGTTCTCACGTGATGCCGTCAGAGTATAGACCGTAGTCTCTGCTGGCACGACTTGTCTTGAGCCGCTGGCGGATACTACTCCGATGCCGGGTGTGAGAAGGACATTTTCAGCGTTAGTCACGCTCCAGGAGAGAACGCTGGGCGAGCCGGCATCGACTATGGATTGGCTTGCTTCAAAGGTATCGATGACGGGAGGCGCGGTATCGGGGGAGATGCTCAGGGCACCAGATTTGCAGATCTCGGAGAGATCTTCGTCACTGAGAACCCCGGGAACATCTCCAGTCTGGAAGAAGGCAAAGTCGTCGAGGGCTCCCGCGAAATCGTTCGACCCGGACGCGTTCGCATCATCGGCTGCGAGAAAGGCGCCGTTGGAGTGGAGGTCGATGGGGCCAGTGCCAATGGAAAGGGGGGATTCGGTGGCAGCGCGGATGTCCTCAATAGAATGGGCTGTCCCGTTCTCGAGGACTGTGATCATAAGGGCAGAGCCCTCTCCGGCTGTGGAGTCGTATCGGACTGCAACAAAATACCATGTGCCGTCATTGCGGAGATCCAGCGAGTGGGTATGAGTAGTGCTGGTTATCCCGTTCCCATCGCGGAGAAGAACTCTCACGCTGTTTCCTGGCGCTCCACCGAGATCGATCCTGATGCCGTTGGCCGCATTGGAGGTTCCGCTCATGGTTTCATAGATCCGATCGAATGAATCGAGGGTATCCGGGCGCATCCACCAGCTGATGGTGAACTGGTCACTAGGGCGTACTGCAGGGTCGGTTCCAAGGTTGACGCCACTCTGGAGTGTGAATTCGCAGGCTGTGCCCAAGAGTGGATCGGGGGAGGCAACGCCTCGCAGGACATTAGAACTATTAATGAAGGTTCCGTTGTTTCTTCCAAGGGAGTCTACGACAGCAGGGTCGTTGGGAACGTTCTCATCAAAGGAGTAGTGGGCCACGAGGTCGGCTCGGAGCGGCAGGGTGCTGACCGTGGACAGCATAGCCAGGGCTGGTAGCAGCGGGAGAAAACGGGACATCATGATGTCTATCGAGGAGCGAGAGGAGGGGTGGATCCCCGAGCTGGGGATAGCTTCGAAGAGTTATCCCAGCGTTCCATCAAGGGTGGGGTGGATCAACCCCTAAGATTTTCGGTTACCTCCAACTGGTTATTGGTCAGGACGAGATACGAGAGTGCCGTGTGCAAAGGTCTGGCCGCGCAAGCTTCTCGGGAGAATCCTAGTTACTGCAACGGGCAGCGAAGACCGTCGTCTGAATACCTTGAGGAACCTCCTACCTTCTCCTGCGGAGAAAGATTCCACCGAGAGCCAGAATAGCCAAAAGGGATGTGCTTGGCTCCGGAACGCCTACCGTGATGGCGCCCCCGCTATCTTCAATGGCCCACTCATGAATCAGGCCACCAGACTGGTTATTTTCCTGAAGGGTGACCCTCATCCATCCGTAGGCGGTGGTGTTGTCTTCGAGGACAAGAGAGAAGCCGACATAGCCCGGGGTGTCCGGGGTGAATTCAGGAAAGTGGGGGTTGGGATCGCCAGAAGCACCAAATCCTGTAGCTACAGTAGACGCGCTGTCCACGGTGTCACCGATGCCGAGCTGACGCAGGGGGTCCACGTTGCTGGCTCCGGTCCGCACCGGTTGCCAGCTTGGCACAGCCGCGG
This sequence comes from Roseibacillus sp., assembly GCA_002686085.1. Classification (GTDB taxonomy): domain Bacteria; phylum Verrucomicrobiota; class Verrucomicrobiia; order Verrucomicrobiales; family Akkermansiaceae; genus Roseibacillus_B. Next base: position 50,327 of record NZAC01000006.1, on the reverse strand, counting down.
TCTGATCCGCATCGTTGGTGACTGCGCCACCTCCCAGAAGGAAGTTCACATCGCCCCCGGGTAATCCTGCCGCGGTGATCGATGAGTTGCCTGTTTCAAGATCGACCGAGACTCCCTCGAAGGTTGTCGGAATTTGAATGTCCTGACGCGGAAACCAGAGAATAGCTCCTGGTGCCATTGCGGTCATTCCCACGATAAGAAAGGCTGTAAGCGCGCGTGTCATTAACTTTGGTTGTTTGAGAATTCGGTTAAACTTGGTTCAAGTCGAGAATTAGTTTTCAACAGGCAGGATGACCTCGATTTGGGGGGCGAATTGGACCGAGTTTCGGCCGAATCGGGCCTTGCCGCCGCTGTCTGGAAGGACGAGAGGCATTTTGAGCTGTACCGCTTCAATAGCCGCCCCTCCGTCCCCAGTGCCTGTCGCGATGACAGTGGGCGCTTCGGTCGCGTTCTCGAAGGTTCCGAGATCCCGGCTGAACTGATCCGTGAAGACGAGTCCAAGAGCGTTGTAATCGGTCCTCCGGGTGTAGCGCATGTAAACCTCGCCAGTGGCAGGGTCGGGCCAGAAAGTCAGGCCTCCCAGTTGAGTGATGGTTCCGTTGGCTCCGGGGTTGGCCACTTCAAGAGTATTTGCAGCGCTACTCACGCCTACTGGATCAAAGCCGTAGGCAAAGTCCAGGAAGTTAGAGAGGCCATTGCCGTTGGCATCATTGTCTTCGGCGCCATTGCCAGAGTTGTCCGTGCTCCCAAAGAAGGCCAGTCGCCAAGCGGCCTGAGGGCTGAGGGCATTTCCGGTAGCGCGTACGTTATCAAGGAAAATGCCACCGCTCACTCCAGTGTTAGTACTTCCGGAGACCCGGAAAATGACCTGAGTAATGGAGGCAGCACTGCCGGCGTAGGGCAGTTCACTGGTAGTGGTATCTGGTGCCGGGCTGGCTCCGAGAGGATACTTCTCAATCTGCACACAGTATCCCGTGTTAGTGAGCAGGATCCGCACGTTGGACATCCGGTCCTCATTGAAATTTCCGCTGTTGTTGAAGTCCTCTACGTTGCCGATGGGTGTCAAGGTGCCATCACCAGCAACGTGGAAGAGCTGCTCGTGGTTTGCGCCATTGTTGTTGGCATCGAGGAAAAGTTCGAAGGACTTGTTGCCAGCGGCGTCAAGACCGAGGATCGTGGTGCTCTTTGCGATTGAGTTGCCCTGGGTCCGTCGGGTGGCGAGATCGAAGGAAACCACGCCGGTGTTTGAACCGGTGAGATCGACGCCTCCGTTGAACCGCGCGGTGACGTCTGTGGTAGTGCTTGGTCGGTCAAGCAGAAGAGCGAAGTCTACGCCGTCACCTTTGACGTCGGCGCCGGTCTCAAGGAAGACGCCCGGGTCGCTCCCGGCTGCATCTTCTGTGAAAATATTGGTCCAGCTACCAGGTGAAGTTCCGAGATTAGCCGCAGCGGGTGCGTCTCCGTTGCGCAGGGTGCCTCCGGGGGTAGATGCAGCGTCAATTCCTTCGAAATCGGCATTGAAGACGACCACAGCAGATCCATCCGCAAGGGTTGCAGTCGCGCTATCAGCCGCGCCGATGGAGCCGAGGCTGGGATTCGCGATCGTGAGCGTGAGCGCTTCGTTGCCCTCTTGCACCGCATCGTCCAGTGCGATGAGGCTCAAGGTCGTGGCAGTCTGGCCGGCTGGAATGGTGAATTGAGTAGCAGAATTGCAGTAGTCTTCGGGACCAGCGTCACCACTGGCAGCGAGGTCCACGGTCACTGCAACGCTGGACGCAATGGTAGCGCTGACGGTGAAGTCTGCGGCAGAACCTTCCTCGGTGTTACCCGCCGGGGTGGCAATAGTAAGGACCGGAGGACTATCCGAGTCGTCGATTGCAACAGAGGCCGATGGGTTTGCACCAACCACAGCGTCTCCACTGACGCTGTCCACGGTAACAGTGACATTTTCTGCTCCCTCATAAAGAGAGTCAGCGATGGTGGAGAGGCTGAAGGCAAACTCGGTGTTGCCGCTAGCCAGAGTGAAAGTAGCACTTCCGTTGAAGTCACTTCCATTCTGGGCCGTGCCGGCGTAGCTGAGAGTCGCTTCCACATCTGCCGTAAGCTGAAGACTGGAGGTGATGAGAAATGAGGCATCGTCGCCTTCGGTTACACTGGCTTGCTCTGCGGCGATATTAATCTGAGCGTCCGTGTTGGTTCCGTTGACCGTCACGCTGACAGTAGTCGCTCCATTCAGGCTTGTATCGAGACTGTAGGTAAAGGTGTCGACCACACTCAGGCCAACCCCGAGGGNGTCAAAGGCNCCGTTGGCGTCGTAGGTGAGCGAGCCATCAGCCCCGAGGGCCACNGTNGCTCCAGACGGCAGGGTGACGGTCGTAGTTCCCGGAACGAGGTTGGTTTCCCCGGCCAGGCTGGCGATGTTACCCACCTGTGCGGCAGCAGGTGCTCCGAAGATCGCGTCGAGGTTGGCGGTGACCTCAGCAGCGCTCAATGCGCTGTCATAGACCCGCACGATGGAGATCTCTCCATCGAAGCGGTCGTTGGCCTCATTGAAGTCAGGAATATTAGTGGTGCCGAAGGCTCCGAGGAAGGGCGCGACATTCACGTCTCCGCCGGTTGTTCCTTGCGAACGCCCGAGTCCCTCATCGTCAGATCCAGACCAGTCGAGAACATTGCCAGCTTGCCCGTTCAGGATGTTGATTGCGCTTTGGGAGTCCACGAGCACTCCATTGACGTAGAGAGACAGGATGTCGGTAGCGATATCAAAGGAGCTCAGCACGTGTACGTAATCTCCACCGGCAATTCCATTTGCGGGGATGGTGGCAATGGCTTGAGCAACCTGGGTGCCGTTTCCGATCGTCAGAATCAGCTGGTCATCGATCAGAATCAGGGATGATCCAGTGCCGTTTCCACCGGAGCCCCAGATGGGCTCTGGTCCCACGTGATCATCTGGTCTGATGAGAGCTTCCACCGAGAAAGAAGAGTTGCTGAAGTTGCCGCCGTAAAGGTGGTTGGCGGCAGTGGTCTGGTCGGTGTCTCCAAGGAGGCCACCGCTTCCGGTCCCCGAGAGGTCATAGGCGTGGGTGATACCGGGAGGTGAGTTGTCCAGGGGGGTAAGCAGAATTGATCCCGATCCTGCATTCTCCATGGTGACAGAGTTACCTGAAGCAGTGTTGCTGTTGTTCCAGCTGCCATCGGTGTTTGCAGCTGCTGGATCACTTGCATTGAGGTCAAAGGGTGCGCCTGCGGTAGAGGTCCCGAGGGCGCCGCCGACGCTGTCATTGGCAAGCGCGGCGATGACCGCGCTGCTGGATCCGGTCGCATCGACGGTTGCAAAGTCAGGGCTGGCTCCAGTTTCACCGGAGGTTGTGAAGGTAATAGATGCCGAAGAGGTTGCCGTTCCATCAGTGACCTCATAGGCGATGGTCTCGGCTGCACTGGCACCGACTGCGAGAGCGCTCAAGGAAGCAGAAGTGGAGGGATCATAAGTGAATGATCCATCCGCATTAACGGTGAGGGTTGCGCCTTCGGGAGTCACAAGAGTCCCGGGAGCTCCTCCAGCCACAGAGCTGACCGAGAGGGTATCGCCAGAGTCTGCATCAGAGTCATTGCTCAGCAGGTTTCCGCTGGTAGCGAGAGTTTCCCCGCTGGATGTGGCCTCGTTGGTTGTGACCGGGGCATCATTCAGTCCTGTCACGGTGATAGTGACGGTGGCGGTTGTCTGCTGGTTGAAAATGTCGGTGACCGTGTAGGTGAAGGTGTCGGCGATCTGCTCACCATCATCGAGGCCCTGGAGGGCATTGGATCCGGACGGGTCGTAGGTGTATTCCCCACCTGCGGTGACCGTAACCACCGCGCCGTTGGCGCTGGTGGCGTCAAAGTTGGTGACGGAAAGGGAGCTGCCGGTGTCATTATCCAGAAGGGAGGCTCCTGAATTGGAGGCTGAGGTATCTTCGTCGGTAGAACCCGCATCTGCGCTCAGGGCCGTCTGAGCTCCCACATTTATTGTGAAGGACCCCGTGACCGCATTGCTGCTGGAGTCTCGCACCGTGAAATCAAATCCTCCAGATGTTGGGTTGGCTCCTGCATCAAAGGAGAGCAGCTCTCCGTTGATATCGGCCTGAGTGAAGGTGTCACCAGCGGCAAGGGCAGCTCCGCCCAGAAGGAGTGTTCCGCCTGCGGGCGCAGTGTCGACAGTATAGGACAGGGCGGAAGCTCCATCGCTGATGTGGATGGTTCGAAGGCTGGCTTCGGTGATGAGGGTGCCTGTTGAATTGACTACCGCATTGAGGGGCAGGTTCACTTCCACGACGGGCGCGGTTGGAGCGGAGGAGATACTACCGATATTGAGGGCTTGCAGGCCGATCGAATTCGCAATCAGGGAATTGTTCAGCCCGAAGCGGGCGGTGGTAGTTTCCACAGCGTCCCCTTGGCTGAGGGGAAGGACTGCTCCTGCCCAGTCCCCGGAATCCCGAGCGCGGTCGCCGCCATTGCCGGCCGTGCGGTCGCGGTTGTAGGCTCCACCATTGCCATAGGAAATTTTGCCAGCGGTCCCTCCGTTCGGAATGGTCTGGAATCCTTGGCGGGTAATGGTCCGGGCTTCGCCGGGAGGGGTGTCGTAATCGTCGAGGAAATGGGAGGCGAGGAAGAGGTAATCCCCGTCCTTATTCACGGTCACCTGAGAAACGCTGGATCCTGCGTCGTAGCTGAAGGAGGCGTTTGAAACTGGAGAAACGTCTGAGAGGTTCAGAGGAGTCTCGGGGTTGCCTTGCGCAGCACTAATTTCCTGCGATGGGCCAGAAAGGCGAATCACCTCTCCGTAGTTGGGAAGCTTTAGGATAGTCAGGCCAGTCAGGGCGGCCTCAAGTGCGACCGCAGTGTTGGTGGTGGATGGATTGTTGTCCCGAAGAACTTCAACATTCAGAACGCTGTTATCTGCTGTGGTTTGGATGATGGTGCCGACGGAGCTCGCTCCGGTCACCATTAGACCGCCAAGACCGTCCCCTGAGCCAGAATAGCGAATGTAGACCACCGTGGAGGAGTCCTCTACGGGAGTTCCGTCGAGGGCGAGTCGCTGGGTGATCGCCTGGCGGTGGCGGTTCCCGCCGCTGATTCGGAAGCCGGTGTTGGCGAAGACGAGATAGCGTCCCGCTTCGTCGAGGGTAATATCGCCACTTCCACTAGTGTGTGTGAATCCCGCGTCGATTTCGTCCTGCACGTCATAACTAACTGTGGAGGGGCCTGCTGAGGTATTACTCATCAGGTTAGCAGCGTTGGCGCTCGCTCTCAGGCGCAGGTAACTAAGGCTGTCGTCGAGTTTAACAAGCTGAAGGTCAGCATCCTGCTGAGCGATTCTTAGTTGAGCATTGTTATCAGTACGCTTCGATTCAAATCCTACAGAGTCGCCTTGGGCTACCTCTACGATCGAGCCACCGCGGACGAAATTATTGTTGTTGCTGCCATCACGGGAGTAGCTCGAGGCCGCACCGTAGGAAATGGGCGAACCATTGATCAGGATGGTATTGTCGAGACCGGCACGGCTTGCAATCCCGGGATTGGTGTTGAGGTAGCGGGTGCCATAGATGACCAGATGGTGGCCAGCTGTGAGGTTGACGGCACCACCGGCTTGGAGATCGAAACTATCGGCAGTATCTTCGACTGCGGTAGTGGCAAAATTATGAGCAACAGAATTTCCCAGCCCGGGCTCGATACTGGCCCCGGTGCCAATCGTGTAGACGGCGCGATCACCGGGAGTGCCGGAGGCAGCCAGTTGAGCATCGGCGGGTGGACTTAAGATCAGGAGAGAGGCGGCGAAGTGGGTAGCGATTACCCGAGAATACAAGGTTTTCATTTGTTGGACGGAGTCGGTGTTTTGGGCTGGATCCACAGCTATTTGATGGAACAAGCACCTTCCAAGCGTCTGAATGGAATTCTCGCCATTTCATCCGAGGGGTCAAGGGTTCTCGAGACCTTGGGAGGGGTTTTCCTGACCTTTTTGGCGGCCAAAATGCTTTGGGTCAGAGGGGTCTCGGAGATGGAGCCTTGCTCTTGGGTTAATTTCGTCAAAAACGCCTATTTTCTTTGCAGTTATCGAAGTCGACAGTCGCTGCGGACAAGGATGCTGGAAGACCGCCTCCTGTGGGGTGCGGAAAGCGAGGTGGCCCATGGAAGTCCCTACAAAGTGATCAGCAGGGAGCGCTGAGGCCCGGCGAGGGGCTTCTCGGAGGTAGCCCCGAGGCTATTTGGGGTCGGCCTTCAACTTGCGAATCTTGAGATTGCGGAAGCTGCACTCACTGCCGTGGTCGGTGAGCATAAGGCGGGCAGTTAGTTTCTCTCCAAACCTCGCCACCTTTTTGAATTTACTGGAGGCCACGTTTGAGAGGACGTCTTCACTGCCGCAGATATACTCCAATATTTTCCGGCCATTTAGCCAATGGGTGACCTTATTGGCCTCTACCCTGATTCGGGAAATGTTGATCTTTGGGTAGAATCGCACCGGCGGGGGATCAGCTGGTGCGAGGACAGCGTAGAATCCTCCAGTGGAGCTCTTGCTGGGCTTCTGCTCTATCTTGGCCAGCATCTGATACTCATGGCCGAGATTGCCCCGGGTTTCATCGACGAAGTATTTAACGCCATTGTTTCCCCCGGATTCCATCCGCCATTCCCACGAAAACTCAAAGTTGGAGAATTCTTCCCGGGAGACGATGTTGCCCGGCTTGGCTCCGGCTCTTTTAATCAACCACCCTTGAGTGACCTCCCATCCGCTGGCGGGAGCGACGTCCTTTCCAAATTGGCGCCAAGAGCCCGCGGATTTTCCATCGAAAAGAAGACGCCAGCCATCGGCTCGTTCTTGCTTGGTCAGGGTATTGGGGCTCGGTTCCCCTGCGTGAGCTTCCGGCATGGCGGTTAACAGGAGAGAGAGAAAGAAGGTTGTGATCTGGAGTGTCAGGGAATGTCTATTCACGGGATTTTGGAGGAAGGAGGAATATGGTGGTCTCACGTCGAGGCCGGTCCAAGAATATATTCGGTGCTCAGCGCAGTTCGACACGCAGGCGGGCAAATCTCACCAAGTCTCGCTGGGGAGAAGGCATGGTGAAGCGGAAGAGGGTCGTTCCATCGGGTCGAGCGTCCCGGGAAACCAGAGACTCGGTCGGGGCATCTGTCCAAGTGCGAAGATCAGTGGAAAATTCTACCCAGATGGTGGCGTCATCTGCTGCGCTACGGGTAAGGAAGGAAAGAGCAGAGAGATCCTCCACTACCGAGAACTGGAACTCTGAATTATCTGTAAGTGCATAATTAAGAAGGGATTGTGATTCTTCATCGAGGAAAGAGATGGAGTCGGATGAGCTTGGATTTCCCCCGGGAAGGATACTGGCGCGCCAACTGAGCGGATTGGAAGGGGAGGATTCCCCGGGGGCGACATGAATGAGGCTTTGCCCGGTCTGGTCCGGGGCTTGTGGCCAGGGGTGGGAATCGCGGTAACGGAAGTCGGAGATGGTGGAGCCGTCGCGGGCCAGCAAGGTAATGCGCTCGCCTCCGTTGGAGAGGCGCGTTCCATTCGCAAAGGATCCGGCAATGGGCAAACCGAGACCGTAGGCAATTTCGAAAGCGGTGATATTCTCAACGATGAGCGTGCGTTCGCCTGGGGAGAGGAGGGTGGCCTCGGGGAAGGTGAATACAATGCCATTGGTGAAGGAGAGTCCAGTGAGGTCCACTACTTCATCGGAGACATTGATCAGCTCGAGGAATTCGGTGGGAGAATCGCCGAGAGGGTGATAATGCACTTCGCTGATCGCGATGTGCTCAGAGGTGGCCGGGGTTCCTACCGTAAAGATGGCAGTAGTCAGGGCTGACCATATTCCGTTTCTTAATGAACGGGCCTGCAGACGGGTGCTTTCTCCGAGTGCAAGGGGCAGACCATTGTAAACTTGGGCGGAGGGAGAAACGCCAGCAGGAATGGTTCCGGTGGCTGCCACCAGTTCGGGAATGAAAAGAAGATCATTGCTGTCCGATTGCTGGTTCATGCAGTGAATGGCGAGCACGTTGGTGCCAAGTCGCAGGCGATTGATGGAATTGCTGAGATTGAAGGTGCTGAATTCGACCGCTGATCCGTCCGGGTGAGCAGCAGAGGCTTGGGAATTCCAAGTGGGATTGGCTGGTCGATTTGCGGAAGCCGCCTCTCCTCCGTTCAGGTAGGCGATAAACCCGTCATCATAGCGTGCGCGGAGTGTCAGGGAGGTGATTGCAGCCAGCTGGACTCGGTCCTGAATTTCGAACTCCCACCGGGCGTAAGCCGAGGAGTTCAGAGAATGCATTTCACTCAGGTCGACCCCGAAAAGTCCTTCAAAGCCTGTATCCAGCTCGAATCCGACCCCGCTTGCCCCGCCTATCCAGCCGGTGGCATCAAATTCTGGCTCCGTCCAAGTCATTGCGAGGGAGTCATCAGTAGGGACGAACGCCAGGGCTGAAGATCCCTCCGGAAGCAGGAGGGATTCGGATCCCGCAGTGGTGGGCCGCCGGGGATCACTTCCATCAGTGGTGTAATAGATTGTGCCTCCTGTGCTCGCGCTGATCGTGATCTCCGATTGATCGGTGAAGAGGCCTCCGTGAGGAGTAAAGTCCGGGGCTTCCACCGAGGGATAGAGTCCGCGAGCCCTGAGTTGAGAGATCAATGTTTCGGTGCGCTGGGGGAAGAAATCGCTCTGCATGGTATTATACATCTGCCGCCAGAAGGTTTCCCGGCGGGCGGGAGGGAAACGATGGCGGTCCCCCCAGCGTATCGCCTCTACGATGAGCGGTTCATAAATCTCATCAGCTCGGGCGTCCCATAGTTGAGCGGCTCCCTCCGGGGTGAAGGTTCCGCCATTAAAACAGTGCAGCCGGACCCGGTCAGCGAAGCGCAGGCGATATTCTTCGTTGGCGGTCAATCGCTGATGCACGCTCGATGGAAAGTTCGGCGTGTTTTCAACCGTGGCATCGTTGGTACTGGAGTTTGTGCCCTGAGTCGCGTTCAGGTCCGTCCGCTCGGAGTCCCATGCGAAGAGCATCCATTTGGCGTCCCTTTCCCTGCGCCGGGCTGCTCTCCAGTTGGACTGGTCCCAGTCGGTATTTCCGGAATAGAAATTGGTGATAAAATAGTCAATCCACGTATCGGGATCGATAAATATCAGGGCGTTTGCATAGTTTGTGGGGTTGCTCATATCCCGCCTTGTTACCGCTAAAGTGCGATTCCAGGCGCTCAGGTCACCATCGACTACTTCAAGAACGCTCGCCCTCCCAGCATCTTTGATCGCGTCCCAGTCTTCTTCCTCGCCTCCGAAGTGCTCTGCGAGCATATCGTCCTCAAAACGTTCGAAAATATGATACATGCCCCAGTAGAGCCCGTTGAGGTAGAGATGGGCATACATCTGGTGCTGGAAAGGCTGCCCGGTAGCGCGCTGCGCGTCCCGGTGCCACTGATCGCGAATATACTGCGCCCGCTCCACCACACCCGGATTCAGCCATGAATCGCCATTCCCTCCCCGAAGGATCAGCGAGTTAAACTCGGTAACCTCGGAATCAGCAAAAAGGGGAAACTGCAGCTTGGTGGGGCCATACTCTGAGCGGAAGACTGCCCGGAGATTGTGTTTGCCGCGATTGGCGGAGCGACTCGCACGGCCCACCGCCCGGATTCCCCCGTTTAATTGAGTTTGCGCGCCATTCGGAAAATCGAAGAACTCGTAAGAGCACCGCTTTTCCCATTCGTCACCGCGTTGGTCCGAATTGGCGTAAAATCCGCTCTCCCCATCAAAGAGATCGTCGACGTTCATGACAACCGAGATAGAGGGAAGAGAACGCAGCGAATCGATGATCTCCTCCCGGGAGTAGGCTGTGCCTATCAGGTCCGGGTCCATTTCGTAATCGGTTGCGCGCTCTCCCCAGGCCGTGGGAAAGCCCTGCGGCGTTGTGCTTTGAGTGAGCACGCTGTCTGGAAAGATGTAGGTATGGGTGTCAATATTTGTGGAAACGAGTCCGAGTTTCAGCGCTACAGCCCTAACGGTGGCGGTGCCATCGATTGCAAGAGGGCCGTTGTAGAGTATGCCGTTGCTCGAGGACGGCTCGCTCCCATCTAAGGTGTAATAGATGGAAGCGCCCTCGGTTTTGCTGCTGATTGTAAGATTGAAAGGTTCCTCATAGAATCCACGATTAGGCGCGAATTTTGTATCGGCCACAAAAGCCCCAGTGTCAGGTTCCCCGGTGTTTTCCGCCCCCGGAGTAGGAGTCAGGAAGTAGCCGGCAGAGCGTTGTCCAAGATCGATTCCTTCAAGTCGGGCGTTGATGAGGAAGTCACGATCACCGGCGTTGAGGTTTGCTCCGTGCAGGGCAAGAATGTTGTCAGTCGGACGCAGGGCAGGCAGGACTCGCGAGGCGTTGAATTCAACCGTGCTGACGGCCTCCACATTGGTCCGCTCTGTTTGTGCCGTCATGTTCCATGAACTTTCCCCTGGAATGTTCGCGCTCGCGACTTCCTCGCCGTTGATGAAGGCGCGAATTCCGTCATCGTAGCGAAGAAAGAGGCGGAGGCCCTCCAGCGAGTAATCGGAGGGGAGATCAAAGCGTGTGCGGACGAAGAGTGATGAGCCTTGGTTGAGCATCTCACTCTCGACATTGGTGGTTATGTAGCTGCCGAATCCAATAGAGCTGGAGGGGCGGAAGGTGCCTTGCGCGAGACTTGTGACAGCGTCAGAAGTCAAGGCGACCTCGTAAAGGGCGACATCTGCGAGGTTTCCAGAGAAATAGAGGGGAGTCCTCTCGACGCGTCGGCCGATAGCGACCTCGAGAGAATCAATATTGGAAATATCAGTATCGACTGGAACATTCGCCGGACCAGTGGCGAGGTCCTCTATGCCGTCGATATAGAATCGAAGATCCGAAAGCGTAGGTGTGGTGTCTTCTTCGAACACAACGGCCACATGATGCCATTGGTTGTCAGCGATACTCGTGGAGCCTACGGCGCTTCCTCCCCCAAGGTCACATCGGATCGCCCCCAGAGTTCCGCTATCCGGATTGCTGTTGAGGCGAAGATGAAACTTTCCCGACGGAGTGTCCCGATTCCCCCACGAAATGATTCCATGATTCGAGGTGTCATCCGATCGGATCCAGAACACGATGGAGCGGGATGAGGAGCCTCCGATGCCGGGGAGGGTGGTTTGGAGAAAGGTTGAGGTGCCGTCGAATCTCAGGGATGACTCCGGTCCGCCAGCAATGGGTGGAGCATCGAGATCCCACGGTGATGATTCACCCTGTATGCCGATCAGGGAGCCCGGAAAATTCCCGCTGGTGTCGCGGGCGATGCTTCCGAAGCCATCATCGAGAGGCCAATGGTTTTGTGGTGCAATGGCGCTTCCGTCATTTCCATCAAGGTCAAATCCGAGGGCAAGGCTTCCGCCGTTCCACGTGGTATCGTCGAAAAGAAGATTGGGCCACCGGGAGTCGAGATCATTCTCGCTCGCAGGAACGAGGTAACGGGCTTCGGGAGTCTCTCCGAGGAGGTTGATTTTGAGCGAGGCTTCCCCAGTGCCGTAGGAAATGTCAGGCCGTTGTCGAGGAAAAGGAACCACCTCTGAGCCGAACTCGGTGAGAATGCTGGATCCATCAGGAGCAAGAAGGGAAAGGTAATCGCCACCTGCGTTAAGTTCGAAGTTTGTATGTAGTTCAGCTCCGGAGGGGGTGCGATTCTTCCCAGAGGCAAACACCACAAGGTATCCGCCTCCTCTGACGACCGAGCCAGCAGGGAAAACCCATTGTCGTGGTTCCGAGGGGTCATCGGTGAGGGAGTGACCTGCGAGGTCGATCGCGGTCGGGTTGGGATTGTGGATTTCAATCCAGTCAGGATAATCTCCGTCCTCGTCGGCGACGATCCCATCGTTGCTGGCCATGAACTCAGTGATCCGGGGGGGCGCGGCCACGAGGGCGGCAGCTTGAAGGAAGACTAGAGTGAGAACTGCCCGGGGCAGTGAGGGGGGGAGGGACATGATGAACGGGTCTCGGGGGATTGTGGGTCCCGTGGATGGTAGGGAGCGAGTCTATTTTCCAATGCTGCCCTGCGGGTGTGGAAGTGCACGTAGAAGCCGGCTGGAATGTGTTTGCCTTCCCGCTTCAGGATATCAGGTCTGCTTCAATTGATCGCGCGGGGACTGTCATGATGATCAGGAGTAACCCGGACGGGTTTTGAAATGGTTAGTCCCGGGGGAGAACCTCGTCCTGTGGGAAAGAGTTGCCGGTAAGTCCGAGGGTGAGTGCTCCGCCTATCCGGGGGTCGCTGGCTCCGAGAAAGATCCCCTTCCTCTTCATGACCGTTTGAGTAGAACCAATGGGGCTGGTGAGGCGGATGGCGTGCCCCCGTTTGTTAAGAAGGTTCCTAGTGTTTGCCTCTAGGCCGGCCTCAACCAGCAGCTCATCAGGGAGCCATTGGTGGTGAAAACGAGTCGTCCGGGTTGCCTCCGCGACATTCATGCCATGATCGATGATGTTGCTGACGATCTGCAGAACGATATTGATGATCCGGCTTCCGCCAGGACTTCCAGTGGCAATAACGGTATCGTCTTCACCGAGTAGAATAGTGGGAGTCATTGAGCTGAGCATTCGCTTTCCCGGTTCGATGGCATTACGCCGACCCCCGATGAGGCCGTAGGCATTTGGGGTTCCCGGTTTTGCGGAGAAGTCGTCCATTTCGTTGTTGAGAAGAATTCCCGTGCCGGGGATGACAATCCGTGATCCGTAACTAAAGTTGAGGGTGTAGGTGTTGGAGACGGCGTTGCCCTCCTTGTCGATGACGCTAAAATGGGTGGTCTCGTTGCTCTCGGGCGGGGGGAGAGGTCCCAGTCCCGGTGCGATCTGGCTGCTGGGTGTGGCGGGTCCATGGGTGATGCCCTTGGCTAGCTTCTGCGCGTAGTTCTTCGAGATGAGCTGAGATACGGGTATCTCGGAAAAGTCAGGATCTCCAAGATAGCGTGAACGGTCGGCGTAGGCCCTTTTCATTGCCTCCGTAATGACATGAATGGTCTTGTCCGAGTTTGAGCCATATTTCCCTATCGGAAAATGATCCATAATATTGAGCATCTGGATGAGATGAATGCCACCTGAGCTGGGGGGAGGCATGGAGATGATCTTCCACCCACGGTAGTGCCCCCGGATCGGCATCCTTTCGACGGCGCGGTAGTCAGCGAGATCCTTGCGGCTGACGAGTCCACCATGAGCGCGCATATCACGATCAATTGCGGTCGCAATGTCCCCAAGGTAAAATGCGGCAGGCCCTTGTTCAGACAGCAGGCGCAGGCTGCGAGCGAGATCCTTCTGAACGAGGGTGCTGCCCACCGGCCAAGCCTTTCCGTTGGCGTTGAGGAAGATGGATCGAGCTTCCTTGTCTGCGTATAAATCATCTGCGCAGGATTTCAGCGAATCATGAAGGGCCTGCCCTACGACAAATCCATCAGCTGCTAGTTTGATTGCTGGTGCAAGGGCCCTGCGAATTGAGATTGATCCGTAGTGCCGAAGGGCGTGCGCCAGACCATGGACAGTGCCGGGAACTCCCGATGCCAGCCGCGTGAAGCGAGAACGTCTCGGGTCAGGAGCGCCTTCCTTCGTCAGAAACATATCCCGTTGAGCTGCCGACGGTGCTTTCTCCCGGTAGTCGAGAGCAATCTGCCGGTTCTCTTTTGCGAGGTGAATCAGCATAAAACCTCCTCCCCCCAGATTGCCTGCCCGCGGGAGGGTGACGGCAAGGGTAAAGCCGGCTGTGACCGCGGCGTCGACGGCATTGCCGCCCTCGGCGAGCACTTCCAGTGCGGACCGGGTGGCGTGGGCTTCCTGAGTGGCTACCATGCCTCCCTGACCCGTGACGGGCCGGTTTGCAGAGGATGTCTGAGGTATGGGGGTGTTCGTGTTCTGAGCGAGCAGCGGAACGAAAAAGAGAGAAATGGCTCCCAGAAAAAAGGCAGGCATACGGATTCTGGTAAAGACGGGCAGGCAGCGCATGTGTCGCGTAGTATTGCCTTGTGGAAGTCCGGCTGAACATCCGGAAATATGGGTCTTCCTCGTTGTGAGGTGATTTGCCGGGTTTTCCCCGTTATTCGCGTTGGAAACTCCCCCTCTTTCTGTGAAATTGATTGGACCTCTGGTGCGAGAGATGGAGCATGGCGCTCATATGAATATCAAGATCAGATGCCGTAGACGGGCTTATACCTTTCTGGCCATCCTGATTGCCTCGGGCGGTGTTGCCTGTGCCAATCCCGCCAAGGACCAACTTGCTCAGTTACTAAAGCGTTTCCCGCAGGCTGATGCAAACAAGGATGGAATACTGACGGTAGCGGAGGCCCTCGCTTTTCGAGACAAGGCAAGCGGTGGGGGTGGTGCGCAACGGGGAGCAGCGCGTTCTTTCAAGGTGCACCCAGGATGGGAGAAGGAGAAATTCCCCGAGCATGCTGTGTGCTACCAGTCCCCGGAACGCATCCGGGAAACTTACGCAAAGGTTCTTGGTTCTGGCAGGGATCCAGTTACTTCCTTCGCCAAACCAAAAGATGGAGGGCTTCGGGTTGTTGGAACGGGACATAGTTTTATGGGACCCGGATATAAAACTCTCCCTAAAATCTGCCAGGCTGCTGGATTTCAGCAGCCGATGCATCTGCATACCGGGGGGGGGATGACGGGTAGCACCCGCTATAAGTGGGAGCAGGAGAATGGCATCTTTCAGTTTAAGGGGAAGGCGAAGCCAAAGCTTCTGGCCTCCATCGCCAATGCGGAATGGGAAGCCATGATGTGGGGCCCTTATTTCAATGACCGCCCGGAATACTACTCATGTTGGATTGAATTTTGCCTGAAGTATAACCCCGGCATGAAGTTTTTCCTTTCCGACGGCTGGCCTCAGATTGAGCACTTGGACAAAATCGAGGGAGCTACAAAGAAGGGGTTTGTTCCGGAAACGATCAAGCAGCTCGGTGAGTTACAGGGACAGGCTTATGGAGAGCTGATCGCTCCTCTCAATGAGAAATATCCGGGAAGGGTAGTCATCATGCCGACCTGTGAGGCGATGGTGCTGGCATCTCAATATTTTCAGCGGGGTGAGCTGCCTGGAGTGGAAGGTCTGCACCGCTCGCTGGGAGGCAAAGCGAAGTCTCTCTGGCGGGATAAGCTGGGGCACCTCGGGCCAGGATTTGAATGGCTGGAGGGTTATGTGTTTTATGCGTCTCTCTACCGGCGATCCCCCGAGTTGATTAGCGGGAAAGTGGAGACTGGGGGGTTCCCGGGAGAGCAGCTCGACAAAGTGTTTCGCAAAATCGCGTGGCAGGCGGTGCTCGCTAATCCCTACTCGGGAATCCGGGATGAGGACAAGGATGGGAAAGCGGACTGAATTGCGTGCTTGCGATGGAAGAGTGCATGCGCTGCGGCCATCACTTATTTTTCTGAGATATCATAACAGAGGAGCAGGTCCTGATCGCGGAGGTACAATTTTCCATTGGCCACCACAGGGTGAGCCCATGATTTTTTCTCGCTTCGCTCGGGTTGCTCGAAGCTGCTGATTTCCTTTAATTCTTTCGAAGAAGCTTCAATCAGGGCTACGGGACCGTTTTCGCTTCGGAGATAGAAGTGTCCATCGGCAAAGGTCGTGGCTCCCTTTCCGGCGCTTCGCTCGCGGTAGATGAGTTCCCCGCTCCTGATGTTCATGCAGGCAAAGCTCCCTCCAGTTGAGCCAAAAACGTGCCCATCCAGTTCGATGACACCGCCATGGTGGTTGGCGAATTTTCGGCTCGAATGAATTTCCTTGGCGGACCAATTGTCGCCTTTCCTGTCGATCTGGAAGGCGTGGCAGCCGACTCCATAAGAGGAAGTGACCCAGACAATATTTTGATGAACAACAGGAGTGGTAATTACAGCGGTCTTGCCGATGCGCTCGACCCTCCAAAGAACTTTGCCCGACTTGGGATCAATTCCTGCCAAGCTCTTGCCAGTGAGTTGGACATATTGGCGTGTTCCGTTTATGGTTGCGATGATAACCGATGAATAGCCAGTTGGATCCGTCCACTCACTGGTCTGCCAAAGTTTTTTCCCGGTTTTGCGGCTAAGAGCCAGAACGGTGCCTTTGGCTCCGCCGGGAGTGCAGATTACGGATTCGCCATCAACGAGAGGGGATTCACTCCACCTCCATCCTGACATCATCTTGCCATCAAAGTCCTCTTGGAGGTTAACCGTCCAAGCCTTTTCTCCGTCAGCTGCGTTGAGGCAGATTAGATTGGAGTGCTGGTCGAGAGCGAACACCTGTCCGCCATCCACGGTGGGTGTGCTCCGAGGGCCAGGATAGCCACGATGCCCGCCGGCTTCTCCAGTTCGCGATTTCCAGATCAGCGATCCGTCCGTTTCCTTGAGAGCGATCACATGGCACCCGTCTGCCAAATCACCCAGCGTGTAGATGACACCCTTTGAAACGGAGATACTGGAAAACCCGGCACCGGCAGTCCGGGCTTTCCACGCCAGAGGGGGGCCGCCTTCCGGCCATTTCTTGAGAAGGGCAGTTTCCAGAGAGCGGCCATCGCGGTCGGGCCCACGCCATTGTGGCCAGTCTTCAGCAGATGCCGGAAGAGAGAAACCTCCAAGAATCAGGCTGAAGGTAAGAAGGTAGATCCGGAAGTTAGAGTAGGGAAAAATCATTGGTATTTTTGTTAAGATCGCAGGGAAACAGATTAGAAAATTATGGAGGAATCAGGATCTCATCCGGGCGGCGAGAATGACAGCCTCGATCAAGCTTTCTGCTCCGGCCTTTCCCTGCCAAGCAATATCAAGAGCTGTGCCGTGGTCAACGGAGGTGCGAACAATTGGCAACCCCAGAGTACAGTTAACCGCCCGATCGAAGGCGAGGGCCTTGAGAGGAATATGGCCCTGATCATGATACATGCAGATAAAGGCGTCCATCACCGCGCGACGTTCTGGCAGGAAGGCAGTATCTGGAGGCAAGGGGCCTTCGATTCTCATTCCAACGGCGCGAGCTCGCTCGATAGCGGGAACAATGATAAGCTCTTCCTCGCTATTCCCAAAGAGCCCTCCTTCTCCAGCGTGGGGATTGAGTCCGCAGACTGCCAGTTGCGGTTCCCTGTTCCTGAGGTGCTTCATTGAACGGTAGGTTAGTTCAATGACTTCGAAGATTCGCTCGGTAGTGAGCATTCCTGCTACTTCGTGATAGCCGACGTGGACTGTGACGAAGCTGCAGGTAAGAATATCAGATGTCAGCATCATGCAGAAAGTGTCCGTCTCAGTATGCTCTGCGAAGATTTCGGTTTGGCCGGGTTGTGTAACTCCGGCCATGCGGAGTGCCGTTTTGTTCGCGGGAGCGGTTGTCACGGCATCTACCTCCCTCCGGCGGCACGCAATAATCGCGCTTTCGAGATATCGATAGGTAGCGTGACCAGTGGCCTCAGAAATGCTACCGGGGGTCAGCTGGTCGATATCGATTCCCTCGAGGCTCAGAACAGAGGGAACGTCCACCTTATTGAGTTCCGCCCGGGTAATCACATTGGAGGGTTTTTGTTTCCCGGTTTTCTCCGCGCAGCGGTAGAGGACATCAGCATCACCAAAGACGACGGGGACACAATGTTCCGACACTCTACCGTTGCCCAGCAGCTCAAGACATATTTCCGGGCCGACCCCGGCGGGATCGCCCATCGTTACGGCGATTTTGGGATGGCTCATGCGCTGCGGTGAATTCTATGCTGTCGAGAGCGCTGAGGCTATGCTGGAATTTTTTTCATGATCTTGGAGGACCACCTAGTGCATCCAGAAGGTCCCAAAATTCGTTGCGCCATGAGGAGTTTTTGCAACAGCTCATGAGGGAGGTCAGGGATGTCTCTTCCAATTCGCGAGAAGCGAAAGTGATACGCGGACTTCTGTAACCAGAGGAGCTCGCTCGACGTCCTAATTTCTGGACGTTCCGATTTCATCAGAAATATTCTTTTATCATTCTCGACAGGGTGATGAATTGGAAATCTTCGACCTTGGGTGACTTTCAAGGGGATGGTTACCCGTTTACTACACATTTCAACACTGCTATGAGACTTTCTCAGCTCCGCATCTTGCTTCTCTGCCTCATGATCCTGTCGCCGCATGTCATGGCGCAGCATAATCCAGAGAGGCTCCTTTTCCGCCGCACAGACAACCTGCCGGGCGCGGACTTTACTGGAGCGTTACCTACCAATGTGGACCAGGAAGCTCCTTTCGGAGAACTGGACGATCCTGCCTCAAGTTTGATTTCAGCTCTCGACGTAGACCGGGAACCCGGTACCGCTGAAATTGACCTTCTTGGTGATAACTACGACCTCGCATTCATCTTTCAGTTCTATGACGAGGATGGAGTGTTTTCGTTCACGGAGAACTTTGACGATCGTGTCAAGGTGGTTGCCACACCAATTTCGGGATCAGGCAACCTCGAGAGCACAGGCGCTCCGTTTGAGCACACGGACGTGAGCTGGAATACCCGCACCTTTGGTAACTTCGACTTCTCTGCCGAGGGTGGCGGAGGCTGGTTCAACGTCGATATCTGGCTCGTGGAAGATGGTGGAGGTGCGCAGTCGGCAGCAGACATCGGGTTTGGCTACTACAATGATTTTTCTACCAACACCGCGGATTTCGGGGGCATCGGATACGTCGGCGCCTTTGGCATCAGTAGTGGCGCACCTGCAGCATTTGACACCGACGCCAACGGTCAAAGCTGGGGGGCCTACGTAGATAGCTTTGATCCAGACATTGACACTGATGGCGACAGTATACCCGATGGCTACGAGGAGCAGTTCTTTCCCGGAGACCTGACCCAGCTTGGGCCAGGAGACTTTGACGAGGATGGAGTGAACGATGCCGAGGAGTATGCTGATGGCACGGATCCCACGGTAGCTGATGGAGATGATGATGGGCTCAATGACGGTGCTGAGAAGGCCGCAGGGACCGACCCAGGCAACCCTGATACCGACGGCGACGGTCTTCTTGATG
Organism: Roseibacillus sp.; assembly: GCA_002686085.1. Classification (GTDB taxonomy): domain Bacteria; phylum Verrucomicrobiota; class Verrucomicrobiia; order Verrucomicrobiales; family Akkermansiaceae; genus Roseibacillus_B. Next base: position 31,319 of record NZAC01000006.1, on the reverse strand, counting down.
GAGTGGAGACCGACACGGGAACTTTCGTCAGCGCCAGCGACACTGGAACGGACCCTCTCAATACTGATACTGATGGGGACAATGTTTCTGACGGTGTCGAGATCGCGCAAAACACCGACCCTAATGATCCTGACAGCAGGCCGGAGTCGTTGGTCGTGCAACCATCTTTCATTCCAATCAACGAATTTACTCCCGGCGGCTATGGGCCAGATCTGACCCAGACGGGCCTGAATTATCAGGAGAACCATTACACCCAGGGTGTAGTCTTCAACAATCAGGCTCAGGGAAACTACGATGCCCACGTATCGGGGAATCCAACTCCGCTCCGCTCCTTCGATGCGATAGTTCCATGGGCCGATCATGGGGCTGGTGGCAATGCCATTTCCCAGCGCAACACCCCTTTCCTCGATGGGGCTGGTGAAAATTTTACGGTAAGACTCAATGGGTATCTCGATATGTCCAACTTCGCCCCGGGCACCTACAACATCCACCTCGGTGCTGATGATACCAACTACTTCATCATGGACACCCCTGACGGACAGGTTCTCGCGCAGCACAACTGCTGCCCGCAGAACCAGGTTACTGCCTTCACCATCACCACTCCCGGGATGTTCCCGTTCGACAACGTGTTTGGCGAGCAGGGAGGCGGCGACTGGTATGACGTCGGTATCAGTGGTCCCGGAATCAACGGTATTGTAGCCCTTGGTGATACCGCGAATGGTAGCCCAACAGTCTACCCGATTGGAACCAATGTTGATGACTCCGATGAGGACGGCCTAATCGACGCATGGGAGACCCTCTGGGACGGGGTCGACGGTCTCACCCAGCTCTCCAGCGAAGGAGACTTTGACAACGACGGATCAACCGATCTTGCGGAATACACCGCGGGAACTGACCCGACGAACGACGACTCTGACGGCGACGGACTCCTTGATGGTGCAGAGGCTACTGCTGGAACGGACCCTGCTAATGCAGACACCGATGGGGATGGCCTCAATGACGGCTTGGAAAGCGCCGACACCGGAACGGACCCAACTCTCGCTGATACCGATGGTGACGGATTGGCAGACGGTCAGGAGCTGGCCTTTGGCAGTGATCCGCTTGACGCGGCCTCCCTCCCGGTAGATCCGGTTGTGCAGCCGTCCTTCGTGCCAATCAACCCACAAGCCTCCGGGATCTACGGCCCTGACTTCGCTACTCCAGGTGTGGATTACCAGGAGAACAAGTACAACGGCGGTGTGATTGCCAACGGTCAGAGCTTGAACAACTACAACGTGCACGTCTCTGGCAGCCCGGTACCGAATTCCTCGGTGACTGCGGTCCAGCCATGGACGAGTCACGGTGGTGGCGGAAACTTCTCCACCCGTAACAGCCCGTTTGTTGACGGTGGTGGTGACAACTTCACCGTGCGTTACAACGGTTACCTCGACATGAGGGACTACGATGCCGGGGACTACATCATTCACATCCAGTCCGATGACACGAACTACTTCGTGATGGACACCGTGGACGGTACTGTGATTGCGAATGATCCGAACTGCTGCGCCGAGCGCATTCAGGCCTTCACCATCTCGATCCCCGGCCTCTTCCCGTTCGACAACGTGTTTGGCGAGCAGGGTGGCGGTGAGTGGACCGACGTGGCGATCAGCGGACCTGGCATTCCCGGGATCGTGGCCCTCGGAGACACCGAGAACGGCAGCCCACCAGTCTACATCATCAGCCTGCCTGCCGCTGACGAAGATGGAGATGGTCTCCCGGACGCATGGGAGGTCTCCTGGGGTGCCATCAATGAGCTGACGCAGCTCACTGCAGATGGGGATTTTGATAATGACGGATTTCCTGACCTCGAGGAATATGCGGCCAGAACTGATCCAACTGACGAGGACTCTGACAACGATGGGCTTCCCGACGGGGTGGAATTCACTGCCGGGACGAACCCTCTCAACGAGGACAGCGACAGCGATGGACTACCTGACGGGGCCGAGACCGGAACCGGGATTTTTGTGGATGCCGGCGATACAGGAACTGACCCGCTTGATATTGATACCGACAATGATGGCGTCAGTGACGGGTTGGAAGTGTCAGAGAATACTGATCCAAATGACTCTAGCAGTATTCCGTCTTTCGAGGTAATCCAGCCTTCCTTTGTTCCGATCAATGAGATCGCGGCTGGTATCACCTACGGGCCTGACCTGAGTCAGGCTGGGCTCAACTATCAGGAAAATCACTATAGTGGAGGGGTGGTCCTAAACAATCAGGCAGAGGGCAATTATAACGCTCACGTTTCCGGGAACCCAAGCCCGTTGCGCTCCCGGACGGATATCGTGCCCTGGGCCAGTTATGGGAATGGAGGTGGCCAGATCTCCACCCGAAACGCCGCTTGGCTCGATGGTGGGGGTGACAATTTCACCGTCCGGATCAATGGATACCTCGATATGTCATCCTTTGCCCCGGGGACCTACAACATCCACCTCGGCGCCGATGACACCAACTATTTCATCATGGATACGGAGGATGGGCAGGTTGTCGCACAGCACAATTGCTGCCCCCAGAATCAGACCACAGCCTTTACGATTACCTCTGTGGGGTTCTTCCCATTTGACAATGTATTTGGCGAGCAGGGTGGCGGTGATTGGTTTGATGTCGGCATCAGCGGCCCCGGTATCAACGGTATCGCAGCTCTTGGCGACGTCGAAAATGGGAGCCCGCCTGTGTATCCGATTGGTCTGGACTCTACCGATAGTGACGATGATGGCCTCATTGATGGATGGGAGCTTCTCTGGGCTGATATCGACGACTTGAGCCAGCTGTCTGCAAATGGAGATTTTGATAACGATGGACTCTCTGATCTCGCGGAATACACCGGAGGAACGAACCCAACGACTGAGGATACTGATAATGACGGCATTGTTGATGGCACGGAAGTCACTATCGGGACGGATCCAGCCAATCCCGACACTGACGGTGACGGCTTGAGTGATGGGGTGGAAACCAACACCGGCACCTTTGTTGGCGGTGGAGACACAGGAACTGATCCTCTTGAAAGTGATACTGATGGAGACGGTCTCGCAGATGGCCAAGAGATAGTGTTTCGGAGTAATCCCCTCGATGAAGACTCATTGCCGGACGCGCCAATCGTTCAGCCCTCTTTTGTTCCGATCAATCCGCAGCCGGATGGCGCCGTATATGGTCCAGATTTCGAGACCCCGGGCCTCGATTACCAGGAGAACAAGTATAATGGCGGAGTGATTCTCAACGGACAGGGTCGGAATAATTATGACATTCACGTTTCCGGCGACCCGGCTCCCAACTCCTCGGTGACTGCTATCGTCCCCTATGCCAGTCATGGAGGGGGAGGAAACTTTTCCACCAGGAATGAACCCTTTGTCGATAATGGAGGAGATAATTTTACGGTCCGCTACAACGGGTATCTCGATATGAGGGATTACGCTCCGGGTGACTACACCATCCACCTCCAGTCTGACGACACCAACTACTTCGTCATGGATACCGTGGACGGAAGGTTTGTGGTAGAAGATCCAAGCTGTTGTGGAGAAGTTTCCGCGGTCCTCGCTATCTCACTTCCCGGTCTTTTTCCGTTTGATAATGTGTTTGGCGAGCAGGGTGGCGGGGAGTGGACTGACGTAGCAATCAGCGGTCCTGGTATTCCGGGAATTGTGGCGCTGGGTGATGTCGAGAATGGAAGTCCACCGGTTTATGCCATCGGAACGAGAATGACTGACAGATATCTTTTTGAAGTGAGCTCTCCCGACGGTGGAGACAATCTTGAGTTTACCTGGAACAGTTTCTCCGGTCAGGAATATTCCATCGTGAGCAGTGATGATCCGGTTGGTAATCCAAGCCCTTCTGCCTGGGAGCTCGTCCCGGGTCTTGAGGCAATTGCATCTACTCCTCCGGTGAACTCAGTCTCGATCCCAAGACCTGCGGATGCCAACCGGCTGTACAAACTGGTTGCTGGTCCAATTCCTCCGACCTTCTTCGATGATTTTGAATCAGGTCAAGGGGGATGGACGACGTTCGAGAATGATCCTGATCGGAACACCGTCTGGGAGCTGGGAACTCCATCAGGCACGACGGGGCCGATTTCGGGAGCCGGGAACTCAGCGAATGCTTGGTCGACGAATCTTGGAGATTATGGCCCGAATTCCAACGTCACATTGCGCTCCCCTGCAATTGACTTGTCGGGACTGGCTGCTGCACGCCTGACCTTCGAGGTCTATCGTGATGCGGATGGATTCTCAGATGCCGGGGTAGTGCGGTTCCTGCGTGCTGCGGATGAAGTTGTGCTCGGGAATGAGGTGCCTCTCGATATGACAGTGTTCGATATCGATTGGATTCCTACAGAGATTCCTCTGCCTCTGCAGGCAGCAGGTGAGGAGATCTTTATCGAGTGGAACTTCACAAGCGACCAGAGCCTTGACCCCTACAGTGGTCTCTCGATTGATAATGTGGGTATCGTAGCAGAGTAGGGATAGTCTGTGGAGCGAGAGCCGTTAGTCTCTCTGTCCCTTTTCTGAAAAGAGCTCGAAGGCTGAGACTAGCCAGGATACCAGATCGTTCGCGGATCCTCCTCGGCACGCTGGTAATCCCATGCCCGGTCGATGAGAGTATGAAGATCTACGGTTGGACGCCATCCTAGGAGAAACTTAGCCTTGGAATTGTCGAGCCAGGTACTGTGGAAATCGGTGGTGATCTCAACACTGGGGAGGTCCCGTGAGGTGGCGAGATACTGGCCGACGGCCCGGTAATCGACAGGCTCGTCCATACACACATTGAACGTTTCCTGATGAGAGGCCTCGGGATTCTGGATTGCCGCCATGATGGCAGAAAGCAGGTCATCCAGATGGATGAAGTTTCGTTTTACCGGGACGCCTTCCGGGTCAAGCATTACAGGAATGGTTTCGCTGGAGGCATACTCTGCGGCCCTTGGAGGATCTACGAGGTCGCACCACCGGGGGCCTCCAAATACATCCTGTCCGAACGTGAGCGTATAGCGGAAATCGTCTTTTTCCATAATCCATGGAGCTCGGAGGCAACATCCGGCGAAATCATACTGGATATAGTACTGCTCAAGCATGACTTCCTCGAGCACCTTGGAAAGCGCGTAGCACCCGGGGTAGGCACTATGAGCCTGAGTTTCGGTAACGGGAAGAGGGTGGGGATAGAAGAAGTGGCCCATACCCGCATCTCCCCCGATGAGAATGAACTGCTCAAAGGACTGACTTGAGCGGCATCCTTCGAGGAGCCAGAAGAGCCCCTTGACGGTCACATCCATGACGTTGTCCGGAGTCTCCTTACAGGTCGCAAGGTGAACCACGTGCGTAATGTCACATAATGCGTTTTCCACGTCAGAGCGGATCGAGATATCGCCCTTGATGATTTCAAGCCCCTCTTGCTCTGGAAGAGTTCGGTTGTGACACAGGGCACGAATAGTGGCATCCGGGAGCTCGTTGCCATTAATGATACGGTTGATAAACGCTCGGCCAACCTTGCCGGTCGCGCCGGTGACTAGAATTTTCATGGAGTAAGAGTGTCGGGTATGGGTTGCTAGCGGGGCGCTCATTGGCGAACCGGGTGAATTCGAGCTCTCGCCGGATATTATAAACCCTGTTAAAAGAGGGAAGGGATGGTTTTACCAAAGGGCAATGCCAAAGCTCTTCCGGCAAGATGAAGCGCAGGGCAAAGGTAGTTCGGATTAATCATTCATGGCTGGCCGTTGGAGTAAGGACGGCTTTGACGATCTGACGGTTGTGCATTGTATCGAAGGCATGATGCCATTCGTTAAGGGGCCAGATTCCGCCGAGAGCGGGGGTGACATCAAGTTGACCACTGGCCATCATTGCAATGACCGTTTCCCACATGGGCCAGTTGTGGCTAAAGCTGCCCTGAAGAGTAACGTTTTTCTGAACGAGGGGATCCAGACTGAAGTTCAGGGGTTGAGGGCCCCAGCCTACCTTGCTGATCCAGCCGGCGGGCCGCACGACCTCGATCGCGGTCTTAAGGGCGCTGGAGGCTCCCGCGGCATCAATAACGCCATCACAACCCAGTCCATCTCCGCTTCGGGCCCACTCCTCGACTCCTTCGGTCAAGGGGGTGCAGCCATACTTCTCGGCAACCTGCAAACGGGTCGCATCAGACGCCAGTCCTGCCACGGCCACTTCCGCACCTGCGATTTTTGCGAGGTGAGCCGAGAAAATACCGATGGGACCCGGCCCAATCACCAGAATACGATCCCCAGGCCTGACGTTTCCGTTATGCACCACAGCGTTGTAGGCAACGCAGCACGGTTCGGTCAGGGCGGCATGTTCGTAGGGCACGCCCTCCGGCAGGCGGTGCAGGATGCGCTGAGGCACTGCGACGAACTTGCGCATAGCCCCATCGACCAGAGCGCCGTAGCCCCTGCGGGATGGATCAAGATTGTATAAGCCTTTGCGGCTGAGAGGGCTGAGTGGGTCGATGATCGCAGAGGTTTCACTCACGGCGCGATCGCCTTCCTGCCAACCTTGGACGTCATTGCCAACCTCCCTGATTCTTCCGCAGAACTCGTGACCGAGCACGACGGGGTAATTCATTTCCCAGCTCACACCGCCCTGCCACATATGGAGATCACTTCCACAGACTCCGATTGCTTCTACCTCCAAGAGGACCTCGTCGGATTTTATGGTAGCCCTTGGAATTTCGCGCAGCTCGACGCTGTCGGGCTCCGCGGCATAGTTGACAACAGCAAGGTCAGTTCTGGAATTGGGCATGACAGGACAAAAGTCAGTGACGGGAGCGGTAGTTGCCCTTCACTTCTTCTACGTAGTTTTTGAGAGCGGAGTGAGGATCCTTGGCTGCGGTGAGTGGATGCCCGATGATAAAGTAATCTGCTCCCATGCGCGCGGCTTGAACGGCATCAGTCACCCCAAAGGTTGACACGCCGACCGGCCCGGAAGTGGCATCAAGGGTGGCGGAGAGCCACTGGATGGAATCCCGGTTTGGGTCTGCACTTCGTTCATCCGCGCTGTAGTGAAGGTAAACGAGGTCTGCTCCCCACATGTGGCACTGCCTCGCTCGTGAGGGCTTGTCTACAGCGCCGATGGTGTCTACGACCACCCCGATGCCGAGCTCCTTGCCTGCGCTAATCGCCGAGAGCACCGTAGCGTCGGAGGCGTTGCCACAGACCGTCATTATTCGGGCGCCCTCTTCTTTAGTGTGTCGGACATTACGGCTACCTCCATCCATGGTTTTATAGTCAACAACGACTGGTATGGAGGGGAAGGCGTCGACCACGGCGCGCACAGGCGCAAGTCCCTGACAGGTGACCAGAGGAGTGCCGATTTCCAGCCAGTCGAAGCCCGCCTCTACCGCGATGGCAGCCATTTCGAGGGCTTCCGAGGTTGACTGGTAATCGAGGGCAATCTGGGTGATGGGGAATTGAAGATCCAACGGAGGAGAATCTGAAGGTCTGTCAGAGGCAATGCAATCTACTTGTAGCTGGTCGCCCACAAGAATCGTCCACCCCAAGGTGGGAAAAAGAATGCTGAGCCAATAGCAGCGAATCCGGATCTCGAAGAGGGACCGAAGTTTTGGGTAGCAGCCCGTCCCGGTATCGCAGGACAATAGCCCACGGGGGATCTGCCCATCGGAACAGAAAACGGTTCGTGACCTTACGCCAAAATTACAGGAGTCTCGGCCCCAATGCGGTTGGTAAGAACGGCAGCAAGGCTCTTCTGGCTCTGGACCCTACTCGGGACCGTGTGGGCGTGGATATATCCCGCTCATTTCACATGGTTCGTCAGGGAGACCTTTCCGGGAACAGACCTCAAGCTGGTTCCTCTCGGGCTTGGAGTGATCATGCTGGGTATGGGATTGACCCTGAGTTTTAATGACGTGAAGCAGGCCCTTTCTGTTCCGCGGGCGGTGGTCATCGGAGTGCTGGCTCAATTTCTCATCATGCCATTCCTCGGGTGGGGAGTTGCTACTCTCTTTGGGCTTGATGACGAATTTAAACTTGGACTTATCCTCGTGGCTTGTTGTCCCGGAGGAACCGCCTCCAATGTCGTGAGTTATCTTGCTCGGGCCAATGTCGCTCTCAGTGTTCTGATGACGATGTGCTCAACCCTGCTTGCGATTGCTCTGACACCCTATCTGACCAAAGGCTATGCATCTCTGGCAGTTCCCATTCCTGTCGATGCGTGGGCGATGCTAAAGGCGATGCTGGCGGTAGTGCTGGTGCCGGTAGTGGCAGGACTGGTTCTCAACCGTATTCTCGGGTTAAAAGCCCGGAAGGTGGCAGGAGAGGTTTCGCCGCTTTTATCCATTGCGGTGATCGTTCTCATTGTCGGCGGGATTGTTGGGGGCAACAAGGAGCGCATCCTCGAAAATCTCAACATGTTACTTCTTGCGGTCTTTGTTCTTCACGTTGCTGGATTTGTGATGGGCTACCTCTGGGCTCGTCTCCTCCGCCTAGGTGAAAAGGAGCGGAGGACGGTCTCCATCGAAGTAGGAATGCAGAATTCCGGCCTCGGGGCGACCTTGGCCAAGGTTCATTTTGCGGCCCAGCCCGGAGCGGCCATGGTATGCGCGATTTCTGCTCTCTACCACTGCCTGATAGGGAGCATACTGGCTAGTTTGTGGCGGTCTCGCCCGCCCGAAGAACAGGAGCGTGTGGGGGTAAAAAATTCTACTCTTTCCGAGTAACGGGAGCTTGATTCACCAGAGGGCAGGGTGTACCTGGTTTGCGATGAAAAACAGCACCCTTTTTGCCCTTGTTCTTTCCGCCATGTTCCTGATTTCTGGAGCATCCTCGCGAGCCGAAAATCTTGCAGAAATTCTTGAGAGTGCCGGGTTGGGAACCCTGATCGGAACCTGGGTAGACCAGGATACCAACGGCCAAGCGATCTCTCTCACCTATACCTGGCGGATTGAGGACCGGGTTCTGGGTCTCAGTATCAAGGTGCCGGGTGACAATTCGGAAGGCCTGATCGCGGTAGATCCTGAGAGTGGAGAGGTGATGCACGTAAGCGCCGACGAAAATGGCGGCGTGGGTATGGGCCAATGGGCAGACGAAGGTGGAGTAGCGACGCTGACCCTGAAGAGCGTGGACAGTGATAAGAAAGAAGAGACTGTCAAGGTGAGTCACCAGATTGAGAATGATAAGCTCATCGTAGGTCTCAAGAATGTTACCACAGGCGACGAGGGAAAAATCACTCTGGTAAGGCGTTCGGAGTAGGACTCCTCACAATTCAGGCCAGCAGTTCTTTCACAACCCGGCCGTGAACATCGGTGAGACGGATGTCCCGTCCCCCAAATCGATGAGTAAAGGCTTCATGGTCCACTCCGAGGAGGTGGAGGAGAGTGGCGTGTAGATCATGTATCTCCAAGCGCCCCGAGACAGCCTTGTAGCCCCATGGATCCGTCTCTCCGTAAGACATGCCCGGCCTGATGCCTCCTCCTGCCATCCAGAGGCTGAAGCCGTGCTCATTGTGATCTCGACCGGACCCTCCCTGTGCGAAAGGCGTGCGACCGAATTCGCCTGACCAGAGGACGAGGGTCTCATCGAGCATTCCACGACTCCGGAGGTCTCGCAATAGGGCGGCGATCGGCTGGTCTACTGCCCGGGCGTTGTCGCCATGGTTCCTGACGATATCGCCGTGGGCATCCCAGCGTTGAAAGCCGTTGACCATTGGAATGGTGAGCTCAACAAAGCGGACTCCCCGTTCTACGAGTCTGCGGGCGATAATGCATTGCCGGGCGTAAGTCTGAGTGTGTGGGTAGTCGGCATTCAGGCCATAGAGGCGCCGGATGGACTGAGGTTCTCCCTCCAGCGACATAACCTCGGGAACCGCAAGCTGCATGCGGGCGGCGAGTTCATAGTTGGCAATGGCAGCCTCCAGCTCTGGCGACATTTCCGGGACTTGCTGGTTGAGATGGCCGATTAATCGTCTCTTTAGGGCCTGCGAATGGGCACTACGTTCGTTGGAGGTGATGTTGGCAAGAGGAGCACCGATCGCATTGAGGAGACTTCCCCGGGCAGTTGCTGGCAGAAAGCCGTTGCTGAAGCAATCGAGACCTCCTGAGGGGATCTGGCCCCCATTGAGAACCACGTAGCCGGGTAAATTATCGTTGTCGCTTCCAAGTCCGTAACTGGCCCACGCGCCCATACTGGGTCTTCCCTGAAGACCGGTTCCGCTGTGTAGAAAGAAGTTAGCACTGGTGTGTTCGGGAAAGCGCGAGGTCATCGATTTAACGATGCAGAGCTCGTCCGCTACTTCGGATACTTTGGGAAAGAGGTCGCTAACCCAGGCTCCAGTTTGACCTCGCCTCCTGAAAGCCCAGGGAGATTTGAAGACCTTGCCGATGGACTCGAACTGCGTTTTTTCAATCTGTCCGATTTCCTTGTAGGGGTCTTTGCCGTGGTGCTTCTCGAGCATGGGCTTGTAGTCGAAGGAGTCTACCTGGGACACGCCCCCCTCCATGAACAGGAATATGATATTGCGCGCCTTTGGCGTGAGGTGCCGCTCGATCATGCCCCCGGCCCTGGCCTTATCGAGCAAGGCGCTGCATGCGAGAGACCCGAATCCCAGCGAGGAACGGACGAGCATTTCGCGACGTGCGATAGCTGACAGATCGATACGCATGTGGCGGAGGATAATATCTAGGCCGAGTGTAGTGCCTCCGCGAGGTGAAGGAACTCCTCCCCGAATTGAGCAACTCTCTCACGGATATCCTTGTTGAGTTCACCCGCGTCAGAGATCTCCCCTTTCCCTGCGTAGACGAACCTAGGTAGAATAATAGTTCGGAAGTCGAGCATGAGACTGTTGGCCGCCGCCATTACCGACATGTAACTTCGCTCTCCTCCGGCTGAGCAGAGAAAGCCGGCGACTTTACCTGTGAGTTGGCGTCCCGCGAGCTCGATGGCATTCTTTGCGGCAGCGTTAATGTCGTAATTGTAAATCGGGACGGCAAATACCACGGCGTCCGCATTGGTAAAGCGCTCTTGCAATATCGCCGTATCAGGATGCCCATAGGCGGAAGTTCCATCGCAGATCGGCAAGTTCAGATCCCGCAGGTCGAGAGAGGATATTTCCGCCCGGTCATACGCTCGCCAGATGGACTCCAGTTCGCCGGCGAGACAACGGCTACGGCTTTCTGGATGCAGGCTGCAGGAGACAATCAGGATCTTCATCTGATCTGAGTATCAATAATTCTCCGCACGTTTCAATGCTCTGTGGGTAGGAATGAGTTGACTTTGCCATTTCCGGGCCAAGGGTGCGTTTCATGCTCAAGCACGCCACTGCTGCCTCACTCCTGTTGGCTTTCGTCGCCACGTCGGTTCAGGCAGAAGAACCAAAACTGGAATCCGACCGTGACAAGGCCTCCTACCTGATTGGACGCAATATCGGGGAGACAATCAATCGGGACGGAATAAAACTGAATGTCGAAAATCTTGTCATGGGCCTGCGTGAGGGTCTCACCGGGAAAGATTCAAAAATCTCGGAAGCTGATGCAGTAAAGATTATGGAGACATTTCAGGCTGAAATGCAAAAGCAGGCAGAGGCCAAGGCGGCTTCGGCTTCAGCAGAAAACCTCGCAGCGGGGACCAAGTTCCTTGCGGACAACAAGAAGCGAGAGGGAGTCAAGGTGACCAAGTCAGGACTTCAGTATGAAGTGATTTCGGCGGGCAAGGGGGCAAAGCCGACTCCCCTTGATACGGTCACAGTTCACTATCATGGGACTCTGATTGACGGGGCGGTTTTCGATAGCTCAGTCGACCGGAAAACCCCTGCTACGTTTCCTGTCAATGGTGTGATTGCGGGTTGGACCGAGGCGCTCCAGCTCATGGAGGTCGGGGCTAAATACAAGCTCTTCATCCCGGCAGATCTGGCCTACGGAAAGTCGGGGGCCGGGCGGGATATCGGACCGAATTCCACTCTGATCTTTGAAGTAGAACTGCTCTCGATCAAGGGGCAGGAAGAGAAGAAGTAGTCTTCATCATACCCATTTTTCCTAAAGGCTCCCTCAGGGGAGCCTTTTTTTGGAGCTAGCGGGGACTACTAAGCCGTTCCCTGACTAGTTCTCCGAGGTATTTCACTGGTAGAGAACCGTGGGCAAGAACGGCCTCATGGTAGCGTCCAAGATCGAACTCGGCTCCTTGTTCTCTCTGGATCTCGCGGCGTAGATCATACAGAGCCATGCGTCCCACGAAGTAGGTGCTCAATTGCACGGTAGACTGTTTGGAGCGGATGATCTTGAGCTGGGCCTCTCCCTCCGACTGGAAGGACTGATCCATCAGGAAGCCGAGAGCCTCGTCGTCGCTCATCCGGGTGCAGTGCATACGGTGATCGAGAATCGCATTAGCTACTGCACGGAGGTAGAACTTGAGCTGTGTCAGACGCAGGGAGAGGTCTCCTTCACCATATCCCTGGTCGAGCATCATTTGCTCAGTGTATACGGCCCACCCTTCAATGAAGACGCCAGAAAGTAGAAGGCGGCGAACCGGTGAGGTCTCCCGATTGTGGTAGGCGAGTTGCACATAGTGGCCCGGGTATGCCTCGTGGATGGTGAGGATCTGCAGCATGTGCTGGTTGTATTCCTGCAGAAAACTTTCCACCCGGTCTGCATCCCAGTCAGCGGGAGGGGGGCTGATCGCATAAATAGTCCTGTTTTCCGGGTCGAGGGGTGGAGCGGGCTGGATGTATGCCAAGGAGTTTCCGCGGTGAAACTCCGGCATTTCCCTCAACTCACACCGGTCAGGGTCTGGCAGACGCAGGATATCGTTTTTTGCGATGAAGTCCTTCAGTTTCTCGACTGTAGCCCGGGCATCAGCGAGGAGGTTTGCCGGTTCGCCGTGTTCCCTGCCGACCGCATCAAGCACCCGGGTGATCGTCTCATGGCGTCCAATTGCATCATCGGGAGGAAGGGGCGTCCCGAGGTGATATCTGCCCCAGAGTTGCCGGGCAGTGACGTACATTTCACCCGTGACACGATGGAATTCGTCCTCGGCGCGGGCGAGGACCTCGTCGGCGGTAATGTCGCCGTTGGCGGCGAACTGTAGTTTGCGGTCGAACTTCTCCTTGCCCAGTCGCCATTCACTTCCAGCCCGGGCGCGAAGGTCGGTTTCAAGGAACTCCTGATAGGCACGCAGGTGAACGAGCAGGTCGTCGGCGACCTTTTTCAGCTCTGTGCATTGCGGGGAATCCCCCGCCAGTTCGTAGATGCCCTTCTCGTAAAAACCGATCACCCCACGGTTCTGGTTGATACTGGTCTCAAGGACAGGCAGGGGAGGGTTGGTCAGGGTGCGTCGGGCCTCAGTGACTACTTCCGGGAGTTGCCGAATTCGTGCGATGACATTGGAGATGTTTTCCTCGTGGGGAAGGCTCGACTGGGTGAGCAGGCTGTAGACACTGCCACTCAGGTAGTGGTTGTAGGTTCGGGGGTCCTCCTCGAATGCTGGAATATGTTCAGCCAGCCAGCTTTGCTCCTCGAGATGGTGGCGAAAGACCTCCAGATCGATCTGTGCGGAGCGGCTTAGATCGTCACGATTGATTTCGGATGTGAGCCTCGCGAGCGTCTCGTGCTGCAGTGCAGTCCGGTTCTGTCGCGCCTCGACGGAGAGGTCTTCGATCTGGTCATCGTAGCGGTGGTCTCCCAGCTGGCTGGCGTAGACCGGATGCTGGCGAAGGTGTTCCTCGAGATAATCATCGAAGAATTTGTAGAACTTTTGGTCAGACATGCGTTCAGGAAGAGGGCTCTGATATCCAGTCCTTGAGCTTGCGTCACGGTTGACCGTGCCAGAGCGGGCCCTCTGGCCCGAGCTCAAATCCGGTGGACATCCAGAAGATCAACAGGCCGGTCCACACCACCGCAAAGACGAGTGCATAGGGAAGCATGAGGGCGATGAGGGTCCCGATGCCACCCTTGGGCATATACTTCTGCATGAAGACCAGGATGATTACCATGTAGGGGTTCAGCGGGGTGATGATGTTACTGCAGGAGTCCCCGACGCGGTAGGCAGCCTGGGTCAGTTCCGGGCTGATGGAGGCTCCGGTTATGAACATGGGAATAAAGACCGGGGCAAAGAAGGAATACTTGGCCGAGGCTGACCCGATGAACATGTTGGCGACCATGACGAGGAGGATGAAGGCCGCGATGAGGGCCCAGGGCGGGAAGGAGGCGGAGGCCAGGGCCTGGCCACCAGCAAGGGCCATCATCTCCCCGAGGTTTGAGTGCTTGAAGTAGGCTACGAACTGGGCAGCGAAGAAGGCCAGGACGATATACGGACCCATATCGGCCATGGTCTTACCCATCATGTGGGCTACGTCGTGGTCGCGCTTGATTTCCCCGGCCGCGATCCCGTAGGCCAGCCCCGGCAGCAGGAAGCAGAAGAAGAGCAGGGGGACGATAGCGGCGACCCAGCGCGGGAAGGGGCCGTCATTACCGGCGAGGGGAGGGTCATAGGGAAGATGACCTCCCGGGTTGATCATAAGGAGGAGCAGGACGAAAAAGACGGTGAAGACCGCCCCGGCGGCCTTCAGGCCCCGGCGTTCCCCGGGGGTGATTTTGCGAGCCAGGAGGTCCTCCTCGGTAAGGGGTGTGGGTCCGCCCTGATCCGGACTGTTCCGGGCGTAGCGTGGTTCCACAAACCAGGCGGTTACTCCCCATCCGACAAGGGTGAGAAGGAAGGTGGAGACAATCATGAACCACCAGTTGGCGGTGGGGGCTACTGGATCGCGATCGGCTTCGAGGATCTGGGCTCCCTCTGTACTCAGGCCTGCCAGCAGTGGATCCAGTCCGGTGATGAAGAGATTGGCGCTGAAGCCTGCCGACACGCCCACAAAGACGGCGGCAAGTCCCACCAGGGGGGAGCGACCAACTGACTTGTAGAGGGCTGCCGCAATTGGGGGAAGGACCACGTAACCAGCGTCGAGGGCCATGGAGGACATGATCCCGATCACGATCATGGAAGGGGTCAGCAGGCGTGCGGGGGTAATCAGCATGCAAACCTTGAGCAGGGCTCCAATGGCTCCGCTCCGTTCCGCTACCCCGATTCCGAGCATGCCGACCAGGACGACCCCGAGTGGGGCGAATTCGGTGAAATTCTTTACCATGTTCTTGATGGCCCAGAAGGCTCCGTCCCCGGCGAGCAGGCCGGTAGCGGTGACGGTCTCCACCGTCCTGACCTTGACTCCCTCGGCATTGAGTTTCATCACGGTTTTCTCGGCGGACCAGTTTCCGACGTCTGCGACCTGCGACAGGACCAGGATCAGGACCGTCCCGGCGATGAAGAGGGTCATGGGGTGGGGCAGGCGGTTGCCCACCCGCTCGATCCAGTCGAGCCAACCGGATCGTTTCTCTTTCTCTGGACCAGCAGAATCAATCGACATCCCCCGGATGCTGGGGGAATTACGCAGGCTTGTCATCTCTCACCTCAGAGTTTGTGCCGGACCGATGGGGAATTGCTGATAAGGGGGCTTTCCTTTACCCCGTGGGCTTTTGTAGAACTGTTCAGTGAAACCCATTACACCTGCTTTACGTCTCGTGGGTTCTGGCCCGATAAAACTCGAAGGAGGGATGAAGTGACGTGCCCCGGAAGAGAGCCAGCTTGGAAGTGATGAGGAAGTAGTGATGAGGGCCAATCCAGTCAGATTTGGATCCAGACGCCAGGTAGCCTTGACTACGGGGATCTTGCTGATGCTGTCTTCGGGATGCTTGAGGGCAGGCCTTGAGCCTCAGCTCTGCCAGCGGGGTCAGGTTCTCCTCGCGGATGATTTCGAGAGTCTTGAGGACGTGCCTGCTCGCTGGTTCTTCAGGGAGCAGTGGACCGTGGCTCAAGGCGCTTTGATGCGGGCTGGGATACCGGGAGAAAACAAGCGGGTCTTCGTCAAGAAGCCGCGATATGGGGACTGCATTATTGAGCTCAAAGTGGCCTTCCAGGGGGCGGAGGAGATTCGAATTATGACCGGCACTCCCGGGAAATATAACGCGGTGGTGCTTCTCTGGCCTCATGGCTTCCGCGTCACAACGGCCCGGGATCAGACCGTTCCCCATTTTCCGACTATCCATGGAGAGTGTGCCCATCAGTTTGAGCGGCATCGGTTTTATCAGGTGATGATCGAGATTTTCGGGGAGGAGATTCTTGTCCGGGTAGGAGACGAGAATCATATGGTGGTTGGGAGTCACCCCATTCTGGACCGGGAGCGGGACTACTTCGCCTTTCAGGTTGATCGGCCGGGAGCGGCATTTGATGACGTTGTTCTAGCCTCTGCCACTGGCAGAGTGGAAGGGTGGGAGGACAGCTTTAGGAAGCTTGAGGAACTTCAGGCGAGGCGTCCTTGGCTTCCGCACGAACCGGGAGAGCAGCAGAAGATCAGGGAAATCATTGCGAGGGATCAGCTCTACCGGGAGAGTGCGGTATTCCGTGATCTGGTGGCCCAGACAGAAGAGCGCAAGTTAGCCGCTGCGCGGAAGTTTCCGGAGGTGTTCAGAGCGGTGAAGGAACGGCGGAAGAAGATTGCGTTGGAGAGCAAGCGGTTGATCGCGGAGGATTCAGCATACCTTGCCCTCAGAAATGGGATCAACAAGCTCAAGCGCTCGGAGGTGGAACTCCTGCATCTCCTGCACCCCGGGCTCAAGGACTTGCCAGAAGCCCGCTACCACGCCGCTCTGGCAGAGGCCCGGGAAAAGTCGAAGGAGACCACTGCTCTCCAGCTGGTGACAGCGAATCGAGAGATCATGGAGAGGAAGATGCGGTCCCGCTATCCGCATCTGGAGAAGAGTGATCAGGAGCTTCTTTCGGAGAGCAGGTTGGCGCGTTCGAAGGTCGCAAATACACCGAATTTTAAACTGGCGACGAGAGCGGTCGCGGAGGCGGTAAGGAAAGAGAAAGAGGTAGTGATGGAAGAGGCCAGAGAGCTCGAGATAGTTTTTGCCCGAGAGAAAGCAAATCCATGATCACCCTGCGACATAGCGGTATTCTTCTTGCTCTCCTGTCCTCGGGTGCCACGGGCGATACAGTTTTTGAAAACGAGGTGCAACCCGTGTTGCGGAAGCATTGTTTTTCCTGCCACGGCCCCGAAAAGCAGAAGGGAGACCTCCGGTTCGATTCGCTCGACCCGGACATGGTTCACGGTAATGCCGGCGAGACTTGGCACGATGCCCTCGATGTAATCAACCGGGGCGAGATGCCCCCGGAGAAAGCTCCCCCCTTACCTGCCGGGGATCGTCGAGTGCTCGTTGACTGGTTAACGAAGGAGTTGCGCCGGGCAGCGGAGGTCCGCAAGAATACCGGTAAGCAGGTGGTAATGCGTCGGTTGAACCGGACCGAGTATCAGCATACCATGACCGACTTGCTGGGCTTGGAGATGAATTATGGGGAAAGCCTTCCTTCCGATGCCCGTTCTCCAGAGGGCTTCAAAAACAACGGGGCGTCCCTCGGTATGACTGCCCTGCAGATCGAGAACTATCTCAAGACAGCCCGGAAAGCTCTCGACCTTATCCTGGTGGAAGGCGACCCACCGGAACGCAGTGTTTCTCCGGTGGAGAGAAACAAGCAAGGGATCAGGGGGCCTAATCGTCGGCGCTATGCTGGAAACTCCTCCGAGCGCCTGGGCCGGGTGAACTTCTGGTATGGTTCGTTCAAGGATCCACCGCGCCGGGGACAATTCACCATCCGGGTGAAGGCCTCGACCGACCGGAAACCAGGACAGCCTGCCCCGATCCTCTTTGCTCGGTATGGGTATTTCGTCTCGGGTCTGACCCTGAACATCATGGATGATGCCGGTGAAATCGAGGTTTCCTCGAGAACGCCGAAATATTACGATATTCCTCTGAGATCCGAGTTTCTTCCCCTTCCGGAGGCCGATGTTCCGGGTGGCAAACTTAATGGGGTCATTACGCTCCAGAATGTTCTCGATGACGGGGAACCTCGGCCCAAGGAGGTGACGGAGGTCATTGAGGAGAAGGACAAGAAGGGGAAGGTGAGGAAGAAGAAGGTCAAGTTCTTCCCTGAGGACCCGGATTTTCCGCGCATTATCATTGAGTCAGTGGAGATCATACGGAACGACTATGCCTCCTGGCCGCCACCCCTGCACCGCAGGATCATACGGGAGGGGGAAGACGTGGAGGATCCAAAGGCTCTCCGGGTTATTCTGGGACGCTTTCTGCGACGAGCTTGGCGACGGCCCGTGCAGGATATGGAACTGGCGAAGTGGCTCAGGCACTACGAGTTGATGCGGAAGGAATCAGGCCATCCGGTGGAGGCTCTCCAGGAGACCCTGTCGGCCGTCCTGTCCTCCTCTCATTTTCTTTACCTCACTGAGCCCTCATCCTTGGAGAAGCGGCGGAGGCTGAATGCTCATGAGTTGGCCGCTCGTCTTTCTTATTTCCTGTGGAGCTCCCTCCCGGATGAGGCTCTTTCTTCCCTTGCCGATTCCGGAGAGTTGCTGGTTCCTGAGGTGCTCCAGAGCGAGTTCAACCGTTTGCTCGGAGACGAGAAGGCGGATCGCTTCGCCGAGCAATTCAGCAGCCAATGGCTTGATCTGGATGGAGTAGACCGGGTGGCCATCAACCCACAGTATTACCGGAATTTCGATAATTCCCTCAAGCCCGAGATGGTCCGGGAAACCCAGGCTTTCTTTCGGGAAATTCTGCGGAGCAACACCTCGGCTCTGCAGTTTCTCGATGCGGACTTCACCATGCTTAATGCCCGCTTGGCCAAACATTACGGGTTGGAGGGACCTCGATCTCAGGCCTTCGAGAGGGTGCCTCTTGAGGGAACAAGTCGCCCGGGGGGCTTACTGGGCCATGCTTCCGTGCATCTCGCCGGATCTGATGGAGTGGACTCCCATCCGATCAAGCGCGCGGTCTGGATCAGGGAGCACCTCCTGAATGATCCTCCCAATCCTCCTCCGCCCGATGTTCCAACCCTTGAGGAAAGTATCGGCGGTTTTGAGAAGCTTCCGGTCCGGGAGCAGATGGAGCTCCACCGGAAAAAGGAAGCCTGTGCGGACTGCCACCGCAGCATCGACCCATGGGGTATCGCCCTCGAACGGTTCGATGCGATCGGATTGCCAAGAGAGAAGACCGCTCGGGGCCGGAAAGCGGTCTCGACCACGACTGTCCTGCCTGGGAATCACCAGGTTGCGGGACTGGCAGATCTGCAGGACCACATGCTTACGGAGAGGCGTGCACAATTTACCCGGGCCCTCGTGACCAAGTTGTATGTCTACGCCTTGGGGCGAAGTGCCATGCTGGAGGATGCGCCTTTGATCGAGGAATTGAGCCGGGAGTTCGCCCGGGATGGCTACCGGTTGCCCTCCCTCATGGCCCGCATTGCCAGCAGTGAGCCTTTTTTATCGCGATAGGGGCGGGGGTAACTGCTATAGTGACAAGGAACGGGAGAAACTGATGAGTAAGAGCGCCCACTACATGAACCGCAGGACGATGCTAAAGGCCGCCGGGATCTCCATGGCGCTGCCTTGGATGGAGTCTCTAGGGGGTCCCAAGTCGAAGGTGCCTCCAAGAAGGTTCTGTTCCATTTATTTTCCCTACGGAGTGAGCCTGCCCAAGCAGGGGGGAGAGTTCGGGGAGTGGAACTGGTTTCCGAACGGATCGGGCCAGGACTTTACCTTTAACAAGTCCCTTGAGGTGCTGGAGCCGTTCCGTGATCATGTCACGGTTCTTGGAGGGCTCTCCCACCCCAAGGTCCGCAGAATCGGAGGTCATGACAGTGGTGATACCTTCCTGACCGGGGAGGAGTTGAGCCTGTCTGCAACGGGTTTGAAGAACTCCATTTCCTTGGATCAGTTCATGGCGCAAAGGCATAGACTGGGTGCGAGTACTCGCTTCAGCAGCTTGGTGCTCTCCTCGGATGGAGGGGTCGGCATGCCTACCAGGGCGAATACGCTCTCCTACTCCAGTAGCGGTCAGCCGATTCCTTCCCTGAACCGGCCTGCCGTTGTCTTTGAACGTCTCTTTGGGTTGAATGGCGACTCCATCGAGGCCCAGAGAAAGGGGCTCACCCGGACCGGAAGCCACCTTGATCTGCTTCTTGAAGAGGCGAGGACCCTGCATCGTAAACTGGGCAGAACAGATCAGGGAAAGCTGGATCAGTATCTAACCTCAGTGCGTGAGATCGAGCAGGACGTGGAGCGCTCCGCGCAATGGCTGAATGTCCCCCGTCCCAAGGTCAATGCGGAGGGGCTTAGCCTTGATGCGGACAACGAGACTCCGGGGAAGCTCATTCATACCATGCTGGACCTGATTGCCCTCGCATTTCAGACCGACTCGACCCGCTTCGTGACCTATCAGTTGGCGAGCATGCACGGGGCAATCTCTATCGCGAACAAGTTCCCGTCGCTCCTGGGTTTCAACAAGGATGCCCACGGGTTGGCTCATGGGGCGGGCAAAGGGAAGGGAGCCGAAGCCAAGGGAAAGTGGGACCGTTATCAGGCTGAATGCCTCGCTTATCTGATGAAAAGACTCAGTGAGTTTGAAGAGGGAGATGGGTCCGTGCTGGACAATACCTGCATTCTTTACGGCAGCAGCAACAGCAAGACCCACAACAACACCAACTATCCGCTGATTCTTGCCGGAGGGAACAAGATGGGCTACCGGCACGGCCAGTACTTAAAATGCGACAGTAAGACCCCATTCTCTAACGTGTTTGTGACTATCCAGCAGCAGATGGGAGTGAAGGCGGATTCCTTTGCTGACAGTACGGGAGCGCTTGACGGGCT
The DNA here is from genome assembly GCA_002686085.1 of Roseibacillus sp. Lineage (GTDB taxonomy): Bacteria > Verrucomicrobiota > Verrucomicrobiia > Verrucomicrobiales > Akkermansiaceae > Roseibacillus_B. The sequence goes on along the minus strand of NZAC01000006.1, from coordinate 10,578 downwards.
GATTATTTGAACGGGGGCTGAGCTTGGATGGCGCTCGATCGGCCCGGATCGGAAAGTAAACACGTGGTGAAGCTCCCCGCGAAGAGAACCTGAAATTTGATTTCGTTGAACAACGATGAATGGGCCCAATACCAACGCGGTGGATTATAAGGCGGCTGGCTACTGCCTTTTTCGCGAAGTCCTCGATCCTGAGGAGGTCCTGAGGCTCAATGCCGAGCTGGATTCTCTCGTGCGGAACATGCCGGACACCATGGTCATCTATAAGGATGGAAAGAATGAGGAGGTCCCGGCGCGACCCGAATATCTCACCGAGCCTCATGCCAGTAATAACGCCTGGCTGGAGCTCTGTCGTCATCCTCGGATCCTCGACGCGGTGGAAGCAGTTCTCGGGCCGGACCTTATTCTGATCATGTCTCATGTGATCTCTAAGCGGCCGGGAGATGGGTTGCCGGTGGCGTGGCATCAGGACAATACCTACTGGCACTCGGTCCAGGGAACGGATGTGGGAACGGTCTGGCTCGCTTTGGACGATGCGGATCTAGCTAATGGGTGTATGCAGGTGATCCCATCTACCCATGAGGGATATCCTGAGATGGATAAGGTTTCGACCGGGGAAAATGATCTTCTCGGGCTTACCGTGGAAGTGACTCCTGACATGGTAGCTGCCGCCATTCCGCTCGAGATGCGGGCGGGGAGTTTGTCGATTCACGATTCCTATGTCCTTCATGGAAGTGAGCCTAATACCAGTAACCGACGTCGAGCGGCCTATACCATGCGTTATGCCAATGCCCGGACGGTTACGGTGAATACCGAGGAGCATTGGGTGCCGGTTTATCTCGTGCGCGGGGAAGGAGGTGGCAGCGATTCGGACTACGTGGACCTCCGTCCTGGGCGGCCCCTTCCCGGGTGCGCGATTTAGATTTTTCTGATAGCGGGGCTTTCTTCCGCTCTACTCAAACACAAGGGTGCGAACCGAGAGAGGTGGCATGGCGGCGGTGGACTCGACCTCTTCACAGTTCCTTTTCTGGTCAGTCTGCCAAGCCCGGGCTTTTCCTCCTCCCTTCAGAGAAATCTTGAGAGGATGGGACGAGGCAGTGTCATTGATGGCAACTACCACAACCTTCGAGCGGTCGGGAGAGCGGTAGGCGGAGATCTGTAATCCATCCTTGGTGGGGGCAGCGAGGCGTCGAAAGCCTGGTTCTACGAATCTGGAATACTGCTGAAAGGTGTAGAACTTCTTGGTTCGCTCAACAAAGGCCTGGGTGCCATTCTCTCCGCGTTTTTCGCTGACGAGGACGAGTCCTTCATCGCGGTGTTTCTGCCGGGTGTTGCGGTCCGTGACAGTCTCGGGAGCGAGGCTATAGACTAGGCCCCACCAGAGGAAGGCGTTAGCCCCGGCATCGGCGAGAGTCATGTGCAGGTAGCGTGCGGCCTTGATGGCCTTCTGGTGCTCGGTGAGTTCGGGGGTCCATCCGTAGGTGTGCCACTGCTCGCCGTTCCACTGGGCTCCGGTGGTTTCGGTCATCCAGAGGCTCTTATCAGGGAAGTGCTCCCGTTTGAGAGGAGCGATGGCCCTCGTTGCCTTCACGAGGTAATCGATAGGGCCGGTCTCGCCGTCAATATAACTGTCATACATGTGATAGGCCGCAATATCGACGGCTGGACTGGCGATGGCGGGGAGAAAGCTCTTTAGCTCACTGGCCTCGGAACCAATGAACGCGAGATCGGGGGCGGCAATGCGGAGCTGGCCCAGACCAGCCCTTCGAAGGCGAGGCTTGACCAGCGTCTCGATAAAGGAGGCAAGTTCTCCGGGCTCCCAGCGGCAGGTTTGAGTGCCCTCGTGTGACCAGTTGGATTCATTTTGGACTCCGATGGCGGTGACGTTGATGCCCCAGTCGAGATATTGCTGGACGCGAGCTACCATTTCGTTCGCCCACTCGGCCCGGCGCTCCGGTCGCAGGGTATACTGAGGGCCACCGTTGATCTCGACGGTCTGGAGCCAGTAATCCAGTGTCTGGTTCTTGGACGAGCGGGGTTGCCAGAAGCTCAGGAGGACCTGAAGGTCTGGGTTGATCTTCATGGCTCGCTGGAGGACATCCCGGTTATGGTCGACCACGCCTTTCTTGGTCACTTCTCCCTGAGCCCTGACAATGGAGGTGTTCAGTTCCTTGAGGGCGGCGGTAAGGGCCTTGTCGTCTGCCCGGGTTCCCCAGAATGCGATAGAACCTCCGAAGCCGTCAATTTTCTGGCGAGCGAGCTCGGGGTCGATAACCAGCGCAGTGGTGTTTCCTCTCACGGGAGGAATGCTGGAAGAGGCCTTTTTCCGCCCGCCCAATTTTCTGGGAGGAGCGGGTGCCCGAGCAGTCTTGAGGCGCTCGCTGAGCTGACTCTGGGCCTCTGCGAGAGTCTCCGCGAAGGCGGGGTCCTTCACCACGTTGGTGACTTCTCCGGGATCTTTGGAGAGATCTGTCAGGACACTGGCGACCACCTCATCAGACTCTTCCGCGTGCCATTCGGTATAGCGGAAGGTTTTGAAGCGGATGCTGTGACCGAGCGCTTTCCACGATGGATAGGAGCTGTAGGCATTGTAGCGATGGCCCGCGGTGGGATCTTCCAGGAGGGTGCGGAAGCTGCGCCCCTGGCAGTGAGCCGGGACTGGAAGGCCGGTCAGGTCACAGAGGGTCGGATAGAGGTCGATGAATTCGACGAGGCGTGGACATGGTGTTCCTCCCTCGTAGCCGGGGGCCCGGATAATGAGTGGAGCACGGGTGTCACATTCAAAGTTGGTGTGCTTGGACCAGGAGCCATGGTCACCCAGTTTCCACCCATGGTCTCCCCAGAGGACTACGATGGTGTTCTTGTCGAGTCCGGTTTCTTCGAGAGTAGTGAGGATTTTTCCCACGCAGGCATCAGCGTAGCTCACACAGGCGGCGTAACCGTGTAGAAGGCGCTGGTTCACCTCCATGGGATAGTCCTTCGGTTCCTTGCCGAGGATATCACTATACTTATGCAACTCGTAGGCCTTGGGGTTGGCAGCATCGAGGGGGTAGCCGGGAGGGATGCCCTTGTTGGCTGGCATTTTGAAGTCCTCTCGATCGTAGAGATCCCAGTATTTCTGGGGAGCAACGAAGGGAAGGTGGGGCTTAGTGAGCCCTACCGCGAGGAAGAAGGGAGTGGCAGTAGCCTCCGAAAAGTTTTCGAGAAGCTTACAGGCCCTGTTGGCACGCTGCCCATCCGCATAGGTATCGTCCGGGACATCGGCCGATTCGGTGGTAGGCCCTTTAGGGGGGTCGTTTTTTGTGCCCACTTCATTCCGCGCCAACGCTTCCTTCAGGATCTTGATATTGGTCTCGTCGGCATACTCGGGAACATTGAGGTTGATCCAGCGAGTCCAGTTTGCTTCATCGACTCCGGAACCTCCTGTCCCGTGATAGATCTTGCCCAGTCCTACGGTGGTGTAACCCTGACGCCCAAAGTGCTGGTTCATGGTCAGAACATCGGGATGACGCTTCCGCCAGCCGCTTACATGGAAGGTTTGTTCCCCGGTTAGGGTGGGGTAGAGCCCAGTCATAATCGAAAGACGGGAGGCTCCGCAGACGGCTTGCTGGACGTAGGCGCGGTCGAAACGAGTGCCACTCCGGGCGAACTTATCGAGGTTCGGAGTCTTGACCTTGGCTCCGTAGGTGCCGAGCTCCGGTCGCAGATCATCGATAGCGATGAAAAGAACGTTAGGGCGCTTCCCGGCAGGGACATCTTCGCTGGGAGCAGTTGGGAGGGACTCGGAATTGATGGAGGCTGCAGGCTCTTTGGCAGCGGTGTTTCGGGCGGGCTTGAGGGATTTTGATCCGGATCCCGAGTGAGCTCCCGAGGGATGAGCGGTGATCTTGGCGGTTGTCGCCCTTGGAATAGTCTTCAGAGAAAGAGGCTTGCTCAGAGTGGTGGAGGACCCTCCCACGCGCACCTGATAGGTGCCTGCCGGGAAGGATCTTTGCAACGCGCTGTCGTGGAAGACAAGGTCCTCGGCGTAAATCTCGATGCTCACCCTCTTGGTCTCACCAGGCATGAGCGTGATCCGCTGGAAGCCCTTGAGCTCAAGGCCGGGTCGGGCGAGAGGAAAGCCCTGTCCGCTGACATAGAGCTGAGCGATCTCGGTGCCGATTCGTTTCCCGGTATTGGTCAGATCAAATCCCACGAGGATAAGATCCTCGGGGTAGATTTCCTCTGCGGAGAGAGTGAGATTGGAGTATTCGAAGGTCGTGTAGTTAAGGCCATACCCGAAGGGATAGACCGGTCCCCGAGGGGAATCGACGTAGTCAAAAACCTGTGAGCTTCCGTGCTGGCTGTAGTGGATGGGAAGGTGCCCCACGCTGCGGGGCCAGCTCACGGTGAGCTTTCCGGAAGGAGAGGTTTCTCCAAAGAGAATTTCAGCGGCTGCGGTGCCGGTTTCCTGTCCGGCGTAGTGGCCGGTCAGAATAGCTGGAAATTGCTCGCCGAGGTCGTGAAGAGTGATTGGGCTGCCGTTGTTCAGGAAGGCTACCACAGGCTTTCCGGTATCGAGGATGGCCCTGGAGAGGGCCTGCTGGGACTCAGTGAGATCGAGGTTACTGCGATCCCCAACGTGATTACCTCCCCAGGCCTCTCGACCCATAAGCACGTTTTCGCCGATAGCGAGGATGACGAGATCGGCCTCGCTTGCGACCTTGATAGCCTCGTCGATGAGGTCCTCGTTGTCGGACAGAGTGGCGAATTCGATTTCGTTGACGTAGCGCCAGTTGGCATAAGAGTCCCCGGTGTCGTTGAGGGCAATCTTGCACCCCTCGGCGTGGGTGACCTTAATCTTTTCCCCAACAAGATCGCGGATGCCCTCGAGCAGGGAGACGGTTTTGAGGGGGCGCCCTGAGTAAGAGCCAAGGCGGCAGGTGGCAGCATTGGGTCCGATGACTGCGATAGTTTTGTAGGCGGTGCGATCGAGGGGGAGCAGGTTGTCCTCGTTGCGCAGAAGGACAATGGACTGTCGCGCAGCCTCGCGGGCAAGTTCGGTGGCTTCCTCTGAGCGGGCCAAGGCATTAGCGTTTTCGGCATCAAGTTCGAAGGGCGCCTCAAAGAGTCCGAGGCGAAACTTGAGGGAGAGAACCGCCCGGACGGCCTCGTCGATTTGCGCCATCTGGACCTTCCCCTCGCGCAAGAGGCGAGGGAGGTGCTGGTATCCGAACCGGTTGGGCAACTCAAGTTGCAGGCCGGCGTTCAGGGCCATGCGGGCCGCGTCGGCGTCAGAGGATCCAATGTTCTGGTATTTACGCACCAGATCAATGCCCTGATAGTCTCCCACGGTCAGACCGTCGAAGCCGAGCTGGCCACGGAGGACCTCGTTCAGAATCCACGGATTCACGTGACAAGGCAGGCCATCGATCTCATTGAAAGCTGCCATCACAGCAGCAGGCTTGACGCGGTCGATGACATGACGGAAAGGCGCCACATCGACGTCCAGAAGGTGTCGGGGTCCGTTGGAATAAGGAGAGCGGTTCCGGCCTCCGTCAGTTCCGGCATAGCCGGCGAAATGCTTCAGGGTGGCGGCAACGTGACCTTTCGCGATGGTGCCGTCCCGCGAGCCCTGAAGACCCTCGACCATGGCTGCTCCGAGGCGGGAAACGAGGAAGGGATCTTCACCAAGGGTTTCATCCACGCGGCCCCAGCGAAGGTCTCGCGCGACATCAACGATCGGGGAGAGGATATGCGAGATGCCACGGGAGCGGGCCTCTCGGCCAGCTTGGGAGTAGAGTTTGACCAGAAGGCGTGGATTCCAAGTGCAGGAAAGACCAATGGGAGCAGGGAAGGAATTGGCCTCGAAGCGCATGAACCCGTGGGCGGCCTCGTCATGGAGGATGGCAGGAATCCCGAGCCGGGTTTGCCGGCGGAAGTAGTCCTGCACGGCACGATACTGCTTCACGTCCTCAGCGATGGTGAGGTTGTGCAGAGGGCCGAGTTCACCCACCCCGTGAGGGGAGTTCGCGGCGTAGAATTCCGGGGTGAAGATCTTTCCTTCTTCTCGCAGTTTCTCCTCATTGGGATCCCACCAGCCAGTGATCTGTGCGACTTTTTCCTGGAGGTTCATCCGAGCCAAGAGGTCTCCTACCCGCTCCTCGACAGGAAGCGAGGGGTTGCGGTAGGGTAGTATTTGCTTGGTTGGGAGGGCGAAAGGAGAGGGGAAGTTGATCAATTCGAAAGGCTTGTCACTGGCATTGAGGAACTGGTCCTCGGCCATTTTCGCCAGCCATCGCTTCCGCAGGAGGGGAGCAGTCTCGAGTCTGGACTGGCCCCACCCGTCCCACATCTCCTGGGAGTCCCAGTCCGCATTGATGTAGGAGGCGGCCCGGACTACGTCGAGATTGTCGTCGATGTGTTGGAAAAACTTTGTAAACCAGGTATCCCAGACCTCTTCCGGGTCGTCCTTGTCAAAAAAGAGTCCGCGAGGAGTGGCCTCGGCGATAAAGACTGGCTTCTGCAGACGACGGGCAAACTCAAGGGCGGCCTCGCCGTCCTTATCGCCTCCCCACCAGGAGTAGCCGACCCAGTCGTAATACTGGGCCCCGGGATCATATTCCTCGAACTGCTTAAGGGTGGCCATGCTCGAGGAGGCGTAGCAGGTGGCCACGTTGGGAAGCTTGTCCTTGCGCAGGCCGTCTACGATTCGACGGAAGGCCTTCTTAAAGTTGTCGGGGTCATACCCGTTCCAATTTCCATCAAACTCGTAGCCGATGCGGATGAGGAAGGGGTGCTCGGGATGGTCCCGGACGAAGGTGACCAGCTCGTCGATGAGGTGGTCAAAGGTGCCGTCGGCAACCTTGTCCTCACAGTTTCCCTCCATTGAGATGGAGAGGTGCATGACGCAGCGGTCAAGGGATGGAGAATCAAGGTAGGCCTTCTGGTGCATGGGGCCGGAGGCCCATTCGGTCTCGGTGTTGAGACCAGCAACTCCCTTGCCGAAGGTCCGGTTGAACTTGTTGGTCCACCCTTCGGAGAAATAGACGTAGTGCGTGATCCCGGCCGGGACCCCAACGTTTTCGATATATCCGTTACGATATTTGGCAGTGCCCCCGACTGAGGCATTGTCCTGTCCTGCGAAGATGAGGACCTTGCCAGCGGGAGGAGCAAAGCGTCCGGTAAGTTGCTGGCCTGTAGCGGACAGGGAGAGAGTGGTCGCCGCGAGGGCAAGAAGGAGGAAAAGGTGCTTCATGAATGAGGAGTGATTTTTAAGTCCGTACCAGGTCTGCTTCCAATTGTTCAAGAGTCTTGCCCTTGGTTTCTGGTAGAATGCGGAAGAGAATGAAGAATCCGACGAGGGCGATCCCGCCGAAGATGAAGAATGAGGGCGCTGCCCCGAGATTTGATAGTTCCCACGGGAATATCTGGGTGACGATCCAGGCGGTGAAGGAGTTGATGAGGCCGATACTACCGATTGCCAGCCCCCGGATCCGGTTGGGATACATTTCTGAGAGCATTACCCACATTACTGGACCAAGGGAGAAATTAAAGCAGGCGATGAACCCGAGAATGCCCACCAGCACGATCGTGGCATTCATGTTGGTCGCAGCTTCGAGGATGGCCCCCTCCTGTTTGCTGTAGGCCTCTGTTCCAAGGACTTCCCTCATGGTATTTTTAAAAGCGACGTCGGAGGTAAAGGTCTTGTTCTCCACGGCTGAGAGCTTGGCCAGATCAACTCCCTCCAGAGCCGCAATCTTCTCCGGGGTCAGCTGATAAGTGGCGCCTTGGAAGCCAAACCCACAGAGCAGCATACAGATGGCAATTCCCGCGATGCCGACAAGAAGCAGAGGTCTTCGGCCAATTCTGTCGATGGTCAAAATGGCGATGGTAGCGAAGACCACAGAGGTGAGACTGAGAAGCACGCCTTGCAGGAAGGCATTGTCGACGCCCACCCCGGTCTGCTTGAAGATCTGGGTTGCGTAGAAATAGACCGCGTTGATCCCGGTAGCTTGCTGAAGGATGCCGATGACAATGCCGACAATAAGGATGAAGCGGAGGGCGGGAAGGAAGAGATCCGAGATTCTGGATCCGGCGACAAGGCGTTCTTCCGCGAGGCTTTTTCGGATATCCGCGCTCTCGGACTGGGCGTTCTCAGTGCCGTGGATCTTGGCCAGGACCCTCTCACCTTCAGTCTCCCGCCCGTTGGCCAGTAACCAGCGGGGACTTCTCGGAACAAGAAAAAGGCAGCCAAAATAGAGGAGCGCAGGCAGGGCCTCTACACCTAGCATCCAGCGCCAGACTGTTTCGCCTGCAAAACTTCCCGACTGGAAGAAGATCCCTGCTCCTTCTGTAGTCAGGTGGTTGAACAGGTAGTTGCTGAGAAAGGCTGCAAAGAATCCTAAAACTATGTTGAGCTGCTGAATAGATACAAGTTTGCCGCGGTCTTTTGCCCCGGCAATTTCTGCGATGTAGGTGGGAGCGATTACGAGGGCAGCTCCAAAGGCGACCCCGCCAATCATTCGGGCGATATAGAGCATTTCGTATGAGCTCGCCAAAGCAGAGAGGATGGCGGAGATCGCGTAGAGAAAGGCCACAGTGAGGAGGACAGGTTTGCGACCAAAGGTATCGCTTAACCTTCCTGCCACGAGCATGGCGAACATGGCGATAAAGACCGTGCAACTAACAGCCCATCCGGTTTGGACATCATCCAGTTGAAAGTAGGGGCCAGCATATTCCATGACGCCGGAAATAATTCCGGCATCAAATCCGAAGAGAAACCCTCCGAGCGATACGGTAAGAGCGATAAAAAAGGAGCGGAGATTCATGAGGCGGATATCTGGAGAAAGTGGAATTCAGCGGCGAGTCGGGCGCCAGTCAGGTCCTGGCAGCACAAGGCAACGAAGGTTCCGGTGAAGCCCCAGTGATCTCCGTGGTCGTCGGAGAGAAGGGAGGCGTCGAGAACCGGCCCTACGGGGTGAAAGTTTGCCTCGTCGGTAGAGTAGGAGAATTGGAGGTCACGATGGTCAAGAGTCGCTCGCAGGTAGACGGGTCCTTGGGGAACAGGTAGGAGATTTTTACCGAGAGGAAAGTTGGAAGTACCGTCATCGCAGGAGTGGATCTGGAGACAAGGTCCAAGGTTCTCATCTTGGGAGAGGTAGAGGTAATGGAAAAGGTGGGTGTTGTAGTAAAGGGCGAGGCCCGCCATCTGCTGGAAGGAAGTCGGATCAAACTCGAGGGAGGTGGTGATTGTCGCCTGCTGGAAGGTGAGGCGACGGGCCAGCATGGCCTGCTCGAAATTGGACTCAAGAGACTCGCACCCGCGCAGGACCAGCTTTTCCGTGTCCCGAATCACGTTGGCGGAAGGACCCCGGGGAGTGGCATAGTGGAGGGAGTCGAAGGTAAGACGGTCCGGGAGGTCAGGCCACGAGTGGGAGGGCAGTTGCGGGGGGCTGACTTCGTCGTGCGGCGCATTGCCACCTTCAACGAGGTAGAGCCAGTCGTCATCCCGCCATTCGACCTGCTGGATCGCGGTTTCCCTACCGAGATTGCAACGACGGGTCCCAGGCAGGGGGCGGCCGCAGAGATGAGGCATGTACCATTCGCCGCCGGGGGTTTCCACGAGGCTGGCATGGCCGGCCTTCTGGAGGGTGAGATCGTCGCGCCCGGAAGAGGTGAGGATGGGGTTGGCAGGGTGCACCTCGTATGGTCCATCGAGCGTGCGGGAGCGCGCGAGTGTCACGGCATGGTCATACTCAGTGCCACCCTCGGCAGTGAGAAGGTAGTAGTATCCGTTACGGCGGTAGAGATGCGGCCCCTCGGTGAGGCCGATCTTGCTCCCCTTGAAAATCATACGGGGTTCCCCGATCAGGGATTCGGCCTGATGGTCGTATTCCTGCAGGACGATCCCGTGAAAGGGGTTGTGATCAGCACGATGGTCCCAGACCATGTTGAGCCAATATTTCCGCCCATCTTCATCATGGAAGAGAGAGGGATCAAATCCTGAGGAGTTGATAAATACCGGGTCGGACCAGGGCCCGTCAATAGAGGGAGCGGTGGTGAGAAAGTTGGGAGTATCCTTGGTGGCAGCTTCATGCTGGTGGACCACGGTATAGCATAGGTAGAAGAGGCCACCATGGTGACTGAGGGCCGGGGCCCAGACTCCGCCAGAGCTGGGTACGCCACGCAGGTCGAGCAGCCGGCTCTCCTCGAGAGCGTGTCCAAGTAGTCTCCAGTTGACGAGATCGCGGGAGTGATGGATCTGGACCCCCGGGAACCACTCGAAGGTCGAGGTGGCAATATAGTAGTCCTGCCCGACCCGGCAGATTGATGGGTCGGGGTTGAAACCAGAAAGAATGGGGTTCTTGATCATCTGCCGGCTGCTAATGGTTTCTCATGCACAAATCGACCTTGGCGATCTTGATGGGCTGCTTCAGCGGGGCGAGGAAATAATGAGGAGCCTCGATCGTCCTTGCCGCCGAAGGGATTTGGGCTCAAGAAGGTGCCTATGAGCTCTCTGAGATGTTACAAGGTGCTGGGATTGTTGTCCCTGGCAGGAATTCTTTCGCTCGGTGCGGAAGAGAAGCAAACGCCCGGTCC